>JBDSSD010000182.1:0-5525 GCA_039928945.1 Opitutus sp. | reverse complement strand
CATCCAGGTTATCGAGGGCGATGATGTAGCCTTCGAGGATGTGCGCGCGGTCTTCGGCTTGTCGCAGGCGAAATTTCGTGCGACGTGTGACGACATCTCGCCGGTGCTCAATGTAGCACTCGATGAGTTCCTTGATGTTCATCTGCTTCGGCCGCTTCTTGTCGAGCGCGAGCAGGGTGACACCGAACGACGATTCGAGCGCGGTCTTTTGGAACAGCTGGTTGATAACGACCTTCGACTGCTCGCCCCGCTTTAGCTCGATGACGATCCGGGTGTTCTCGTCCGACTCGTCCCGCAAATCGCGGATACCGTCGAGCTGTTTCTCTCCGACGAGTTCTGCGATGCGGGTGACCAGCGTCGCCCGATTCACGTTGTACGGAATCTCGGTGATGACGATCTGCTCCATCCCGCCCTTCATCTCCTCGGTATGCGCTTTGCCACGCGTGCGAACGATGCCCTTCCCCGTGCGAAGGTAACTGAGAATGCCTTCGCGGCCGGCGATCACGCCCCCCGTAGGAAAGTCAGGGCCGCGGATGATATTGCAGAGATCATCAACCGAGATGCGCGGGTTATCGATGATTGCGAACGTCGCCTCGATGATCTCATCGAGATTGTGCGGCGGGATGTT
The DNA here is from genome assembly GCA_039928945.1 of Opitutus sp. Lineage (GTDB taxonomy): Bacteria > Verrucomicrobiota > Verrucomicrobiia > Opitutales > Opitutaceae > Opitutus. The sequence continues at coordinate 4,897 of JBDSSD010000182.1, read as the reverse complement.
GGTGGTCATGCCGACCGCGATACCGGTCGAACCATTCATCAACAGATTCGGCAGCGAAGACGGGAGTACGGTCGGTTCGGTGGTCGACTCCTTGTAATTCGGAATGAAGTCGACGGTGTCTTCCTCGATATCCGCGAGCAGTTCCTCCGCGATATTCTTGAGCCGGGCTTCGGTGTAACGATAGGCTGCGGGAGGATCACCGTCGACGGAGCCGAAGTTGCCTTGCGGATCGATCAGCGGGTAACGCATGACCCACGGTTGGGCGAGACGGACGAGGGTATCGTAAACCGAAGAGTCGCCGTGTGGGTGATAGTTCTTGAGAACCTCACCGACCACGCCCGCGCATTTATCGAAGGAGCGGTTGTGGAGCAGGCCCTCCCGGAGCATCGCGTAGAGCACGCGGCGCTGCACCGGCTTGAGACCATCCCGCGCGTCGGGCAGGGCGCGCGAAATGATGACGGACATCGAATACTCGATGTACGCCGTCTGCATAATCTCAGTGATATTGGCGGAAGAAAGTTTTTCGCTGGCGGTATACATTCGGAAAAAAAGGAATTAAGCGCGAAGACGCGAAGGCGCTAAGCTCGGAGAAGAAGGCACGGTGCAAACATCGGCCGCACGTGTTGCCGCATTGGCGGATGCTCGGAAGTCCAAGTTTAAGACTCGGCTGATGCCGTCTTTGATAAGGGGAACGTTGAAGTTGATCAGCAGACCAAGAGGCAACTTCAAGAGCCGCAGATAAGTCGTCGTTTGCACCCGATGAATGGCTTGGATCCCTTCCACCGCTTTGAGCTCGATCAGCAGCTTCTCGTTAACGATGAGGTCGACGCGGTAAGCATTTTGAATGGCGTGACCCCGATAGTTAAGCGGCAGCAGTTGTTCGCCTCTCACTTCTAGACCAGCGAGCGAGAGCTCGATCGTCATGCACTCACGATAAGCACTCTCGAGGAGGCCTGGTCCAAGCGCACGGTGCACCGCAAACGCGGCGTTAACGGCCATCGTGGCGAGCGTCTCGATCTCTTCCGGCACTCTGACTTCGCTCATAACTTTGCGTCGTCGCGTCTTTGCGCTTAGTTCAGTCGGCTCGTCGCTCAGACGTCGAGGAATTGCACGTTCAGCGCGTTGTCTTCGATGAATTGGCGGCGCGGTGGGACTTCGTCACCCATCAGGAGCGTGAAGAGCGCGTCGGCCTTCGCGGCGTCGTTGATCGAAACCTTGAGCAACCTGCGCTTCTCGGGATCCATCGTCGTTTCGAACAGCTGCTTCGGGTTCATTTCTCCCAGACCTTTGTACCGCTGGATCGAAAGACCTTTGCGGCCGTTGCCCCTGATCTGCGTCACGATGTCGAGCGGGGAGTGCAGTTCCGTTTTCGACTCACTCTTCTGGCCTGGATTCTCGGTGATTGTGAAGCGTGGCTCCTCGGTTGGACTGAAGCGCTTGATATCAAGTCCGATCGCCGCGAGTGCCTTCAGCAGCTTCGCCATCTCAGTGCTTTCGTAGATCTCGTGGAGCGTGATGCGCTTCGCAATCGGCGCGGGTTTACGCAGCTCGATGGGGCTAACGGTACCATTTGGCAGCGTCGGTTCTGTTTGTTCGGATACGTCGGCATCGAGGCCGTGGTTCTGGACGAACTGCGCGCGCGCCACTTCATCGCGGAGAAATTCGTGACTCTCCTTGTTGCCCTCTCGGATCCGCGCGATGTAACGCGGCAAGCCGTGCGTCTCGGGATCATGTTGATCGAGGTACTCCGGCAACGACGCGCCATACCGCGTCACGCCCGTCCCGAGCTTCTCCAACGCTGCGAGCGTCTCGACGATCTTGTCAATCTGCGCGGGCGCGAACACGTGCTGATCGGCGAGCCGCATCAACACCACATCCTCCGAACCGAGCTCAAGCAGGATGCGGTTGAGCTGCTCATCGTTGTCGACGTACTGCTCGCGCTTCTTGCGCTTGATTTTGTAGAGCGGTGGCTGGGCGATGTAGATGAAACCGCGATCCAGCAGTCCCTTCATTTGCCGGTAGATAAACGTCAGGAGCAGCGTGCGGATATGGGAGCCGTCCACATCGGCGTCCGTCATGATGATGATCTTGTGGTAACGCGCCTTGCTCGCATCAAACGCGCCTTCGCCCTCATGATCACCGATGCCCGTGCCGACGGCGGTGATGAGGGTCCGGATTTCCTCGTTGGCGAGCACCTTGTCGATGCGCGCTTTCTCGGTGTTGATGAGCTTGCCGCGCAAAGGCAGGATCGCCTGGTAGCGTCGATCACGGCCCTGTTTGGCGGATCCGCCGGCGGAATCACCCTCGACGATGTAGATCTCGGTGAGCGACGGATCGCGTTCCGAACAGTCGGCGAGCTTGCCGGGGAGGCCGCCACCATGCAGCGCGCCCTTCCGGACGGTCTCGCGGGCTTTTCGCGCCGCTTCACGGGCGCGGGCGGCGTTGAGACATTTGTCGACGATGCGTTTGGCGACCGCGGGCGTCGTGCTGAAGTAAAACATCAAGCCCTCGTAGGTCACTGAGCCGACCACGCTCTCCACTTCAGGCGAGAGCAGCTTCACCTTGGTCTGCGACTCGAACTTCGGATCGCTGTGCTTGATCGAAATGACGGCGGCCAGACCTTCTCGCACATCGTCGCCGGTGATCTGAGGATCTTTATCCTTCAGCAGATTGTTGGACTTCGCGTGCTGATTGATCGCGCGGGTGAGCGCGCTGCGGAAACCGGAAAGATGCGTGCCGCCATCCGGGTTGTGGATGGTGTTCGTGTAGCAAAGGACCTGGTCGTTGTAGGTATCGTTGTACTGCAGGACGACCTCGACGTGAATCTCGATCGTTTTGTCCTCCAGCGGCAGCGTCGTCTCTTTATTGAAGCTGATCGGCTTGGGATGGAGCGGCTCCTTGCCGGTGTTCAGCTGCTTTACGAACTCCACCACGCCGTCTTTGTAGTAGAAGATCTCGGGCTTGGTGACCGCGGGGCGCTCGTCGGTGAAGACGATTTCCAGGCCGGAGTTAAGGAAGGCCAGCTCGCGCAAGCGCTGGCTGATTCGGTCTGCTTTGAAGACCGTCGTTTCCTGAAAGATTTCCTTGTCGGGCTTGAATGTGATCAGGGTGCCGGTGCCCTTGGCTTTGCCGATGACCTCCAGCTTTCGCACGGTCTGGCCTCGCTCGAACTTCATGTGATGAACGAGGGCGTTGCGCGAAACCTCGACCTCGAACCATTCGGAGACCGCGTTGACGCACTTTGCGCCCACGCCGTGGGTGCCGCCGGAGAATTTGTACCCGCCCTGGCCGTATTTGCCGCCGGAATGCAGCGTGGTCAGGACCAGTTCAACGCCCGGCAGCCCGCTGTCCTTGTTGATGTCGACTGGAATGCCACGGCCGTTGTCGCGGATGCTGATCGAGCCATCTACGTGGATGGCTACCTCGATCCGCGAGCAGAAGCCGGCAAGATGCTCGTCGACCGAGTTGTCCAGGACCTCGGACACGCAGTGGTGGAGGGCGCGCTCGTCTGTACCGCCGATGTACATACCGGGCTTCTTGCGCACGGCCTCCAGACCCTTGAGCTGGCTGAGTTTTGAGGCGTCGTAGGCGTCGGCGCCGGCTTGATTTCTTACGTTGCGTTCGGAGTCAGATTCGTCGGCCATGAAAGGTATCTTCGAGTGAAAAAGGGAAACTAAAAAACTGCCGGTTTCTGGCGGAACACGCGAGGGTTTTCTTGATAAAAAATGCCCCCGGAAACGGCGTTTCTTTCGGTTTTAAGCGAGGGATTCATTTGACCGGCCGGGGGACGGCGGGGCAGGCTCGCGACGATGCGCACCCCGTTGATGGAAAAGCTGCTGATTTTGCAGGATCGCGATACGCGCCGGCTTGCGTTGGAGGCTCAGCTTAAAGCGGTTCCGCGAGACGTGGCGGCCGTCGAACAGCGGGTGGCGATGGAGAAGGCGTCGATTGAGACGGCTCGGTCGGAGGTGCGTGATTTGGAATCCAAGAAGAAGCTCCTCGAAACTGAAATCGGTATGGCGGAGGGTAAGCTGGGCAAGTACCGCACCCAGCAATCGCAGGTCCGAAAAAACGACGAATATCAAGCGCTCGGTCATGAGATTGAAACCACCGAGGCGGCAATCGGCGTGCTGGAAGGCCAGGAGCTCGAATTGATGTACGGAATCGACGAAGCGAAGAAGCGATTCGCGTCAGCCGAAGCGGAGCTAAAAACGAATATTTCCGGCCATGAAAGCCGGATCAAAGTCCTGCGCGAACGCGAGGCCAGCCTTTCGGCCGAGCTCCAGGCAGCTCAAGCGGAAGTGGCCACCGCGCGAACGCCGGTGGGCGAACCGGCGCTGAAGGTCTACGACCGACTGGCGGTCCGGAGCATGCCGGCCGTGGTGGCTATTCACGGCGGTAAATGCGGCGGCTGTCACTTGAAGGTCTCGAGCGAAGTGGAGTCGGCTGCCCGCGGCAAGAATCGCGACGGCACCAACCAACTCGCCACCTGCGACCAGTGCGGCCGAATCGTCTATTGGGAAGCATAGGGTAGCGCGGCGTCTCCGACCCGCGTTGAGAAGCATCGGCTTCATCCGATGCGCTGTGCACCGGTGAACCGACGCCCGCGGCTACTGATCGGCTGCTGATCGGCTGGTGTTCGGCTGATGATCCGCTGGTGGCGTGGTCTATTACTCGTGAGACGAAGGCCAATTTGGAGTGGTCGAGTCGTGTGATTCGGGGGATTGCCCTGGTGCGGAAGCTTGCGCTGGTGATCTCTTCTCACTGGAATGATCCTCTTAGCTTTGGGGCCTGGTCGTCGCTCCGAGTTCTTTGATCCCAAGGTGCGGGTAACGCCGCGCCCGTTTTAGAAGTTCGGAGAGGAAAGTCCGGACACCGCAGGGCAGGATGCCGCACG
>JBDSSD010000181.1:0-107433 GCA_039928945.1 Opitutus sp. | reverse complement strand
CTCACCGCTCGACCTGTCAGTCTCCTTGAGAGTCACTCACCTACTGGAGAGCCGGATGCGGGAAATCCGCCTGTCCGGTTCGGAGGGAGGGGCGGCGCAGCGATGCGCCGTTCCTACCCCTATCGTGAAGATGTAGGGGCGTCCCTTGTGGACGCCTTGATCGGTCGAGCGAGGAGCAACGTACTCGGGCGTCCGTAAAGGACGCCCCTACAGTAGCCACGAGGACGCCCCTACAGTCAGCGATATGCACGCCCACGCATCACCGCGCCAACTGCGACTCCGCCCGCAAATCCGCAATCGCCTGCTGGACCGTCGCCCGTCGCTGCTCCAGCGCGGCATCCGTGGGCACACTTTCGGTCTTACTTCCCGCGAGCAACTTCCCGACAATCGCGCCCAATGTCCCACCCACGATCACGGCGATACCCAGGTGCATGACGATCTCACTCCAACGCAGCGCGGCACCGCTCCCCAAAGAGAACAGGTTCAACAATCCGCCCGGAAAGAGCGCTACGAACGCGCCGATCAACGCGAATCCTTTCACCGCTCCGCCGGAATCGTTGTGCTGTCAGCAGCAGTGTGAAATTCCGAATGCCGATGGCGACAGCCAAGTGGAGAAGAGTAGCGAGTAGCCGGAAAGCACGCGTCCCGATTGGGAGTGCGGCGGCTCGACGCCGCTTTCTCTCAGATGCGGCTCGACGCATCGGTCGGCGGTTCGATTGCTCGATCCCCTCGGAGCGCGCGCAAGCGCGCTGGCCCACGTTCGGAACCGCTGACTCCGTAGGATCGGCGCTGTTGCGCATGGATTGCGGAGTGCTGCGCACGGTCGGAGGCGAGCTTGCGAGGGTGGGGACGGCGAGGTCAGTCTGACCGTGCCATGAATCCGGAAAAGTATTTTTGGTTTCGGCCAAAACTGCTCGAGTGTCTGCGCGACTACTCGCGGGAAAAATTTGTGCGGGATTTGTTCGCCGGATTGACCGTTGGTGTCGTGGCCCTTTCGTTGTGTATCAGCTTGGGCATTGCGTCGGGCGTGACACCGCAGGCGGGACTTTACACGGGCATCATCGGCGGCTTTGTCGTTTCGGCGCTCGGCGGGTCACGGGTGCAGATTGGCGGGCCGGCCGGCGCCTTCGTGGGGTTGGTGGCACTCGTCGGAATAAAATACGGCGCGAGCAATCTGCTGATCTGCACGATGCTCGCGGGCGTGATCATGTTCGCGATGGGCGCCTTCCGGCTGGGAACGCTCATCCGGTTTATTCCGCAGCCGGTGACAATGGGTTTCACCTGCGGCATCGCGATTACGATTCTGAGCACGCAGCTGCGTCCGTTTTTCGGACTGCAGGTGGCGCAAGAGCCGGTGGAGTTTCTGCCCAAGATGCTCGCGCTCTGGCAGGCGCGAGCTTCTTTCGACTGGACCACCCTTTTGCTCGGCGTCGGCTCCCTCGCGATTGTCGCGGGGTGGCCGGCCAGGCTCAGCCGCCGCGTGCCGGGCTCGATTGTCGCCGTGGTGCTCGCGACGGTGGCGGTCGCGCTTTGGAATTTGCCGACGGACACCATTGCCACGCGTTTCGGCGAAATCCCGCGCGGGCTGCCGCGGTTGGCATTTCCAGATTTTGACTGGCGGAAAATGGAGGCGTTGATCGTGCCGGCATTTACGATCGCGGTGCTTGGCTCGATCGAGTCGCTGCTTTCGGCCGTGGTTGCCGATGGGCTGATCGATGATCGGCACGACTCAAATCAGGAACTGATGGCGCAAGGCGTCGCGAATACGGTCGTGCCGCTGTTTGGCGGCATCCCGGTCACCGGCGTGATCGCGCGCACCGCCACCAACATCCGCAACGGCGCATCCACGCCGGTCGCAGGCATCGTTCACGCCTTGTTTTTGTTGATTGTGCTGCTGGTCGCGGCGCCGCTGGCCGGTGGCATTCCACTGGTCACCCTCTCCGCGGTGCTGATCGTGGTCGCGTGGCGCATGGGCGAATGGGACGAATTCCGTCGGCTGTCGCGCCGGCCGAAGAGCGATGGGCTGGTGTTGCTGACGACGTTCGCGCTCACCGTGTGTTTCGATCTCACGACGGCGGTGGGCATCGGCATGATTTTGGCGGCGGCGCTGTTCGTGAAACGCGTGGCGGATACGACGGAGGTGCGCGCGATGACGCGGGAAGCAGATGGCGCCGCGCATGAGACGGTGCGGGATTTGCCGCCCGAGGTGGTGGTCTACCGGGTGTTTGGCGCGTTGTTTTTCGGGGCGGCGGACAAGTTGGAAACGGTGCTCCGCCGAGCTGGCGGCGATTGCCGCGTGATCATCCTGCACATGAGCGCGGTGACGGCGCTCGATGTCACTGCGCTGGACCGACTCGAGGACCTGCACGAAAAACTGATGCGGCATCAGAAGCATCTGATTCTTTGTGGGCCGCACACGCAGCCCTTCGCTGTGATGATGCGTGCGGGGTTTTTGGATTTGGTCGGTGAGGAAAACGTTGTGGCCGATCTGGAGACCGCCGCCGCGCGGGCGCGGGCTCTGCTGGCCAAAAAACCAGGCACTCAGTTACCTTGGGTGGCGATCAAGCCGGCGCGATGAGCGCGGCGCCATAAGGAAATTCAAGACGACGCTGGCTGCGTAGGATTGGCGCGGCCGTTGTGGAGTGCGGTGGTCTCGACACCGCTTTGTTTGAGATGCGGCTCGACGCATCAGTCCGCCGTTCGATAGCTCGACGCCTTCGGAGCGCGCGCGAGCGCGCTGGCCCACATCTAACTTACCCCGTGGGTTGGCGCGTCTCGGGGGAGCCGTACGAACGTTGACGTCGTGCGCACGGCATGGATCACTTTGATAATGAAGACACTCGCGTTTCGGAATGGTGATCAAATGCCCATTCTGGGCCTCGGTACATGGAAGTCGGCACCGGGCGAGGTCCATGCCGCCGTCCGTGAAGCGATTCGTCTCGGGTATCGGCACATCGATTGTGCGTTGCTCTATGGCAATGAAGCAGAGGTCGGCAACGCGATCCGTGACTGCATCAAGGAAGGTCAAGTGACGCGTGAAGCACTGTGGATCACGTCCAAGTTATGGGGCAACGCCCATGGCCGCGACAACGTTGAGCCTGGGCTAAGGAAGTCGCTCCAAAATCTCGGTCTGGACTATCTCGACCTGTACGAAATCCACTGGCCCATTCCGCTCAAGCCCACTGCGGTGTTTCCAAGTTCCGCAGCGGATTTTGAATCACCGGAGGAAGTGACGATCCAATCCACCTGGGAGGGAATGGAAGCTGCGGTTCGTGCCGGGCTGACCCGCCACATCGGCGTATCCAATTTCTCAGTCAAAAAGCTGCGCGATCTTCTCGCCCACTGCACGATCAAGCCGGAGGTTGATCAGGTGGAGCTTCATCCTTTGCTCCAGCAACCCGAGCTCGTAAAATTTTGCGCCGGGCAGGGCATTCACCTGACGGCTTGGGCGCCGCTTGGATCATCGGATCGGCCTGATTTCGTCAAAGCGCCGGATGCGCCGGTCTTACTCGAAAACCCCGTGATCAAATCGATCGCCCAGGACCGCGGTTGCACCCCGGCGCAAGTGTTGCTCGCCTGGCACATTCATCGCGGGATTTCCGTCATCCCGAAGTCCGTGAATCCAGCCCGGCTCCGCGAGAATCTCGCGGCTGCGGAGATCAAGCTCACTCCGGCGGATCTCGAACGGATCGCTCAGCTTGATCGAAACTACCGGCTGATCGACGGTGCGTTCTGGGTTATGGAAGGTGGGCCTTGGACGCTCCAGACGATCTGGGATACGCCCTGAATGCACCGAGATCCGGCGCCAATTTTGGAGTGCGGTGGCTCGGACACCGCTTTGCTCGCGCTGCGGCTCGACGCATCGCTTTGACGTTCGAATCTTCGACCGCGTCGGAGCGCGCGCGAGCGCGCTGGCCCACTTCGGAACTCCGCTAAATGGTCAGGGCGCGTGAGCGCCGTTATGAAGCCACTCACGGATCTAGCCACTAACGCGTTGGCCCCGTCACCACTTCTCCTTTGATCCTGAGCGTATCGCCGAGGTCCTCGACTTCGAAGAAACGCGCTCGCTCGACCCGGCGATTCGGCTGGTGGATCGTCATGACGAGGCGGCCATCGAATGTTTCAAACAGCATGGGATGTCCGCCGTCATCGGACCAAAGCGGCTCAGGCAGCTGCTCCCAGGGACCCATCACGCTGCCACTCTTCGAGCGCGCGATGCCCACCGCGTATTTGGTCGGCCCGTAGCTGGACCACAGCATCAGCAGTGTGCCGGACTTCGTGCGGTGCAGCCAGTTTCCGTCACTCACGTAAGCGTGGTAACGCTTGCCCTGATACAATTCGCCGATGTCACCGCGGCAGCGCACCCACGGTGCCTCCGAGGCGTGGAACAGCAGCTGGGGATCACCGACGGGATGAGCGAGATCTTCGCTCAAGCGTACAAGGTCAAAGCTGCCGTCGGTGATTTGCGCCCACTCATGGCAAAAAACCAGATACGGCGTGCCGTTCTCGATCCAGAGGCTCCCATCCAGGGCCATCCAGTCGGCCGGCGTTTGCGGTCCGCGCCCAAGCGGCTGGAAGGGTCCGAGCGGCGAATCAGCAACGAGGATCTCCGTCCCGCGCCGCACGTTTTGCGGCCGGTCCGGTGGCGTCGGGAGCGTGTCCGTCGACGTGATCGTGACGAAGAGAAAGTAACGGCCGTGATACGCATGCACTTCCGGAGCCCAGACGGTTTCCCGGCCCCAATGATCTGCCGGCACCTCCCACACCGGCACCGGATTTTCCCATTGGAGAAGATCTTTCGATTTGAAAACCATCACGGCCTTGCGCTCGATGCCGCCGTCGAAAATTCCGGCCGTCGTGGTTCCGTAGATATAGTAGGTTTGCGTCGCGCGGTCGGGCAAGACGAAGGGATCGCGTATGCGAATCTCCGACTTGGGAGTGGCGGCATGGGCGACCGCCGCAAGGCTGAGGCCGACGAGCAGGGTCGAGCAGCGCAGGAAACGAAACCAGGTGGTCATCGGCTTCATTCTTTCCGCCAGAGGTTGGGGAGGAAACGGTAATAGAGCAAATGCCGCCACGTGGCCCAATCATGGCCGGCATATCCTCCAACGTAATACTCATGCTGGATCCCGTGCGCATTTAACGCCGCCACGAGAGCGGCGACCCGTACATTCATGCGCCCACTGGCTTCCTCGGTGCCCTGGCCGACGAACAGGTAGTCGACTTTCTTGTTCACGTCGCGGTCGTTGAGGAAGGTGGCGAGAGACTTCTCAGGCTCGGTGTCGCCCGCGCTGAGGACGCCGAAGTTGGCGAACAGATCGAGCGAGTTGAGGCCGGCGAAAATCGTGTGGCGGCCGCCCATGGAGAGGCCGGAGAGCGCGCGGCCTTTTGGATCGCGGCGGACGGAATATTCGCGCTCCACCAGCGGCAGCACGTGCTGGCGCAGTTCGGCCTCGAAGAGCTTGAACGTGAGCTCCGCGTGCTGGGGGTGATTGCGGTGCACGACTTGATTATTGGGAATCGCGATCACCATCGGGACGGCTTTGCCCTCAGCGAGCAGGTTGTCCATGATGAAGTTCACGCGGCCGTCATAGATCCAGTTGGAGGGGAGTTCGCCGCTGCCGCCCACGAGATACAGCACGGGATACGTCTTCGTGCGATCGTAGCCGGGCGGGGTGTAAACGTAGAGCTCGCGCTGGCCCTTGGTGACGTCGGAGCGGTAAACGTGGCGGGTGACGTTGCCGTGCGGGACATCGCGCGCGTCGTAGTAGGCCGGCTCCTTGCCGTGCACAATCAACTCACTGTACGGCGGCATCGCCGTGAACGCGGCGTAGGTGTTGCTCGGGTCGGCCATCTGCACCCCGTCGACGTTAAAGTGATACGCGTACATGTCGGGTCGCACGGGGCCGACGGTGAGCGTCCAGATTCCATCGTCGCCTTTGGTGAAAGGCACGACCTGGCCGCTCTTGCCGAGCGCGGTGAGGAGGGCGACGCCGGCGAGGCGAACCTCCTTCGCGGCGGGAGCACGGAGGCGGAAGGTGACCATCCCGTCATCACCGACGTCGGGCGAGTTCAGCGGTGCGCTGAACGGGATCAGGTTCTCGGTGTTTTTCTGCGGGTTGTAGTCGAGGTTGACGTTTGCCTGTTGCGCGTCCGCGAAGAGGGGCATGAGCAGGCAGAGCGTAGCGAGGCAGGAGCGGAGTTTCATGTGAGGATCAAGGATGGGGCGAATGGGGCGGGGGTCAGGCCGAGTTTCATTATAACTGAAGAGCCACGCAAGCGACTCGAACGCCGCCGGAAAGCGATCACATCTCCAATGACTCAGCCGTCTCCGCACGCTGATCCCCTACGAGCGCGGCCGTCGCCGACGATCCTCATCGTAGGTCAGCGCGCTTGCGCGCGCTTCGATGCCGGACCTGGCTGATTCCAAAGCCGGCGGTCAGTCGCCACGCACGATCCAGACGTCGATCCGCGCAAGGCTCTGCTGAAACGTTTGATCGGACCGATCAGGCAACAAACTGTCCTGAACGATCGGCGAACGTCAGACCGCCGTCGGATCCGGGTGGATCCACGGCGCGCGGTAGGCGCGCGCGAGGCGGCCGGTCGCTTCAACGTCGCCAGGGATCGTGCGCGTTTTTGAATCGTAACTGAGCGTGCGGCCGAGTTGCTGCGAGAGGTTGGCCAGTTCGCACATGGCGCTGGAAATGTGGCCTTCCTCGATGTCGGCGAGTGGGCGCGAACGGGTTTCGCGCGCCGCCATGAAATCGAGCACATGGCGGTTCTCGGTCTCCTGAAACGCTTCGCCGGCGCGGCCGAAGTCGATGTTTTCAAAATTGCCGCTCGACGACAGCATGTGCCGGCCCTCGCGTGGGCCGCCGCCCTTCGCGGGTTCGAAAACGTATTCGAACATCGTCAGGTTCAGCGTGCCGAGCTCGCCGACGAAGCGCGCGCCCCACTGGTCGCTCCAGTGACGCGGCGGAATGGGGGAGCGGCCCCACATGCGATGCTCCCAGCTCACATCGAGATCGGGATAATGGAACACGCTCCGCTGCGTATCGGAGACATTGGAAAAGGAGTTTTTGTGAACGTAGATCCCGCCGGTCGAACTGATGGTCTGCGGCCAGCCGAGAGCGAGCAGCATGCGCACCTTGTCGATCATGTGCACACCGACGTTGCCGATGATGCCGTTGCCGAACTCCATGAACGAACGCCAGCCGCGGTCCTCCATGATCGCCTTGTAGGGCAATTTCGGAGCGGGTCCGGCAAACGCCTCGTAGTCGAGGTGCGCGGGCACGGGCGCGTCCGGGATCTTGCCGGCGTTCCAGCCTTCGATGCCCAGATAGCTGTAGCATTCGACCAGGCCGATTTTGCCCAGCTTGCCGCTGCGCATGTACTTGTCACGGGCTTCCAAATACAGGGGGTTGCTGCGGCGCTGGGTGTTGACCTGCACGACGCGGTCGTATTTGCGGGCGGCGGCGACCATCGCCTCACCTTCGATCACGTCGACGCCGATCGGCTTTTCCAAATATACGTCAGCACCCGCTTTCATCGCCGCGATCGCGGGCAGGGCGTGCCAGTGATCGGGGGTGGCCACAATGACGATGTCGAGCGCGCCGGCGGCGAACATGGCGCGATAGTCGGAGTAAGTGCGCGGGACGGATTGCTGGTGCTGGGCGACCTGTTGCAACGTTTTCTGAAGATGCTGCGTGTTGACGTCACACAGCGCGACGACCTCGACGTCGGTGCACCGCGCGAACACGCCGAGGTTTACGCCGCCATACCAGCCGCAGCCGATCACGCCGACCTTGGGGCGCGGTTTGGTCTCGGCGCCGAGGAGGCGTGAGGGACGGGAGGCGACGACGGCGCCGGCGATGGCGACGGAGGAGATGAAGGAGCGGCGGTTCATGGGGTAAGAGGGGCGACGTTTAACAGGAGACAGTTTGGGAGTCGTTTTCGGTGAACGGGGGCAGGGTGCGATTGGCGGCTAACGTTTAAACGGTGACTACTTCCCGTCACTTCGGCTAACCAAAAGTGCAGGAGGAACTGAATACACCGCGCCGGTGAGGCGGGGTACGAACTACGCAGCGCGAAACTTTGAACGATCCCACTCCCGGATTAACAGCTAACTCCCTCACCCGTTCAGAATGCCCGACCTCTCGGAGCCGGCCCTCACGTCTACGGCAGTTTCTCCAAACGCTCACGCAGGCCCGGGAGGCTTGGATCGAGTCGCAGCGCTTCCCGCCATTGGGCCTTCGTGTCCTCGCGACGGCCGTCGAAGTACAGCGCGTAGCCAAGTTCAGCGTGCAAGCTCGCGTCGTTGGGTCGCAACTGCACGGCGCGTTCGTAGTGACGTACCGCTTCCGCGAAACGGCGCCGGCGCGCGAGCGACTCCGCGACCGCGCGCTGCGCCGCGGCATCGTTCGGTAACAGCACGCCGGCTTGTTCGAAACTCGCCGCCGCCTCCTCCATGCGGCCGAGCCGAGCGAGGGCGCGACCGAAACCGAGGCGCGCGAGCCCGAAATCGGGTCGGCTGTCGAGAGCAGCACGAAAATGCGTCTCCGCTTCCGCCGGCTGATCACGCGCCAGCAGCAGCACGCCGAGTTCCACGTGCGCCTCGGGAAAAGCCGGTCGCAACCGCACGGCCGCGGCAAAGTTCGTGAGGGCATCGTCGACCCGACCGAGTTGTGCGCACGCGAGGCCCAGCGTAAACCGCACATCGGCATCGTCGGGCGCGATGGCGGCCGCGGCTTCGAAGCGCACGGCAGCAGCAGCGATGAAACCGCCGTGGAAATTGTCCTGCGCCTTGTGGACGTTCAATTCGGCGACGGCCGGGTCGCGCTTGGCCGCGGCACGAAGAAAAGGGAATGCTTCCTCGCGGCGATTTTGCCGCAGCAGCAACAGGCCAAGCGAAAATTCCGCGTCGGGGTCCGACGGACTGAGTCGCAGGAGTTCACGGCGAACCGCGAGCGCATCGTCGAGCTGGCCCTTTCGCTCGTGGATTGCGGCGAGCGCTAACAGCGCGTTGTGCTCCTTCGGATCGATCTTGAGGGCAAGCCGGCAGTGTTTTTCCGCCTCATCCAGCCGGTCCGCACCGAGCAAGGTGTATCCAAGAAATCCATGTGCGATGCTGCTCGGTCCGGTGGCGGCGAGCGCGTGTTCAAACAGGGTCACGGAATCCCGCCAATTGGCCTGCTGGTCCCACGTGCGCACGGCCGCGCCAGCCAGCACGACCGCGCCTGAAATCACGCAAGCCCAGCGCGCAGCCGGACGAAGCGCGAAACCACGGACCGTCCAAAGCAACGCGTACTGCAGGCCGAGGATCGGCAGGTAGGTGTAGCGGTCGGCCATCGATTGAAAGCCGACCTGCACGATTCCGATCACTGGCGCGAGCATCACGAGGAACCAAAGCCAACCCGCGAGAATCCACGGACGCGCGACTCGCTGCCGCCACGCGACGACCGTGATCGCCACGCAAATCGCCGCCGCGCCCGCCACGATCCATGCCGCCCACCAGCCCGGGTGCGGGTAACAAATGCTCAGATTGAACGGCCAGAAAAACTTTCCGATATACCGCACCACGGCGACCACCGCATTCGCGAGCCGCGCCCCCAGCGGCAACGAGAGCGTGAACGCCCCCTCCTGCACCTGGAGCAGCGCGGTCCACACGGAAGCGATCGCTGAGCCGACGACGAACGGAATTTTTTCGAGCAATAATCCGCGCCAGCGAACAGCGCCGCCGTCGGGTGCGCGGCCCAACGGCCAAAAATCGAGGACGAGCAGTACGAGCGGCACCGAGACCAGCATGGGCTTGCACATTAGCCCGGCGCCAAACAGCGCGAGCGTGAGCGCGTAGAATTTTTTGGCCGGTCGCGCCGCGTCGCGCCGCTGCGCATACGCCGCGTAGGCCCACAATGTGAGCAGAAAAAAGCAGCCGCTCATCACGTCCTTGCGCTCCGTGATCCACACGACCGACTCGACGCGCAATGGATGCCAGGCGAACAACGCCGCGCTGAAAGCGCTCGTCCAGAACGCACCCGTCAGCCGCCGCAGCACGAGGAAGGCGAGGGCGGCGTTCGCCGCGTGCCACAGAGAGCTGGTGAGATGATGTCCGGCCGCGGCTTCGCCATACAGCTGCCAGTCGAGCATGTGCGACAACCACGTGAGGGGATGCCAATAATCCGTATGGCCTCCGAATGCCCAGGCGACGCTCGCCCACGTGAGGCCCGCCTGCACATGCGGGTTGTCGGTCACGTAGCGCGGATCGTCGTAATTGGTAAACCCGTAATCGGCGGCGCGGCTGAACAACAGCACGGTGCCGGTGAAGAGCACGCACGCGACCGCCCAGGAGCGCAGGACCGGACGGACATTAAAGGCGCGAGAAAGCACCTTGCTAGCTACGAGTGACCTGCTGCCGGCATCAATGGCAGAATCACTCCGTCGTGGGCCAGCGCGCTCGCGCGCTGCTCCGACGATTTCTCCGAATGGAGGGACGACCGCCGTGTCGTCCGTTTCGTGCCGCCGTGTTCAAGCCAGTTCTTTCGCCTACGATAGCCCTCGATCGGAGGGTCAACCCGATCTTCCGATCGCCAATGCCGGACGACGCGCTTACCGAGCAAAACGACATGGCTCTCGACATCCCTTCTTTCGAGCCGATTCCGACGTAGGCCAGCGCGCTTGCGCGCGCTCCGGCGCCCGGAATCCCGCTCTTCCCAGAGCGGGCTACAATAACGGAAGCACGGAAACTCCCGTTCTCCTCCCGCGATCCAATCAGAGCTCCATTCCAGCCATTCCTGAGTTCCACCTTCAACGCGGATACGATGTCCTGAATGCACCACGCCCGGATCGACCCATCTAACATCAAACTTCAAACCTCCAACATTCAGCTATACTCACAGAGCTCCAAAATCACTCCGTCGGGATCGAGAAAGTAACAGAGTGATTTTTCTCCTGCCGCGAAGGTCACCACACCCGCCGGCACTTTCACCGGCGGGCTGAAAAACGTCACGCCTGCCGCGCGCAGCTTCGTCGCCAAGGTCGAGATATCGTCCACACGAAGGGCGACATGCCGCACGCCCAAGGTATTCGCGCGGGAGTTTTCCGGCAAAGCCAGGCCGCGCGGCGTGTGATACTGGAGCAGCTCGATGCGAAGTCCGCCGCCGGGTGGTTCGACGAAGACGACATCGCCCCGGCCCCCCTTGAGACCGATGATCTGCTCGATCCATTCGCCTTCCATGAATACCTCGGCGGTTTTCCGAAAGCCGAGCAACTCGGTATAAAATTTCACCGAGCGCGCGAGATCCGCCACGACCAGGTTAATGTGATCAACTCCTCGAATCATGCCGGCCAGCCTAGCTCCGCGACGTCGCCCCGCAAGGATCGCGTGCGGCACGCGGTCACGGGGTCAGGGGCGCTTTAGTTGTTAATTCACGGTCGTCAAACGCGCCGCACCGCCTCCCATGGGCAGGCGTTCGGGCTGCTTCTCCTTCGAGGAATTTACAACCAACGGCCAGACTCGTCAGGCGCCGCACTCCACCGCAAGCCGCGCAAGGGCGGAGTGGCCGATACGCGCGATCACCCCGCGCGGATGCGAATAGTTTTTATTTGTGAACAGCCTGCATCTTTCCGGCGCATCCACACGAAGGATGCATAATGCCACCGACCGCTTCGCCCCTCCATCGCGCCGCTTGGTCCACCCCCGCCGCTTTCATCCACGCCATGGATACGGCCTTCCACGTTTTGCGCTAAAAACACCACCATGATCACAAAAATCAAACTCAGTTGTCTGCTGCGGCTCAGTCTCGCGCTCTTGCCGCTTACACCTGCCCTCCCGTCCCTGCACGCGTCCAGTCACATGGACGCACCGCTTGTCACCTTGGATCCGGCGGCCAATACCACCGACGTTTATGCCTTCGTGACCAGCCGCGCCGGAACGAAGTACCTTTCGGTCGCGCTGTCGGTATATCCCCATGAAGAACCGGGCGTTGGACCGAATCGCTACGGGTTCGATGACAACGTTCTGTATCAGATATTCCTTTCCAAAGGCGCCGATCTCGCCGGAGGCGCAGATTCCGTCGCGTATCAGTTCAAGTTCACCACGACGTACAAAACGCAGGACACCATTCTGCAATCCTACGTCGGCGTCGTCGCGGCCAATGCCGATGCCAGCCAGAATCTGACGCAGACCTACACCGTGACCAAGGTCGTCGGCGCGGCGTCCACGTCGCTCGGTATGGGCACCGTGCCGCCCAACAACCAAGGTGTCGCAACCCCGAAGTACAACAAGTCCGACAATGGCAGCAATCTCGCCAAGGATGGCGTGGCCGACGAGACGCAGCTCGATCCGTATACCCGGGGCGCAATTTCGTCTCTGGCCGGTGGATATCGCTCTTGGGCCGGTCAGCGCGAAGACGGGTTCTACGGCGATATCAACTCGATCTTTGATTTGCTGTCCCTGAAGTCGGGTAGCGCAAACATGTTCGACAGCCAGGGCGGTTTCAACGTCCACACCGTTGTATTGGAAATTCCAATAAGCGACCTCGGAGGAGATCAGCAGGTTGTCGGCGTTTACGCCACGACCAGCCGTCGTGCCACCAGCGTTCTGACGGATGGCGCCAGTTCCGCTGGTACGACGCTGTCGGGCAATTGGGTGCAGGTCGGTCGTCAGGGCAATCCGCTGTTTTGTGAAGCCCTCGTCGCGCTCAAGGACAAGGATCTCTACAACCGAACCAAGCCGACGAGCGATATGGCCTTGTTCAAAAAATATGCGGAGACGCCAGAGCTGGCCGCCTTGATCAACGCGATTGTGTTTGGTGGAAAGAAGACGGCGCCCGAGACCGGTCGCGCGGATCTCGTCGGCATCTTCATTCCCGACCTGATCAAGGTCGACCTTTCGACCGATGCCGCGCGGCTGAAGGGCGGGAATCAGGACGATGCTGGTTACTCACGCCTGAGTGTCTTCGGTGGCGATGCGTTGACCTCCAAGGTCCAGGCAGGCTTCCCCGGATTTCCCCCTGGCACGATTGCGGGTGGCTGGCCCAACGGTCGCCGGTTCGGCGATGACGTCATTGATATCGCCGTCACTGCGGTGATCAGTGACCTGCGCACGAATCCGCTAACGATCCGGTCCGCCGATGGCATCGACAACGTCAGCGGCAACGACGCGATCTACAACAAGGTCTTTCCGTACGCCGCGACGCCGCACAATGGCCGCAATTACTCACATAATCCGGTCGCCGGAGTTGCTCCCCTCGTGAACATCTCGGCGCGCGGTGCGATCGGCACCGGCGACAATGTCCTGATCGGAGGTTTCATCATTCGTGGTACCACGCCGGTCCAGATCATGGTGCGCGCGACCGGGCCGTCGTTGACTGCGCTCGGTGTGGCCGGAGCACTGCCGGATACCGTACTCGAACTCTTCCAAGGCTCGACGATGATTGCATCGAACGATGACTGGAAGTCGACCCAGCAGACGCAAATTCAGGCAACCGGCTATCCACCGACGAACGACAAGGAGTCGGCCATCCTGGTGACCCTTTCGCCCGGGTTGTATTCCACCATCGTTCGGGGCAAGGCGGGTGCGACGGGAGTCGGCCTCGTCGAGGCTTTACTGATGCCATAGTTTTGACAGGCCTCCTCGCTCCCGCGGATTGCGTGGAGCGAGGTATCGGCAGGTCCGTTACGCTAAAGATCAACTGGGACGCAGCGAAGAAAAGTTCACTTGTGCTGGAGCGAGCGGGTGGCCGCCGGCGTGAATGGCGCGGATTTCAATCCATGCAGTAAGGCAGGGATGCGGGCCGGAGCTACTGGAGCAATCCGGCAACGATTCCACCGAGGGAATTAGCAACTGACGCCCTGACTCCTCGGGCGGGCCGTCCCGCTATCAACAAGTAACAGGCCTGACCCGGAGACTCAGGTCGGTTTGTTACGGCTCACCGCGAACCAGCATTCCCCGCGAGGTCCATCGTCCGAAAGGCGCCGGTCTTCAAATCGATGGTGGCTGCTTGGAGCGTGCGGGTTTGGACACCCTCGGAGGTGGTCTGCAGCTGACCTACCACGACCATGTGACCCGGTAGCAACCAGGTCGCGACCTGACGTACCGCGTCGGTTTCACTCAGTGGCAGTTCGGCCTTCCAGATCGGTTTCAGGTCCGCGTCGAGGCGCGTCAGAGCCAGGCGGCCCGCATCGTCGACTCGAGTGCTATGCCAGACCAGCACGCCTTCGGGATCGGAAAGAAGCAGCGGCTCTCCGGTCTTGGGATCGGTCTTGAAGCGGCCTTTGAGAAACGTGGGCGCACCAGGAATCGGAGTCAGGTCGCTGAGGCGGTCGAAGTGATCGTCGAACTTTTGCGCGGTGATGATCTTCGCGCGCCAGAAGGTGCGCCGTGACAACTTTCCTTCATCCATGACCCTGTACGGATACCGCAGGTTGCGCCCCCACTCATCCTTGCCGGCGTCCACCGCTTCCTTTTCCGAGTAGAGGCCGAGCCACTGCCCGCCGAGCGTCACCTGACGTGACGGATTTTCGCCGAACGGTTTGGTCGGCACCATCTCGCGCGTACCGTTGGCCTGCAACCTGCCTTCCAAAGGCGCCGGCGGTGGCGGCGGCGTGTAGGCGACGGCCTTCTGGTCAGGGCCGTGGACAACGAACTGCCGCGCATCGGCGGCCATGAGCACCAAGCCTTGGTTGAAGCTGTAATGCTTCACCTCGCTCGGAAGCAGGCCCTTCAACTCGGGGTTCACCTGCTGTAATTTTTCGGAGTCGGCCACGACGTGTCCGTCGGCAATGTCGATGGCAAGCGGCGCTTCCCCGATCAGCAGCCAGACGATGTTGCCATCCTGCCCGAGCAGGCGCGCGTCGACCGTTGATCCAATTACCCGGGAAGGCGCAGCGCCCTTTGCGTTGTGATCTCCGAAGGTCCGCAGCCGCTTTTGCCAAAGAGGCTTGGCCGCGAGCGGATCGAAGGCTTGGACGCCGAAGTGAAAAAAAGTGTCGCTGCGCCAGTCCATGGTCCCGCTCCCGACGCTCACTTCTTTTTGTTTGGTGACAACCCACAGCCGCGGGTTGCCGCCGTGGTCGACCATGGCCGGCGAACCCATCACTTCGGCGGGCTCAAGACGGCTGCGGCTGCACCCCACGAGAATCAGCAACGCTGCCGCGAACACTGCACACAAGGGCAGGGTGCAAAGCCAGGACTTCATGGCAGGGTCTCGACCCTGGCGGCCACGGGACAATGGTTTGTCGGGCGTCGTCGTATTTGGGAGCATGATATGAGTGGTCACCTCAACGTTGCAGGGGAGGGCGGGAAGCATTCCACGATCTGACCGCTGAGGGCAAGGCAGTCTGACTTCGAGCCCGATCACATCACTCTACGCCCTAACCTCATCTCGAACGGGTCGCCCTAACATCTTCGGATCGGGGTCCGTTCCAGCGTTCCTGAGTTCCATATTCAATTTAGATCCCATCGGCGATCACTTCGAATTCGATCAGCTTCGCCTTCACCGTCGGATCTTCGCGCATCAGGTTTTCAACTTCAGCGCGAGTGGCCGCTTCCAGGTAAATCGTGCCGACCGAATCCGGAATCTCTTCCGTGCTGAGCAATTCAACTTGCACGCGCTTATCGGCCAACAGCGTCCCGATGAATGCTTCATGATCGCGCTTCGCTGACGCGATCCTGGCGGGGTCCGTGGCTGAGCGGGGGAGCCAGAAGGTGACCGCGTAGCTTCGCTTGCCGGGTGACGCGACAAATGCGTCGGTCGCCTCGCCCCGTTCCGGTGCGATGGGATCCATCACGTACATGAGCCCGCGCAGGTAGGATTCCGCCACGGCCGCCGAATGGCGCACGCCCTCCGTCTCTCGGTACATCATTCCACCGGTTACATAGCCGTGCTGTTTCATGCGCTCATAAAACAGGGGAATCCATTTGCGGTACTCGCGCCATTCATTGCCCGCCGAAGTCACAAAGACACGCCCCGGAACCTTCCGGCCCAGAGACGTGAAGTGCCGTTCCGAATCCCACAGGGATGCGATCGATGGACTGTCCGTCACGTAGCCCTGAAAGAGCTCTGGCTGGGTGAACATGGAGTAGAGCACGAAGTATCCACCGGCCGACGAACCGACAATATAGCGGTGCGCGGGATCTCCGCGATAGTCGTGCTCCAGGAGCGGCAGGATCGTCTTCTGAATCAAATCCAGATATCGTTCGGCGTGTTGCTCGTCCGTGACTTCTCCGCCGAACTTCTCCGCGCCACGCGCGAGATCCATGTTGCGAAGTTTTCCATAGTCCAGGTTCTCGCCTTCGTAGGACAACCCGACGACCAGTGACTCGGGAACATGCTTGCCATAGGTTAGACCGCCTACGACCGAGGCGACCCCAGAAAAGCCCCAGTAGCCATCGCAGACCAGAATCACTGGGTAGCGTCGCTCCGGGTGTTCCGCGAACGAGGCGGGCAGAGCGATATCCAGTTTGTAGAGACGATCGTCCGCCGTGCGCGGGAGCACGCGGGTGACGGTGTTGGGAATCGTGTAGCCAGCGTGAGCCGGCGGCGGTGCGGTCACGCTCTCGGCGGCGGATAAAACGCTTGCGAGCAGGCAAAACAGAACGAGGCGGAGGAGGGTCATCGGGGGTGAAGCGCGCGTGATTGGCTGCCGGTGGATCGACAGCCTGCACTGGTTCAATCCGGAAGCTAGCAGTCGGCTCGCGCGCTGCCAGTCTGGAACTCGGTGAGAAGACCATACGTCACGTCTTGGATCCGAAAGGGGAGGCCGCGCTGGAGCTACGAGGCGCCAACCAGGCAACGAACCCCTATGCGGAATTAACCACTAACGCCCTGCCTCCTGAGGCTCGGTCTTCGCTCACGGTCCGTCAAATCAGGGCAACCTGAGGGCGCAGCGACCCGAGTTTTTGCCAGCGACGCGCCTCCCAGTTCGCGCGTGCTTTTACGTGGAGTTTTCGCCACCCTGAGCAGGTCTAACGCTTCTTTTTATGAGCCGGATCTTTTTCGCTATCGCGACAGCGCTCGTTTTTTCCGTTCCGTCGGCCAGCCAGGCCGCGACGAACCTCGGTGGCTCACTCACTTCTTCAACCATCCTCGCGATCGACGGGGTGCCTTGCGATCGATTGCTCAGTTGGGAGGGTGGTGACCTCCGCGGGGGCGCCGTCACTCAGGGAACCAAAAGTGCGAGCGGTCCCAGTGTCGCACCCTTGGTGATACAGGTCGGTTTTCCCGCCTCCTCCCAGCTCACCGGACTCATCAATGAAATGTGCTCGGGCCAAACCGCCCCGCACACGCTCACCCTCATCGATTACGACAGCGGCGGCCTCGCCGCGGCGGCCCTGCAACTCGGCGGCGCAGTGTTGATGGAAGTCGTGTTTCCCGCTTTCATCGCGACGACCACCCCCGTTGGTCCGGTGAAACTCGTGTTCGCTGCCGACAAAAGTGGCGCCGTAGCTCCTTCCAGTATTACCCTGGGTTCAACGCCCGGCTCTTCGAGCGCGACCACCTTTCAGCTCGCCGTTGACGGGCTCGACGGACGTGGCGTGCAGCGAATCGAGGCACTGACCATTTCACGCCCCAGCCGCAGCGATCCGACGCCGCGGTTTTCAAGCCTTCAAGTCACGCTCCAAGCCTCAACCGCCACGACGTGGAAGACGTGGTACACGGATTTCGTGGTCAACGGCAACAACGGCGGAGAAAAACACGGCGCGCTGACGATGGTCGACGCCAGCGGCAGGCCGATGGAGACCGCGTTGAATTTTCAACAGCTCGGAATGCTGCGTCTCAGTCGCCCGCCGGGCAGCCACGGGCTGGCGACGTCCGCGGAGATTGAAATGTACGTCGGAGGTCTGATGGTCAGCAAACCCGCGGGCACGACCCCGCAGGCCAACACCGAGGCCCCGGCAAATTCGACGCTCAACGGAGTCGCGTCTGATGTTCCCCTCACCACCGCAACGCTCGCCACGCCACTCCCGACGACGTCGTCGGTTACTGGTGTCCCCGTGGAACCGGTGCTCACGACTGCGACCCTCGCTACTCCCGTCCCGACCAGTTCGACGTCGGTTACGTCCGTCGACTCCCGCACGCTAGTCACGGATGTCCCTTTGAAAACCGCGAATCCCGCAACGTCGCCGGCGCTGGCCACCGTGACGAACCCAGCCGACCAGGGGTCGCGCGATCCCGCGGAGTTTCCGCGCGTGAGCGGGCTGACGCGCGTCCAGTACTCGGGCACGTATCAGAAAACCTATACCAGCGAGCAGGCGACGTATACCTCCACCGACGCGATCTATCAGTTGGTCGCGCGAGTCGACGCCGCAGCCAAGGCGGCAGGTTGGTCGATGACGACCTTGGAGGAAGGAACCTTCTCCAGCGGCAAATCCGTGGCCGAAGGTTGGACGAAGCTGGGGGGCACCGTGAGTGTGAGCTATCGGGAGCAACCCGCGGGAGGAACCCAGTTCGCCCTTCAAGTTTACCTGCAAATCCCCGAGGAAAGCGGCGCTGCCAAATTTTGACGGCCCAGGTTAGGATCGGCTTGAGTGAAGTCGCATCGGCGCACGCAACGGGCGCGAAGGAAGCGAAGGTTCGAGCAAGATCGGTGTAGGCCAGCGCGCTCGCGCGCGCTCCGAATGCACGTCCAAATCATGCGACGGTAAAGCCGCATTGGCTCACGCAACGGGCGCGAAGCCCGCCAAAGGTCCGAGGAAGATCGGTGTAGGCCAGCGCGCTTGCGCGCGCTCCGACTACATCTCCGAGGAATCCATCGTGGCAATTATCGCCCACTCAATGCCTGGGAGGCTTGGTCACGAAAGAGGCGTTCACGAACTTCCAAGCTCCGTCCACGCGGACGAGCGTGAAGTAGTCGAAGTTGTTGGAACGAACTTTGTGCGCGACGATGAAGTCGGCGTCAGCCCGCGCGAATGCATCGCGCGTCGAGCCGCGCTACCCAAAAGCGGCGTCAAGCCGCCGCACTCCACATCGATCGGGCGCGCGCAAGCGAGGCACGCCCCTACCGTTGAACTCCGTTCCAGCGTTCCTGAGTTCCACATCCAAAATCAGGAGCCGGTGACCGGCGGACCGTAGTCGGCCACGTAGACCTTCGTCCAATACCGGCCCGTTTTTCGGAGCGTTGGCAGGTCGTTGTAGGAATATCGAAAGACACTGATCCGCACCACCGAGGGAGGGGCGTCGGGAAACGGGTTGCCCGCAAAAAGGCCGACCACGTCGCGATCGCCTTTAAGCAAATGCTGGGCGACGTCCGGGATGATTCTGGCATTTGGATAATAGTTGAATTGTATCATCAGCGCCGTTTCGAAGCGGCTGCAGTGGGGGCCAAGGAAAGGCGGCATGCGATCCTCGACTGGGGTCGGTAGCGGAACGGATACGGGCGCCACGTCTTGCCCTCGTCGTTCGAGCCGAAGAACTCGACAGCGTGCTCGCGCGAGACCGGGGCGCGAGCCTTAGTTGGGCAACGCCTACTTGGCGCGGACGTCCGGCCTATTCCAGGGTAGGGGCGGTCCTTCACGGACGCCCGTTTTTGAGAGCGGCGGCTCGACGCCGCTTTCGACGGGCTGGCTCGACAGCCCGCCCCAGAATCGCGCGTCAAGCCGCGCGATCCAAAAGCGGCGTCAAGCCGCCGCACTCCAAAATGATCTTGTTCGCTCCGCACTAACCCATTCCGCCCGGCCCGCGCACCTTGAATCTTGGTGACGATTTGGCGAACACGCGTACCGTACAGCCTCATGAAACCCACCCCGTTTCAGATTTATGTCCCGCGTCGACACTTCCTGAAGCAGCTCGCATTCGGCTCGGCATTGTTCGCGGTCCCGGGCCTCTTCGCCGAGGAACTCGCCCTGACCCCGCCACAAACCGAGGGCCCCTTCTATCCCGACACGCTCCCCCTCGATACCGACAACGATCTCATCGTCATCAATGACCGGCTCACGCCTGCAGTGGGCACGATCACCTGGCTGAGCGGCCGCATCCTCACGCGCAGCGGCAGTCCCATCCGCAACGCGACCGTCGAGATCTGGCAGTGCGACTCAACCGGCGTTTATCTGCATTCGAAGACCGGCGGCGACAAGGCGAAGCGCGACTCGAACTTCCAGTGCTTCGGTCGATTCGTCACCGGGAGCACCGGTGAATATGTTTTCCGCACGATCAAGCCGGTGCCTTATCCCGGCCGCTGCCCGCACATCCATCTCGCGGTGAAGTTGAAGGGTAAAAAGGACCTCGTGTCTCAATGCTATATCAAAGGACATCCGGGCAATGAGAAGGACATGATCTGGAAGCAGCTCGCGGCCGCGAAACAAGAGAACCTGGTGACGGTCGATTTTGCACCCATGCCCGGATCAACCGCCAACGAACATGCGGCGAAGTGGGATGTGGTCATGGGAGTGACGCCCGAGCACGGGTGAAACTGGATTTTCTCGGACGCGGTGAGGCGCAACGCGACCGTCATGGCCGGGAGGCTTCTAAATGGAGTCAGGCCGAGTTTTGGTATATCGGAAAACGTCAAGCCGCCCAAGGCGCAGGAAAGCATCGTTATTCGGTGTGTTTCGCTACACAGCGCAATCTTCGCCGAAATTAGCTCTGGGCTCGGGCCCTGAAATAAAAAAACTCGGCCTGACCATCGGGCGCTCACTCAGCGATGATCGATGATGGCTTGATAGCGCCGCCCCTTTTGACTGACTCGGTCCAGGCCGGGGGGGGGGGAAGCGGTGTCGAGGGCACCGCACTCCAGATCGAATCGGCGGAGTATCGATCCTCCCGCTGCTCCCGCAGCGGGCCACGAGAGCGGAGCGCGCGCGAGCGCGCTGGCCTACTGGAGAACGAGAAAACGAATGAGGAATGGAGAATGTAGAATGAGAACACGAATTAAGAATGTTGAATGTAGAATTAAGGATCCGGAGCGGACCCGTTCACCATTCATAATTCATCATTCTTCATTCGTAACTCCTATTTCGCCGCTTTCGCGGGCGGCTTATGCGCCACCGCTGCGAGTCGCGCGCGCCACTCCTCCTGCGTCAGCCGGCCAAGCGTGCCGCCAAACTTGATCGCCGGGTCGACTAGCTCGAAGCCTGCCGCGTCCTTTTTGCCGCTCAACAGCCCCGCCGTCTTCAGCAGATCGATCAGCCGGCCTTTCACCCCCAGGGTGAGCTGGGCGTCCACAGGTCGCTGCAGCCAGCCCGTCCCCACACCGCCACCGAGCGATCCTGTTCCCGTCAGATGCACCTCGGCGCCGAGGAGCTCAAACTGCGACACCGTCGTCGTCCCATTGGCGCGGCACTCGGCCGTGAGCTTGAGCGTATCGTATCCGATCTCCGCCATGGCGCCGTCGAAATCAAGTACCGCATCCATCTCCGCACTCACCTTGATCTGACCGGAGGTGAGAGACTTGGACTTACCTCCGAAAACTTTCAGGAAACCAGTCCCGATCGTGTCGAGCGTGTTCGCCACTCCTGATTCATCGGGCGACGCCGGCAGAGCTTGGACCACGTCGGGTCTCAACATGCGCACAATCCCATTCTTGCCGCTCAGATGGTAGTTGTCCTCTCGCCGGGCCACCAAATCGGGGAGACTCGTCCCCGTGGCCGAAAGCGAGTGCTCCACCTCGAAGCGTCCGGTGAAGAGCGGATCCCTGCCTTTGGACGCGACGCCGAAGATTTCGTCCGCGTCCCGGTGAATCGGCGCCATGGTCGCCTTCAACGCATACGGCGCCGCCCGGGCCGGGTCGAAGGTGAGCGTGGCGTCGATCTGCGATAGGCTGTGTTCGGGTGGGCCACCGTGGCCGCCGAGCAATTCGATGCGATCCGGCGCAATCTTCAGATAACCACCAACGTCAATCAGTTCGCGGTCCGCGAGCTGCAACCGCTCGATGTCGACTCCCGCCTGGCCGATCCAGTCTCCCCAAAACGGAAGCGTCCGGCCCGCGCCCAAACCGCCGCCGATGTCGCCGTGGCCCAAATACGCCAACGGGGCCGCGAGCGCCTGGAGGTGATCAAGGACGACGTTCTTGCCCGCCAACTTCACCTCGTTGCCGGACTTGGACGCGCCCGCCCGCCACTTCCAGTCGATCGTCACGTCGGAAACCGCAGGTCCGAAAGTCAGCACAAGCGGCGCCGTGATCGCTCCCGATCCGTCACGGTAACGATCGTAGCGGATCGTCCCGCTGGCCGTGTCCTTGTCGTCGGCGCCGACGATCGTGACTGGCAACATGAGGTCGACATAATCACCCAACGTGCCCTTTACCTCGCCCGCCGCGCGACGCGCGGTCAGCCAGCCAAGATCGGAGCTCACCGCGCCTGCCTTGAGCGCCGCAAGATCGAGCATCCATTTCGCGGTGACGGCGATCGCGGCTCGCGGCGCGGCCGGCCGCGCGAACTTCGCGTCAATTCGCGCCCAGCTCGATTGTCCTCTGGATAGGGTCAGCGGCGCCAACTCGAACTGCCACTCACCGACGGCGGGTCCGGCTTGGGCCTTGATGCCAATTTCCGCAGTGAGGCTCCTGGCCAGCAGGAGATCACTGTGGCTCAGCGTCACGTCCTCCGCCGCCAGCGAAGCCATGGAGTGCAGGCGCCAGATGCCAGCCTCGATGCCAAGGGCCAACCGCCCTTTCAGAGCGCCGCCGGTGATTGTCATCGAGCCGGATCTTCCCGTGAACCAAGCCAAGGGCCAGCCGCGCACATCGACTTCGGCCCAGTCGCGGGCCGGCTCCGCGGATTGGATACTTTTCGTCTCCAGCAGAAAGTTGAAAGGCTGCAACGTCCGCAACGTCGCGACTGGACGCTCTCCGTCGAGTACCACCGTCAGCGCGGTGAAATGCACCGCTGACGGTTCGCGGACGAACTCGAACTCCGCCGTCAACGTCGTCGGACCCAGCGGTGCCAGCCACTCCTTAAATGCCGTCCAGGATTGCCCCGCCGTGCGCACTTTGCCCGTGACGCCGACCCTCTCGAAATCAGGACTGGCGGTGACCTTGCCGCTACCGTCCAGCAACGCCGGCAGAAGCTGGCCGAGACCGAGGGCCTTCGCATCACCCTCCTGAAGACCGACGCTCCATTCGCCGGCGAACTTCCCGGCATTTGCGTCCCAGCCGCCGAGCAACGCCACCAGCGGTCGGCTCTCACGGTCGACGGCCAGTTCGTAATGTTCAGCGCCGTCTTGGCGCTCCACGGCCAGCCGGAAATTCCAGGCCGCGCCGGGGGCCGCCACGACCTTCGTGCTCTCGCCGGGCGCCAGTCTTCCCTCGATTCCGATCCGGCGGAGACTGCGCCCGTCGTCGGTCGCCACGGTCACGTCGCCCTGCACGGTGATCGCGTTCTCCGGCAGCCGTGAGTCATAGACGATTGCGACCGCGGCGAATTTTCCGATCCGCCCCGGCCCCATGCCGCCGCCAGTAGCGACGAGGTGGCATAGGCTCGTCCTCCCGTCTTGCGGCGAAACCAGGTCGCCGTCGATCGTGGTGTCGTCAATGTTGACCGCGCAGGGCAACGTCCAGCCACCGACGATACCGATGAGATTACGCGCCTGAGCCGCGGTCGTTGCCGGCTCCGGCGTTGCGAGCATCGCCGCAGGCGTGACCCCCGTCGCCGGCGCCGACTTCCCAGCGCTGGCGACTTTCAACATCCAGTTCTTTGCGACCAACCGCCGGATCGCCAGCGGTCGATCGTGGAGCGCCCGCCACACCGACAACTCGAGCGTCACCTTGGGCGCCGAGACGACGATGCCGGCTCGCTCGACGCGCAGCCCCGTGAGGTCGACCTGCGAGAATCCGGCGGACACCTGCTCCACGTCGATGTGCCACTCGGTTTGCTGCGTGAACAGACGACGCACATACCACGTTTGCACCCACGGTGACATCACAGCGGCGAACGCGAGGACGCCAAGCGTCGTCACGACGACCAGGACCGGGACGATGGAGCGGAGGATTTTCAAATGAAGGACCCGGCGCTGTGACCGGAGCGCCGTGAAACGGTTTCGTCAATCGTCGCCAGAGAATAAAACGAATGAAAAATGTTGAATGTAGAACGAGAAAACGAATGAGGAATGTAGAATGAAGAATTAAGAATCCCGAGCGGATCCGTTCATCATTCTTCATTCGTAACTCCTACTTCGCCTTACCCTTCATCCTTCATCATTCCTAATTCATACTTCGTTTCACGGGCGTCCGTAAAGGAGCGCCCCTACGATCGACGGGAAGATCTTCACGTCGCCGGCTACTTCCGCTCGCCAACGACTCGCTGGCCGCTAGTCACTTTTGGCGGCATTCACGATGTCCGATCTTAAATATGCCTTTCGCACCCTGACGAAAGCCCCGTGGCTTTCGCTCGTGGTCATTCTGTCGCTCGCGATCCGCATCGGCGCGAACACCACCGTCTTCAGCTGGCTCAACGGCGCCATCCTGCGGCCGCTGCCAGGCGTGTCGGCGGATCTGCTCTGCGTCGAGGCGCGCAACACCGCGGGCACCTACACCGGTTCGTCGTGGCTCGAGTATAAGGATCTGGCCGAGCGGCTGCCTTCGTTCGCCAGTCTCATCGCGCAACGGCCGCGCACGTTTAATTTGGGCGACAATGAAAAGGGCGAACGCATCTGGGGCGAGTTCGTCTCCGGCAATTTCTTCCAGGCGCTCGGCGTGCGACCGGCCCTCGGCCGTTTTTTCCGAACCGACGAGGCCGCCACGATCGGCGGCGCCCCCGTCGTCGTCATCTCGCACGCGTTCTGGCTGCATCAGTTCGGTGGACGGACCGACGTGCTCGGCCAGACGATCAAGCTCAACAACCACAGCCTTAAGGTGATTGGCGTGACGCCGGCCGCGTTTTCCGGCGGCTGGACTTCGCTCGGGTTCGAAGCGTGGATACCGCTGACGATGGCGGCGGAGCTGACGCCGGCCTCGAGCGAACTTTCGCACCGCGAAAACCGCTCTTACGTCCTGCTCGGCGTGCTCAAGCCCGGCGTCTCACGCGCCCAAGCCGATGGTGAACTCGGCAATGCGGCGCTTGCCCTCGCCGTCGAGTACCCGAACACCAACGCCGGCATCCGTTTCGAACTTCTCCCGCTCTGGCGCAATCCGCGCGGCGGCTCGATCGTCAGCACGGCCCTCGCAACGCTGCAATTGTTTGCGGCGCTCGTGCTGCTCGTCGTCTGTGTTAACACCGCCAATCTGCTGCTCGCCCGCGCAAGTGTTCGCCAGCGCGAGATTGGCATCCGGCTCGCCTGTGGTGCGGGGGCCGCCCGCATCATCCGTCAGCTCCTGTTCGAGAGCCTGATGCTCGGTCTCGCCGGCGCGGCACTCGGCGCGGTGCTGGCGGTGTGGGGCATCGAGGCACTGCGCCAGGTGCCGGTCCCGACGAACCTGCCGGTGCGACTGGGCGCGCCGCTCGACTGGCGCGGCCTCCTCTTTGCCGGCGGCGCCGGGATAGCGTGCGGGGTTCTGTTCGGACTTGTACCCGCGTTCCAGCTCGCACGCGGCGATGTGCAGCAAGCGTTGCGCGGTGGTCGCGGCTCGGTGGGCGGTCGCAGCCGATTGCGCGACGTGTTGGTTGCCGCCGAAGTCGCCGTCGCCCTCGTCGTGCTCGTGCTCGCCGGACTCTTCACGAAAAGTTTCCACAACGCCCAAACGATCAACCCCGGCTACACGCCCGATCGCGTGCTGCTCGTCACCGCCGATCTGGTTGGCCGCGGGTACTCGCAGACTGCAATGCGCTCCTTTGTCCGCGACGCCCTAACCCGACTCGCCCGCCTGCCTGGCGTGGAAGCGGTCGCCGCTGCGAACATCCTGCCGCTCGATGTCCGCGGCGCACCCAAGGCATCGATCACCATCGACGGCGCGCCCCGCTTATCCGACGACACGGCGCAAATCATCTTTTTCAATACCACGTCCGGATACTTCGCTGCGATGGGCATGCCCCTCCTTGAGGGCGCCGACCTGACACCGCTCGACGAGCAGAAACGCGCGCCCGATGCGGTCATCAACGAGGAGATGGCGCGCCGCTTCTGGCCGGGAGTGTCACCGCTCGGCCGTCGGTTTCGTCTCGATGGGACAGACTTCGAAGTTGTCGGCGTGGTGCGCAACGCGAAATACGAAAACCTCGCCGAACGCCCGCAAGCCGCGGCGTGGCCGAACGCGCGCAACCTGTGGCTGTTCACGCCGGTGTTTCACATCCGCGTCTCCGCCGGCGATCCGATGGCGCTTTTGCCGGCGGTGCGTAACGAGCTCCGCGGGCTCGATGCCGAGGTTTCGGTTTTCGATGGCCGCACCCTCGCGCAACACATCGACAACAGTCTTTTCCTGCAGCGCGCACCCGCGCAGATGCTCGGGCTGCTCGGGCCCCTCGCGCTGGCGCTCGCCGCGATTGGACTCTATGCGGTGCTCGCCTATTCGCTCGCGCAGCGCACGCAGGAAATCGGTGTGCGGCTCACGCTGGGCGCCACGCCCGGAGGCGTCGTCGCGCTGATGTTACGCGAGGGCCTGAAGGTCGTGCTCTTCGGCGCGGTGTTCGGCTGGCTCGTGGCGTTTGGCCTCGGCTGGTACTTTCGACAGAAGCTGGTCGGCGTGCTGCCCGGGGATCCGACGATCTATATCGGCGTACCCGCGGTCCTGCTCGCCGTCTCGACCCTGGCGTGCTGGCTGCCCGCGCGCAAAGCGGCGTCGGTGGATCCGATGGCGGCGCTGCGGGCGGAGTGAGTGAAGACGAATGAAGAATGATGAGTGGGGAATGATGAATCCGGATACGATCCGTTTCATCCGGCATCTGAGCGCGCGCGAGCGCGCTGGCCTACGTTGGCAGAACGGAGTGGAAACGTGCGGTCGCGCCCGGGCGGGGGAACGCTGTGTCGAGGCCACCGCACTCCAGAGTGGATCGGCGAAACGTCGATCCTCACGCTGCTCCCGCAGCGGGCCACGAGGTCGTGTAGTGGCGTCCCTTGTGGACGCCTGGATTGCGGGCGAACACGAAGCGGCGTTCGCGGGCGTCCGTAAAGGATCGCCCCTACATTCGAATGGTCGGTTTCTAGGCCGTCGTCAGGCGGCGGGCGGCGTTCTGGGCGAGGAGCGAGAGCTCGGCGGCTTTGAAGGCGTGGGCCTGGGTCATGGCTTTTTCCGTGCGATTCAAAACGTCCAAAATCAGCTCGCCGAAAAATCGGAAGCCGACCTTGCCCGTGACGTCGATCTGCCGTTCACCTTTGTCATCGGCAATCAGAACGTGGTTGCCGGTTTTGTCGCGGGCCAGGTCGAGGTACTTGCGGCATTCGATGAACCCTTTGGTGCCGAGAATGAAGGTCCGGCCGTCGCCCCAATTGCTCAGGCCGTCGGGTGTGAACCAGTCCACGCGCACATAGTTCATTGCGCCGTTGTTGCCGATCAGGTTGGCCTCGCCGTAATCCTCGAACTCCGGTTTGTCCTTATTCGCAAAATTCGCGATCACCGCCTGACTCACCGTCGCGTCCGTCGCGCCTGAATACGCGAGGAACTGCTCAAATTGATGGCTGCCGATGTCGCAGAGAATGCCGCCGAATTTCTCGCGCTCGAAGAACCACGCCGGGCGTGAGGATTTGCTGAGTCGGTGCGGAGCCAGGCTCGTGACCTGCACGACCCGGCCAATGGCTCCCTGGTTCACCAGATCCGTGGCGTACATCGCGGACTCATTGTGCAGCCGCTCGCCGTAATAGACCATGTACTTGCGACGGGTGCGGGCCACGACGGCTTTCGCCTGCGCCAGCTGTTCGAGCGTCGTAAACGGCGCTTTGTCGCTGAAGTAATCCTTGCCTGCCTCCATCACGCGGCAGCCGAGCGGGCCGCGCTCCGAGGTGACGGCGGCGGAGGCGACGAGCTTGATCTCCGGATCGGCCAGCATCGCGTCCAGCGAGCTCACGGCCTTGGCTTGCGGAAACTTTTCCAGGAAGGCCTTCTGCTTCTTCTCGTCCGGTTCATAGAACGACTTCAGCGTCGCGCCGGCATCGATCAGAGCGCTGCACATCCCGTAGATGTGGCCGTGATCGAAGTGGGCGGCGCCGAAGACGAATTCGCCCGGTTTGACGACGGGCTGGGGCTTGCCCTGAGGGGCGTAGTTCATGCCGCTGACCGGTTCAGCTTTGGTGTCAGCGCCGAACGCGCGAGGGATCATGGCACCCGCGGCGGCGAGCATCGCGGTATTGGAAATGAAATGACGACGATTCATGGCAGTGGGAGGAGGGGTGGAAACAGGGGAGAGAACGCGATCAGGGTGAACCGGGGGTGGGATTGAACACGAACGAAAAAGCACGGCGTTGGATCATGGGCAAAGCGGGAGGCAGGCTAACAAATGACCAATTCCGTTAAACACGAAGCAGCTAAGACGCAAAGGTCGGAGGGAGAAGACGAGAAGACGAATTAAGAACGATGAATGTAGAATGATGAAATGAAGGCGGTGATGAAGGGTGAATGATGAAACGGAGCGAAGCGTAGTTCGGATCTTCTGAGGTGGGAAGTTCACGGGATGCGGGACCTCGACAAAAAAACACCGACTGAGCGCGGTTGATGGGCACTTGGTCGCGGGGTTTTATTTTAGGGCGGGAGCGAATGTTTTCGCGTCCTGCTGAGGGAAACTCACGGTGCGTTCGCATGCATTCTTGTTCCGGTTTAGGTGTTGGTGGCCTGACGTTTCTCTTTTTTTCGGCTTTGGGCGTCTCCCGTGCCGCGCGAGCCGACACTGACGCGCCGCGTCTCGCTTCCGTGCAGATTCCGGCGGCCGTCAGCCCTAACCGGTTGCCAGCGATTGAAGCGCTCGGCGAAACCGGGCGGGTTCCGATTGGTTCTGATCTTGAGCTGCAGATCGCGCTTGCCCGCGAGGGTTTCTCCAGCGGCTCCATCGATGGCATTCGTGGCGCTCAAACCGTCGCGGCGCTCCGCGCTTTTCAGCAAAGCAACGAGCTGCGTGAATCAGGCGAGCTGGATGATGCCACCCGTGAGCGACTCGTTCTCAAGGCGCCGGCACTCACCCGCCTCGCCTTCACGGTTGAAGATCAGGCGGCATTGCAGCCACTCAGCCCGACGTGGTTGGGGAAATCCGAGCAAACCGCGCTGGGTTATGAGACCGTGATCGAACTCCTGGCGGAGCGAACCCACGCCTCGCCCGCGCTGCTTCGGCAGCTCAACCCAGGCGTCGATTGGCAACGGGTCAGCGCGGGCACACTCTTCATTGTGCCGTCAGTCGAGCGGACGGTTGCGCCGGTGAAGGCGGCCCGGCTGCACATCCGGTTAAGCGATCGCAGTCTCGTGGCGCGCGCGGCCGACGGGAAAGTCGTGGCGTACTTTCCGGTCAGCATCGCACGCATGGCGGAGAAACGTCCCGAGGGAGAACTTCGCGTCACGGTCGTGATACCCGATCCCAACTACACGTTCGCGCCTGACGTCTTTCCGGAGTCCGAAGAAGGACGGCAGATCGGCCGCAAGCTTGTGCTGCCGCCCGGGCCGAATAATCCGGTGGGCCTGGCCTGGATCGGACTCGATCGTGCGGGCTACGGCATTCACGGTACGCCGCTGCCGGAATCCATCGGCCGAACTGAATCGCACGGTTGCTTCCGCCTCGCGAACTGGGATGCGCAAACGCTGCTGAAACTGGCGTGGGTTGGCATGCCGGTGGCGGTGGAAAACGAATGAAGAATTATGAATGCAGAATGATGAAATGTAGGGGCGTCCCTTGTGGACGCCTCGTTTGGGGTGCGAACGCAACGTGGTGTTCGTGGGCGTCCGTAAAGGATCGCCCCTACAGTCGGTCGCGAGCTCGAACGAATCGGAGCGCGCGCAAGCGCGCTGGCCTACGCAGGGAAGGGGGAAAACGAATGAAGAATTATGAATGTAGAATGATGAAATGTAGGGGCGTCCCTTGTGGACGCCTCGTTTGGGGTGCGAACGCAACCTGGCGTTCGCGGGCGCCCGTAAAGGAGCGCCCCTACATTCGATGGTGAGTACGGGGAGCTGGAATTTGGAGTGCGGCGGCTCGACGTATTGGTCCGAGTTTCGAATGAGTCGGAGTGCGCGCGAGCGCGCTGGCCCATCGGGATGGATGTAGGGGCGTCCCTTGCGGACGCCTGGATTGGGAGGCGGACGCGAAGCGCTGCTTCGCGGGCGCCCGTAAAGGAGCGCCCCTACAGCCTAAATCGGAGCGCGCGCAAGCGCGCTGACCTACGTCGGAGCGGATCGGTTTCCAGCGTTCCTGGGTTCCAGATTAATCACCTCCGGCGATTTATTCCTCTTCATCTCCGGCCCCATTCTACATTCATCATTCTTCATTCTTACTTCGTCTTCCATGCGCTTTTCGTTCTTTGCCGTTGCGTTGAGTTTCTTCCTGGCGGCTTCGTCGGTTCAGGCGGCGGACGCCGCGGCGGGTCCGCCGGCGCGCGTCGTCGAATGGATCAAGAGTACGGCGTTGCCGCTGAGCACGACCGAGGCGGGAAATGGGTTCGATGATCTGGCGCCGCTGGCGGCGAAGCTCGCGGGTGCGGAGGTGGTCGCGCTGGGCGAGGACACGCATGGGACGCACGAGGTCTTTCAGACGAAGCATCGACTGATTGAATACTTCGTCTCCGAACTGGGTTTTTCGGTCTTCGCGATCGAGGCCAATATGCCGGAGGCGCGACGGCTCAACGACTACGTGATGGGCGGCGAGGGTGATGTCGCGGCGCTGATTCGCGGGATGTACTTCTGGACGTGGACCACGACGGAGATGCGTGACCTCGTGGAGTGGATGCGGAAATTCAACACGGATCCCGCCCATCGCGCCGCGGGTCGTCAGGTGCAGTTCACCGGTTTCGACATGCAGACGCCGGATGTGGCGTCGAGGATCGCGACGGATTTTTTGCACAAGTACGACCAGCCCGAGTTCTTGCCCAAGGTTGAAGCCGCGCAAAAAGCGGTGACGTCCACACTCGGCGGTCGCGACTTCGGCGTCGCGACCGGACGGTTTCCGGTCGAACTCGCGCGTGGCAAGAAGGTCGTGTTCAGCGGCTGGATCAAGACGGAGGATCTGCAGGGCTACGCGGGACTGTGGTGGCGCGCCGATACCCCGGCACAAACGGCGGCGGCGTTCGACAACATGCAATCGCGCGGTCCGCGCGGCACGACCGACTGGCAACGCTACGAGGTGACGCTGCCGGTTCCGGCCGACACGAAAAACATCAATTTCGGGATGCTCATGCCGGGCGAAGGCACCGCTTGGTTCGATGACCTCGCGATCACCATCGATGGCGTGCCGTACGATCCGGCAGGGGCGTTCGGATTTGATTTCGAAGGCGACGCGTTGACCGGTTTTCCCGTGACCAGTCGGGCGGGTTACGAGGTGTCGATTCAGCCCGGAGGCCACGGCGGCAAGCAGGCGCTGCGGATGAAAAGCATCGCGGTCGAGACGTTGCCGCCGGAGCAGGTGCTCGCGCTGTGGACCGACGTGGAGGCACGGATTGCGAGCATTTCGGTGGATGCGGGCGGAACGATGACGGCCGCGGAACGCACGTGGGCGCGGCAGAATGCGCGGCTCGTGATTCAGCAGCTTGGGATGACGGCGAAGACGAGTTCACGCGATCACTTCATGGCGGACAACGTGATGTGGCTGCGCGAACAAAATCCGGGAGCGAAGATCGTGTTGTGGGCGCACAACGGACATGTCGCGAAACGCGAGGACGTGATGGGTGGAGAACTCATGAAGCGCCTCGGAAAACGCTTCGTGGTGTTTGGTTTTGCCTCGGGCACGGGCCAGTACCGGGCGAACTCGCGGGATGTTCCGGCGGTGGTTGAGCTGCCGCTGACGGCGCCTCTGCCGGACAGCGTGGAGGAAGCGTGCGCGGCGACGGCGCTTGCGCGTTTCATTTTGGATCTACGGCCGTCGAGAGATGCAGCGTCTCCGGCGTGGTTTTTCAATCTGCCGCGCCGACATCGGATGATCGGCTCGATGGAGCTGGTCGGTCGCGCGCAGTTTCAGTCGCGGACGGTCGGGGCGGAGTATGATTTTCTGATTTGGCTGAGCGAGGTGAGAGGGACGGAAGCGCTGAACTGAGAAATTGCTTATGGGCGATCGGGTATCGGTCATTTGGTGATTGAGCGGAAGCGGACCCCGCTCATGGGCGCGGGGTGATTTTTTATTGGTGATTGGTGATCGCTTATTGGGATAATTGGAAAACTTCGCGATGGGGATGGGTAGTCTGCCCGTTGCTGGCTGCTGGTGGATGGGCGATTTTTTGTTGGTTTGGGGCGATCGCTTATTGGGTGATTGGTCGGAGCGGTGTCAGATGGGTCGATCATTACGCAGCGGGTATTGCATTGTCGGGTGCAGCGAAGATTCATCCGTGAGCATCCGCGTGATCCGTGGTCGGTTCGGAGTTTTGCGCTGGGAGAAGGCGCCCATGAAGGGCGCCCCTACAACGGTCAGTCTACTTGCTATTCACAACGCGCTCGCTGCCGGTGTTCACGTACGCTTCGCTGAATGTTACGTAATGCGTAACATATGTTGGCGGGGCGTGGCTCTGCTAACTCGATCGTCGGCGTGTTTTGTACCTGGCGGGCGATTCTTGAACCAGAACCTCGGCGGGGATTTTCAACCCGGTGTGCAGCGCCCGGATCATAGAGAGGCTGAGTGGTCGCTTTCGGTTCATCACTTCTGAAACCTTGTGCTTACTCTGAAGGTAGGGATTCAGGTCTGCAGGCGTCAGGCCAGCCTGTTCCATGCGAAAGCGGATCGCCTCAATCGGATCAGGTGTCGCGACCGGATAACGCTCCTCCTCGAACTTCTCGATGAGAACCGCCCACAGTTCGAGTTCAGCTTCGTCCGGTGAAGACTGGTCCAGGAGCCGCTCGACGTGAGCCAAAGCCAGCTGATGGTCGCGAGCGGTTTTTAACACTTTCGGTTTCATTGGTTCGTCAGATCGTGTTCGCATCAATTTTGTCGTACTCAGCGTGAGTCCCGATGAAGCGGACGAAAACGATTTCAGTGTTATAGTGGATTCGCACAATCAAGCGGTACGTGTTGCCCTTGATGTCGAACACCACGCGATTGCCCTCGAGCGCATCGGCGGAGCGATATCGAGCTTTGATCTGGGTGAAGGACTTCCAATGGGCGGTTTTGCATTCGTGAAACCACGCTTTAAGTGGTTCCTCAGCATTGCGGTGTTTTTCCCAGAATGACTTCAGCGTCTTTCGGGAGAGGATTCGCATCGAGCACCGTTCACAGTTCCCTTTTTGGGAACTGCGTCAAGGAGGATGCCGAGAGGGGCGGGAACCAACTTTGGCGGAGACATGGCATCGAGCGGTGGGTCTGCGGTGTTTGTGCGGAGCGCGCGCGAGCGCGCTGGCCTACATCGGAGGGGTTGAGCGGACTCGACCCGGGGTTGACGTTTTTCGCGTTGATATCGTGTGTGCTGCTGCTGTCGTCGGCTGCTCGTCGCGCTTCAGGCGAGGTGGTCGCGGCGCCTGCCGCGGTGCCGCCATCAGAAGGGGCCAAGCGCCACACCTTGTTCATGGGCGTCGATCTGGCCGCGGCGCAGGACAATCAATTCTATCCGGTGCGCGATGTTTCGGGGTGGCTCGTTCGTTATCGTGGTGAGCGAAAACGGAGGCTGATGTAAGGCGAGGTCCTTGCCGTCAGTCAAAGACTTCCCGTTGCGATTGATGCGACAGGATATCGAATGCGGGCGTAGAGGATTTGCGGAGATCGGATCAGCCCAAACGTGCTCTGCTTGCGGCGAAGGGTTTTGATCACGGCTGGGTTTATGCCGGTCGAACTCCGGCGTGTTGTCTTCCGACCGTGCGGAGCCTGTTTTTCTTTCTGTGATCACTGCCATGTTGCCCTGCCTAAGCGTAAGACGGTCCACCTCCGGGTCGTGGTTGAGTGCAGCCCTTTGCGGTCAAGGCCTGCGGCGAGTGGGGATGTTCGCGGGCGCGCTCCTGGTGGTGTCGATGAACGCATGGGCGGCGGAGAGCGACGATGTGGTGGCGGTGTATGCGAGCGTGAGTCCGGCGTATGTGCGGACAAAACTCGTGGATGGGACGTACAAGCCGGAGTCGTTCGCCTTTGGGGAAGGCGGGCGGTTTGGTGGGACGAAGAGCGATGCAACGATCGATGGCGTTCGCTTTCTGGACGTCGCGCAGGCGATTGCGCCGGCGTTGGCGGGGCAGGGTTATGTGCCGTGCGATCCGAAGAAACCGCGCGAGACGAATCTGCTGATCATGGTGTATTGGGGAACGACGATCGGGACGGACAACGCGGCGGGGTCGTCGGAATATCAGATCGCGCGATCGCTGCAGCCGGCGCAGCGCGCGCCGATTCCGCCGCCGCCGAACGGATTGAGCGGAACGGCGATGGTGAGCGATCCGACCGCATCGGGCGCAACGCAGCAGGCGCAGGAAGCAGCGATCATCAATGGCGCGGCCGACAGTGTGCTGCAGCAATCGTTGACGATGACGGGCCTGGCCAATCGGCAACGTGACCAGCAGGAGTATGAGAACGCGATGATCCTGGGCTTTCTGCCGGAGCTGAAACGGGTGGAAGGTTACAAGCTGACGGCGCTGAATCGGAGGCGACAGGACGTCGTCGATGAGGTGGCGGAGAGCCGCTATTATGTGGTGTTGCTCGCGTATGACTTTCAAACGCTGCGGAAGAGCAAAGAGCGAAAGCTGATGTGGGAGACGCGCTTTAGCATTCGTGAACGGCACAACGAATTCGGGAAGCAACTCGCGGGCATGGCGCTCACGGCCTCGCGGTATTTTGGTCAGGAAAGCGCGGGGATCCGGCGAAAACCACTGCTCGAAGGGCACGTGGATTTAGGTGAAACCAAAACGCTGGAGGAAGTCGGCAGTCCGGCGGCAGCGAAGAGCGGGAAACCGTAAGAGGAGAATGACGATGGATGAAGTACGATGGATGAGGAAAAATGCTCGAAGAAAAGATGAACGAGGATGACTGGCGAGCGAGTAGCGCGTTTCCGACGTAGCCCGCTGCGGGAGCAGCGGGGGGTTTGAGATCTAGGACCTCGATGGATTGATCGGATTCTGTTTTGCCCGATCCGTGAACTCTGGAGGGTGTCGATGCTCTGCCCGATTTGTGCCGCGGATTTCGCGGAAGCTCGCGGATAACGATCCCGGACCCGATCGAGTTCATTGTCTGAATCGGTGCGCATCGGTGAAATCGGTGGTCTGTGGAGCATTCGTTCCATTAAATCCTTCCGACGCCCGTTCCTGATTTCGTGATTTCCACATTCAGTCAGGAGATCGAACTCATATCAGATTCCCGAGTACCGGGTTCATCGCTCCCTGATCCCGCTGGCTTCCGCAGCGGGCTACGTTCTGAACTTCACTCGGAAATAGCTGGGGTGACCCGAAACCACGCATAATCGGCGACCGAACTCCCCGCTCCGGCGGCGAATATTCCGACTTTGGCGCCGACCCAGCGTGAAACGGTGGCGACAAACGGTGCGCCCAGAGGCGTGAATTCGCGCTCATCGGGGCTATAGGCGAACTGGCAGCGTCCACCTTCCGTCACCGTGACGCGGAGGTGAACAGGGCCCGTGACCGGAGGACCGAGCGTTTCGGTTGCGACGGCCTTTTCGTGCGCGTCGCGGACGACTACCTGAACGATGCGGCCTCCGCGTACGCCGATCCAGCCATAGCTGTAACCGAAAATTATGAGGCCAGTGGCATCCTCGCCATCTGCGGCGGAGAATTCGAGCTGAGTCGTGGCGGTGAACGCGGGGGCCGGG
The DNA here is from genome assembly GCA_039928945.1 of Opitutus sp. Classification (GTDB taxonomy): domain Bacteria; phylum Verrucomicrobiota; class Verrucomicrobiia; order Opitutales; family Opitutaceae; genus Opitutus. The sequence goes on along the minus strand of JBDSSD010000181.1, from coordinate 71,725 downwards.
AATTTCTGCAGGAGAAGGTGCGGCGTCCGGAAAAGATTTTCGCGCCCGATCGGCTGGGCGACCAACCGAAGAAAACCGGGCCGGAGGGTCAGCGAGAACCATTCTTCGCGGGGATTCGCCTGCCACTGCCATTGCAGGCCCAGCCCAGCCGACGCGAATTCGTCACTGGTCGCCGGTTCGGAACTGCGCGCGGAGCTTTGCACCGGTTTTGCGTGCATGAGAACGGGCTCACCTCGACCGTCGTGATCTGGGTCGGCGCCGATAACGGGCCAGTCGTTGGTCCACGTGACGGGCTGGAGATGGACAATTCGGCCGTAGGCCTCCTTGTCCTGGAAGTGCAGGAACCAGGAATCGCCGGCCGGTGTGTCGACTAACGCGCCCTGATGCGGGCCGTTGACGGGCGTCGTGCCTTGCGCGAGCACGATGCGGTCTTCGTAGGGGCCGCGAATCGAGCGGGAGCGGAAGACGGATTGCCAGCCGGTCTTCACGCCGCCGGCGGGCGCGAAGATGTAATACCAGCCGTTGCGTTTGTAGAATTTAGGGCCTTCGAGCGTGGTGTAGTGCGCAAGTTTCTGGCCATCGACGACGATGCCGAAATCATCGCGGACGTTGCGACCGTCGTCCGCGAGGCGGAGCAGCGTGAGGATGTTGGAAACGCCGGCGCGGCTTTTTGCCCAGCCGTGTATCAGATAAACGGAGCCATCGTCGTCCCACAGCGGACAGGGATCGATGAGGCCGCGGCCGGCGCGTACGAGCACGGGCTCCGTCCACGGGCCGCGGGGATCGGCGGCGGTGATAACGTAGAGCCCGAAATCGGGGTCGGGATAATAAATCCAGTAGCGGCCGGCGTGGAAACGGATCGACGGCGCCCAGACGCCTTTGCCGGGTTGCGGCGTGGCGAACGCGTCGGCGGGCACAAGGCGCGGGAGCGCGTGCGCTACGAGCTCCCAGTTGACAAGATCCTTCGAGTGGAGAATCGGCAGACCGGGAACGTGACTGAAGCTGGACGACGTCATCCAGTAGTCGTCGCCGACACGGATCGCGTCCGGATCAGAGTAGTCGGCGTACAGGACGGGATTCTTGTAGGAGCCGTTGCCGAGATCAGGTTGCCAGACGCCCTGCGCGGAGGCGGAGAGCGTCGGAACGGAGGAAGCGAGAAGGGTCATAAAAAGCCGGCTTCGAATCATGAGGTGGCGGAGCGCTGGCCGAGTTGCGGCACGAGGAGGTGAATGAGGGCGAGGGCCGCGAGATAGAGGAGCGAGGCGGTGGCGAAGATCGCGGCGTAGCTGCCGGTGGTTTGGAGAATTTTGCCGATGATCTCGGTCATCACGCCGCCGGTGAAATACGCGACGAAACCGCCGAGGCCGACGAGCGAGCTCACGGCCTGCTTCGGCATTGTGTCGGCGACGAGGCTGAACTGGTTCGCGGACCAGCCTTGGTGGGCGGAGCCGGCGAGGCCAACGATGAGGACGGTGAGGAGAACGTTGGGCATGCTCGGCGCGAGGAAGATGGGCACGACGGCGAGCGCGCAGCAGAGCATGGAAAATTTGCGCGCGGCGTTGAGCGACCAGCCGCGGGCGAGGAGCCGACCGGGCAGCCAGCCACCGGCGACGCCGCCAAACGAGGCCATGATGTAAAACACCGCGGTCCAGTCGCCGACGGCGACGAGGGTGAGCGAGAAGTGTTTTTGGAGAAAATCCGGGAGGAAGAACATGTAGATGTTCCAGACCGGACCGGCGAGGATGCTGGCGGCGAGATAGGCCCACGTGGCGCGATAGCCGAGGAGCGATATCCACGGGACGGACGTTTTCTCCTGCGCCACGACGGGCTGCCCGCCGCGAATGTATTCACGTTCCGCGGACGAGAGGCGCGGGTGCGAATCGGGGTTGTCGTAGAGTCGGCGCCAGAACAGGAGCCACACGAAACCAAGCGCGCCGGTGACGTAGAAGGTGGCCGGCCAGCCCCACGCGGCGTAGAGGCGCGGCACGGCGAACGGGCAGAGGACCGCGCCAACATTGGATCCGGCGTTGAAGAGGCCGGTGGCGAGGGCGCGCTCGCGGGTGGGGAACCATTCGGCGACGGTCTTGATCGCACCGGGAAAATTGCCGCCTTCAGCGAGGCCGAGCGCGATACGGGCCGTCATGAAACCGACGACGGTGGTGGGCAGGGTGATCGCGCCGAGCGAAAGCCAGGCGCGGCTGATCGTGATCGTTTCGCTCGCGGGCAGCAGCGCGCAAAGACCGTGTGCGGCGGCGGCGAGGCTCCAGAGCAGCACGGCGAGAGGGAGGCCGCGTTTCACCCCGAAGCGGTCCATCAAGCGTCCGCCAAAAAGGTACCCGAAGGCGTAGGCGAATTGAAACGCGGACGCGATGTGTGCGTAGTCGGTTTCACTCCAGCCGAGGTCGTGGCTCAGCGGCTGCTTGAGGATGCCAATGATGTTTCGGTCGATGTAATTGAGCGCGACGGAAAAGAAGAGCAGGCCGCAGATGGACCAGCGGAAGCGGCCGGGGGAAGGGGCGGACGGAGATGAAGGGGACACGGTATCGAGGAAGATCGAGGGAGCGGGTGGGGGGACGTTCCGCGAACTTCAGAAAGACTGACGGACGCGGGCGCTTTGCCGAATCCCGCGGATGCGCGCATCGTTGATGAAACGGCGAAAATATGGATCAGAGCTCAGAAACGGGAGCGGAGGCGCGCCTTACTGGGACCTCGTGCGTCGGATGAGATTGAGCCCGTCTCGCGCCCCGGCGTGATTCGGGTCGAGGCGCAGGGTTTCCTCGAATTGCTCTGCCGCGTCGGTGCCTCGTCCGAGCTCCAGCAGGGCGCGGCCGAAGGCGTGACGCAGGTCTGCGTTTGCGGGCTGCAACTCGACGGCCCGCGCGAAATGAGGCAGAGCGTCAGCAGTCCGGCCGTCCCTGGCGAGAGTGAGACCCCATTTGAATTCGACCTCGGCCGATTCGGGCTGCTGGCGCTGCGCTTGCTCGAATTGCGTCGCCGCCTCGGCGAGGCGGCCGCCGTTGGCGAGCGCCCAGGCGAGATTGATGCGGGCGAGGGTGAAGGAGGGATCGATCTCCAGGGCGCGGTCAAAGGCGGCCAGTCCGCCCTCAGTCTGGCGGAGCGTCATGAGAACCGTGCCGAGGGTGTTGTGTGCGGTGGCGAAACGCGGCTGTATCCGCACGGCTTGTTCGAGGAGCGGGCGCGCTTCCTCAGGGTGGCCGAGGCGGTTGAGGACGTTGCCGAGCGTGTTGAGGGTTTCCGGAAAACCGGGCTTCAACTCCAGGGCGCGCCGGAGGTGGGGGAGGGCTTCCTGGGGCTGGCCGGCGTCGTCCAGCGCCGTGCCGAGATTGAGCTGCGCCACCCAGCTCGAGGGGTTGCGCGCCAGCGTCGTTTCGTAGAGGGAGACGACGTCGCGATACATCCTGCTCTGCCGCCACGTGAGCACACCGAGGAGCAGAATCATGGCGGTCGCCGCGATGGGACCGCTCCAGCGCGGCAGCGAAAGCATGGCGACGCCGCATGTGGCGGCGGCGGCCAGAAACGGGATCAACCCGAGCGCGGCCAGATACTGAAAGTGGTCCGCCACGTACGAAAATACGAACGGATATACGTCCGCGAATCCGAGCACCGGAAATAAAGTACCTCCGAATAAGAGAGCCGCAGCGAGGGGTGTGCGCGAGCGAGTGCGCCGCCACCAGAAAAGCGCACCGAGTAGAGCCACCGCCGTGACGGGAAGCAGCCATTGCCAGGCGACGGTGGCGTCGATCGTCCAGCGCGGATAGAAGAATATCAGTTCTGCCGGCCAGATGAGTTTTCCCAGGTAGAACCAGACGATCCGTCCCGCGAGCAGGCCGCGCTCGACGACACTTAGGTTGAAATCGGTGCCGTGCGCGCCGATGCCCGTCCGTTCGAACCAGGCGGTGAACAGACCCGTGCCCACGCCGACTGAAAACCAAGGCAGCAAGGGCATGACGTCGCCGCGCCACGACAGGCGACCACGCCGCCACCATGCGACGACGAGCAAGGCGGCTGGCAGCGTTGCGGTGACGGTCTTCGTCAGCAGTCCGGCGAGGAACCAGAGGCTAGCGATCGCGTAGCGGCGAGGCCGGCGATCTTCCTCGAAGCGAAGCCAGGCGAGCGCCGCGGTGAGATAGAAGACGGTTGAGAGCGTATTCTTCTGCTCCGAGATCCAGGCGACTGACTCGACGCAGACCGGATGCAGGGCGAAGGCCAGACCGGCCAGCAAGGCGCCGGGCACGGCGAGCCGCCGGAGGAGGACGACGAGCAGGCAGGCGGACGTGGCGTGCCACAGGACGTTGACGAGGTGATAGCCGAGCGTCGCGTCGCCCCAGAGACGATGCTCGAACCAGAACGCCGAGTGCAGGAGTGGATAATATTGCTGCGTGACACCCGGCTCGAACCAGATGCGCGCAAGTCCCGACCAGGACTGTAGTGCAGGATTGGTGACGTGGCCGACATCGTCCCACAGGAGGTCCCCTTGCAGGCACGGAAAATAAGCGGTCAAGGTCGCGGCCAGCGCCAACGCGAATACCGCGAACAGCGGCCAGCGAGCGGTGGCGGGCACAGCCGGCGAGACCGCACGGGTCGAGGCGGGACGTTTCGGCGGCTTCATCGGGTTAACCGGAGGTTAGCCACGGAGACCCGGAGACACAGAGCTAATTTCCATGGAAATCCGAAACAATGGATTTGGCGGCGGGGCAAAAAAATCGCCGCCACCCTTGCGAGTGGCGGCGGTGATCATGATCGAGTCGCTGGACTAAAGTTCAAAGGAGACGGACAGGATGTACTGTCGCGGATCGACGATGCGGTAGGTCGAGGCGCGCCCGTCGAAGAAAGCACCCGTTTTCTGCAAACGGCCGCCATCCTCCTGGACGTTTTTCACGTTAAACTGGAAGGTCGTCCCGACCTTGTCGTGGAACAGCTTGGTGCGATAGCCGAGGAACAGATCGATATAAGTTTCGGCCGGCGAGTAGATCGGCCGGGTCGAATCGAGCTGCAGGATTTTGTTCGCCGGGAGTGTGAGGTTCAGGGAAGGATCGTAGCCGAGGCCGTAGAAGCCGATGGAGCCCTTGCTCTGCCAGCGCAACGAGCCGCCCACGGTCACGTTCTTGAGGATTTTGTTACTGGTGATTCCGGCTAGGTCATATCGGGTGTCGAACTTCGCGGTGTATTCGCGGTTCTGAGGCCGGGGACGACCGATCAGCGCGCGGAACACGGCCATCGGAGCATCGACATTGGCGAGGAAGTTCGTCGCGGCCGAGTTGTTGGCATCGTAAGTGGCAAGCTGGTTGAACTGCGCACCCACGATATTCCACCAGAGTAAATGGCCCGTGGCGCCGGTGGGGATGGTGTTGGCAGCGAGGGGAGTGGTCACGCCGTTGAGCGTCGCGGTGGTCGACGTGAAGCGCGGATCCTCGAGGCTGGTCCAGATGGGCATGCGCTGGGCAATATAGTCGTCGACGGCTGAACCGGCCGACGTGGCGATCGCCACAGACTTGGTGGCCGAAGCGCTGATCGTCCAATGGCGGGTGGGGTTGTAGTTGATTTCCAGCTCATGGCCCTTGGACTGCATGTCCATGACCGCGGCATAGGTGTTGTTGCCGACGATGGATAGCAGCCCATTATACTGCTCGATGGGCATCTTGATGGCCGCGGCAATTTGTTCAGGGGAGGCGGTCGCGTCCCGGCCGGTCCCGGCCAGCCAGTTGGCAGCCTGCTTTCTCAAGTTCCAGGCATCGGTCGCGACAAAGCCCTCATACCGCAGGATGCGTTGGGCCATCGTGGTGATGTCGCCGTTGCGGAGGTTGAGCTGCTTGGTGTCGAAGTGAGTGTATCGAATGGAAAGATTCACATCCAACAAGGTCATCCAGAAACCGATGTCCTTGCTGCTGCCGGTTTGATTGGGCAGTCGTTTCAGGAACAGATCGTAGGCCGGACCCTGCGCAATGAAGTTATCCGCGTTGCTATAGGTGGGGCTGAAGCTGCTGACCGCTTCGGCCAGCACGCGGCCAATCCCGCTGCCGTTGCTGACCTCATGATCCAGGAAACCGATGCCCTTGAAGGGGCGTGCCACGAGCGAGACGTTCTTCGTCTTGCCGCTGGCCGTGCGCCAGTCATGCAACCATTGGTTGGACGGATCGAAGTCGTAGGCCCGGAGGTCCGGGGTCAAAATGGCGTACGGAGCATTGTGGTCATACACTTTGTCCTCACGGGTGCCGAAGGTGGTGATCAAGCGGCCATCAAAAAAGTTGCTCTGGATCACGCCACCCGTGGTCTTGACGATTTCCTCGAGGCTGTTGCCACCGCCAGCGCCGTCGTTGCTTGGGGTATAGCCAATGGGGGTTACGTCCTTGATCATGGTGGTCGCCGTCGGGCCCCAGACATAGGGAAGACTGACACCTTCCGGGAAGTAACTCGGGGCGTATTGGATGCCGCCGCCGGGCGTGCTGCCGACATAGTAGAGCTCGCTGGAGCGGGAGTAATTGCCGAGAGCGATCGGATATCGATAGTCCGTGTTGCCACCGGGGCCCGCCGTGCGATTGCCCAACGGAACGTTCATGGCGGCATAATTTTTCTCCCATGCCTTATCGAGGCCCAAGGCGGAGTGTCGGTAGGTGTATTGGCGATTCTGCTGGTCCTTGTATTCGTAGTATCCGAGGAGCTGCTGGGTGCCGAGCCACTTGCTCCAACCCTTGTCCTGGGAGAAATCGAGCCGGTAGGCCAATTGGGCGCGGGCGGTGTCCCACTGCAACGGCTTGTCGCGCAGGAAGGGCTCGCTGGTTTTCAGGTAGGGTCGGCCGAAGTAGGGATTCGGGGTGCCGTCCAAGTGGACCTGATTGACGTCGACCATAAGCTGGCCGACGTTGCTGTTCACGCTCGCGGGGCCAAAGGGATTGTTTTCCACCCGCTTGGCGTCCTCTCGCAGGTAGGTGAGCTGCGCCGCGAGAGTTTGTTTGGCCGTGGAGATCAACGTTTGATCGAGCTGGGCGAGATAGATCGTGACGTCGTCCCAAGCCTTGCCGTTGCCCGCCAGATTGAGGCTGCTCCAGTCGTAGATCGACCGGTCGTTGATGGGTCGGGCGACGGAGTTGTAGAGTGGCTGTTGCGCGGCGGTGTAAGTTTCCGACGGGCCGGTTTGCAGAAGGCCGATGCCCGTGGACGTGGAGGCAAACGGGTCGGTGGACGCAAATGCACCTGTGCCGTTGGCACCTGCCGGGTTGGTATACCGGGTCTGACTCCAGTAGGGATTCTCACCGGGCAAACCGATCTGGAACATCGAGCGACCATCGGCCGACGCTCCTGGGAACAGCGTAGTGGGTGTGCCCGTATACGGAATGGTGGAGCCGAGGACGTTGTTGTTGCCGTAGACCTGTCCATTGGCGAGAGTGACCAAGCCGGTAACGACATTCCAACCTGGCTTCCCCATCCGGATCCAATCCGTGTAGTAGTCGCGCGGGGTCGTGAAGTTGGGTCGGACTGCCGCATCCTTGTAGCTATACGCAGCGAGCGAAATGGTCGTATTCTGGAACGGCCGCGCTTTGACCTGTAAACTGAGTCGACGCTCATCCTCGCCCGATGGCTTTCGGACGAAACCCGTGTGGGTGTTGGAATAGCTCGCGCGCACCGCCAGCTTGTTCTTGATCAAGGTGCGGTTGACATCGAGGGAAGCGCGCCAGCCGTCGTAGCTGTCGCCGCGAAGCCCGACACGGGTGAAATCGCGGGTCAGGTTGGCCAGGGCCGCCACTTGGTTCACGGTGCCGGAGGCGTTGCCCAGACCGAAGATGTTGGCGTTGGGTCCGCGGCTCAGTTCGATCGAATCGATCCAGAGCGGATCGATGGGCACGCGGCCCGTCATCGCGATGTTGTTGAACGCAATATTGGCGCTGCCGATGCCGCGAACGCGGTTGGCATTGTTCCGGTTCAAGCTCACTTGGTCGACCACCGCGCCGGTGCGGTCGGTATCGAACTGAGAGTAGGAGTTGATGCCCTCGGTGCTCGCCATGTGATCGAACACGTCGTTGATATCGAGCATCCCGAAGTCGGACATCTGCTCCTTCGTCATTACGGTGATCGACTGGCCCAGGTCCTCGATCTTTGAATTGAGGCGCGTGCCGGACATCGTGTTGGCCTGAAAATAGCCCTTCGTGTCGGCGGTGACTTCGAAGGGAGAAAGGGTGACGATCTCGTCCGTCGCGGAACTGCGGCCGGAATCAGACGGTGGCGTCGGCGCAACCTGGGCCATGGACAGCGATGCTCCGAGCGTGAAGCAGGTGAAAACCCATCGCTTGACGAACGGCGGGGTGGGTGTGCGGGGTGTCATTTTGAGTTGGGTTAGGTTTAAAGGATGGAGCGCAAGAACGAGCGTGGCTCGGGCGCGCGGGGCGTACGGACCCGCGCAGATGAAAGGGGATTCGGTCGCGAGGCTGAGTGAACCGAAGGAAAGCGTCCTTATCGGACGCCGCCGCCGATTTTTGCACAAGGTGCAGCAACGCGCGCATTGTCGAAATTCTCGATGTTCAAGACACCCGAGCAGCACGTGGACCCTGGCGGTTCCCGCATAGTCGCGTCCTCCGCCGGATCCATGCAGTCGGAAGTGGCCACCGTCGTGAGATGGTGGACGCGCGGGGGGCGCGTCGGTCATCGGTCTCACGACCGATGCTACGAGGATCCTCCGGGTCTCAATTGCACGGTTACGGCTCAGATGCGTTCCGGCGATGGCCTCGGATTGGGCCGAACCCGGCACACGGAACGCGGTAGCGCGAACCCCGCTTTACTGGCTGATCCTGCGCAGGGTCGTGCCCTCGCGCCATTGGCCCGTCAGCAAAATTTCGTGGCGAGCGGCGGGCACGCCGAATTCGCTGCGGTGCAGGAGTCCGATTAGCATCTCGACTCCAAGTCGCCCAATCTGCGCGGCATCGCAGTAAACGCCGGCGCAATTCAGTTCGGGGTGATCGCCGGCGAGATCGACCAGGCCCACGGCGCCGGGGACCTGGAGGCGCAGACGTTTGAGCCAGCCGATCACGGGACGCGCATGAGTAACAAGGAGTGCATCGGGTTTCTCGCTACGAAACCATTTGATGAATTCCTCCTCGTTGGCGGGATCACCGGGGCAGACCGGAACGCGGTCTGCAGCTCGAAGTTTGAGCTGCGCTCCGGCGTAGGCACAATGCCAGCGCTCGCCGACCTCGGGGCTGTCGTTTGCTTCGGAATAGACAAAGCCGATCCGTCGGTAGCCGCGCGCCAGGCACTGTCGCAAGGCGAGTGAGGCGGCTTCGAAGTGGTTCTCCGTCACGTGGTGCAACAGCGGTGAGCGGAGGGTGAGGCCGAGGGCAACGGAAGCAAAGCGGCCCCAGTCCAATTGAAGGGTGAGTTCGCCCGGTGGAAGCCGTCCAATGATTAGACCATGGATACCGCGCACACTCAGGATATCGCAAAAGCGCGCTGCTGTCATGCCGGGTTCGCGCAGCCAGAAGTGTTCGACCTTGTAGCCGAAATTCATCGCGCGTTTCTCGGCACCCGGGAAAAAGTCGGGGCGGTCGTGGTGCTCCGGTCGCCAGCCGAAGCGAGTCGGGTAGTTGGTCACGTAGGCGAGCGAAACGTGTTTCAATGGCTTGCCGGAACGCCGCGATTGCATGAGCGCGGCGACCAGCGGGTTCAACTGATACCTAAGCTCGCGGGCGATTTCCTGTACCCGGCGACGAGTTTCAGCGGAGATGCGTCGATTGTCGCGCAGCGCGAGCGCCGCGGTCGAGCGATGTACGCCAGCCCGATTGGCGACGTCCTGCAGGGTGGCGTTGGCAGGCCCATTGGTCGCGGGGACAACGGGAGGGGCTTTCATGCAACTGAGGGAGCCCGGTCCGCGCTCACAGGTCAAGGCACGCGCAGGCGCCGCCTGGTCCCATTTTCACTCCAAGACAACGCCCGGAGACGGGGTGACGTCACCAGCGAGCCGTGATCTGGTCCATCACGAAGACGAACAGGTGCTCTGGTGGCCCCGATTGAAGCACGTGCTCGAGCGTACGCGATGGACGAATACGTTTAAAAGGGTCCATTAACCAGGACGAAAACACCCGTGCGATTCGGATCGCTTGACCGGCTTAGCCGTAACGATGCAGTCGAGACCCGGAGGATCATTGTAGCATTGGTCGTGAGACCAATGACCGGCGCGCACCACCCCCCTTCCACCGTCTCACGACGGTGGCCACTTCCGACTGCATTGGATCCGGCTTAGCCTAGCGCGGCGAACTCGCCCAGGTCGTGCGGAGGAAGCGAATGAAATTCCCGGAGAATATTCCCTCGATGTCGGCGGGCTTGAAGCCACGTTCCGCGAGTAGCTCAGAGAGGCGGGCCAGATCCGCGATGCTGTCGAGGTCGAGGGGCGTTTGTTCGGTGCCGTAGCCGCCGTCGAGGTCAGACCCGATTCCGACGTGGCGCGTATTGCCGGCGAGTTGGCAGATGTGGTCGATGTGCTCGCAGATTCGCTCGATCTTCAGATCGAAGTCCTGCGGACGCGAGCGGTGGTGCGCCCAACCGTGCACCATCATGATCGCGTCGAACGCCATGCCGATGACCGCTCCTCGCGTAATCAGCTCGCGGATCTGGCTGTCATCGAATTGCCGATTCCAATCGGCGAGCGCGCGGCAGTTCGAATGACTCGCCCAGACCGGACCTTGGAACCGACTCAGCGCGTCCCAAAAACTTTCCGTACAGAGGTGCGTCACATCAAGGATGATACCGAGCCGCTCCATTTCCTTGAGCAACTCGTGACCGCGTGCCGTCATCGGACCTTCGTCATCGGTGCCGTGGCCGTAGATGCCCGGACCATAGTGAACAGGTCCGATCGCGCGGAGACCGTCGGCGTAGGATTTCTCGAGATGCCGCATGCTCACGATTGAGTCGGCTCCTTCCAGACTCAGGATGTAGCCGATGGGTCGGGCGGAGTCTGCGGGAGAATTCCAGTGCGCGAGGTGCTGATCCAGTCCCGCGAGATCGCGGATTTGGACGAGCTCGCCGCAGGCCTCCATCTCACGGTACCACGCGAGTTGTCCCTGGGTCGCGGCCCACGCCTGTTCCTGGCTGCCGTAACCGGGCAATCGACTGAAGTACGAAACGGTGCGAGCGATCTGCGTGGCCACGCACAGTCCTACGCGGCCGCGCCGCATTTCCGGAAAGCAAACGGTGCCGCGGGTGCGAAAGACAAAGTCGGTCTGATCGATTTCACGACGGCGGAGCTTCTCGAGCGTCCAGCGCAGGTCGCGATTGAAATCCAGTGCGTTCCAGGCGAGGTCGAGATGAGCGTCGAAGAGCAGCGGGGTCGTCACGGTTGAAAAAGCCCCGGGAGGCCGACCGGTGCGGTCCAGCCAGCAGCGGGCCGGGATGAAACCACTGCCGTGGCCGGGCACCGCAGGCAACAGAGATTTCGGGGCACCGTGGTCCGCCCTCAGTAGCTCAGCCCAAAGCCAAAGGGGAAGAGCGTATCTTTTTTCGGATACCCGGGGGCATCGGGATCGTTGGCCTCCACGGCCGCGAGTGTGCGGGCGAGGGCGAAGGGTAGTTTCCCGTGCGGCTTGGCGCTGCCCGTGAGCACGTCCATCAACGCTTCGTCACCAACCCCGAACGTGGCCACCAGCGCGCCGGCCTGCAGCAGCCCGCTGGCTTCATCAAGCACGTACGGTTGTCGAAAATAGATGCAGAGGATGACCTTCTTCGGATCGCCGATTTCTTTCATCACATTCTGAATATCGTCGAGTGACGGTTCGATGCGCCAGGATTTCGCCTTCGCCATGGTGCTGAATGAAATCATCCCGACCTCCCAGGGGAACGCGCCGCCGAAATTAAGCCGGTCGTCGAGGCCCTTTGGATCTTCTGCACCCCAGGCTTTGCCGGTGGCGGAATTGATCGTGCCGCCCGTCGCGGCGTCGGAACTGCGATAGGATCCGGTCAACTCGCGCGGATTCGAGACCTCGACTCTGATCACGGCGTAGTCGGTGCCGGCTGGCACCGGTGCGCGCGTTTTTGCGTCAGAATCTCCGACCGTCACGCTGAAGCCGCCATACGTGGAGCTGCCAACGACCGCCGCATCCAATCCGAGGGTATAAAGCTTCACGGCTGCAGCCGTCTTGGGGGCTCGCAGCGGCAACACTCGCGCGGAATTGCTCAGGAGTACGATGGATTTGCGCTGGGCGTCGAGGGCCTGGGTGCGGAACTCGGCCTGGCCCACGATGCCGTCAGCGGCGGATGCATCCACATAAGGGTTTTCGAATAATCCGAGCGCGAATTGCTCGTGCAACAACCGGCCGACGGCTTCGTCGATGCGCTTGGCGGAGACGAGTCCATCGTTGACCAGAGCCACGATCGGATCTTTGTCGTGAAAACCAGAGAGCACGTCGCTGCCCGCGTTGATCGCGGCGGCGACGCGTTCGGGGACGGACTTGTTTTCCAAACCCCACGCGCGGGCCTCGATGATGCCGGTGTCAGAGTTGACGTAGCCGTTGAACTTGAGCTTGCCGCGCAGCAGATCGGTCACGAGCTGGTGCGAGAAGGCCATGCCGGTGGAGTCATACGTCACGCCGTCGTAGCTGAGATGAATGGGGACGCCGTAATACGGCATGATTGATGAAACACCGCCGTTGATGGCGGCGCGAAACGGCTTGAGATGATCGGCGAAACGATTTGCTGGATACACCTGGTTCTTCCCGAACGTGTAATGGGGATCGAGGCCGAGCTCCTGCGGTCCGCCGCCTGGAAAGTGTTTCATCGTGAGCGCGACCTTCGTGCGCGGGTTGACCGGACCGCCCTGCAGTTCCTTGACCAGCGTGCGAATGATTTCCGTGGCGAGATCGGCGTCTTCCGTGAACGTTTCGTGGACGCGAAACCATCGCGGTTCGGTCGCGAGGTCGGCCATGTAGGCATATGCGCCGCGCAGCCCGATGGCCTGCCACTCCGTGCCCATGGCGTGGGCGAAACTGCGGACGATCTTTTGATCACGGGTTGCGGCGAGCCCGGCTTCTTTGGGCCACGTCGACATGGCGCCTGCGGCTTCGTTGATGCCACCCCGCGCCTGCCGCTCGTAGTGATTCCGCGCATTCGATTTGAACACGACCGGGATGCCGAGCCGCGTCGCTTCAGCCATCTTCTGAATGGCGTTGGTGAACTCAGCCGCTTGGCGCGGCGAAACCTGGGCGCCGGCGAACGGACCACGCGGCGGTTGACCATCCGGCTTTGCCGTGACGACGTTGCGGAAAATGAAGCGTCGCATCTGCTGGTTCTGGACGAACGCGCTGGCGTTTTCCGGCGCGACACCACCGACGGCGGCGTTGAGCGTGTCGATCAGCATCATGCCTGCTTTTTCCTCGAGCGTCATTTGGGCGACGAGATCGGCGACGCGGTCGTCAGTCGCACGGCGCCAGTCTTCGTACGGATCCAGTTTGCCGTTCGCGTTGGCATCCTTGAAGCGTAAGCCGTCAACCGTGAGCACGGGTTTCGCTTGGGCGACGATGGCAGGAGGAGCGTCGGCGCAGAATGCGCTCGGAGAGCAGACGAGAGCGACGAGGACGAGGGCCGCGATCGAGCGAGGGAACGGATTCATGGGGTGGGGAATCGAAAACGATTAGCGCGGACTATGGACGCATTGCGAGCGTCATGAGCGAACAAAGGAGTACGTGTAAAGCGGGAGTGAGGTCGTTCCAGCCCAGCGGAAAATGCGCGTGCGACAACCATCATTGCCATTTTAAGGCCGTAAGCCAGCGCGACCTCGGAACACAGCGGGGCGTCTCGCTCAATGGCCGAACACCCCGCAACGTCGGGACGTGACGCACCCAACACTCGCCTGCACTCGCGCGCGACGAAAGTGAGTCTGAGGTTCGCAAAAAAATCGGCCTGCTCCGAGCGGGGCAGGCCGACATTCGGACAAACTAATACGGTTGCGACGGGATATTCGTCGGAGCGCGCGCAAGCGCGCTGGCCTACGTCGGAAAAGGCGCGTCGGGGGACAACCTGTTCAATTGTGCGCTCACCCGAGAGCGTGAGTAAAACGTGCACGTGATCAGGGTGATCACGTGACGTGCTGCGCGAACGCACCTTACCGTTCGAACGAAACGATGGGGGGCGAGACGATTTGACGGGGCGGGATATCGACGCGAAGCAACTTTACTGGACCGGTGAAGTTGGCGGCGATGACGTGTTCCCGGCCCGCGGCAATATGCAGAGCCTGGTCCTTCTCCAGGATCGTGTTGACCTCGGTGACGCGGACGGTGGCTTCACCCTCCACGACGAAGAGCAGGTGTTCGTCGACATCCGTGGTCGCGCGGAGGGGCGTTTCTGCGCCGGGCTCGAGTGAGATCAGTGAGCAGGTGATGCCGTGTTCGGCGAGGATCGTTTGGAGGTGAGCGGGACGGGTGACAGGATCGAGCGTGGTAATGGATGAATTCATGATGGGATGCATTGAGGATTGAGCGGAAGACGCCGACGAGTGGTCGGCTGAAAGGCGCGAGAGCGTTCGTAAATCGAATCGTCGCCGCCGCGAAACGCGCGATGCGCGTTGCTCGAATGACGGGTGTTCGACGCAGGCGGGCGGCGAGCTGCGCCTGCCGCTTAGCCTTCGAGCACCCGTACCACCGGCCGGACTGCGCGCATGACGACCCCGAATTCCTGGGAGTAGTTGGTCATGACGTTCATTTGGGTGAAGGGCTGAAGTTCAAGCTACTCCTGCGGTGGGTTTGTCAACCGGACCGCTTCGAATGTCGACGCTAGTACCGAGGGTAGGGCGATGCCTCCGGCCGAGCCGCCGCCCGGATCTTACGGACGGCTCGGCCGGAGGCCTCGCCCTACCTCGGTCTGCTACACCGCGCGGGAGAGGAGAATCGGGTTTTCATCGCTTCGCTAATGTGCTGGAGTTCGGGGCGTAACCTCCTGCGCGCGGGCGCCGGATTTCCCCTCGTTGCGCTGAACGACCTCGGCTTAAGTTTCGAAGAACAACGTCCAAACATGTGGAAAATTTCTCGTCTCGGTACCGCGGCGTGTGTCGCCGCTCTTATCGCCGTCAGCGGTTGCTCTAAATCCAAGCCCCATCCGGACCAGACGGCAGCATCGACGGAAGATTGGGTGGATCACAGCGACACGTCGCCGGAACAGCGGAGCTATCTCGAGTACGGGCGCGGCCTCGTCGAGGCGGTGAGCACGCAGAACTACGCGGCGTTCTACAACCAGCTTTCAAGCCACGCGAAAGCAACCATGTCGCTGAACCAGTTCGCACCGGCGGACGACCAGGCGGTGTTCGCGCGGCAGGAGAAGGCGGCGGAGAAAAATGTGACGCAACCGCGTTTTCTCGAGTTGATGCAGCGGTGTGAAGCCCGCTTTGGCCGTCCGTCCAGCCCGCTCAACTTGCATGTCCACACGACAGAGGCGGCGGCGTTATCGGGTACGAAGCGTTCGGGTACGGACGGAATCGACACGCTGTTTGCGATTGGAAACATGCCGGAGCTCGCGCCGGCGGCGATCCGCAAGGCGAGCCTGCGCGCAAAGATTCGCGTCACGCTTTCGCCTGCGCAGCTGGAGGAAACCGCGAAATCGCTGCGGGTGACGGCGGAAGAACTGCGGAACGACAAGGACTTCGAACCGTACCTCACGTTGAAGCTGGTGCTCGTTGCGGTGGAAGGCGGACTGCGGGTCGGCTATTTCGAGTTTCTGCCGCCGTCGATGTTGGACTAGCCGCGACACGGCCTTAGGCCGATCTGCCGCGGGGCGCGGCGACCGCGTAACGCGACGCCAGCGGCGCTCTCTCGCGGTTCGTGTCCAATGTTAGGATAGAGGCGGGCGTTATTGTTTGCGCCCGTGTGATTGTCTCAGCGCACTACCCCCCATGAAGCCAAATTCCCGTTGGTTATCCGCCGTTCTTCTTGTCTCCGGTTTGTTTGCAAGCGGCCTCTCGGCCGAGCCATCCGGAGGCCCGTATGGCCCGCTGCCGCAAACGTACGAAGTGCCGCGCGATGCCGCGCACGTGTATTACGTCGCGCCGGACGGACAGGCCGGCGCGGATGGCGCTTCGAT
The DNA here is from genome assembly GCA_039928945.1 of Opitutus sp. Classification (GTDB taxonomy): domain Bacteria; phylum Verrucomicrobiota; class Verrucomicrobiia; order Opitutales; family Opitutaceae; genus Opitutus. The sequence continues at coordinate 55,660 of JBDSSD010000181.1, read as the reverse complement.
TACGACGCCGACGACACTCGAAGTGGCGATCGCTAAAGTCGTCACGGGCGACGCGATCATCCTGCGTGGTGGAACTTATCGCACGGGCAATCTTACGCTGAACCAGGGAATCACACTCCAGCCTTACCGCGACGAACAGCCGGTGGTGAAGGGTACGGCGGTTGCCGATACGTGGGAGGCGCTCAATGACGGGGTCTGGCGCACCAAGTGGGCGACGCTCTTCCCGCAAAAGCCGGCTGACTGGTGGCGCCGCAATCGCGAAGGCATGCGGACGCCGCTGCACAAATTCAACAACGACATGGTCTTTGTGGACGGCAAACCGCTCGCCTCCAAATTCTGGGAAGGGGAGCTCGATGCGAACTCCTACGCCATCGATTACGAGAACGGCTACGTCTTCATTAAACAAAATCCCACGGGCCACGTCATCGAGATCACGGCGCATGACAGCGCGCTCTTCCGCACCATGCACGACGCGCACGGGAAGAAATCCGATCGCAAAGGTTACACGCTGCGCGGAATCACCTTCACCCAGTTCGCTTATCGTGCACTCGAGGTCGAGGGCACCGAGCCCGGGAAGCTCTCCGATCCCTCCACGTTTGGCAAAGAGGTCGTGGGCACCACGATTGAAAACGTCACCGTGACGCACTGCTCGCGGGTGGCCGGTTATTTCCGGGGCGACCACTTTACGCTGCGCCAGTGCCTGATCAGCGACACCAGCACCGAGGGAATCTACGTCATTGATTCAGCCGACTGTCTCCTCGAGAAAAACATTTTCACCCGCAACAACATCGAAGAGATCACGGGATACTACCCGTCGGCGGTGAAGATTTTTAACCAGTCGTACCGCGTCACATGTCGCGACAATCTCGTGATCGACAATCCGCATTCGAACGGAATCTGGTATGACGTTGGCAACATCGACGGCGTCTTGGTGAACAACTGGGTCGAGAACTGCATGGATGGATTTTTCTGGGAGATCTCGAAAGGCGTCACGATTGCGGGCAACGTTTTCGTGAATTGCGACAAAGGCATCCGTATTCTCAATTCGTCGGGAGCGAAAGTTTACAACAATACGTTCGTGAACTCGGTCGCTTCGTTTGAGCGCGATACCCGCAGCGCGGTCGGCGATCATTTCGGCTGGCATCCGTCGACGGGACCCGACGTGCATGAGCGGGACGGTCACATTTTCTCCGGCAATTTGTTGGTGGCCGATGCGTCGTTCACCAAGCCGCTGCTCCGCGCGGATCAGGCGCCGGCGCTGAAAGAGAAGTTGACGAAGCCGGCGTTCGCGGCCGTTGACTACAATGTTTACGTGCGGCCTGCGACGATGGCCGCGCCGGCCGCGCTCATCGCGTGGAGTCCAGGCGCGGGGGATACAAACCAGTTCATGCTGAAGTCGCCGGCGGAGCTGCAGCAGAAATTCGCGCAGTTTGATGCCCACAGCCAGCTGTTGCCGGTTGCACCGGGTGCTGTGCTGCAGAGTCCGGCGCTGCAGCGGTACGGTCCGATTCGTCAGCTGGACGTGAAGGCGCCGTTGCCGGCGGAAGTGGCCACGCTGCTCGGCTGGCCCAAGCAGGATGGATATGTCCCCGGCGCTTATCAGGTGAAGTGAGGCGGACAAGTAAGATGGCTGATGAGTGATGTCCGATGGATCGAACCGCAGTGCCTCACGCAAAGGACACGGAGGTCGCAAAGGTTAAACCTGGTTGCTCCTGCAGTGTAGCCCGCTCCGGGAGGAGCGGGATCAGGGAGCAGACAAGTAAGATGGGTGATGAGTGATGTCCCATGGATCGGACCGAAGTCTCACGCAAAGGACACGGAGGTCGCAAAGTTGAACCGGGCGTTCCTGCAGTGTAGCCCGCTCCGGGAGGAGCGGGATCGAGCGACGGCAACGCACGGAGCGTCGTATTAGGCATTTCGGATACGCAGACCTCCCTGCGCTCCCGCGCAGGGCCACGGTTCAGAGCGACGAGCACCAGCCGGCGGACGTCACACGGCGCGCGTTCTAGGCGAAAAACGAGCCCGGTAGGGCGCGCTTCGCGGCTGCTCTGATGGCGGCACAGTGTTCGGGCGACGCGCTGTGATAGGGCCAGCGCAAGCGAGGGTGGAGACCGGGTAGCCAGCCTCCGGCGACCGCCGCGGCCTTGTCGGCGGCCATGTTGGGCAGCTTCTGTTGGGTGATCAGAGGTGCGACGTGTTCTGTCCAGAAATTATAGATGGTCTGGCCGAGTTGTTGTCCAGCGGATGGATCTTGGATGCAAAGGTCGTACCACTCCTGCGCACCGGCAGGGCTGAGGCACGCGACGTTGGAATAGGCGCCGCGAGCTCCTTGCGGGAGCGCATCGGCCAGACGATGTCCGGCCGTGAAAACAGAGCAGCGGGCCAACACGGGCTGCATCGCCTGGTACCACTGCGCATCGCCGCCCGGAACTTTCATGCCGACGATACCGCGGACCCGCTCCAGAATCTCCCGCCATTCTGCGGGGTTGAGCTGTCGCTTGGCGTGCGGCGGATTGTAGACGATCAACGGAATCGGATCCGCCGCTTCAGCCATGGCATCCAGGAAGCCGATGATCTCGTCGAGCGTCGGAGAAAACCAATCCGGCAGAATCACTTGAAATGCACCAGGCCGAAGCGCCTTGGTGCGCCGGACCCGTTCGCGAGAGAGCTGCGGGCTCATATGGCAGGCGCCAATCTGAAATGGCAGCCCGGCGCGCTCGCAGCGTTCCGCAAGGATCACACTCACCTGATCAAACTCAGCTTCCGTCTGGGAATAAAACTCACCTGCGCTGCCGTTCGAGTACACCCCGTTGACTTGCGTGGCGATGAAATGATCAACCTCCGCTTCCAATAACGAGAAGTCGATCGAGTCATCGGCGTTGATTGGCAGCAGCAACGTTGCCCAATTTCCGAAGATTTCCCCCGCGGTAAGAGGCTTCATGGGTTCTCTTTCGGAAAGCTGTCCGTCACCGCCACAGCTCAGCCGACGTCGGGAACTTCGTCAGATCCGACTCGCGCAAGGTCAGGTACAGGACGCGCTGCCAGCGGTGCGGCAGAAACACATGAACGGTTCCGTCCGTCGCGAATGCATCCAGGTACGAGCAATTGTAGTTTCGCCACGGATTCGAGAGCGTTTCTCCCAGCACATTGACCAACACGAAGCGTGGTTCCGTCCAGTGGACGCCGCCATCGGTGGAGGTGGAAAACCAAATCTCCGAGCGATCAGCCATCATCACTTTGTTGTCGCCACTGAGTGAACTCGATTTCGTGTGGGCGCGATTGTGGTGAAACGCGATCAAGGTCTTTTGATCCGACAGCGTGAAGAGCATCGGTGGAGCGTCGGGGTGAACCAACGGCGTCGGCGCTGGATCGGTCCAGGTCTGTCCGTCATCCTGGCTGCGACTCGACCAGAGATGACCCTCGGGGGTTCGCGTCAGCAGGAGAACGTTGCCGCCACCGAGCGCGAGCGGACGGCCCTCGTCCATGCGACCGAAGCCGGGCGCTTGCCAGCCATGCGGCGGTTTGCCCGGCAGCAGCTGCCACGTCTTACCGTGATCGGTCGAGCGCAGCAGATAGAGATGCGTTTGGAGCGGTTGCTGACTCCAATCGGCGTCGTGCGTGCCCAGGAGCCAGGTGCCACGGTCGGTTTCAGTCATGCGCATCACGGACATGCCGCGATACTCGGGAAAATTTTCTGGTCGGATCAGGCTGACCTTCGACCACGTGTGGCCATCGTCGTCGGAAGAGCGAAAGCCAATCGGCGCGTTTTCGCCTTTGCCGTGTTCGACGCTGAACTGATCCCAAACCGGTTGCGTGCCGAAGGCGTAAAGGCGTTTCGTGCCTCGGGGAATCAGCGGGATGAAACCATGCTGATTATAGTCGATATTGAATGCCTCCTTCGGCGTGCTCCAGGTTTTTCCGCGATCACTCGAACGCATCGCAAGAAGCTTATTCACCTTGGTCGTCTTGCCGCCGTAGTGTCCGCCGTCCGGAAACATCAGCAGGAAATCGCCTGCCGGCGTGATCGTGGCGCGAGTTTCGTAAAGTCCGCCTTCGCGACTGCTCGCCTCGTAGAGTACGCGAGCGTGGACCCACGGGTACGTCGCAATGCCCGCCTCCGATCGGACGAGCAAGGAACCCGGCAATCGATTGGTCGGAACGGCGTGTTCGTTGATCGTGACCTCCGGGACGATCGGGTCGGAGGCAGATGGTGGCGCATCAGTCGCGCCGATCGATCTGATCAGCGCGGTGCAACCCAAAACGAGGATCCAGGCTTTCGGAGGGTAGGAGGGAGGATGGTGCGACTTCACGGAGCGGATACGTTGAAGGCGTCGCGATTATTTGAGAGCCACTCCAGGTTGAAATGCGCCAACACGAGGGACTTCGTGGCATTGGCGGTGGCGCTACCTTGCTCGAAGAGACAGAAGATCGTGCGGTCGGGAGCAACGGTGATGTCGCTGTAGCCGGCGAGCCCGGGTTCGATCGCGCGGCTGACCGGCCACGTGCGACCTTCATCGTAACTGAGGCGCACGGTGAGGTTTTTGCGCACAAAGAACCGGGAGGGACTGCGCGGATCCGCTTCCGTGCCGTTGTCGCAGTAGGAATAAATCAGCCGACTCCGCTCGGTGGGCGACGCCCACGAAAGCCGATCGATGCCGGCCATGCAGACGGGGTCGACGAGATCGTTGACGAATTCAGGTCGCGTCCAATTCGTCGCTCCATCCGGACTGTAGGCGATGCCACGGCGGTGCTGCAGTGATTCGGTGCGCATGCTGAACATCACTCCTCCGCCGGCTAGTTCCACCGCGACCGTTTCGCTGGGATTGACGAGCGGATCAACTTCCTGCGCGGCAATCTCTCCGGCCTGCCAGGACACGCCACCGTCATCGCTGTAAAGTGAGCTTACGACCGATGGCCGATGACCACCTTGTCCACCGCCGGTCGAGAGCCAGACCGGAATGATCAAACGTCCCTTGGAGAGCTGGATGCCATGATTCGGGCCGGTCGCAAAGACCTTGAACGGATAAAGTTTTCTCAGCGCAGCGAGCGGCGCAGTTATTTCCTCAGGAGTGCTCCACGTCACGCCCTCATCGCGACTGCGTCGCTGAAAGCAACGGTCATAGTTGATGCAGTACACGAACAGAATGTCGCCGGACTTCCGATCGATCACGAGGGTCTGGTTGTTGAATGGAAATTGATCGGCCGCACCGAGTTTGCGGCCGACCGTCGCGGCGTTGGCCTGCACCTGCAGACCGGGATGGACACCGCGATGCGCGAGCTTCTGCGGCGCTTCCCAGGTTTTGCCGAGATCAGGACTGCGGCGAAGAAACAAATCGATATCGGACCAATCTCCGAGCGAGGGATCCTTGCGGGCGTCGCACGTGACGAGCACGGTGCCCTTCGCGGTGATGGCGATGCCGGGGATGCGATAGCGCGCGTATCCGTCAACTCCTGACTCCCACAAGGTCGTTTTTTCGAGAAACGCTTCTGCCGCGGAAGCGGGCTGAAGTGTAAGCGGTACGATCGCCATGGCCAAGAGGGTTCGGACGCGCTGCGGTAGGTGATGGAATGGGGGGAGTTTCATAAAAATTGTTTTCACGACTCTGGGGGGGGTGAGCGCCGTGATGGCTTGGAACCAGGCTTCGGTGGCGATGAAACGATCCTCAGGCAGACGGACGCGGCTGGTCGGTATCGACGACGGCGGAGGGAAGATAAAAGGTGAGGCAGAACCCGGGGATGCAGCAGAGCAGGGCGATCAGGAAAAGAATCGGCCACCCGACGATTTGTTGAACCAGGCCACCGACGGAATTTGGCGCAATGACTCCGAGCAGCATCACGGCGTTGCCGAACGCCATGTGGCTCGCGCGGTACGTGCCGTGGGAGAGCGCCACGACGACGGAGAAATAGAACGTGAACCCCAGTCCATAGCCCAGATGTTCGATGCAGTGGACGGCCGAGACGATTGCGACCTGTGAAATTTGCCACGAGGAATCGCCGAGCGGGATGGTGATGCCGTTGTAACACGGGTAAACTGCCAGGAGAAAATAAAGCGCGTTCGGCACGAGCATTGCGAGGGTCAGCGGGATCATCGTGCGACGGACGCCGAAGCGTTTGATGATGGCCATGGAGAGAACGCCACCCGTGATCATAGCCGCGAGGCTGGCAGCACCGACGAATGAGATCTGCTGCAAGGACAAACCAAGTCCGCCGCGGTCCCGGCCTTCCACGAAAAACACCTGCGACATCCGCATGACGAGGTTCTCGCCCAGGCGGAGCGTGAGGAGATAGGCCATCACGATCCAGAAACGCGGCGTCTCGCGATAGCTGTTGAAGATTTTCCGCCAAGGAACCGAGCCGCCACTTCGCACCGGTTGGTCGGCGGCAGGTCGCGGTAGAGCGAAGAAGTTATACGTCGTCAGGAGGAAAACTCCGCCACTCAGGACGCCGAGCGCCGCAGCCCAGCCGCGATGAAGGGAGTGCAGGTGATCAGAGAAAAAGCCGGCGCAAAAAATCACGCCGCTCAACAAGGCGATGCTTCCGCGGGAGAAGGCGGTGAGCAGAACAATTCCGGCGGAACGCGCCGCCGGTGGTACGGCACAGACAAAAAACCCATCCCCTGCAAAATCGGAGATGCCGTAGACGAGGGCACTGAGCGCAAAGAAGAAGATCAGCGGGCCGACTGGCAGGGGTTCGCGCAGAAGAATGAGCGCCATCGCACTGACGCAGATCACATGCGCGTAACCGGCCGCGAGCGCCCAATTGCGCTTTTTGCCATACGAGTCCGCCACGGGGGCCCAGAGGAACTTGAGCGACGCGGGCAGCGAGAGCAGGGACAGATATCCGATTACGGCGTTCTGCAGGCCGATGCTTTTGAAAAACGTCGCTGACGTAATCATCACGAACGCATAGCAAAACCCACGGACGAGCGAGAGGGTGGGTACGTACGACCAAATCGAAGCGGTGCTCTCTCCGCCATGTCGCGTATCTGGAACGGTGGGCGCAGAGGGCGTGGTGCCGTCAGAATTCAGAAGCGTCGATGCCATGGGAATTGCTATCGCCAATCGGCCGCCGGCACGAGGGAGGAATCAACCAGGCAGCGATAAACCGCGTCCTCGCGGAACGGGAATTCGCGTTCAATCTCAGGCGTCAGTTGCACGCCAAGGCCGGGCGTATCCGGAATTGTGAGCTGACCATCACAGATGTTCCACGGCTGGGTGATCATGGCTTCTCGCAACGCATAAGATTTGATCGGCCATTCGGCCACGGCGCCACCGCCGGCGATGGCCGCGTGGTAATTTGCCATCATGCTGACGGGTCCACCCCAACAATGCACATAGACGTCCGAGCGTTGACGCTGTGCGGCCGCAAACACCTGAAGCACCGCGCCCATGCCACCAATCACCGTGGCGTCCGGTTGGGCGATGTCGTAATACCCTTGCTCGATCCGTTGGCAGAGCTCAGCGGCGGTCGTCACGATTTCGCCGCCGGCAATCGGGACGCCGGGCAGTCGGGCGCGGAGGGCGGGGTATTGCTGGATTGCTTCGGGTCCCAGCGCCTCCTCTAAAAAGGCGACGTTCGATCCGGGCGCTTCTGATCCTGCGTTCACGAAGCGGACAATGTCGTCGATTGATTGCGAGGGGATGACCAGGTTCTGCGTCATGTCGACCGCGACACCTATGCCGCGCTGCGCGCCCGAGCGCTGACACCAGCGTGTCTTGTCAACCTGGTGAGCTCGGGCGCGAATCTTTACCAGGCCAATGCCCAAAGCCTGGATACGATCCAACTCGCGAGTCATTGGTTCCGGTCCGACGGCGTCACCCCCGCTGGCGTAGAGTTTGAGCGGGCGGTTGGTCTCGGCGCCGAGCGCTTTCCAGACGGGCAGGCCGAGCAGTTGAGCCCGGCAGTCCTGCAACGCGATTTCCACGGCGCTGATCACATGTTGAGCCGCTCCCTGCAAACTCCAGTAGCCGGTCACCAGGCTGGCCCGCCGGTGCAGCGTTGCGAGGTCAGTGGGATCACCGCCGATCAGAGCGGGTGCGACGAGCGCAACAATCTGTTCGAACACGCGGGGTGCAAACACAGCGAGGTAGCCCTCGCCTAATCCGACGACGCCGTTGCTCAGCTCGATTTCGACAAGGCCCGTGGTGCGGCAGCCGGACGGAAGGTGCAGCACCACTTCCAGGTCGTCACGCCCATCCGCATACGGTGCACTCAGCAGCACGGACCGGACGGAAACGATGCGGGGCGGAGACATGAACGGGATCGAGCGGAGCGAGGGTGGCGAGAGATTCGTCGACTAGTAACCGCGCGAAAGATCGATGACATTTTCCAGCGGCTCGCCGGATTGAAAGTGGGCGAGATTGCGGAGGAAGACGCGCGCTTTGTCGGAAAGTTCTTCGCCGTAACCGCCGCCGGTGTGCTGGAGCAGGAGGGTGCGCGGGCACGTCCAGAGCGCGTGGGTGGGCGGCAGCGGCTCCTGGAGCGTGACATCGATGACGGCCCCGCTGAGGCGTCGTTGTTGCAGCGCGTCGATCAGCGCGGCCTCGTCGACGACGGCGCCACGACCGACGTTGACGAAGACCGCGGACCGCGGCAGCAGACCGATTCGCCGCGCGTTGAACAGCCCGCGCGTTTCCATCGTGTTCGGCAGGCAGCAAATTGCGATGTCACACGTCGCGAGCGCGGGCTCCAGCGCTTCGAGGGTTTGCAACTCCGCGTGGGGGGAGGTCCGTGCGAAGCTCTGGACGCAACAGCCGAAGGCCTCGAGCAGCGTCCGTATCTTTCGTCCGATGGAGCCAGCGCCCAGAATCACGACGCGTTTGGCTCCGAGTATTTCGGTCTGCGGACGGACCTTGAGCGAAACCCACTGTCTCGTCGCTTGGGCCTGCACGAGCTGGTCCACACCGCGATACAATGCGAGCAGGCCGGCGATGGTTGTTTCGGCCGTGGGACGATCGAAAAGCCCCTTGAGATTGGTGATCGTGAGCTGCGGGGGGAGAGCCGTGGCGCGCTGATAGTACTCGAAACCAATCGACTCCAGCTGCAGCCACCGCAACGGGAGGTCGGATGACAGCCAGTTTGCGGGAACGTTGCCAAAGCAGATTATGCTTTGGCGGAACTGCGCCTGTTCCTCTGCGGTCGGTTGTTTGGTCTTGTCGAAAAACGTCACTGGCACGCCCCGCAAAGCGTCGTCGAGCAAAGCCCGCGCGTCGACATCAAGGTGCGCGTAAACAAAGATGGAGCCGGCGGACATGCAGTATTCAGTTTACGAGGTCGCCTGCTCAGGGGCGCGACTTCGTTTGAATGGCTTCGAAAAATCCAGCGCGTCCCAGATCAGCCTTGAGCGCTGAAACCTGCGCCGCGTTGAGAGTGGCGAGCGGCATCCGGACCGGACCGCACTCGAGTCCGATCAAGCCCATCATCGCCTTGCCGGCGGCCAGTCCACCGTGGGCGACCATGATCGAGATGAGACGTTGGGCGTGCAGCTGTTCCTGACGTGCGTGCACCATGTTTCCCGCCGCAAAGGCGTCGATCAAACGATGGAAGATCGGCGCCATATAGTTGTAAGTGCTGCCAACCGCGCCTTGCGCGCCCAAGACCAGCGCGCTGAGGAGAATCTCATCGCGGCCGAACAAGATGCCTTGTGATGCGGAGGCCGCGGCGAGGGTTAGAGAATAGTCGTGAAGATTCTCGTGCGTGAACTTGATGCCGGCGAAGGTCGGAATGCGTTCCGTCGCGCGCGGGAGAAAGTCCACCATCTTGAAATTCGCTCCGGACATCGCCGGCATGTGATAGTAATAGAACGGTCGCGTCGGAGCGGCGGACGCGACGGCCGCGCACCAATCGACGAGCGCATCAATGGTGGCCGGCTGGAAAAAGCCCGGTGCAATCGCGCCAATCGCGTCGGCGCCCTGCTCTTCGGCGTGACGCGCGAGCAGCTGGGTTTCGGCCAAACTATTGTGACCCACGTGGACGATGAGTCCGAGGGTCGCGGGTTTGTCGGCCATCCAGCGCGCGGCCACCTGCTTTCGCTCGTCGGTGGTAAGCAAAGCGCCCTCTCCGGTCGTGCCGCAAACAAACGCGGCGGTGACTCGATTCCGCTGCAGGGCGGCTGCGCACGGGCCGATGGCGTCGAGATTGAGCGCATGATCCTGGCGAAGGGGAGTGAACGGTGCGGCGACGAGGCCGCGAGAGAACACCGGAAGAGACTGGGGCATGGTGAGAACGGTTGAGCGGCGCGAGACCTCAGGGGGAGACTGCGGCACTTCCGTCCGCCGAGCCCAAGTCAAATCCGGTCTGCCGCCAAGCCAACGCCACTGCTCTGTTTTCCGGACCACTGCGTGGTTTTCGGTTTGCGCCGCGTGAGGAGTGGCGAAACGGTCGCCCATGCATCCGGTTCCTCAACGCGTCTCGCTGATCGTCCAGACGCAGGAGGTGATCCTCGATGGAATCCGCAGTGGACGCTGGCAGGGGCGTTTGCCGGGCGAGCGGAAGCTCTGCAAGGAACTGCAGGTGAGTCGATGGACACTCCGCGGTGCGTTGACGGCGTTGGCCCGGCAGCAGGTGATCCGGATTGCTCATGGTCAGGCCTGCACCGTGGTGGCTCGCGGAGCCGGACGCACGCGTCGCAAAGCAAGTTCGAGTGAGTGGCATGCCGGCCTGATTATGCCGGAGCCGCTCTGGCGCCTCCGACCCTTCGTGGCGCTTTGGATCGACGCCTTACGCGCTTGGCTGCAGGCCAATGGCGGCGAACTCCATCTGTATGACGGGCCCAGCTACTTCGGGAAAAATGGCGATGCGGCGTTGGCGCGTTTGACCAAGCAAGCGCCTCACGACTGCTGGAGTTTGCTCCTGAGTACGCACGCGATGCAGCTTTGGTTCAAGGAGCGCGGACTTCCCGTGGTGGCGATCGGCTCCACGTTCGAGGATGTTCAGTTGCCCTCCGTCGATCTGGCTTATCGCGCAGTGGGACGGCATGCGGCCGGCAAGCTGCTGGCGCAGGGTCACGAACAGATTGCCTGGCTTTCGTCGAATGTGACCCTGGCGGGAGTCATGGAGTGCAAGCGGGGCTTCATGGAGGCGTTCGCGCTGCCGCAACATGCGACCGCCGAACTCATCGTGTGCCAGCATGCGGGATCCGCGGCTGACATTTGCCGGGTCTTGGACCGACTACGTCGTCGAACGGCGCCGCCCACGGCGTTGTACCTGCAACAATCAAATGCGTTGCTCACCACCTTGTCGCATCTGGCGCAGTTGGGTTTGTCCATTCCGCGTAATGTTTCGCTCATCGTGGCCGAGGACGAACCGTACTTCAGGCACATCGTGCCGGAGATCGCGCGATATTCGAGCGAGCCGGAAGCGTTCGCCCACCGGATCGGGCGGTTCTTGAAGCAGGCGATGCAAGGCACGCTTTCAGAGGGCAGCGAGGCGCACATCATGCCGACATTCATCGCGGGTACCACGGTCGCCCGCCACGTTCCCATGCGAAAGTAAGTCACTGATCTGGAAAACAGACCAGTCCCGAGGACTTGGCGAACGACTCGCCGATTCGATACTCACGATGACCGCAGTACCTCCCGGTCCGACCACAGTCGGCTGGCCTGCCTGCCCCAACCCCCCAGACCATGCACCGTAGAATAACGTTCCTGAGCACACTCGCAGCCCTCGGATTGGTAATGTCGGTGGTAAATCCCTCCGTTGCACAAACCGCAGCTTCGTCGACCGCGACCGAGCCGCAGGACGAGCCCGTCCAGCTTTCGCCTTTCATGGTGACCGGTCAAAATGACCGGGGCTACAACTCCGTGAACACGGTGGGTGCGACTCGCATCAACTCCGAAATCAAGAACAGTCCGATTTCGGTCGTCGTCATCAACCAGGAGTTCATCCAGGACATCGGCGCCACCGATCCCTACTATGTGGCGCGCTACGTCTCGGGCGTCTCTGGTGCCGGCTCGCCGAATTCCGGTCAAATGACGTTGCGGGGCCAGAACACGCAGGGTGCGACGTTCCGCGATGGCGTGCCGGATACAAATAATCTGCAGGGCGCAACGCTGGTGGATCTGGCGCTGACCGAGCGCATCGAGTTGATCAAAGGTCCGGCGGGCACGCTGTACGGTTCGTCGAACTCTGGCGGCATCGTGAACAATGTGACGAAGTCACCCCAGGCTCACGCCCAGACTTCGGTCAGTGCGTCGATCGGTTCGTACCATGATTATCGGGTCGATCTGGATACGACGGGACCGGTCAGCTTCAACAAGCGACTGACCTACCGGTTCATCCTCGCCTCGGAAAACGGCAAGACGGCACGCGGCCAGATCAACAACACCTCGGTGATGGGCCTGATGGGGCAGTACCAGTTCGAAGGCGGCGGCAGCATCCTGGTTCGCTATTCGTATCTGGAGCCGAAGCGCGGAGCGAACGGCTACAACTGGATCGCCGACAAGAACGGCGGGCTGTCTACGTTCGTGCCGCGAACGTTCAGCATCCCGGACAAGGACGTCATCCGGGACAACGAGGAGAACCTGTTCGACATCGATATCTCTCAACCGTTCAAGACCGGGGCCATCGATTGGACCGCTCGCGCCAAGCTGCGGTACGGAAAGATCACGGGGTTTAATCGCATCTACGAGCAAGCCTCCAATCTCTACGGATTCTACGATGCGGCCGGCGTGAAGTTTGGCGACATGACGACGGCGACGTTCGACGATCCGCGCTTCGCGAGCATTCGGATCACCAACCGGACGCGCACGGAGCGCTGGGACACGTTGGAAGCGGGCTATGCGAACTTCGACTTGGTGGGTGTCTCGACGTTCGGCACGGCCAAAAACACGCTCCTGCTCTATGGATTTTATGGGAAGACATGGGCCAAGACGATCGGTGTGGCTGCGTTGTATCCGGGAATCGATTTCCTGCATCCCGTTTATTACAGTGATCCAGCCGCGCAACAGACTGGGGTCAGCAAGAACATTGACCAGACCGTCAAAGGTGACGCCTACGCGTATGCTTTTCAGGACAACTTCTCGATTTTGAATGACAAGTTGATCTTCGTGGCGGGCGCGCGTTACGACAAGGCGACGACGACCAATCTCAACCGGATCAACCGGGTGTTCGTCTACGATGATGTCAGGACGGGCACGAGCCGGAAGCTTGGCGTGGTGTTCCGGCCGATTGCTCCGGCGGCAATCTATTACAACTACTCGGAAACCTTCAGCCCCAACGGATTTGATCAGATCACGGGCGAGAAGCTGCCGAACCAGATCCCGAAGAACAATGAAGTCGGCGCCAAGCTGAACCTGATGAAGGACCAGCTGATCTTTAATTATGCGTATTTTGATACGAAGACGGAGAACGCGTTGTTGCCGGTGACGGTGGTGGATTCGTCCGGAGCGACGCGGCTGGTGAATCGTCCGGCGGGAACGCTGAGTGTGAAAGGCTGGGAGGCGGATGCCACATGGGCCGTTTCGAATCGGATCGCGCTGCTCGCGGGCATCGGGGATCTCACCTCGAAAACGGCTACCGGGTTTTTGTCTCGCGCCGTGCCTCAGGCGTTGAATTACAAATTCTTTGGCAAGTACACGTTCATCGACGGGCCGCTGAAGGGCGCTTATGCTGGATTTGGTTTCGAACATAACTCAGAACGCGCGCTCGCAAATTCAGACACGGCGATCCTCCCGGGCTACAATACGGCGGACGCGTTGCTGGGGTATCGGTCGGGTCACTGGGGAGTGCAGCTCAACGTGAGCAATGTCTTTGATGAGACGTATGCGTCCATCTCGGTCGCGCGTCAGATCATTTACTCCAACGATCCGCGCACGTTCCGCGCGATCTTCAGTTACCATTGGTAACAGCACCGCGGCGGGCGTGAACAATCCCATCGTCGAAAGTCGGCGGTGGGACTCTTTTTCGCACGAGTCGGACAGCTGTGAATACGGAATCGGAGGCCACGGATTACACGGATCTGCACGGATTGAAAACCGCGCTGGGTGATCCCGACCTGCAGATCTGGGCCGAGGGCACATTTTGCGGCGAGATGGCCGCGGATTTCGCTGAAGTGACGGGAGGCGGTCCGAGTCAGCCAGAGTGCACTTCGGAATCCGTGTTCATCGGCGTAATCCGTGGTCTCCGATCACGTTTGAAATTTCACCCCGTTTTGTTCTCAGCTGACTTGCTTCACTGTTCCGCCGGCGAAGTAGGTGGGGAAAATCAGATTCGGTTCGTCGGAGAGATAGCCCTGATTCACCATTTGCAGCATCAGCCGTGAGAGCCGATCGGCGAAGGTTTCCTCCACGAATTTGTAGTGTGAGATCGGCGGACTGACCGTTTCGAACAGGTGGTCGTGGTCCCGCGCCATGAATGAAATCTTCTCCGGGACTGCCAGGCCGCGCTTCAGCAGGTAGATGATGACAATGAAAACATGCTGTGGCTTCGCGACGAGGAAGGCCGTCGGCGGATGCGCCGAGGTGAAGAGCGCGTCGAGCTTGGTTCCGATGTTCTGCGCGGTGCCGTTGTGCCGCACGATGAGCGCACGGGCTTCGTCGCTGGACTGACGCTGGGCCACGGCTTCACAAAAACCTTCTTCGCTCGCGAGATCGCCCGCCACGCCGCTGTTGGGAACGATCAGCGCGATTCGGCGGTGACCTCGGCTGAGGAACAGTCCGGCGGCATGGCGGCAGACGGAACGATAATCGACGTCCAAGGACGGCAGCTTCACCGCCTGATGGCACGAACCCAGCACGAGCGCCGGCATGGAATGCTCCACGAACCATTGCTGCAATTCCTTGCTCACGGAAAGCAGCACGCAGCAGAACACGCGATTCTGCCGCACGAAGGCTTCCAGTTTCGCGCGCTGCGTGCGGGCGCTCCGTGGCGGACACACGAGCACCTCGGTAGTGAAACCGTGCGCGGCGAGATGGCCGCGCATTTCACTGATGCCTTGATAGGAACTCGGCGCCATGTGCGAAACCGGCTCGTGCGTGACGAGAACAATCAGCTGGCTGCCACGACTATTGCCGTTGCGTGGCTGACCGAGCAGTCGATTGCGACGACCCTGGCGAATCTCCAGCAGCCCTTCCTTGGCGAGCAGGTGAAGGGCGGTGCGAATGGTGGGACGACTGACCTGAAACAGTTCACACAAACGGCGCTCGCTGGGCAGGCATTCTTTCCACGTGCCGTCATCGATCGCCTTGCGCATCGACGCCGCGGCCTGCGCGGAGAGCGAGAGTCGTTTAGGGATATCGAGGGAGGCGGGAAAGCTGCTCATATCAAATTACCAGTAGATACGGCTAGGATTGCTCCGGCCGTTTGGATTTGTTGCGAGACCATGGAAATGGCGCGCGTCATCCAAATTCGGTCGGCCCTCAAGCGGCATTCGATTGCTCGGCCGCGAGCTTCCTTGGTTATCCGTTGACCGAGTACGGCCGCACCTTCATCGAGAGCTACCTCGCACGCGTCGGAAGACAGGCGCAACATTGAGGCACTGGAACACGGCTTGATCATAAACTCGCGAACGACGACTTTGATTGCAGCATTCCATCTGAGTATCGGAACACTGGTCAACTGGCTACATCAGATGACCAGTGACTCCCGCTCGTCACCGACCCCAAACGCCCGAACCTCTGAGTCACACCGCGTAAATCCAATGAATCGTTCTGCTGCTCGATCGAACCGCTCGTGTTGGACTGCTACGACGAGGAGAAATTTGCCTTGAAGGCGCTGCGAGCGATTGTGACTGGCGGCGCCACGAACATCGGCCGCGCCATCACGGAGGCGTTGCTGGCCCGCGGTGGACGGGTGGTGGTCGGACAGCCGGATCCCGCAATCGCCCGGCCACTGATTGAAAAATTTGGCGACCGCGTCGTCGCTCTGCCGGTCGACGTCGGTGATCCGGCGCAATGTCGCCGCTTCATCGATGACGCGGCGAGGGCGCTCGGGGGGCTCGATGTGCTGGTCAATAATGCAGCGGTGTCCGGCTCACCCGCGCTGTCGGATCTGGCTACGCTCCAGCCCGATTTTTTCGATCACATCGTGGCGGTCAATTTTGGTGGAGTGGTGTTTTGCTCCCAGGCAGCGGTGCCACACCTCAAGGCGTCGGGCGGCGGGGTGATCGTTCATATCTCTTCGATCAACGCGGTCCGACCGCAGCGCGGAGCCATGATTTACGCCGCGACGAAAGCCGCGGTTTCTTCCCTCGCGCAATCGATGGGCAAGGAACTTGCGGCCGATCGGATTCGGGTCATCGCCGTCGCCCCGGGTGACATCCGGGTGGATACGTCGGTCGCGATGGAACGAACGATGAAGGAGCGCGGAGTGGTTTCAGATGTCGTGAACCAAACCCCGCTGGGCCAGGGCGAACCCGCTGATATTGCGGAGACCGTTGCCTTTCTCTGTTCAGACCAGGCGAAGTTTGTCACCGGGACGACCTGGCTCGTTGACGGAGGCTTACTCGCGTGAAGCCGCGCGCAGTGGTCTTCGTCCCGCACATTGCCTTGGGCTGCACCCACCGAACGATTCAGACGCAGGGAGCGCGAGCGTTCGGATCAGATCGGAGTCAGCGTGAAGAGAGCATCGCCTTTGCGGACCGAGCGCTGGTAACGGACGAGCACGACGCGGCCTTTGCGCTCGGCTTTGATGGGGAACGACTGCGATGCGCCCAGACTATGGACGACGCCCAGGGTTTGACCGCGACGCACCTGGGCGCCGAGCTTGATCCCGGAGACGAAAAGTCCGTCGTGCGGTGCGGGATGGTGGACCTGCAAGTGCGCTTCCTGCGCGTCGGTCGACACGCGCCGTTTCTGCGGGCGGAGCGTCGGCTTGCCGCCTGGAATGAAGCCGCCCCAGCGCAGAAGATTGTTCAGACCGTGGTTCAAGGCGCGCAGGTCACGCGGCTCAAGACCGCCGGCGCCACGACATTCCACGTAAATGGCCGGAAGGTTTCGCGCGTGGGCGGCACTGAGCGTGCGCCCGGGAAGGAAAGGTCCGGCCCAACTCCAGAAATCGTCGAAGCACGCCGCCATGGCTCGCTGGGTACGTCCGACTTGATCAACCCGGGTCAGATAGCCGACCCACGGGAGCAGTTCGTAGGCGGAGCCGCCACTGTGCAAGTCGACGTAGAGCGTGCTTTGCGCGAGAAGCTGCGTATCGAACAGATGAGCCAGTCGCGACGTTGCCGTGCCAGAAGGATTGCCGGGGAAGGCGCGAGCCAGATTGCCGCCATCCGCGGGATGACAGCGCTGACCGGCGAAAAATGCGCCTTCGTTGAGCACCGGAACCATGACGACCGTGCCGTGCAGTTGATTCGGGCGCCAGGTTTCCGCCCATTGGCGAAGGAGGGTGGGACCCTCGTATTCATCTCCGTGGGTCGCGCCGTTGACCAGCAACACCGGGCCGGGCCCACCGGACCAGATCCACGCGTCAAAGCCAACATCGCCCGCCTCGAAGCGCCGGCGATGAAAGCCTGGTGCGAGCGATTTTAATTCCAGACCCAGTTTGGCGACACGAACAGTCATGAGGGAAAAAATGAAACGAAGTTCAGTCCGAACGAGAAACGCAACGCCGAGGGCGAAGCAACGGCCGGCAGCTGGGCAGCACTCCAAACCAGTTGCGCGCTGGATCTCTCGGGAGGGGCATCGGCGACTCGTGATAGCGAATGCGTTTTTTCAGGTCGAGCTTTGGCCAGCGTTCGGCGGAGCGATCAGCAGTTACGTCGATCGCGCGACGGGTCACGATATCATTTGGAAGAATGAATACGGTCAGCCGCCGCGGACGCGTGTGATCGATCAGCCGATGTCGGGTGGCAGCGATCTCTACGACGTGATGGATGGCAGCTGGTACGTCTCGCTGCCGAATGGATTTTTTGCGGGTGACTATTTCGGCGCGCCGTTGGGAACGCATGGTGAGCTTCGGGCCGTGCCGTGGACGGTGGAGTCGGTGGTGTCCCGTCGCGACGAGTTGATCGTGACGCTCGCGGGCCGGTCGGTGCGGACGCCGCTGATTTATCGTCGTGAGCTGACGGTTCGGCGCGGGAATCCGCTGCTGCATTGGCGGGAAACGCTGGAGAACCGGTCGACGATGCCGCTGCCGGTTGCGTGGTTGCAGCATCCCACGTTTGGCGGGCCGTTGGTGGACGGCGCCCGGTTGATTGTGCCCGCGAAAACCGTGAGTGTTTTTCAGGCCGACAATCCGGCGGCACTCCAGTTGAAAGCAGGGTATCGTGGAGAATGGCCGCATGTGCCCGAGCGGGAAAGCGGCCGAATGCGGGACTGTAGCATCGTTTCGGATGCGGGCAGTGGAAAGGATCACTCCGTGCAACTGACCGATTTCGAGGCGGGTTGGGGCTGTATCTGGAACGAGCGGCTGAAGCGCGGCTTCAGCCTGCAATGGGACTTGGGGACCTTTCCGCATGCGTGGTCGTGGAACCTCGGTGGCGGAGCGGTGCAGTATCCACTGTGGGGCAAAGGGCATCTCATCACGCTGCAACCCAGCACGTCTCCGGTTGGCCGGTTTCCGGACCTGTTGAAACGCGGTGAGCTGCTGACGATTCCGGCCAAACGTTCAGTGAGCACCGTGATGCGGACGGGCTTTGTCGACCAGGCGCGCGGCCCATGGCGGGAGAGTGCCCCATGAGCATCTGGAAGTATGCGGAGAAGTGGGGCGCGCCGCCCGAGCAGGATGCGATTACGCTCGGGGAGGGCGCCACGCCACTCGTTCGTTCACAGCGCATCGGGCCGATGCTGGGATTGAAGAATCTCTGGTTCAAATACGAGGGCGGAAATCCGACGGGCTCGTACAAGGATCGTTTCGCCGCGGCGGCCGTGACGCATTTGAAGCGCGATGGTCGGCGGCTTTGTCTCGGCACCTCGAGTGGTAACACGGGTGCTGCGCTCGCGGCGTATTGCGCGCGGGCCGGGATCCGCTGTTATCTCGCGATTGTGGAAGGTGCTCCCGAGGGCAAGCTGCGGCAGATGCGGGCGTACGGCGCCCACCTGATTCGCATCAAAGAGTTTGGACTCTCGCCGGCGGTGAGTGCGGACGTGATGCAGGGTCTGGGCGGCCTGGCGACGGAGTTGGACGCTGGATACGAGATCAGTGCGTTCGCCTTTTCTCCGCGCGGGATGGCGGGCGTGCAGACGATCACCTATGAAATTGCCGAGAGCTTCGCTGGAGCGGCGTGCAGTATTTTTTGTCCAGCGGGCGCGGGAGGCTTGACGCTCGCGGTGGCGCGCGGGGCGCAGAATTCGGGCGCGGCGGTGCGCGTGCATTGCGTGCAGCCGGAAGGCAACGACACCATTGCGTCGGCGTTGCGAGCCGGGAATGCGAAAGCCGTGGCGGTGAAATCCACGACGGCCATCAGTGGCCTGCAGGTGGGCGGTGTCCTCGACGGTGATCACGTGATCACTGCCTGTCGCGCCTTGGGCGGACAGGGTTACACGGTTGCCGACGAAACCGTTTGGTCGTGGCAGGCGCGGATGGCACGCGAGGAAGGCATTTTTTCCGAACCCGCCGGCGCGGTCGCGATTGCGGGCGTGGCGCAAGCGGTGGAACGCGGAGAGGTCGGCCCGGAGGAAAACATCGTGTGCCTCGTCACGGGAACTGGCTTCAAAGACGAGCGCTCGTTGCTGCGGTTAACGGGTGAGGCCTCAACTCCGCTCGTCGGTAGCTTCGCGGAATTTTGTGCCGGGGTGCGGCAAGCGGTCAGCAGCTAGTGGCGTCGTTTGCCGACGTCCTCCGAGCGTTAGCGTTTGCGAGACTGGTCGTCGTTCGACAATCGGGCGTCGTTCAACCGATCGGGCGTCGGCGAGCAACGCCCCTACACGGTCCGCGGGCGCGGTCACTTTTTCGCGCAACCGTCGGCGAGGTTTTTCGCGTAAACGGGGAGCATGGTCATGACAGCGCCGAAATCGCTGCCGTGCGCGATGAGCTTTCCGCCTTTGGCGACGACGTGAGCGATTTGCTCAACGGTTCCGGCGGGGCGACCCCAGGCAATGCCGTGGCGCGCCGCCGCGGCTGCCACCGCGTCTTCGGCGGCCTTCATCTGGGGATGATTCCAATCGACCGCACACCCGAGGCGCAGCGCGAGATCACCGGGACCGATGAACAGTCCGTCCACGCCGGGCGTCGCGGCAATCCGGTCAACGTTGGCCAGGGCTTCCGGCGACTCGATCTGGAGCATGAGGAACGTCTCGGCGTTCGCCTGCTCGGTGTACTTCTCCGTTCCCTTGGTATAAAAATCATTGTCCAGACTGGCCCCGTCGACCCCGCGCTGGCCGAGCGGCGGAAACTTCACGGCGGCGGCGAGGGCGGCGGCGTCCTCGGGCGTATTCACGAGTGGTATCATCAATGCCGTGACACCATCTTCGAGCAGGTGGTAGAGCTCGTTGGGATTGCGACTGCCGGTGCGCACGAGACAATCAATGTTGGCCAGATGGTGGAGGGCGGCGAGGCGTTGAATCTCGCGTCGGTCCCACGTGTTGTGTTCCGCATCGAGCCACAAGGCATCGAAGCCGGCCTTGGCCGCATGAGCCGGCATCATGGCGTTGGGGTAATAGAGCGCGGCGATTCGGACAACTTGTCCCTGCCGCAATCGGGAACGAATCAATGAGGCACGCATAGTGGTCGCGGTGACAGTGGCCGCATAGCAGAAGTTGAGGACGCGAAATCCGCTCTCGCAATGCGGGAACTCGGCTCGGAACCGGAGAATTGTTCTTACCAGTTGACGTAGCGTTGCGCGGGTCCCGAGTTGTTCGTCACCCTCAACTCAACAACTGCAGGGCGGAAATTCCATCATGACAGTAAAAGTTCTGATCTGCGCGTGCTGCATGTGGCTCGCGACGGTGGTCACGCTTCGCGCGACGACGGCGCGAGTGCCGACCCTCGTGGTGTTTGGCGATTCGACGACTGCACCAAGAGACGGGGTTCGCGTGTACGGAACGTTGCTGCAGGACGAACTCACCCAGCGCCTGGGTGTACCGGTCCGGGTGATCAATGCAGGCGTGCGCGGGAACAACACGGATGAGGCGAACGCCCGTCTCGAGGCCGATGTGATCGCGCGTCACCCGGATCTGGTGGTCATTCAATTTGGGATCAACGATGCCACGATTGACGTGTGGAAGACGCCGCCGGCGGATCAACCGCGGGTGCCAATCGAGCGCTACACGGCGAATTTGAAAAGGTGGGTCGATGTGCTGCAACGACGTGGCATTCGGGTGGTGCTCATGACGCCGAATCCACTGAGTTGGACGCCTCGTCTCGTCGAGCTGTATGGGCGGCCGCCTTACGACGTCGCGGACCCTGATGGTCTGAACGTGAATCTGAATCGATATGCTGAGCGAGTGCGGCAAATCGCTGCGGACATCCGTCTGCCATTGGTCGATGTGATGAAGGAGCACCGGGATCATGTTGCGCACAGCTCGGAACCTCTGCTGGCGGACGGAATTCACCCGAACCAACGAGGTCATGATCTTGTCGCAACCCGACTGGCGGAGGTGATTTTGCGCGAGCACCTGGTTGAACCTCCGGCGCGCGAGCAGGAATCTGCGCCGACCGGGTAAGTAATGTTACCAGGTGATCGGCTTTGTTGTTGGCGGAAAAGCTGAGCATGCCACTTCGTAGGTTAATAGGGCCCGGAGCGAGCGTATCGGCTGATCAAGCCGTGCATCTGCCTTTGTGCTCACGGATGGTGATGTCTACGCGTCTCAAACTCTCGAATAAGCCGGTTGCCTGGTCCTCGAATCGCGCCCGATGAAAACTCCAACTCTTTGGCGCGCCAGCGTTGTGACCCTGATGGTTGCGACTGCCCTCTCAACCGGCGGATCTCATCTGTACGCAGCTGAAACACCGATCGAACTGGGATCGCGGCGAGAGTTGTTTGTCGACGAGTTCCTGATCGCCCGAAAAAGCAATCTGGAGCTGAAGCTGCACAGCCCCACGCCAAAGGAGTTCGTCATGGTGCGTGACGCGCCTTGGGAAGGGAGTGGGAGCGACTTCGAAGTCTTCATCCGTGAGCCAGATGTTATCCGGATGTACTATATGGCCGCGGAGCTCACCAACGCGGACGGGACGAAACTTCAATTTGATCCCGCGGTACCGGGACGGCGTCCCACGTACGCGTGCTACGCGGAAAGCAAAGATGGGATTCACTGGACGCGCCCTGAGCTCGGGTTGTTCGAGTTTCATGGTTCGAAGCAGAACAACATCGTGTGGTCCGGACCGCAGCTCGACAACTTCACGCCGTTCAAAGACACGAACCCGGACTGCCCGAAAGAAGAGCGTTACAAAGCGATGGTCGCGGGACCGGGTGGATTGTTCGCGCTGAAGTCGACGGATGGACTTCACTGGAGCACCTTGTCGGAACAGCCCGTGATCACTCGTGGGAAGTTCGATACGCAGAACAACGCGTTCTGGGATCCGCTGCGAAACACGTATTGGTGTTACATCCGGGATTTCCACGGTCCCGACGGCAAACCGACCACTGACACGAAGACGGGCGTGCGGGATATTCTCGTCACGACGTCGGCCGACTTTCGCACGTGGTCGGAACCGGAGCGGCTCACGTACGTGAACTCACCGGATGAGGCTCTCTACATCAATGTGGTGCAGCCGTATTTTCGCGCTCCGCACCTGTTCGTGGGCTTTCCGGCGCGCTATGTGGATCGAACCTATTCTCCGGCCGCTCTGCGGAGCTTGCCGGATCCAGCACACCGTCAGCGTCGGATGTTGTTTTCGCCGCGATACGGGACGGTACTGACCGACGGACTGTTCATGAGCAGCCGAGATGGTCGGACGTTCAGCCGTTCGAATGAGGCGTTTGTCGGGCCCGGTCCGCAGCGGCGCGACAACTGGGTGTACGGCGATGGGTTCGTTGGACTTGGCCTGTTGGAGACGCCGGCGGAAGATCCGACCGCCGAGCCGGAACTTTCACTCTACATCCACGATGATCATTGGAAAGGTCCCACTCGGCTGCGCCGCTACACGCTGCGAATGGACGGCTTCATGTCGCTGCACGCGACCGGCACCCCCGGCGAATTCGTGAGCAAACCAGTGACGTTCAAAGGTCGAACTTTGACGGTGAATTTTGCGACGTCCGCGGCCGGCTCGATCAAGGTGGAGCTGCTCGGTGCGAATGACCGACCGCTGCCCGGGTTTTCCGTCAACGACTGTGATGAGCTGTTCGGGGATAGTATCGATCGTACGGTGACGTGGGCGGACCGCTCCGATGTTTCCGCGCTGGCGGGCCAACCCATTCGGTTCCGGGTAGTGATGCGTGACGCCGATCTCTACTCGATGAAGTTTCAGGAGAAGTGAGCTTGGCGGACCAATCTTTCATGAGTGACACCCTGATCCCTGTTGCCTCTTTCCTCGTCGGAGAGATCGCGTCGAATACGGTACCGACAGCGGGAGTCGCGGCAGGCGGCCAGCGATGGCAGATCACGTGGATCAACCGAGCCGGTGAGCGACTGCAGATGACCAGTGAGTTCGGAGTCGACGCGTGGTCCGCTCCGAGATCATGGCGCGCCGGAGACATCGTGGAGGACGTGGTTCAATCCGAGCGTCTGCCGGAAAGCGTGCTCGCGTGGTCGGGGCCGGCGAACACGAAGATCGCTTTGCGTTCGGGGCGCAGGCTGACGGGCATACCGGCGAAATTTCCGGGCGCGGGCTTGATCGTGAGTCGGCAGGCGGGCGACGGCTGGACGGATGTGGCGTTCGCAGACGATTCGCCCGATGCCCACGTACTCGCGGCGGCGGTCTGTGTGTTAACGGACGAGGTCGTGGCCGCCTATGTGATCTCGGACGGTGCAGGCGGAGCGGTTTGCCGCGGTCTTCGGTTCTCCCTGTCGACGCAGCCTTCTTCAGCTGTTGGCTGGCGACATTTGCCTGATTATCCACTCCAGCCTGGAGTCGCGGCGCCCATCGCCGGAGTGCATGGCGGCGTGCTGATGTCTGCTGGCGGTGCGAATTTCCCTGATCAGCCGCCCTGGGAAAACGGCGTTAAGCGATTCTACGATGACCTTTTCGTGCTGCCCGACGGCGCGTCGAGTTGGCGATCGCTCGGCCGGTTGCCGCAACCGCGCGCGTATTCGGCCGTCGTCTCGGTGGACGAGGGCGTTCTGGTCGTGGGAGGCGAGAATGCGACGGGGCTCTTTGGGGATGCATTCTTTCTGCGTTGGAACGGGAGCGACGTCATCTCGGTGCCGGCTCCGTCGCTACCGATCGCATTGACCAGTGCGACCGCCGTCATCCTTGATCGCACGGTGTACCTGGCGGGCGGTTACGAGATTCGTGGGACGCGAGTGAGCACGAGTAGTTTTTTCCGCTTGGACTTGGACCAGCTCGCCGACGGCTGGCAGAAGCTGCCCGCGTGGCCGGGCCCCTCGCGCGCTTTGTGCGTGATCGCGGCGCTGAATCAGGAAATCTACGTCATGAGCGGATTGGAAATGTCCACTGCCGAGGACGGGCAACAGCGCTTGAACTATCTGACTGACGCGTACCGTTATCGGCTCTCGGGCGAGTGGGAGAAACTGCCGGATCTACCGTGGTCAACCGTAGCCGCGCCGTCGCCTGCACCGGTGAGCACCAGGCCTGATCGAGTTTTCATTTGTGGTGGAGTCGATGGTCGACAGGTGGGAAAGGTCCCGCGCGACCGTCGTGTGCCCGAGGATATTGTGTACTTCGACGTCCATCGCTACCAATGGTGTTTGTGGCCGGAGCGCTGGCCGGAGTCCGTCGTATGTTCATCGCCGATTTTCCACCAAGGTGAATGGATTTTCGTCTCAGGAGAAATCATGGCGGGTAAACGCACGGTGGCGGTGAGGGCGTGGCAACTGGGCGCTTAACAAAATTACATGTCCCAACCTTCTTCGTCTTCCGATGCCGCGGCCGTGACCGCGCGGTTTTCCGCCGAGGCGCTCCGGGTGTTTTGCCGTCAGTTGCTCGTTGCACTGGGCGTCGCCGAGAGTCACGCGCGAATCGTCGCAGAATCCCTCGTGGCCGCGAATCTCCGCGGGGTGGATTCTCACGGTATTCAGATGATCGTGACTTACATCCAGCAACTGCGGGCGGGTGGCATCAATGTGCCGGCCAGCGGACGGGTGGTGCGTGAGGACGGCGTCTGCCTGCGGTACGACGGTGAGAATGGCCTTGGGCAGGTGGTCGCGGATCGCTGTACGGACCACGCCATCCGGATCGCGAAAACGCTGGGCGTGGCCGTCGTCGTGACGAGTCACTCCAATCACTTTGGTGCGGGCGCCTGGTGGGGCGAGAAACTCGGGCGGGCCGGCTTCATCGGCATCGTCATGAGCAATGCGTGTCCGGCCGTGGCCCCGTGGCAGGGACGAACCGCCATCCTCGGAACCAATCCGCTCTGCGTTGCAGTGCCGGGCGATGGTCCGTCGAGTCGCTGGTTGCTCGACATGGCGACCACGACCGTTGCGTTGGGTAAATTGACCCATGCGTCTCACCTCAATCAGACCGCGATCCCGACGTCGTGGGGCTTTCTCGATGCCGTCGGCAGGCCGACCTCCGAGACGGCCGCAGCCCAGCGCGGTTCGCCGACTCCGATCGGCGGGTACAAAGGAACGGCTCTCGCGATGATGGTCGAGATTCTGTGTTCTGGCTTAAGTGGCGGAGCCATGACGACGGAGCTGCCGGTCTACCGGACCGGCGGAGATCCGCTGGGTATCAGTCACACCTTCATCGCGATCGACCCCGTTCGTTTCCTGCCGGCCGGTGAGTTTGAGCAGCGAATGGATCGGCTGGCTGGTTTGGTGAAAGCGTCCAAGCCGGCGGACGGTTATGATGAAGTGTTGCTGGCAGGTGAACCCGAGTGGCGCTGCGAGAAGATTCGTGAACGCGAAGGCATTCCCGTTCCGCTCAAGTTGTGGTCGCGACTCGTTGAGATGGCGGGCGAACTTCAGGTTTCTCTACCACGCGCCTCGGACGGCGGCTGAACGCTCCTGCTCTTTTTATGAAAAAAATTCGATTCGGCGTTCTCGGTTCTGGATTCATGGGCCGCACGCATGCGGAAGCCATCAAACGGCTGCCCAATGCGGAACTCATCGCCATCGCCGGTGGCAGTCGGGCTCCGGGATTGGCGGAAAAATATCAGGCGGCGCACGTCGCCTCGATGCCCGAGCTGCTTTGTCGC
This sequence comes from Opitutus sp., assembly GCA_039928945.1. Taxonomy (GTDB): domain Bacteria; phylum Verrucomicrobiota; class Verrucomicrobiia; order Opitutales; family Opitutaceae; genus Opitutus. The sequence goes on along the minus strand of JBDSSD010000181.1, from coordinate 29,523 downwards.
ACGGATCTGGATGCGGTGATCATCACGACGCCCCACCATCTGCACGTGGCTGAGGCGATACTCGGCCTGGAGCAGGGGAAACATGTCTTGGTGGAGAAACCGTTGGCCACGTCGGTGGCGGACTGCGATCGGATGATTGTTGCAGCCGGTCGAAGTAAGAAAGTTTTGGCGGTCGGCTATCAGCAACGGTTTCGGGTCAACAATGCGCGTGCGAAGGAGCTGATTGCCGCCGGTATCATCGGCAAACTTCTCGCGGTGCAGGTTTCGATGCCGATGTTTGCGGGAGCGATCAAAGCGGGTGGTTTTGGCGGTAACTGGGAATGGTGGAACGACCCGGCGAGCGTGGGACACCTCATCAACAGTACGCCGCACGCGATCGATTTGCTACGTTGGTATACGAACGGGGATGTGACCGCGGTCTCGGCTTTGTGTCGCACCTTCCTGCCCGATCTGAAAGTAGAAGATACGACGATGGCCTTGATGGAATTTTCCAACGGAACGATGTGCTCGCTCTTCTCCAGCCGTGCGTTGCCCGCGCCTTCCTTTCCGGGAGAAGACTTTCGCTTCAGAATCATCGGAAGTACGGGCCTGCTGGATCTCGACCCGTACGGTGAGCTGAAGTTATCCGACGAGAAAGGCTGGCGCGTGATGTCGACTCAGCCCGCGGTGAAGCATGAAGGCGCGGATACGGCGTTCGCGGATGTGCGGATGCAGGCGTACTGTGATCAGCTGGCGTCGTTCATCGACGTGATTGAGGGACGCGCGGGATTGGTCGGCAGTGCGCTCGATGGTCGCGCGGGCGTCCAAGCCTGCATGGCGATGCTCACGTCGTCGGCGGGCAAACGATGGGTGGATCTCACGGGAGGAGATCGGACTCGCTCGTGAGAAAGTTGCCCTCGCGGCTGATCGTGATCGGCGGCGGTGTGGTCGGACTCGCCGTCGCTCGTGAGGTTCTAAGAACATGGCCGGGCTTCCAGGTCACTCTGTTGGAGAAAGAGTCGGCGGTCGGCCGGCACCAGAGTTCGCACAACAGCGGGGTGTTGCACGCGGGTCTTTACTACAAACCAGGTTCACTCAAGGCGCGCCTGGCCGTGAGCGGGATCCGCCTGATGACGGCGTTTTGTGAGCAGCATCGGATCCCGCATGAGATCTGTGGGAAAGTGGTGGTGGCGACGACCGAGGCGGAAGTGCCGCTGCTGCAGACGCTGTGGGAACGCGGCACGGCTAACGGTCTGCGCGACCTCCGCCGGCTCTCCCCTGAGCAGCTCAAAGAGGTGGAACCGCATGTGGCGGGTAAGGCCGCGATTCACGTACCGGAGGAGGGGATCGTGGATTATCCTGCGGTCTGCGCGGCGCTGCAGCGCGAGATTGAGGGGGCGGGTGGCGCGGTAAAATTATCCAGTCGGGTCACGGCCATTCGAGAACATGAGCGGGAGTGGACGATCGAAACCACCTCGGGCGCGTATCCTGCGGATTACTTCATCAACTGCGCCGGTTTGTTTTCCGACCGGATCGCCGCTTTGGCGGGCGTGAAGCGCGAAGTCCGCATCGTGCCGTTTCGCGGCGAATATTTTTTGCTCAAACCCTCCGCGCAAAGGCTGGTGAGGAATCTGGTTTATCCCGTGCCGAACCCGCAGTTTCCCTTTCTGGGCGTGCATTTCACGCGGATGATTCATGGCGGCGTGGAAGCCGGACCAAACGCCGTGCTGGCGCTGGCTCGCGAGGGCTACTCGTGGAGTAAGGTTTCCGCGCGCGATACGGCTGATGCGCTCGGGTTTCCCGGGCTGTGGCGATTCCTGCGGCGTCACCCCCAGCTGTGTTGGGATGAAGTCTTGAACTCAGCGAGCAAGACGCGGGCTTGTCGGATGCTGCAAAAACTGGTGCCAGAGCTGGCGCCGGACGATCTGATGCCCGGCGGCGCAGGGGTCCGCGCCCAGGCGATGCAGAACGACGGGACCTTGATTCAGGATTTTTGGATCGAACGGCGACCTCGAGCCTTGCACGTGCTCAATGCCCCCAGCCCAGCCGCGACAGCGTCACTCGCCATCGCGCGTGAAATCGTTGCCCAACTCCCGTTCGAGCGGGCGGACGCGTGAGCGCGATGGCCTCGGGCAAACTCTCCGTTTCCGCCCGCGCATGGTTCGTGGTCGCGTTGCTGTGGTTGCCCGGGTGTATCAATTACCTGGATCGCGTGATGATCACGACGATGCGGTCATCGGTGTTGGAAAAGATTCCGATGACCGATGCGCAATACGGGCTGCTCACGACGGTGTTCCTGCTGATCTATGCCGTGCTGAGTCCCTTTGCCGGGTTTCTCGCTGACCGGATTGGACGCACGCGCGTGATCATTGGCAGTGTCGTCGCGTGGTCGGCCGTGACGTGGGCGACGGGCTTCGCCACGTCCTTCGATCAACTGTTGCTGACGCGAGCGCTGCTGGCGGTCAGCGAGGTTTGCTACATCCCGGCGGCGGTCGCGTTGATTTCCGATTACCACCCGGGCGGCAGCCGCTCCCTGGCCAATGGCATCAACATGAGCGGCATCATGGCGGGAAGTGCCTTGGGCGGATTGGGCGGCTGGCTCGCGGATTCCCATGGGTGGAACTATGCGTTTCTCCTCTTTGGGCAGCTGGGTCTTGGCGTGGCGGTGGTGTTGATGGTCTTCTTGCGTGATTTGCCTCCGGTCCAGGGAACCGTAGCGAACGCGATCGTACCTCGTATTCGGTTGTTCGATGCCTTCAAGAGCCTGCTCGGCCGGCGCGATTTTCTGATTGTCGTGGTCTACTGGAGTTGCCTGGGCACCGCGGCCTGGTCGATTCTCGCGTGGATGCCCACGTACCTGAAGGAGCATTTCCAGCTCGGTCAGGGCGAGGCCGGGATGATCGGCACCGTCTCGCTGCAATCCGCGTCGTTCCTTGGCGTGATTGTGGGTGGCTTTTGGGCGGATCGGTGGAGTCGCCGCAGTCCACGCGCTCCTGTCTATGTGGTCATGGTTGGCCTCGGCATGGCGGTGCCGAGCATTCTGCTGATTTCCTCCACGTCGGTGCTGTGGCTCGCGGTCGTCGGCCTGGTGTCGTTTGGCCTCTTCAAATCTTTCGCCGATACCAACATGATGCCGATTCTGACGCTCATCTGTGACGCTCGTTATCGGGCCACCGCATGGGGCATTCTCAGCATGTGTGCGTGTACGATTGGTGGGCTTGCCATTTATGCCGGCGGCATGCTGCGCGATGCGCACATCAGTGTCGTGCGGATCTTTCAGTTCGGCGCGATCGGGTTTGTCGGTTCGATCCTGTTGCTGATGTGCCTTCGCACGGATCGTACGGCGCCGGCGAAATGAGGCGGCGCGTCGCAGTGACGCCATTGCCGCAGATCACACCCAGTTGAACACGACGCCCAGCCAACCGTCGCTTTTCTCCAGGATCATCCGGTACGTGTCGGTCGCCGCGGCGGCCGGAACGATGTGAGTCAGCAATGGATCCAGCCGTAGTTTCTTTTCGGCCAGCAGCCGGAGAAAAGCCTGACGATTGCGCTGACGCGTCCAGCGCCAGTACACGTGTGACTGCATCAAGCCACTTTCGTAGGTGCCCGTCAGCACGAGTTCCTTGCGGAGCAATTCCTCTTTGAGGCGAATGGTCGCGGTACCGGGCGGACTTCCCGTCAACACCACGGTCCCGCGATCGGCGGCGCACTCCATCGTTTGCTGCAGGATGCTGGCAGCTCCTGCGCAATGAAAGACCGCCTCGGCTCCCGTGCCGCCGGTGATTTCTTTGACCCGCGCCACCACGTCTTCGCGCGTGGGATTGATCGTGTGCGTGGCGCCCAGTTCCCGAGCGGTGCGCAGCCGGGCATCGATGAGATCCACGGCGATCAGCGGGTGCGCTCCGGACAGCGCGGCGAACTGGAGCACCAGCTGACCCACCAGTCCCATTCCAAACACCGCGACTGACTGGTCGATTTGCAGCTGAGCCCGCCTCACGCCATGCAGCGCCACATCGCCGAGCGCGACGAACCCGGCCACATCGTCGGACACGCCGTCGGGAATGCGATCGATCATCGCCGTCGGAGTGATTGCAATCACCGAGTGACTGGCATGGGCCGCACCCGTCGTGACGCGATCGCCGACGGCAAATCCTTTCACGTCGCTGCCGACCGCGACGATCTGACCCGCAGTCATGTATCCAATATTTGCCCGGGTGGCGCCGTCGGGCAGTCCATACGATTGAGGACCGAAGCGCAGGAAATTCGTTTCACTGCCCGCGCTCACATGCGTGCGCGTGTTGCGGACCAAGACTTCTCCCAGAGCGGGTTGCGGGAGCTCAAACGTCTCCAGTTCCACGTGAGCCGGCGACGAGCTGAACATGAGGCGACGGGCGATCATCGGTGGGATATTGGTGATGGCAGACGAGAGGAGTGAAGCATTCGGGATTACAGGTGAACAATGCGTCCGGTGCGCGCGGACGTTTCCGCCGCTTCGATGATCCGGGCGGTTCGCAGCGCATCGGCGAACGTGGTCGGAGGCGAGCCACGGCCCTCGATTGCAGCGAGAAATTGGCGGAAGAAATCTTCTCCGGCCTGACCGCCGTACGAGGTCGATGGAGGTACGGCGAAGGTTTCCTCGCGGACTGCGGCGCGCCCGGGTGAGGGTGGGCTTTCAACGAGAAGATGCGGCTTCAAGTCAGGCCAGACCACCCGGCCGGCCTGACCGTTGAACCCAAGGTATGAGTCATAGCCGCTCAGGTTGACGTAGCCTTCGCCACTGTACGCGAGCGTGTAGCCGGCGTGAAACGTGCCGATCGCGCCGGAGCGGAATTTCAACGTGAGGGCGGCCGTGTCCTCCACATCGATCGACTCAGGCGAGCGCGTCGTGAGGAAGGCGCCGACGTCGGTGATCTCGTCGCCCGTCACGTAATGGAGCAGGTCGAGGCAGTGACATCCCAGCCAGAGCAGAATCCCGCCGCCGGCTTCACGGCGCTGGAACAACCATGAACTTGGATCGCGAAACTTCACCTGCGTGGTCAGGAAACGCACCTCCATCGAAAACAGCGGGCCCAACGCTCCCGACCGAACGAGGTCGCGCGCGGCCACGACGCAGGGATGCGCGCGGCGGGTATAGAGGACACTCGCGACAACGCCCGATTTCGTGACAGCGTCCTGCAAGGCTTCGATTTCCGCCGAGGTGAACCCGACCGGCTTTTCGCACAGAACGTGTTTGCCCGCGGTGAGCACGCGGTGCGTCACGCCTGCCGCTAAATGATTTGGTACCGCCACGATCGCGAAGTGCAGGTCAGGCTGACCGAGGACGGTGTCGAGGTCCGAGGTGAACCGCTGAACCTTCGGGTGAGACGATAACGCGGATTGCGCGACCACCACCGCCGGATCCGCATCCCAGAGCGAGATGCTCGTAATTTCCGGCAGGTTCTCGAGCGTCGCCAGCAGGATGGCGGAGTGGGGGTGGGCGAGCCCGAGGAGAGCAGCTTTCATCGCGCGGAGCTAGTCGCGTTCGAGTTCCGCAAAAATCTCCGGCAAATTGAGCGCGGCGGCCGAGAGCGCCTGATCAATGTGCTGAGGACCGCGTCCACCCACCAGCACCGACGAAACTCCCGGATGGTGAATCGCCCAAGCCAGCGCGAGCTCCGTCATCGAATAGCGAGTACGAGCCGAGATGTCCGCCAGTCGAGCCAGACGTTGTTCGGCCAGCGGATGTAAATACACGTCGCGGTGACCGGGCGATACGGCGAAACGCGAACCCGGTTCGATGCCTTGCCGGTGCTTCCCCGTCAAAAAGCCGGCGCCGAGCGGACTGTACGTGACGATCGCAATATCGTGCGCGACGCATAGGGCACGCAGTGGGACATCGACATCGCGAATCGCGAGGTTGTTGTTATTCTGGAGCAGGCGAAAACGCGTTGAGCCTGCGTCCGCTTGCAACGCGAGGACGGTTTTGAGTTGGGCGGCGTTGAAATTGCTCACCCCCAACGCTCGGACGCGGCCGCTTTCCACCAGTTGATGAAGCGTTTTCATGGCTTCGGGAGTTTCTGCGGTCGCATCCCATTTGTGCAGGTAAAGCACGTCGATGGTTTTGACGCCGATTCGTCCCGCGCTCGCGGTCACGGCCGCATCGATCGCGTCAGGAGTATACGGCGGATAGATTTTCGTCGCGACCATCAGCGCGCTTGGATCGGGTCGGCGGGCAGCCAGCCAGGCGCCCACAATCGTTTCCGAAGCGCCGGCCGAGTAGTTCGTCGCGGTATCGATTAAGGTGATGCCTTTGGCCCGTGCGTGATCCATCAACATGAACGCAGCCACCTGGTCGATCTCACGGCCAAAGGTTGCCGCGCCGAGGCAGAGTCGACTGAGCGGCGGGGCGGAGGGATAGAGGCGAGAAAGGGTCATGGTGAAATAGTTCAGTGCGCGGTATAACCGCCATCGACGGGCAGATTCACCCCCGTCACGTAGCGGGCCGCTTCGCTCAAGAGGAAGATGACTGGTCCGCCGAGATCTCCGTCTTCCGCCATCCGTCGCAGAAAAGTGGCCTTGGCGTAGCGCTCGACGAACGTCGGATTCTGCCCGCTGAAGAACCCTCCCGGCGAAAGACAGTTCACGCGCACGCCCCGGGGTCCGTAGTGCGCCGCAAAGAATCGCGTCAGGTTCACCATTCCCGCCTTGTGAAAGAAATAGTCGGGAATCGCATGCATGTTGAGCCCTTCGTAGAGCGAGTAATCGGGACCGACCATTCCCTGAATCGAACCAATGTTGACGATACTGCCCGACGATCGTGTCGCCATCACTTCACCGAAGGCTCGGCTGATGGCGAACAGTCCCGTCGCATTTGTCTTCATGGAAGCTTCCCAGTCGGCCAGCGGTGCGTCGGCCGTTTTCATCGGTCGCGCCACCGCGTTGTTCACCAGACCGTCGATCCGGCCAAATTCATTCATGACGTCGTCGCGCAACTGTAGAATCGAACGCTCGTCCGCTTGATCGAGCGTCCGAGCGTGCACGACTCGACCGAGAGCCTGCTCCTCGCGCGCGACGCCTTCGAGCGCTTCACGATTGCGGGAAGCGAGCACGAGCGTCGCGCCAGCGGCGGCGAGTTGCGCGGCAAGCCCACGTCCGTAAAGACCGGCGCCACCGGTGAGGACGACGATTTTTTCCGAAAGAGAAAACTCAGCGGGACGGAGAGGGGACGGCGTGCTCATAGTTCGTGCGGGAGGCCATTTTGCCAGGATGCAAGGGCAGCGAGATTGAACCGGAGCGTCTGCACTCCTTCCTCCAAGGTGCAGAGGAGGGTTTTCTGGCCGGCACAGCCATCGAGAAACGCGCGAGCTTGCGCGGTGTAGATTTCGTCACGCTCAGCCACGGGCGCGGCGTGCCACGTCCACCCAGTTGCTCCACGCGTCAGTTCACCCCAGCGCTGGGCGTGAAACTCGATTCGAATCGTGCCGGTTTCACAATGGATGTCCCAGCGGGTTTCGTTGGGCGCCTGCCACTGGTTCAGGGCGTAACTGACGAGCGCGTTTCCGTTCCGGGCCGTGACATTGACGGTGTCCTCGACGGTCACGCCTTCGAGCACCTGATGAGCGGCGTCACAGAAGACCCGCGTCGTCGGTCCGACGATCCACTCCACCGCGTTGGCCATGTGGGTGAGCGCATCTTGAATCGCGCCGCCGCCCTGGGTCCGGTCGGCGTAGTAGATTTCGCGGTACGCCGGTCGGAAGAACGGAAAATGCTGTCCGGTGTTGATCGCAATCTGGCGAACTTCGCCGAAGGGACGATCCAGCAGGAAATGGCGCGCAGCCTGAAGCGCCGGTAGAAAGTGGAGCACGTAAGCCACGCCGACAAAGCGTCCGCTCCGCGCGTGGGCGGTCACAAGATCGTCGATGCCCGTGAGCGTCAGCGAGAGCGGCTTTTCAATCAGCACGTGTCGACCGGACTCCAGACAGCGCTGCGCAATGGCAACATGGGAGGGCGCGGGGGTCGCGATGACGACTCCCACGATTGACGCGTCTTCCAGGGCGCGGGACCAGTCGGTCACCGTGACAACGCCATAGCGCTCCGCCATCTGCTGGAGAATCAACGGTCGATTGTCGCACGCGATCACGTCGACGCGGCCGGTCGCGAGAAACGTTCGCACATGACGTTCGCCGATGGAACCGCAGCCGATAATCAGGATGAGCGGACGAGCAGATGACATGATTCAGATGAAACCGGCGAACGTTCGGGCGGGATCCGGCGTCGTTCGCCAGCACGTCAGCCGGCAGGGAGAGGATGCGTTCGCCGCCGGTATCATCAATGGATTTGAGTGCGGGAAGCACCGCTGAACGGGAACCGAATTGTCGTGGTCAGAATACTTGCCCACTCCCCATCGCGTGCATCGGCGGCCCCACGGATCCGACCACGACCGAATTATCCGGCGGCAGCGGCGGTCAAGGGCGTCGGAACGATTCGCGCGAGGGTCGTTCCCGGTACGAAGGCTGGGAAAATGAGATTGGGCGTATGAGTGACGTGGTGGCCGGCGAGCATGCTCTGCGCGATCCGCACGGCGTGATGGGCCTGCTTCACGGCTGGGCTGCGATAGCGCGTGATCTCCGGCAGTGCGAGATCGAGCGACGTCTGCGTTTCCCGGCACAGCAGCGACACGTCTTTCGGCACGCGACGTCCTGATTGCAGCAGATGCACGAGCACCATTAGCACATGCTCGACATGGATACACAGAATGGCCGTAGCTGGATTGGGCCCTTTCAGCAGGCCATCCAACTTCGCCAGCAAACCGGAGCGGCTCGGTCCGGCCGTCACCTGAATCGCCGTGATCGGCCGCTCGCGCTGGTGAAGGTATTCGGCCACGCCTCGCAGACACGCCAAGTCGCCGGGCAGCGGACGTTGCGGTAAAATGAGCGCGACGCGTTGGTGGCCATACTTGGCCAGACAACCCGCGGCATGCCACCCGATCGCGTAGTAGTTTACATCCACAGAGGGCAACTCGACTCCCGCATGGCATGAGCCGAGGACCAGCGTGGGTACCCGCGCTTGCGCGAACCACCGTTGCATCGTGGCGGATGCTCCGACCAGGATCCAGCAGACATGTCGTCGACCATTCACGATGTTGGCCAGCCGGGCTTCGGGATGACGTCCGCCCAGCGAGCGATCGAAGACCTCCTCCCAACCCACGCCCTGCACCGCAAATTGCGCCCGCATCTCCATCAGCACTGGATGTCCGCTGTAGCCCAGCGAATCGCGGGACGAAGGGACAACGAGACAGACGGTGGGAGGAGCGGTGGCGAGACTGCGGCGACCCGTTGCGCAGAGGCGCGTACGACAGCCTTTCTTGATCGTGACAATTCCGTCATCGGCGAGCCGGGCCAGCGCGGCGCGGACGGTCGGGCGGCTGATACTCAGTCGACGCGCGAGTTCGTGCTCACCCGGCAAGAGGTCGCCCCAAGCGCCTTGGCGAATCGATTCGCGAAGGGCGACGGTCGCCTGATCCGCGATACTCGCGCGGCGAAACTCAGAAAATGCGGCTGCTCCGGACTTCACTGAAAACGGAACATGTCAGTTTTTTTGATAGCCTGTCCAACCTTTAGCTTCGGATCCACGAACGTACCCCTTATCCAATGACTCCTTTCGCTTCTTTGTTTCCCGTTTCCCCGGCCGACTTGAACGACGTGAGGTTGAGGAAGGTCAACCGTGACTGGCCACGCGCAGCCAAGCTCGCGCGAGTCTTCGGATTAATGCTCGGCGTCGCCGTGTGCGGGCTCGCTGCGGTGACCGCCGCAACACCTGCACCTGGAGTGCATGATCTTGATCCAACCGCAGAACATCCCCGCAGCACGGAAGGCGCGTTTGTGACATTGCGCTCTGGGCGCATCCTTTTCGACTACTCCCTCTTTTCCGGTGGACAGGAAGACCACAGTCCGTCCGCCATCGCTGAAATCTTTTCGGACGATCAAGGCCGCACGTGGAGTGCACCGCGCGTCGTCGTGCCTACCGGCGCCTATCAGAACATCATGAGCGTCTCGTTTCTGCGGCTCGCCAGCGGAAAGCTCCTGCGGTTCCACTGTGTGAAGAAAACAAAGTGGCTGGACTGCCATCCGGTCATGTCGGTTTCCGGCGATGAAGGGGTCACGTGGTCGGAGCCCAGGGTGGTGATCGATGCGCCGGGATATTTTGTGCTGAACAATGACCGCATCGTTCAGACGGCGAGCGGGCGGTTGATCATGCCGCTGGGTTTCCATCGCACGCGGGGTGCGGCCGACGACCGGAACTCATGGGATTCGCGGGCGATTTCGATGTGGTTTTATTCCGATGACGAAGGTGCAACCTGGAAGGAGTCAGCGAACTGGTGGGGAATTCCGGTGGTGAGTGAATCGGGCTTGCAGGAGCCGGGCGTCGTGCAGTTGGCGGACGGTTCACTGTTCGGCTGGGCTCGGACTGATCAGGGAGCGCAATATGGGTTTAGCTCGCGAGACAATGGCCTGACGTGGAGTGCGCCCGTGGTGACGCCGCTGAAATCGCCGAACTCACCCGCGAGCATCAAACGTCTGCCCAAGTCTGATACGTTGATGGTGGTCTACAACGATCACTCCGGTCGCGTGGCCGCGCCGAAGAGTCCCAAGCAGCGCTCGCCGCTGGTGGCAGCGTTTTCGACGGACGGCGCTAAAACCTGGGTGGCTCCGCAGCTGATCGAGGAGGATCTCGCCGGATGGTATTGCTACACGGCGATTCATTTTACGGATGACGCGGTCCTGCTCGCGTACTGCGCGGGCAACGATCAGATCGGGCGTTTGTCGCGATTGCGGATTCGCCGGGTGCCGCTGACGTCGTTGCAGGTGCCACGCGCATGAGCCGCCCAGTCGTGATGTTAAAACGATTGGCTGTTGTTGGCGCTCTGCTGCTCGGTTGCCGTGCGGTCGCCGCGGCGGAGCCGGTGAATGTGCTGGCGCTCACAATTGCGGCGACGGCGGAGCATCCGCGCAATTCCGAGGGCGCGTTCGCCACGCTGCGCTCAGGCCGGATCGTTTTCTGCTACTCTCAATTTTCGGGTGGCCACTCGGATTTCAGTCCGTGCCGGATCGCGCAAGTCGTCTCCGATGATCAGGGGAAAAGCTGGAGCGAACCGCGTGTGCTCTTCGTCCCGGAACCCAACACGATGGAGATGAGCGTTTCGCTGCTCCGTCTCGCCAGCGGCAAACTCGCGCTGTTTTCGGCGATCAAGCACGGCACTCTCGATTGCCGGCCGTACCTGCGAATATCTGAGGACGACGGTGAAACCTGGTCGGCGCCACGCAGCTTGATCGATGCGCCGGGGTATTTCGTGCTCAACAACGATCGCGTCATTCAAACCTCGACGGGCCGTTTGATCATGCCGCTCGCCTTTCATCGCGGATTGAAGTCGACCGACGATATCGAGTGGGGCGTCGATCTTCGCGCGATTGATCTGTGGTATTATTCCGATGACGACGGCGCGACCTGGAAGGAATCGCGGACGTGGTGGACGATCCCCGTGGCGAGCAAGACGGGCTTGCAGGAGCCGGGCGTGGTTGAGCTCACGGACGGCTCGCTATTTTCGTGGGCGCGTACGGATCAGGGTTTTCAATACGGATTCCGGTCGGCGGATCGGGGCGAAACGTGGAGTGCGCCAACGCCGACGCAGCTCCGTTCACCGGCTTCACCGGCCAGTATCAAGCGGCTGCCCCAGTCTGATCACCTGCTGGCGGTGTTCACCGACTACTCGGGTCAGTTCCCCTTTGTGCTGACGCCGCGCACGTACAGTGGGCGAACTCCGCTGGTCGCATCGATCTCTGCGGATCGGGGCGTAACGTGGCGGGCGCAGCGACTGCTGGAGAATGATCCGCAACGCGACTATTGTTATACCGCGATTCATTTCACCGGCGACGCTGTGTTGCTCGCTTACATGGCGAACGGCGCCACGCCGGAAAAGACGAGCTGGCTGTGCATTCGCCGGATGAGTCTGCCGTGGCTTTGCGCCCCCGAGGACGAGCTGGCGAAGCGCGCGAAAACCGCGCTGCACGACGTTTTCGATCAAGAGGAGAGTTGGGTGAAAATCCATGCGGCCGAGGCGCTGGTCGCTGGCGGTGAGGCGATCGCGATGCGGGAAAAATTTCTCGCGCTGCGTGCAACGGTTGACGCGCTGCCGTATCGGGTCGGCGTGTGGCGCGTTCTGGCAAATACCTCACCCACGATCGCGGAGCGGGAAGCCTGCGTCGCGGAGGTGGAGAAGATCTATCTCAATTCGACGGCGCCGGATCGACCGCAGGCGCTGGAAACTTTGTGCAAGCTTCGAACTCGGCTGACCGGAGCGACGCTGGAGCGCGTGCGGCAGGCATTGCAACAGGCGTCATCGGCGGCGGATCGCGGGTTGCCGCTGTGGGCGCTGCGGCTGGCGGGTGGGCCGGGAACGCTGGATGGGTTCACGGCCTTGCTCGAGTCGCAGGACGTGACGGCGCGTCTGATTGCCGCCTACGCATTACGGCTCCTCGGCGAAACGGATGCGCAGGCCCTGCGCGCGTTGGCCAAGGCCGCCAAGGCTGAGTCTCCGGAAACCAAGGCGTATCCGTTTTTACTGAGTGCGGCCGTAACGCTCAACGCCGATCCGGCCCGCCTCAACGACTGGCGCGCCGCGCTGGAGCGCGTCCTGGCCACGGGGACGGCGGACGCACGGTTCGAAGCGTCGCATGGCCTGCGTTCGCAAGTGACAACGAACGAGCTGCCGACGTATGCGGCACTGCTGGACGGGCCAGGGAACGACACTCGAGTGGGAGCGGCGCTGACCATCTTGAACGTGCGGCTTCGGGAATGACCGCAGCGCACTGTGACCTGATCGATATCAGCACTCCGGGCGGCGTGGTAAAATTACGTTCGCAACTGCATCACCCCCGCGATGGCGCACGCCAAGCCCGCGAGCGCGCAACCGCTGAGGGTCCATCGCCGGCGTGATGAGGGAGTGTTCGCCGACATCAGGCTGAACGCGCAACCCGCGGTGAGCGTAACCAACAGCGAGATCGGTCCAATCCATTGGAAGCTCAGTTTGGGGAAACCCGTGAGGACATCCCAATACCCACACACGATGCCGGCGCTAAGTCCGTAGATGGCGCCGAGGATTGCTCCGGTGGCGGTGGCGAAGCGCACAAAGAGCGCGAGGAAGAACAGCCCGAACATCGGATAGAAAAATACGTTCACGGTCTTGCTCGAGACTTCGATCAGGTTTCCCTGCACGCGTCCGATCGCCAGGCTCCCGCTGATGATCAGCACGCCAATGGCCAGTGAAAACAATCTCGCTGCGCGGATCTTGGCGGCCTCGGTGAGCGCGCCGGTTTTCGACCAGCGTGCGATGAACTCCTGATTGGCGACGGCGATCACGGAGTTGATGCTGGGACTGATGCCGGACACAGCCGACGTCAGCAAACCGGCTACGACCAGACCAGAAACTCCGGCGGGCAACGCGTGGCTGAGGAAGTAGGGAAACAGTCCGTCCCCGGCGTGCGCCAAATCCAGACCCGGTGGGAGTTCGTTCGGAAACAACCGGTAGTAGCCGAGCAGGGCAGCGCCAACGACGCCGAGACTGAGCAGAATAGTGCCGACGGTCAGGTGACCGAAGAGCACCGCCCGACGTGCGGCCGCGGCGTTGCGCGTTGTGAGATAGCGTTGGATCGCGACCTGGTCGGAGCCGCCCGCGCAAACGGTGGAGATGAAATAGGAAATGAACGTTCCGACTGCGGTCACCCGGATGTGCGGGTCCAGGCTGATGAACGGCTGCGGCGACCAGTGGGCCGGAGCGACGTCCGGCCACCAGATCGCCACCCCGCCCGTGCGGAAGCAGACGAGGGCAACTGTCAGGGCCGCGCCCAGGAGCAGGAGGGCAAACTCCAGCACCGCGGTCGTCATCACCGCCTGAATACCGCCGGCGAGCGTGTAGAGCGTGGCGATCGTGCCGATCGCCGCGGCGATGACGGACAGCCAGCGACGGTCGCAGCCGGTGACGTTGATCAACACGGCGGCGGCGGCATAGAGGATCAATGCCATCCAAACGAGGCGCACACAGATAAACGTGAGCGACGCGGTCAGGCGCACGGAACGCCCGAGTCGGGAGTCGAGCAGCTCATAGCCACTCGTGATGGGCAGGCGCATGAACGCCGGGATCAAAAACCGCCCGATGATGAAGTAGCTGAAGGGCAGCACGCAAACGGACGCGATCACGAGAACCGGACCGTTTTGAATCACTTCGCCCGGTACACCGATGAACGCGACCAGCGTGAACAAGGCGGCGAACAACGAGACGCCGGCGAGGATCGGATGCTGGTTTCGACCGGCAACGAAATAGTCCTCCGTCGTGCGTTGGCGCCTCGAGTAGTACAGCCCGATCCCGAGGAGAAGGAATCCGCAGGCAACAACGATGGCCCAATCAAAAGCGCCGAAATGGTGGACCGCAGACGAGCTCAAGCGGAACGTGCTGACCGGGTTCGGCGCGTGCTGGAAGGGCGGCCGCTAAACGGCGAGTGGACTGAAGCTGCGCCGCTTGACCAGGAGGTCGTCACGATAGTTAAGCGCGTCGTTTCCGCTCACCGCATCGTGGATCTGCTGCTGGCACAGCGCCGTGAGCGGGTACTCGAGCAGATTCACGTTGGTGGAGAAGACTCCGAGCTGAACCAGCAGCTCCTTTAATCCGGTCATCCAGCATTCGATTTTCTTTCCGCCATAGACGCGGTACATCAAATCGTTCATCCGGTCCTGGAGCTGGTTGGCCGTCTTGAGATCGTTTGCCCGGACGGCGGCGGTGAGCTTGCGCGCCAGGATGGCGTTGAAGATCCCGCCCCCGAGCAACAGTCCGTCGTAGCCCGCCTCGAGATATTCCACGCAGTCAAATTCAGACCCGGAGAACAAAATCAATTCAGGTCGGTGATCGCGGGCGGCGAGATAGGCTTTACGCCGCGACGGCTGCTGGGCGCTGTCTTTGACCACCACGATGTTCGGCTCTGCAAGCAGCTCCGTCAGGTCGGCCTCACGGACGACGTACGGACTGCCGGCGCCACGATCGTACAATCCGAGTGGCAGGGCCGTACGGCGAGCAATGGCGCGATAGTGCTGAAAAATCCGCTCCGGTGTGGCGTTGAGAAAAAACGAAGGCGCGGCGACGACGGCAAGTTCCACGCCCCACGCGGCTGCCTGGTCGATATTATCGAGCACCCGCACTGCGGAATTATCGGTGACCTGCAGTGCGAGGAGGAGTTTGCCTTTCGCCGCCTCCACCGCCGAGCGGACCAACGTTTCGCGATCCCGGTCCCGCAGCCAGGGCCCCTCGCCGCACGTCCCCGCCAACATGATACCGCTCACGCCCAAATCGACGTGATGGGCGATCATCCGTTGCACGGAGCGCACATCGACGTCGCCGTTCGTCAGAAACGGCGTGGGAGAAGCGGACCAAACCTGGTCGCGCTGCGGCAAAGCAAATTTCATGGACGGACGATTGGGCAACGCGTCCATTTCAAAAGAAGCCAGAGGCTGACAAATAAAATGACAACTTCCCGGCAGACCGCGCGCCGTCGCTCGTGCAGGGGCAAGTTTCGGTGACGGGCTCAATGCGCAACCCGTATTTGCATTGACCGGGCACCGATAGTTTCGCGTAAGGAGCCGGTCTCCATCATCCCGCCGGAGGCTGAACGCAGTCTGGCAACCCCCACATTTCTTTTATGAACGTTTCTGCCAACCCCACTCACTCGGAGGCGCGCTGGGCCGTGCGACTGCTGCGGCCATTCCTCCCTCTCATTTTGTGCGTGTCGATTCAAGCTGCACCAGCCGGCAAGGCGTTCATTGAGCAGACCGATTTGTTTGTCGCCGGACAGGATGGCGTGTTCGAGTACCGCATCCCGGGTCTGATCACGTCGAACTCCGGGACGCTGCTGGCCTTTTGTGATGCGCGGATGACTCGCGCGGGTGATCCGCCCAACAAGATCAATCTCGTGCTCAAGCGGAGCCGGGATGGCGGCCGCACGTGGGGTGCCCTGCAAACGCTCGCCGAGAACGGGAACGGAGCCGTGGCGGATTCGTGCGGCGTGGTCGATCGCACGACGGGCACGCTGTGGATTTTCAGCGTCTACGCGCCAGAAGGCGTGGGGAGTGCGAATGCCCTGCCTGGATTGGAAGGCGCCACGTTTCAGTTCAAAGCCATCAAGAGCGATGACGATGGCGTCACCTGGTCAAAGCCAATCGACCTTACGCCGATGGTGAAGAAGCCCGAATGGAGCGCCGGCTCCACCGGTATCGGCTGCGGTTTGCAGCTGCGGAGTGGCCGGCTCGTCATCCCGCGCTACTATGCCGACTATCACCAGCCGAGAACGACACCGGTATTTGGTGCCTCGTATCTGAGTTATAGCGACGACCACGGTGTGACTTGGAAAATGGGCAAGGCGGCCATCGTCGAGGGCGGAACCAACGAATGTCAGGTGGTTGAACTGGCCGACGGCACGTTGCTGCTCAACCTGCGTGGGCTGCAGGGCAACCATCGGAAAGTTGCGCGCAGTCATGACGCCGGCCTGACGTGGTCCGAGGTGAAAGAGGACGCGGCGCTGATTGAGCCGCGCTGCCAAGGCAGTCTCCAGACTTACACGAACGCGCTGACCCACGACCGGAGCCGTTTGATGTTCGCCAACCCGGCGAGTCTCGAGCGGAAAAATATGACGGTAAGAATCAGCTACGATGAAGGCCAGACCTGGCCGGTGGCGAAATCGCTTCACACCGGTCCCTCGGCGTATTCGTGCCTCACCGTCCTGGCCGACCAAACTCCGGCCTGTCTCTATGAGAGCGGTGAAAAGACACCGTACGAGAAAATCACCTTCGCTCGATTCAATCTGGAATGGCTGACGGACGGCGAGGATCACCTGAGCGCGCGCCGGTAGTTCCGGCGAATCGCCGGAGCTTACCGATCGCGGCGATTCGGCTCAGGAGGTATTGATTTCCCGCCAAGCTTGCAGCGGCGCGCGCGGCGAAACGTTTGGATTCACCGGAAACGGTGGCCACGATCCACCCAACACGGCTTCCACCGAATCCACGACCGTGCGCCGGACGTGCATCATGGAATCGGTTGAGTCAGCTGCGTTGTGCGGGGTGAGAATCACCTGCTCAAAATCCCGCAACGGACTATCAAGGGGGAGGGGCTCTTCTTCCACGACATCCAGCGCGGCGCCGGCGATCCACTTTTCGCGGAGGGCATGGATCAAGGCTTCCTGATCGATCACCGGTCCGCGACTCGTGTTTACCACGATCGTCGTGGGCTTCATCTTTTGAAACAGGGAGCGATTCAAAAGTCCGCGCGTCTCGGGTGTCAGCGGTACATGAACGGAAATCAGGTCCGCTTCGCGCAAGAGCTGATCCATCGTCACAATTTCCACGCCGGGCTCGGACGCCTGCGCGCCAATGTAGGGATCGGTCGCAATGATCCTCAAACGGAAGCCCGCCATTTTTCGGACGGTTGCCCGCGCGATTCGTCCAAGTCCAATCAAACCCAGCGTCAGCTGACTCACTCTTCGGAGCGGGTGCAGGCGGGTAAATCCGGCCCATTGCCCTGCTCGCACAAACCGGTCCATCGCTACGACCCGCCGTGCGGCGCCGAGTAACAAGGCGACCGTATGGTCTGAAACCTCCTCGGTGCAGTAGTCGGCCGCGTTCGCGACGACGATCCCGGCTTGGGTGGCGGCTGCGATATCGATGTTGTCGACGCCCACGGCGTATTTTGCGATCACCCGGCAGCGAGGCAATGCGTTGATCACGCGCGCGGTCAGCGGAGTCTTCGCGCCTTCGACAATCACGGCATCAGCATTCGCGCACGCCGCGATGATCTCGTCCTCGGTCGGACATTTTCGCTCCACGAGGTCGATACCGGCCGCGTCCAAGCGGCGGCGCTCATAGGCGTAGTCGAAATTGCAGTCGATGTTTACAGCTTGAAGACGAGTCGGCATCGGAGGTGAGAGTCAGAAGGGAAAAGTCGCGGTGAGCGCGTTAAAGCACGATGAGGATCAAGTCATCAAGAAATGAAGACGCGAGCTCCTGTCATTTCCGTGAACAGGAGGAGCTCAGCGAAAGTTGAGAGCCGCGGGCGTTGGGAACTGAAACGCCGCCGATCGACTCTGGAGTGCGGTGGTCTCGACACCGCTTTCGACGACCCGGCTCGACGGGTCGCCTGCGCGATCGTCGGCCGTCGAGCCGGCCGACCCAAAGCGGCGTCGAGCCGCCGCACTCCAAAGTGCTCGCGCGTAGTATCAACCCGGGTACAATAATGCGGTGCGCTCGTCGGACGTTACCGGAGCTCAGAGGGCGGGCGTTTCGCGTGCTTAACTCTGCGGCCGAAACCGCGGCTGCGCAAAGGTGTCATTTTATTTGTCAGCTGCTGGACGCTTCCGTTGGCATGTGCTCTGCGGAACCTAATCCCGCATGACCTTCTACAAACTGATTAAGGCCACACCGCGGCTTTGCGCCGTTATCCTGACCGCCGCATTCGTTCTTTCGTTACCATCGTACGCCCAAACTCCTCCCGCCGGCTCCACGGAAGAACTTCAAGCGACCATCGCGGCGTTGAAGGCCACGCTGGCCGCCCGTGACGCCGAGATCGCGGCACTCAAAGGCGCTCCAGCAGCGCCGGCAGCACCCGCGGCGTCGCCTCGGGCGACGCAGAGGCCCGCGCCGCGAGCCACGTCAGGCGACGATCAGTCCTCGACCACCGAAACGGGTAGCCAGGGGGACGCCGTCATCCGGATGTCGGCGTTCGAGGTCCGTACGACGCAGGGGCAAGGCTATACCGCCGGTAACTCCGCCTCAGCCCTCAAGACTTCCGATCAGTTGATGAAGCTTCCGGCCCAGATCATCGTCGTGACGAGCGACATGATTAAGGACATCGGATCGCATAACGCTTCCGACATTCTGGCGTACGCCGGTCTGGTTCCTTACTACCGCGGGCCGGCCATTTTGTCGCGTGGTTCGCGTATCGGCAATCCGTACACCGATGATGTTCCGCAGGCGTCCGGTATCGGCTTATCGGACAACACCTACATCGATACCTACCAGGTCATCAAGGGACCCCAACAGGTGTTGTACCCGCTGGCCTCGCTCGGCGGTCTCGTGCTGCAAACCACGAAGAAGCCACTGCCCGGCGTGCGGCAGGCAATTTTTGACGAGCGGATTCAACAATGGGGCCGCCAGACGTTCACGTTCGATGTCAACGAGCCCCTTGGCCAGGTGGGCGACGCCAAGTTTACCGGCCGCGTGGAAGGCATTGTTCAATCCGGTCAAGGTCCGTTCTATAACTCAAAGGACGATCGCTACGGCATTTTCCCGAATCTCTCGCTCGACTGGAACGACACGCGTGTGGTCCTGCAGTATGGCGCGCTGAAGTTTCACTATCTCCCAGGTGGCACGGGAATTCTCACCCCGGACGGCGGCTTGTACACCGGCCTCGGTCATCGCAACCAAAACAGTCCGCGCGGCAACACCGACACGGATGAACAGCATGATGTGCGCTTGAGCTGGACGCAGATCATCTCTGACAACTGGCAGGTGAAAACGCAGGGCGCATTCTTCAACGTGCGTCGCTTTGGTTCCACCGCGTTTCCAACGACCGTCAACTGGAACAACAACACCATGACCTACACGGTGCGCCGAAATAGTGGCTGGCAGGATGCACTCGACGTCCAGTCCGACGTATCCGGAAAGTACAACATCATGGGCCGATTCCCGGCCACGACGGCGTTCGGCTTTAATATTCACGATCAAACCGGCATCAGTGCGTTCTGGCTCGGCACGCCGGTGACGATTGCGATCGGCGATGCTGCGGCGATCAACTCGATCGTTATTCCACCGGTTGATTCGTACACGCCGCCCGCTAATCCCGGCACGCGAACGAAGCAGTATGTTTCGAACGGGTACTTCATGGAGACCCTCGAGATCATCCCCGGCCGGCTGACGCTCGCGGGTGGCTTCACCTACTCGAACATCGAAACCGTGACCGACACGAATCTGGCGCTGCGCAATCCGTTCACGGCCACTGACTCCAATGCCAACGAGCTGCTGCATCGTTACGCCGCCGTCCTCAATCTCACCAAGGAGTTGACGGCCTACGTCTCGCAATCGACCACGTTTAACCCGGCCGTTGGCGTCACTTACGATAACTCGCCGTTGCCGTCTGTGTTGGGCAAGAGTGACGAGGTGGGTGTGAAGGCCAGCTTCATGGATGGAAAGATCTCGGCGTCGGCGGCGCTCTACAAGATGACGCTGACAAACCAGGCGATATTAGCCGCATTCCCGGCGCTCAACGTGGCCGGACTCAACTATTACATTCCAATCGGCTCAACCACGTCGAAGGGCTGGGACGCGTCGATGGCCATCGCGCCGCTTCCTGGTCTCCAGGTTGTCGGTACGGCTTACATGGGCACGGTGCATGACCAAAATGGCAATACGATCACGGGGACCGTGGAGAATTCCTGGAGCCTCTTCGGTCGCTACGACTTCTCGCGAGACACCACGATGAAAGGGTTCGCGATCGGCGGTGGCGCCCAGCGGGCCGGTGGCAAGTGGTTCACGATGAGTGGACTCGTGCTGCCGGGCGGCGCGGCGTTGCCAAAGAACAGCAGCGGCAACTCCGTTTTCAAGTTGAAGCAGGAGGTGCTGATGAACCTGTTCGCGTCGTATCAGTTCAATCGTAACTGGACGTTCCGCCTCGATTGCGCGAACTTACTCGACAAGAAATATCCGATCGGCGCGCAAGGCGTCGGACTTGTGGACGCCGTTGACCCGCGCACCTTCAGCTTCCAAACGACCTACAAATTCTAACAGCGCACCCTTGTTCACTTCCGCGCCGGCCGGCTTCGCGTGATGCGACGTCGGCCGGCGCTGCCGTTATTGCGACTCGGTTCGTGGCACTTGACCTGATTTTCCCGATCGACCGTCGAGCGGTTCGGTCGTCTGATCTTCCACAATGAATTTCCGGCCCTCTCCGGGATCAGTTGACGCGCGCAAGAGCTGGCTGACGGTCGCCTGGATCACGGTCGTGCTGCTGTGGCTGGCGGGCGGCTCGAACTACATGACCCGCACCATGCTGACGACGATGCGGGCGTCGGTCATAGCGGACATTCACATGACCGATGCGCAGTTCGGTCTGCTCACGTCGTCGTTCCTTTGGTTTTATGCGCTGGCGTCTCCGGCGGGCGGCTTCCTGGCCGACCGCTTCAGCCGCCGACTCGTCGTGGTCGGGAGCGTCTTCGCCTGGTCGTTGATCACGGTCCTGACCGCTTATGCCGCAACGTTTGAGCACATCGCGGTGTTGCGGGCATTACTTGGGCTGAGCCAGGCTTTCTATATCCCGGCGGCGGTGGCGTTGATTGTTGATTTCCACCGCGGCGCCACCCGCGCGCTTGCGACGGGCATTCACCTGACCGGGATGATTTGCGGCTCCACGATGGGCGGGGTGGGAGGGTGGCTGGCGGAGACGCATTCCTGGCGTTACTCGTATCTGGTGCTAGGCGCGCCGGGGCTGGGTCTCGGCGTGCTGCTGTATTTTCTTTTGCGTGACGCGCCGCGCGAGCAACTCAGTCCATCGTCCACCCCGCAACCCGCGGCGAAGATCAGCTTCGGCGAGGCGTTGCGGAGTCTGAGCCGGCCGGGACCATTTTATTTGATGCTCGGTTGCATGGCGATTCAAGGTGCCGTGAGTTGGATCATTATCGCGTGGATGCCCACGGTGATGCGTGAGCAATTCAAGTTGGGCCAGGGTGCAGCTGGGTTGTCCTCACTCGGGTTTCTCTACGTTTTTCAGACGACCGGGTTGTTGAGCGGCGGCTTTTGGTCGGATCGGTGGAGCGTCACGAATCGCCGCGCGCGTATCATCATTCCCGCGGTTGCCATCATGCTGGCGTCGCCGGTCTTCTTGCTCACGGGTTGGTCGCCGCATATCGGTTTCGTCTTTCTCAGTCTGAGCGCATATGGACTCGCCATGGGATTTCTCGGGGCGAACACCATGCCGATCATCTGCCTGATTGTGGATGCGCGCTTTCGTGCAACGGCCATGGGCCTGCTCAACGGCTGTACCGCCATCACCGGAGGTTTGGCGATCTATGGAGTCGGAGCCCTCCGCGACGCCAAGGTCGACAGCAGTTTAATTTTGATGTTCGCCGGCCTCGGGGTGCTGCTTTGCGGGTTCCTGCTCTGGCGGGTGAACGTCAGCGTCCGAGCGCGAGATGGACTGGCGCTCAGAGGCGCGGAGATCGCGGTCTAGATGGGATCGCGGCTCGCGAGCGAGCGGCGCCGGCTATTTCTGGCGAATATAGCGGACCATGATGAACGGCGCCCACTTGCCGTCCTTCTTCAGAAAGATCTCGTTGGTGAACGTGTCGTCGCCGATTTTGGTCATGCGGCTGCGGACCGGCGTCGTTGCCCCGCCTTTTTCGAAGACGGTAAGGTCGTTGATCAACACGCCTGCTTCATCGGTCACGAGGCCTTCGGTAAGTCCGCCCTGTGAATCGGTGTAGTAGAGGGCGAGTTTTCCTTTCGTGGCATTCCACGCGTAGAATCCGTCGGTGTAGGGCGCCGGTTTGCCCGCGCGAACAAAGGCCGAACTAAAGCGAATCGCCTGCTGGTTCTCGGCCCAGGTAAAACGCGCTTCCAGTTGCATGGGCGGTTGACCCTCCTTGACCGGGACGTCGGCGCGCCAGACGCCACCGACGAGTGAAGCGACGGGAGCGAGTGGCGAAGCCGTGTCGGCTGACATCGCAGCGACGCCCGAGGCGAAAAAAAAGAGGCAGGTGAGCAGGTGTTTCTTCATGGAAGCGAGCCGAGTTTAGCAGGAGGGTGGCCGTTGTATTGGAAAAATGGTACCTCGTCAGGCGACATTGAGATAGCCGAGATAAGGGGTTCGCCGCGCCAGGTAGTCATTCGGTGACAGCCCTGCGAGATCCTGAAATTCGTTCACCAGGTGCGCCTGATCGTAAAAGCCGTTGCTCAACGCAGCGTCGGACCACGTGACCGAAGGCCGCTGGCCAATCCAGGCGATCACGCGCTGGAGTCGCTGCACGCGACCATACACCTTGGGCGTGAGTCCCACCTGCCGCGTGAATTGCTGCGTGAGGTGCTTGCGACTGCAATTCAATGCCGCGGCAATGGCGCCGACCGCGCGGCCTTCACGCAACAAGCGGGCGGCGGTGGCGATTCGGGTGTCATTGCGCTCGTCGAGGCGGCTCTGCAGCCACGATTCGAGGTGTCGCAAGAGCGAGCGATCGTCCGGCTGTTCGTGCAGCTGCTCGCGGAGCCGGCGCGCGTCGCGCCCCCAGAGATGTTCCAGCTCGATGACGTGCCCGGTGAACTTGGCGAGTGAAGCTCCAAACAAGGGATACGCGCCGCCCGGCCTGAAGCGGATGCCGATGAGGTGATACGAGCCGCTCTGTTCGATCACCAGCGGTTTCGTCTGCTGACCCGAGATCCAGCTGGCGTGGAAATCGGTCGTACGCCTTACGTCCTCACGGGCGCACAGTTTCTGCGGATCGCCCAGATTGAACATCACCACGAACGCGCCATCGGGCAGAAGCATTTGCCGCGACGGTGTCGGGACCCTGCCGCGGACGAGCCAAAGGTTTTCGACGAAGAAGGAAACGGGCGCCCTCGGCACCTGGACCAGGTGGGTCAACACGCGGAACGAATTAGCAGCACGATCCATTGATGTCCAGCTGCCGCGATGTGGCGCGGAGACGATCCGAAGGTGGAACTCAGGAAAACTGGAAACGGAGCGTGAGACGAGCGCTTCGCTTCTTGACGGTGTTCTGATGGGCGTTGCGTGTCGTCGGTTTTCCGAAGGGCGCGTACGGCGTTCGGGTTGGTTGTGGATCGCGGTGAATTGACTCAGGTCGAGTGCTCTGGCCTTGCGTTTACCTCACGCGAACCCGTTGACTTCGGCGGATGTACCTCGCACGGCGTTGGGTGGGACTGGGTTTGTTTTTCGTCGCGTCGCTGACCCATGCGCAGACTCCGCCGGTGGTCGTCGCGCCGGACATTGTCGTCCATTCCGGTGAACTGGCGAATGGACTTCGCTACGTCGTCGTCCCGAGCTCTTCGCTCAAAGGAGATATTGGTCTCCGTTTGCTGGTACACGCGGGCTCGCTCGATGAGCGCGATGACCAGCGTGGATTCGCGCACTTTGTTGAACACATGGCTTTCAATGGCACTCGGCATCATCCGCCCGGCACCGTGCGGCAGCTGTTTCAAACTTTGGGGATGCGCTCCGGCGCCGATCTGAATGCGAATACTGGCTACACGTTCACGAGCTATCTGCTCGACTTGCCGGCAGACCGCACGGGCGAATTGGACCGCGGACTCGAACTCATGCGCGATTACGCGGACGGCATTCTTTTTCCACCCGATGAGGTTGCCCGTGAATCAAGGGTCGTGCTGAGCGAGCTGAGCATGCGCGACGATGCGAGACAGCGCGTCAATAACCAGCTGCTCGCATTAATCTATGCGGGCACTTCGCTTCCTCGCCGCAGCGTGGGCGGAGAACCGCAACAATTGGAACGTGCAACGGCCGATGACCTGCGGGCGTTTTACCAGCAGCACTATCGTCCAGAGCGAATGACGGTCGTGCTGGTCGGGCCCATCGACGAGGAGGCTGCGGTGAAGAAGATCAACGCCGCGTTCGGATCCATGGTCGCGTCTTCCACCCCGAGTGCACCGGCGCCTGTGCCGGCGCCACCCGAATTCGCCGGCGTCAAAGCCGAAACCGTTGAGACACCATCAGCCAAGGGCAGCGATATCCAGCTGTTCCACATCGCGCGTCGTCCGCCGGATTCGGTGGAAGGACGGCGGCAGGAACTTGTTCAGCGACTCGCCACCGCGGCGCTGTCCTCGCGGGTTCGCGCGCGTCGCGAGCGAGTTGACCTCACCCATCTTGGGCCACCACGCGTGACGTTCCAGCCCCTGCCATTTGGCCCCTACGTTCAACATGGCCTGGAGCAGGGAACTGGTCCCGAAGATTGGCGTCAGGCGGTCGACCTGCTCGAATCGGAACTCCGCCGGGCTCAATCGGTGGGTTTTGCAAAGTCGGAGATTGATGAAGCTGCCGCCGGGCAGCTCACCCATGTCCAGAATCGCGTGGTGGATCTTCCGGGCCGTTCGGCCAGTCAGTTGGCGGAAGAAATTTCGCGCGAGATCATGACGGGACGGACGTGGCAACCGCCCAAAGTGGCCCTGCGGGAAGAGGGGATTGCGATCCGATCGATTGACGCGGCGGAGGTGACGGCAGAGCTCGGCCGGATGTTCCCCCAGAATTCACTTCATCTGATACTGCTCTCCGCGCCGGGCAACGCGGTGAAACCGGACCGGCTTGCGGCCGCTTACCAGAAGAGTTCACAGCGAAACGTAGCGGGGAGCTCGACGGCGGAGAAAACGCTCAAGTTCCAGTATCAAACCTTTGGAGATCCTGCCGCGGTGGCAAGAAGCGAGCACGTGGCGGACCTCGACCTGACGCTCGCCGCGTTTGCCAATGGCGCCCGGATTAACATCCGACCGACCGCGTTTGAGCCGGAGCGCTTCCGGATGCGGGTGGTTTTTCCACACAACTATTCCGATGTGCCGGCCGAGTATGGTGGAATTGCCGAGCTGGCTGGCCAGCTTCTGCTCAGCAGCAATCTTCGCCGGCAGAGCCAGCTCGAAATCACGCGGTTGTTACGGCTGCGCGGGCTTGAGCCGCAGTTCAACGTTCAGAACGGCACGCCCGTTTTTACGGTGACCGGACCCGCGCGGGAGCTGGAATTCTCCTTTCAGTTCCTGACCGCCGTGTTGTCGGATTTGGCCCTCGATCAGGAGCATTACCAGGTCGCACTCTCCAGTTACGCCGGACAGCACCAGGCCATGGCTACGAGCTCGAGTCTCCTCGGGCTGCGGGCGGCGCTGATGGCGTACAGCGGTGAGGATCGACGCGTCGCCTTGAACCCACCGCAGTTGTTTGCCAACGATGCGGCGAGGGAGAAAACGGAGCGATGGCTGCGAAACTATATTCTCACGAGCGCTCTGGAGATCGGCGTCGTCGGTGATGTCGCCGTTGCCGATGTTCTCCGATTTGCCGGTGCGACGGTTGGCACCTTGCCGGCCCGCAACGATATCAAGCACGGTCGCCCGTTGGCGATTCCGTCGAAGCCGTTACGCGTCGAAGGCTCCTGGGAGTTGCAGGCCAGTACGTCTCTTTCCTGTCTGCTCTGGCCGGTGTTGCTCCCGGACGAACCGAAAAGCAATGCGGCGCTGGCACTGGCGACGGATATCGTGCGAGATCGCGCGACGCTCGTGCTGCGCGAGACGCTGGGAGCGAACTATGCCAACGATGCCCGGGTGTTTCGCGATGCGGTGCAACGCGATTTTGCGTTCGTCGGCATGGTCACGCCCTTCGATCCGGCAAAGTCGCGGGAGTTGAGTGCTCTGGGTTTGGCCATCGCCGCCGATCTCGCCAAGCAAGGCGTGTCACAGGAAGAGTTTGATCGGTTGAAGGGACCTGCCCGGACGCAGCGCGCGCAGGATCTGCGGAACAACGGATGGTGGGTTAACCTCATCGCTTCAGCGCAACGGCGACCCGACGTGCTCGATGAAATTCGGCAGCACGCGACGATCCTGGAAACGCTGACAAAGGCGGACGTGGATGCGGCAGCTCAGACGTTCAAGCCCGACCGGTTCACGTGGGTTTTATTGCATCCGGCCTCGGCCAAAATTGCCCCGATCAAACCGGCGGAAAAAAAGAAAGCCAAGACAAAGTCGTAGACGCGGAATGTGACTTTGCAGGGCTTTATTGACTCAAGAATGCGAATACCCGGTCGGGCATGCCGGGCAGAGATTCGTGGGCGTAGTCGGGGTAGATCACTACATCCTTCGGCGACGTGATTTTATTGTAGGCGGCGAATTGCGTGCTTGCCGGACAGATCGTGTCCATCAGGCCCGTGAACATCAGGACTTCCGCTTTGATGCGGGCCGCCAGGTGTTGGCAATCGATATACCCGAGGCGGTTAAAGATCTCCTCTTCGCGTTCATGCCGCGGATCGAAGAGGCGGAAGAAATTCATCAGCTCGAAATAGGCATCCTTCGCCTGATCCATTTCCCACACCCGCCGGTAATCGCAGAGAAACGGGTACACCGGGGCACATCGCCGGATCCGAGGCTCGAGCGCTGCACAGGCCAAAGATAACCCGCCGCCTTGCGAGGGTCCCCAGCAACTCACCCGTTCCGGATCGATCTCAGGGAGGCTCATGATGACCCGCGCCAGCTGTACCGTATCAAGAAAGGCCTGACGATAAAAAAGCCGGTCGGGATTCGGATCGTCGAGTCCACGAATGATGTGCCCGCGTAGCGTTGTGCCTTGTACGACATCGCGATGATGCGAACGCCCGCCTTGGCCGCGCACGTCCATCGCAGCGCAGGCAATGCCCGCCGTCGTCCATCCGAGTTTCTCAAACCAGTCGCCACTGTGCATCGAGTACCCGTGGAACTGGAGCACCGCCGGATGTCGTCCCGTGCTCCGCGGCCGCAGGTACTTCGCATAAATGCGGGCGCCGCCGACGCTGCTGAAGAAAAGATCGAAGCACTCCACCCCCGGCGCGGAAAACGCGGCGGGCTTCAGTTCGATCGCTGGATCGACGGTCGCGAGCTCCGCGAGCGCACGCGTCCAATAGTCGTCGAAATCCGTTGGCCGGGGATTTCTGCCCGGGTAGTTGCGGAGATCGGAGAGCGGAAGATCGATCAGGGGCATGTGACAGGGAGAGCTGGGTTGGGTCTTCCTAGAAGGGGAAGGCGACAGGTGAGGGCGGAAGACGAATAGCGGCGGAACACGGCTGCCGAAAGCCTAATTTGGACGACAGTGCCTCACACAAGGGGCGCGAAGGTCGCGACGGTCCGGGAAACAAGGAAACGGTTTGAGGCGCGCCATCTCGCGCGGACCCGCTTGGATTTTATGAGGTGAATTCGATCGGCGGCGAACAACTCAGCGAAGGTTCAGCGATTCACGGGATTCGGCGGGGCGAGGTGATTCGTCTTGTTCATCCAGATGCCCCATGTGCCTGGGCTCGCTGCGCTGTCGTTGATCGGACGACCCGCGAGCTTGAGGGCCAGCTTGATCTGACCGTGATGATAGCCTTCGTGCCAGATCAAGTGTTGGAGCATCAGGATCGGATGATCGTAGTGCATGTTCATCGCCCGACTACTTTCCAATCGGCCTCTGACTGCTTCGCGCACGGCCATCGCGCTCTCGTTCAACATCGCCGTGATCCGATCGCGGTCGCGCTCCGTTCGCCATTCTCCTTCCGGCAACGCGCGCGCATATTCGGGCGCATCTTCGAGCACGAAAACCAATCGCACATAGTGAATGTGATGAAACAGGCCGATGACGCTCGGACTGCTTTCCGTCGCCCGAATCTCGAGCGCGTCCGCTGGAACCAGTCCGAGCAGATTGACCACAATGGCGTTGTTGCGGTCCCAGGAATTCAACAAGGCCTCGAGCAGTGGTGGTTCGGGCGCGGCTGACATGGCGGCGTGGAGGACGGTGGTTTCACGACGTTGGTCGCCAGGATTGGAGTTGCAAGTGGCCGCAGCCGAAACGCGTGGTGAGTCGAGCCGTGAGTTGACTGCAGGGTAGCGAAGAACCGGAGAGTGATCTTGAAATGTGGGCTCGTCGTTGCACCGTGGCGGGTAGCGCTCGTTGCGCTCCGATTTTCTTTTTTGATGAACGAATCCATCAAGCCGAACCAAACGCGCCGTCTTGCTGGCAGATGTCGTTGTGGAGCTGTTCAGTACACGGTGGCGGACGCGTTCAAGTACGCGGCCAATTGTCACTGCGCGGAATGTCGTCAGCAGACTGGATCGGCGTTCAAGCCATTCGCCGGGATCGAACGTGACGCCCTCAAACTGAACGACCCTGGCGACGCGCGACTTATTTTCGGCGACAAGTCCGCGAATCACGACGTGCACTGCGGCCGCTGTGGCTCGCTGCTCTTCTCGGATGTGGGCGCGAACTTGCATGTGACGCTTGGAACGTTGGTGGACGCGCCGACGATTCGTCCGACCGCTCATATCTTTGTCGCAGAGAAAGCGCCCTGGTTTGAAATCAGGGATGATCTCCCGCAATACGCGGGACACGTGAGCTAGGAAATTGCGGCGTCTGATCGGAGTCCCGCTCCTCCCGGAGCGGGCTACGAGGAGAGATCGGGATCTCGTCGGTGTGATCTGGGAAACCGGTGGTGAATTCTTTCGTTCGAATCAAACGCCGGAGACCACGGATTTCACGGATGGGCACGGATGGGAGATGAGCCTGGCTTGAGGTTCGATCCATCCGCGAGCATCCGCGTTATCCGCGGTGGGTTCGGTCGAGATCTAGATGGAGGTGAACGAGCATCGAGCGACCGCGGATTTCGCGGATTAACGCGGATGGATCTTTCGTTCCTCTGAGCGAAAGGCATCCCGCTCCTCCCGGAGCGGGCCACATCGATCAGGCTGGATCCGTGTGAATCG
>JBDSSD010000180.1:0-6376 GCA_039928945.1 Opitutus sp. | reverse complement strand
TCTGACAAGCCTTTCAATTTTTATCCGCGCTCTGCCGTCATGGTCGATCTGACTGGCTCTGTGTGCGGTCGAATCGGCCTCGGTGATGATTCTAAAATCTGCATTTCTCTAACGGGGCAGGGCTGCCAGCACGTTACGAACTGGCCCGCTACGGCTGACCTGTTGGAAGCGGTTGGAGCCAAGCTCACGCGTTGCGACATCGCCGTCGATGACACGACCGGCCAGACATTCGATATCCATCACTTTCTCGATCTCTACAACGAAGGCGCTTTCATCATGAACGGTCGGCCTCCTACCGCTTCACACGTTGACGACCTCGGCACGAACAAGGGCTGTTCGCTCTATATCGGTCAAAAGGGACACAAGCAGCTCAACGTTTACGAGAAGGGAAAACAGCTTGGCGACCCTGAATCCAAACATGTCCGTTGCGAGTTGCGCCTTTATGCGAAACATGTCGATCTGCCAGTCGATGCCCTGCGCAATCCTGCGAAGTACTACGCTGGCGCTTATCCCATGCTTGCCGCCTTCGTTATCGGTGAAGCCGAACGCCTGCACGTTCGTGAAGTTATGGTTGATGCGAGCGTCAAGGCGATGACGCGCTTCCTCCGCAATCAGGCGGGCACCTCGCTTGCTCTCGTTATGGACGCTCTCGGGGATGAAGCCGTTGGTTTCTTGCTGCAAAACGTCGTCCGCGCTGGTCGCCCCGGTCGATTCAAAAACGTTGTCGGCGATCTTCATCAACTCGTAAAAAATCAACTTCTACAACCTCAGGAATTAGCCGCATGAAAATCACAATCAAAGATGCAAAAGTATTTGAAAAGCCGTGGTCAAAGAACGGGCGCAGCGGCGTTATTTTCACTCAGGAAGCGACCGCCGAAAATTCCCGTTTTCGTCAAGTGTGCCGGTTGACCGTTCCGTCCGTGACTGAGGGTTTCCCGGTCGGTGAGTACATGTGCGACATGGAAGATTGCGTAACCGTGAACCAATACGGTGACTTTCAGATGATGCGCGTTCTTCCGCTTCGCGTCGTCAAGCCCGCCGCGCGGGCTGCATGAGTCTCGGGCGCTCTATCGGACGCAGCATCATCATTCGGGTTGCGGTGGGCCTTGTGATGGTCGCTGTTTACGCGTTCGTTAGGGCGCACCGATGACGGAATTAACCCTCTATTGCCATGAGGCCGACTACAACACCTCAACGCAAGTTTGCGCCGCGCCGTATTACGGGCCGGTCATCAATTCGGGGTGGCTGCCGCCGCTCTCGATTGCGGACGCTCAAAGCATCGCCGTTGCAATTTTGATGCTGTGGGCGACCGCGTTTATTTTTCGGCAGATTCGCAAGTTCATCGAAACATCCTAAAAACCCTTGGAGAAAATTGTATGTGGAAAAAGTTCGCTGGTCTCTTCACCGCGCTCGTCCTCGCGATGACCCTTGCGCCGTCCGCTTTTGCTACTGGTGAAGTCGATGTGACCTCGGTTGTCACTTCGATTACTGGTGCACTCGTGCCGATCGGTTCGATTGGTCTTGCAGTGCTGGGCGTGCTCGTTGCCATCAAGATTTACAAGTGGGTTCGCCGCGCAATGTAATTTGGTCGGAGTGGGTGCGCACTCCTTTTTGACTCGGGGCATGATATGGAAGGTTGGATTTTTCTCGTTGCAATTCTTATCGCCGGCTGGATTGTGCTCGGTGATTAGGCTTCTTTCCGTCCTCTTGTTGCTTTTCGGATTTCTGGCGGTTGGCCAGACGATGGCGACCACGGTCGGCGGCTGTAGCATCAGTACCGATGGCGGCTCTGCGGTCTGTGACACCAAGACTCACGCCCAAACTTGGATAGCATCGAAGACCGATCACAAGGGAAATATTTGCCCTGCTGACCAACCGTTCACATTTGCTGTTATCGACTATCCTCAAGGAAAAAGCATTTACAAGAATTGGGCTTGTGGGTACACGCCAACGTTTAGCGATTACACTCTTTACGTAGCTTCTTACACGACTAACGACCAGTGCGACGCTAGCAAGCCGCCTCATACAATCGACCAGTGGTCAACCGGCAGTAACGACGATATTCCTTCTGGCGGAACCCAATGTGATAATGGTTGTGTCGCGACCTGGACACCGAACGGCGCACCGCATTGGGTGCTCGCGTTTCAACGTTTTACGGTACAAGGTACTTTGCAGAATACCGGCGATAGTTGCGCCGTTGCGCCGCCCACCGTCGATCCCGGTACTGCCCCGCCTGACGCAGACCACGACGGAATCCCGGACACTGTGGACCCATATCCTAATGATCCCGGCAACAATCCGCCGCCTGCACCTTCCTCTTCGTCATCCTCTGAGCAGCCAAAGACCCCACCGACACCGGACACCGGCACCGGGGGAGCGACAGGCGCTCAGATAGGGCACCTCGAAACAACAATTACCGACGGCTTTATCAACATGGGAATCAAGCTAGACGGCGTCTATAACGCCCTATTAGCGGTCAAGGTTGGGGCAGACCTGAACAGCTCTCAGGAAGTCGCGGCAATCCAAGCAGGCGCAAATCTAATCGCAAACGCTGTTACCGCCGCTGGTGGCGGTTCGTCGGGGGTAACTGACATGGGCCCCACCAACGCGTTGTTATCCACCGGCAATACTCAGCGCGCTTTGATTTCGTCGAGTCTCTCGGACGTTGACAGTCTGCTGCAACATCAGTTCACTTCAACGGCTAATGATCTGCATGGCAGTCTAACTGTCCCAACCGCCGGACAATCCGCAGGGTTTATCGACGTATCTAGCGGAAGCGTTGGCGACGGGGGTGCTGACGGTGGCGGTACAGGTTTTGGCTGGTCGCGCTCTTGTCCGAGTAATCCGAGTTTCTCCGTTTTCGGACATTCCTTCATTATTGATCTCTCTCTTATGTGTTCGTGGATGTCGCTTGGCGGCGCGCTCGTCATGATTTCCGCCGGACTAATGTGCGTTCGTATCGTCGCTGGCGGCGTGTCCTGATGCCCTTTTTAATCGCCGCGCTGCTAGACGCGCTCGAATGGCTGTTTGCTACCCGGCTCGGCCTTTGGGTCGTTTCAGCCTTCGCGTTTCTCGGTATCAGCTTTGGTACACAAAAGTTCGTCGTCCAGCCACTTCTTGACGAATTGCAGACCCTCGCAGGTGGGGTTAGCTCGTCAAGCGACTTTGGGTCAATGGCGCTTAGTTGGCTTGGCCTGCTCAACTTCGACAAGGCGCTTGCAATGATCATTTCGGCTGTTGCGACGAAGTACGCTGTCTCCGCCACGCGGTTATTCCTGCAAAAAAAGGCGGCTTGACATGCCGATTCGTCTCATAACGGGATTGCCAGGACATGGCAAAACCCTCTTGATGATGGAAGAGCTAATCGCCGAATCAAAGAAAGCCCAACGCCCGCTTTACTACGCTGGAATAGACGGCTTACAGCCCGGTTTAGCCGAACGGATCGACAACGCACGCGACTGGAACGCAATCGACCCATCCAAGCAGGGCGACTGCACCTGTGGAAACCGTCTCCCGCACGCTCACGTGGTACCAGACGGTTCTCTCATTTTCGTGGACGAAGCTTGGAAGTGGTTCGGACACTTGCACGATGCACGCGGACAACAAACACCTCCCGCCGTGCTAGAGCTCGCAGAGCACCGGCACCGGGGGATCGATTTCGTTTGGACAACGCAAGGACCCTCCCAGCTCTACCCGTTTGCTCGGCAACTGGTGGCCGATCATTCTCACGTCGTCCGCGTTTTTGGCACGCACAACAGCCGGGTTTACTCGTGGGGCGAGCTGAACGACGACGTTAAGAGCCGATCAATGCGTGAGGTCGCGATTTCGCGCTTCATGCGCTTCGACCCCAGTATCTTCGAACAATACAAGTCTGCGACGGTTCACACTATCAAGAAAAAAATTCCGTTCCGTTTGCTCATGATCCCTGCCGCCATCATCGTTACTATTGCTGCCGGTTACTTCGGTTGGCTGTCACTTCACAACGCAGGCCATACCGCAACCGCAACCACCACAGCAGCGGGGCCGGACGCGCTTCGCGCGTCGGCCCAGCCTTCTGCGGCGGACGGTGCGCATAAACCGCGCTGGGCCACTACTGACGACTACGTTCGCGATCACACGCCTCGTATGGTTGCGAAGCCTTGGACGGCTCCGATATACGATGGTCGAGCCGTCACCACTGACCCGCGTCTGTTCTGCATGATTTCGGGAAATTCGCTCAAGGTGAAAGAGTCGGCGTGTTCTTGCTATACCGAACAGGCAACTCCCTATCCCGGTCTGACCGACGAGCAATGCCGACTCTTCGCGCGCCACGGCGTCTATGACCCCTACATCGCACAGTCGCAGGGTCGGCAAGCTCAGGGTGCAGGGCAGGGCGTGCAACTGCCCGGTTCTGGAACTGGCGCGGCTGCGGGTTCTCCGGAGGCTCGAGGATCTGCGCAACCTTTCGCCTCGCTGGCGCATTACGGCGCGATACACACACAAGAGCCGACCGGCGCGCCTGAATCCTACGGCGACGGTGAAGGGCTCAAATAACGCGGGTGTGGGCGCAGCCCACGGGGGCCGCTTCTCGTGGCGGCTCTATCGCCATCACCGTGCAAAACCCGCTCTACTTGCAGTAGCGCGGTGCAGAACCATCGGTGATTTGTTCCCAGCCGTTCGGGAGTCTCCGTAACAGCTGTTTTCCTATACAACGGTAATTAGTAGGCAACGGCAGCGCATCGTTTGCATGTTTTGCTTCGTATCGCGATCTCGCCGCTCTTTGGTCGAATTCCGCGCTTTGCGCGCGAGATTCTTGCACCGCTATAGCCATTTTCTGATTAAGCTGTTCCATGGCTGCGCTGACTCGGTACCTGTACACGATTTCACGAACCATCCACAAGGTGCCGAGACCTAAGATGATGCCTGCCGCGATCTTAAATGCGAGGCCATCGGTAGTTCGATCAGGTTCGCCCCGGTGGTTTCTCCGTGATGGTTTGTAGTTTTCCGGCTCGTCCATGTTCGGAGTTTCTCCGACCACAAGAGTCCACGCAACCGTTCCGGCATGATTCGCTGGCCATCGGGGGCGATGAGGAAGCGACCGCGCATCCGCCAGCCTTGCCACGCATCGGAAAGGTCGTGATGGTTCCAACACGTTTGTGCGTAGATCGTTTCTGAAGCGTTACAGCACGGGGCGTGCGCGATCTGCATGGTTTTAGCCGTTCGCCAGGGCGATCAATTCTGATCGCAAGCTGTGATGCGGTCTGTAGGACATTGCCGCTGCATATAGTAGGAAAACTCCTACAATTCCCACTTCGCATAATGTATAGGAAGTGCCCGCATTCGCTGGCGCTGAGTAGAGCATCGGCACCGCGAAAGTCCCGAACATGACAACTACTGCTGCCGCGTTCGCTAGTCGTTTCCACACTGCTTTTTCTTCCTTCGATATCGCTCTGGCTTCTCCCACGATGCCCAACACGCGTGCGAGCGGTTCGCCTGTGATCTGCGCAATTCGTGCACATGTCACCGCGTCCGGTTGTCGTTTTCCGTGTCTCCAATTGCTAACCGCAGCCTTATTCACTCCGAGAAGTGCTGCTAAGTCCTTGTCTTGGTTGATATTTCGTGCCTGCTGTACCAGGGCGAGCAACTGCATGGTGTTCATCGGTTCACGCCTTGTTGACTTGCGGTTAACAACCAGAATACCGTCGCTCTAGTTCACGGAGTGAAAACCGCGAATTGGGCGCAGATCGCCCGGAGCCGCCCGCGACCCGCACTGGTCGAACGCTCCGGGCTACTCAGTGCGGAGTACAGGACAAATGAGAACAACACCCAGCATTCACCTTCGAGAATGTCGTGATTTCATTCTGGCTGCATGGCGTGCGCTGTGTGACCTCGAAGCGTTGCATTCGGGTTGCAGTGTTCGGATCGACTATCGCCCGTTCGTGCGCGCTCAGTTGAGCCATCACGGCGTTATTTATGCCGACCTCATAGGCCGCGATGATGTGTGACTTGCACGCCTCTCCGCTCGATCTGTCGGCAACCTGCCTACCTTTTCCCCGCTCCGAGCCTTCCATCTGCTCCGCTTCGGCGGCTCCGGCTCCGATTGGCCCGAACAGTAACACGGGCCAAAAGTCCTCCCTCACAAGTCCAATTATCGATTTTTGCACCGTTGTTTTTGATCTTGGAAAGTTGCCCGAAGGGCTGCCGCGTCATCCGTCCGAAGTGCTTCGTTATTTGTTCGGGGTAGGGCAGAGCATTGCGGTCGGGCCGGTCTCTGACAAGCCTTTCAATTTTTATCCGCGCTCTGCCGTCATGGTCGATCTGACTGGCTCTGTGTGCGGTCGAATCGGCCTCGGTGATGATTCTAAAATCTGCATTTCTCTAACGGGGCAGGGCTGCC
>JBDSSD010000179.1:0-65252 GCA_039928945.1 Opitutus sp. | reverse complement strand
AAGTCCGGTTGGAATGCGGAGCGGCGCCCGGCTGGCTGGCGAGAGAATTGACCCTCGGCACCGAAGGCACGGCGAGGTCCCAGTTGAGCAAATTTAGACGACGCAAAATATAGCAAAACTCGGCCTGACCCCCTCGGATTATCCCCCCCCTTCGATTCTCGCGCCTGATCCGCACTTGAAGTCTCGCGACGTGACTTCACTGCGAGCCGGAATTTCGGATCTCACCTCCCGAGCGACTGCCTCAAAAACTCATAGGCCCGTTCGCGCATCGCCGTCGGAAAGTCGTGCGGGCCATCGGGGTGTTCGACTGCCAGTCGCTCCGGAACTCCGTGTAACTCATAAACCGAACGCGCCGCCGCGATGATCCGGTCCACGCTCTGCCACTTGAAATTCGTGTCACCGACGGGCGATATCGCCAGAAACGGCCGAGGCGCCAGCGCGCCCACGAGCTCATGAAAGTCGAACGGAATGTCCTGGAGCCGACCCGCAAACGAGGCGAGCGCGGGCATGTACCGCTCCTGCGACCAACCCTTCCCGGCGTTCCACACCTCTGGTTTCTCCGCGTAATAATCCAGATAGGAATCGAAACCGCAGCTTGAAACAATGGCCTTGATCCGCTCATCCAGCACCGCGGTGTAAATAGCGTTGTGCCCGCCCAGCGAGTGGCCAATCACGCCGAAACCCACCGCTCGCACCCCTTCGGTCGCTTCAAGCACATCCAAGGCTCGAATATTATCCCAGATCGCCTTCATCGTGCCACTTTTGTAGCCGAGCCCCCGCAAATCCGGTGCATAGTCACCGAGATGCGGATACGGCGGGGCAATCACGATGTAGCCCCGTTGGACCAGCTCTTCGCCATAGTTGCGTCCCGCCGCTCCACCTGGCGCACCCAGTCCGACGACACTGCGATTTCCGTCCACCTGGTTGGTGGGCATCAAGGCGAGAATTCCCGGGACCTTGGCCCGCGTTGCGAGCACCACCTTGGGGATCAAAAGAAAAGCCGGCACGCGCGCGCCCGGTTCCGCCTGGTAAGTGATCTCCCGTCGCACGTAGGTGCCGCAGTCCGTCTCACGCGTGATGATCACTGCCAAAGGCGCCCGTTTCTCCGCCCCCGGCAGCGGGCCCATGATGGCTTGCATGCTGACCACAATCTCCGACCGGCGCTGCCCCCATTCGGCCAGCGTCCGCACCGCCGCCACTTGATTGGGAGTGGAGTGGTACTGCAGCAGGTTATTCCGGTCGAGTCGCTCCGCGGCCAACACCGGTGAACCCACCAGCAAACTCCCTCCGATGAGAATCCAGCGACGAGGGCCCATAGGAAGCAACCGTGGCGTGACCTCATTTCTGCGCAAGCCGGATGCTCCCGGTCGGCCTCGAACGGTGAGATCGTCCTGGCCCGGCGTCAGGGCGTGACTCGTTAACGCAGACTCTGCCCCGTCGGGAGCTGATCAATTATCGGAGGGATGACCGGAAGATTGGTGCTCGGTGCGCTCAGTCTACCGATATCTGGCCACGACGCAATCGCGTGAGAGCGGCCACGACAAGGTTGATGTGATCGACTCCTCGAACCATGTCCGTCGAGCGTAGCCCGGCCGCCTCGTCCCGCAAGGATGGCGTACGACTTTGACCTTTGGCTTCACAGTCCAAACCAGCGCGCCCGACGGCTCGCGCCGAAATGCTCTTTGTTGGCACGCATGGCGAGTGTCGGGGGAAAGTAAGTTCCGGTCGGTCCAGAAGGATCAGAGAAGAAGTCCACGTCGACTCGCCCGATCAACCCGCCGCCAAACTCTAGGTAGCAGGAGCCTTTCCCTTCGTGTGGCACGACAGTGGAGCCGCTCCGCAGTTGAGCAATCACCGCCGTTGCGACCGCGCGCGCGGCGCCTTCGGCAAACAAGCCGGCTTTTGGCGTGCCCTGCTTGGCGCAATCGCCGATCGCGTAAACACCGGGGAACCGCGTCTGCAGCGTATACTTGTTCACCGTCACCCAACCTCCTTCGGTCAGTCCTGCCGCATCGAGCACTTTCGGCGCGCGGTGTTTTGGCACACCCAGAAACAGATCGTACGCGTGCTGCTCGCCGTCATCGGTCGTGGCAATTCGCCGTGCGGCGTCGACGGATTTCACCTCGCGCTCCTTGATGAACGCGATGTCGCGTTCGGCAAATGCTTCGAGGATCGCGCGCGACGTTTCAGGCGAGGGCGGGATTGGCACATCGAAGGGTGTGATTACGGCGATCGTACTTTTCCGCCGAATACCGCGAGTCGTAAGATAGTCGTGCATCATCAAGGCCGCTTCGCACGGGGCGGGCGGGCACTTGTAAGGTGCGCCGCACAGCCCGATGATAACGTGACCGCCGGCAAACGTCGGCAGCAATTTCCCGATCCGCTCTGCGCCCGCCACCGTATAGAATTCTGTCGCCTCCGCGAGCCCCGGCGTGGCGGCGAAATCGTAGTCGGCGCCCAAGGCAATGATGAGATGGTCAGCTTCGTAAACGCCGCCATCGGTTTCGACCCGCTTCGCCACAGCGTCAATTGCCACGATGGTCTCACGGCAAAAGCGGACGCCTGGCTTCATGAAGTTCTTGTAAGGAAGCTTCACCGACGACACCGGAGTGCCGTGAAACATCACGTCCAGTTTCGAATAGCCGAACGTGAACGTGTCACTCTTGTCGATGAGCGTGATGTCGACGCTGTCGCCAAGGGACTCTGCGAAAAGCGTCGTGAGTTCGAGGCCACCGAAGCCGGCGCCGAGTACGAGGATGCGGGTTTTCATGTGAGTTGAGCCAGCCACAATCACGGGTGTGGAAACCGCGAGGGGCTGAACGAAGTTGAGGTGAAGCTGAATCGCGATCATTCAGAATTTCTTCTAAGAATCACGCAAATGGCTGCGAATTCAGCCATAGGGCCGGGCCGAGCAAAACTGAATTGAATCTGGAACTCTGGAACACTGGAACGGAGGGATGATTTGGGTTTGGGATCGTTCCCAAGCACCTGAATTGAATGGAGGAGGCGATCCGACGGGGTCAGGCCGAGTTTTGCTATATTTGAGAGGCGGGCACGCACGGATCAGGCCGACTTTTGCCGCTTTCTTCTTCTCAAGTTGCTCGGCGGCGACATTGCCGCGTTCTCCTTCTGTAGAGCGCTAATTACTCAAGCGATCCAGCGGGCGTCGCGCTGCTCCT
The DNA here is from genome assembly GCA_039928945.1 of Opitutus sp. GTDB lineage: Bacteria > Verrucomicrobiota > Verrucomicrobiia > Opitutales > Opitutaceae > Opitutus. The sequence goes on along the minus strand of JBDSSD010000179.1, from coordinate 62,073 downwards.
GCACGAGCGTCATGCTAGAAAAAATATAGCAAAACTCGGCCTGACCCCCTGGCTCGACGTCACCCCCTGGGCTCGACGACGACCCGCTGGGCTTGACGAAGCCCCGTCCGTATTTCTAGTTCACCTGAAGTCAGCGCGTGAGGTCCCGCTCCTCCCGGAGCGGGCTACGGGTCGGAATCGTACGCGGATCGATGCTCATCTCCGTTATCCGTGTCGATCGGTGAAATCCGTGGTCGGATCGAATGATCGAGGTCCATCTCGTCTCCACGCTTCCTCGCGCGGTCAGCTTTCAAATCCCGCTCCTCCCGGAGCGGGCCACAAAGTCGAATGGAGGCGATCCGACGGGGTCAGGCCGAGTTTTGCTATATTTGAGAGGCGGGCACGCACGGATCAGGCCGACTTTAGCCGCTTTCTTCTTCTCAAGTTGCTCGGCGGCGACATTGCCGCGTTCTCCTTCTGTAGAGCGCTAATTACTCAAGCGATCCAGCGGGCGTCGCGCCGCTCCTGCACGAGCGTCATGCTAGACAAAATATAGCAAAACTCGGCCTGACCCCCTGGCTCGACGAACTTGGTCGCTGCAGGTAAACCCAAGAAAGTCGCCGTTACCGCCGTGATGCGGAAGCTCGTTGTCCTCCTCAACCAACTCCTCAAAAATCCAGAATTTAAGCTCGCCTGAAAGACCGTTGCTGACCCCATGGCTCGACGAGACCCCCTGGCTCGACGAATCGCTGGGGATGCGATGTTTTCAGCTGCTTCGTTCCATCGCGCAGCGGCGTTTCAGCGCGGCGAGGGCGAGGAGCGCGCCTCCGAGCAGCACGGAAACCGAACCGGAATCGGGAACGTTCCTCGTCGTGGTCGTCGGCGTTCCGTAGATGAAATCATCCATGACCACGACATCGCCGATCTGATTCCCCAGCACTCCATTCGATATAATCGTATTCGAGCCCGCGGTGATGCGAACCCGGCCGATCTGCGGCCCGCCCGCATCCACGATCCCGCCCAGAAAACTGAGGCCTTGGTTTCCGGCGACCAACGCATCGCGTGAAAAGATCAGGTTATTCCCTTCGTCGAAAAACTGCAGTTGAGTCGCGCCCGCGACTTCGACGTCCACGAACACCACTCCAAATGAATTCGTTGTCGCCATGGTCGTGGTGCCGGGGAGAAAGAACGAGACGTCCACAATATTGCTGCCCACGGCCGTGAAGAGTTTTTGCGGGGAAAACGTCTGAAAATCGTTCGCGAAACCAAACAGCGTTGGGGTCGCCTGACCAGCATTGGCGCTGACCAGAAACCCGGTGCCCGGCGTGCTGAAGACCGCACCGCGGGGGGAGGTCGTGTTGAAAAAATTAGCCGCTAGAAGATTTGGATCGGCGCTGGCATTAGGCACCCCGTCCCAATTGATTTCACGACGGAGCCCGCCGAAATCACCATTTGCCCCCGAAACCGTGCCTCCGCCGATCGCGCTTCGAAACGCATCAACCGTCGGAGTAAGGGAAGCCGGGTTCGAGGCGGCCGCTTCGAAGGTGATGGTTGCTGCAGAACAAGTCAGCGCGTTAACGACAATAATGCCTAAAATGCCTAAGCCGAAGAGGGGGGATTTCATGGGTGTTTCCCGTCCAGCATAAGCGTTGCCAAAGGATTTTGCGGGCAAGTGGGATGATCTTCGTTCCTTCGTCTGAACAGCTTGCAAATGGATAAGGTCCGTTTCGAACGAAATCTCGGCCGAGTTGCTCCTCTTCAAAACGAAGGACTTGCTTACACCTGTCGGATCTCCTTCCGAATGCGGCGCCACCCAATGGGCTTAGCAACGGTCTTTCAGGAGCTCCGAAGGGATCACGTGTGAACTTTCGACTGCGCGGGCAGGATATGCGTTCGCGCGCTACCGTGTTTTAGTCGAGTGGGATCTCGCAAGGCTTCGAGGCATCGGCGCCCTGGCGGCATGACGAGCGACGCGGCTCCAAGCGAGCTTTGTCAATGGTCAAGCCACGATCCCTTAGACCCCGTTCGGACGTTACCGGTGGTTCAAGGCGGACACTTTTTCGTCGGCTTGGGATCGCTGTCGCCGAAAAGGCATCATTAGCAGCGAAACAACATTCAGCTCGGACGCATCGCGATAATCCGGCACGCCGACGACAATTTTTTCCTGCGGCACGTTCAGCCGCAGGGTGCGATGCAGCCGGTCCCAAAGCAGCAGGAAGTTTGAGTAGTTGCTGTTGGTTTCGCGGGACACGATTGAGTGGTGGATGCCATGCGCGCGAGGCGTCACGATGAGCCAATTCAGCACGCGCTCGAGCTTCAGCGGCAGTCGCAGGTTGCTGTGGTGAAATTCGGTCGAGGCTTCGAGCACGATCTCGTAGATCAGGGCCGCCGCAGGACTTGCGCCCACCGCGATCACCTGAATCGCGCGAACGACCACGCTGAACAGCATCTCGCCGAAATGGAAACGAAACGCCGTGGAAACATCCAGATCGAGGTCGGTGTGATGGACGTGGTGGAAGCGCCACAGAAATGGCACGCGGTGGTTGAGCCAGTGCCAGAAATACATCGCGTAGTCCAACAGCAGGACCGCGAGAATCGTGGCGAGGAAAACCGGCAGCTCGACCATGCGAAGCAGGCCCAGTTCGCGCGCTTGCGCCCACGAGGCCACCGCGACCACGGCGGGAACCAACAGAAGGCGCAGGATCAGGAACGACGGCGCGGCGACCAGGAGATTGGTGAGAATGCGCCGAAGCCAGCGGTCGACCCGCGCGCGGAGCGGCCAGCATCGCTCCGCTGCGAGCAGGAGAAGAACGAGCGTGACCAGCAGCGGTGCGCCAATCCGGTCGAGAATCGGATAAGTCGGCATGGTACTTCGGCTGTGCCTGGTCGCGCGTGCTGCGCTTCGGGCGCAGCATCGCGTCAACGTTCAGCCCTGCCGCCTTTTGTTTCTAAGGAGAGGACTCCGGGGGGTGGAGTTGGCATCGTTGGGTTTCATACGACGGAATCCGGCAACCCGTGCACCCGCTTGGGCCCGAACGCGGGTTTGACCGCATGCGGCAGGGGCGCCGCGGGGTCGGGCCGGTAGATCGCCGCCAGTGCTTCGGGTGACGCGCCGCCGAGATAGCGCAAAAGAAGGCGAGCATTCAGCCATTGTTGGCGAAACACGCCCCGGCGCTCGAAACGACGCGCCGACGTGGTCACGGACGCAGGCAGCGAATGGAGTTTCGTTTTTCTGCGAACGCGCTGGAGCAGTTCCACATCCTCAAAGAGCGGCCACGCGGGAAAACCTCCGAGCGCTTCGTAGCACGAGCGTCGGATCAGAATGCCCTGATCGCCGAAGCGGGTGAAAACCGAATCGAAGCGGGTGAACCACGCGCAGGCGCGCAGAAACGGATTGGTCGCATCGAAGCTCAGCCGGAACGTGGCGGCGTTCGCCTCGGGCCGGGCGATGAAGCGCGTGACAACCTCGCCGGCGTTGTCGGGCAGCCTCGTGTCGGCATGCAAGAAGAGCAGCCACGCGGCCCCGCTGGCGGCCGCCGCCGCGGCTCCGGCCTGGCATTGCAACCCGCGGCCCCGCGTTGATTCGACAATTTCCGCGCCGGCGGTTCGCGCCCGTTCGACCGTGCCGTCACCGCTGCCGCCATCCACCACGATCACCGGAGCGCCCGGAAATTGAGCGCGCGCGCGGGTCACCGTTTCACGAATACGCGCCGCCTCGTGCAAAGCCGGAATCACAACGGCGATGGCCGGGAGCCCGGCGCTGTTCAAGCTTGCCGCCCTGGCTGCATCGCGCCGGCCTTCGAAGCGCCGCCAACTGGCGAGGTCGTCAATGTCTTCTTTTTCTGCCAACAGCGTGGACGTAAGGCCACCGTCCGCGCACCGCTGAAGGGTCGTCGCGAGCACCGCCGGGGAACTCCAGGGAATGCCGGTGAAGGCCTCCGCCATTTTCCGCAGCCCGATGAGATAGTAGCCGCCATCCGCGGCCGGGCCGAGGACGACGTCCCTCCGCGCCAACGCGTCATGCGCGGAAGCGAGACACGCTGCATCCAAGTCGGGGCAGTCGCCACCGATCGCAATGACGCTGCGCCTGCCTTCAGCGAACGCTGCCGCGAAGGCCCGGTTCAGCCGCGCGCCGAGATCGCCCCCGCCCTGCGCCCGGTAGTCGTAGGCGTCGCCGAGCCAGCGACGCATCTCCACTTCCGCATCGTCGGGCGAGAAGACGATTTCCACGGCACGTTCGGCCGGCAGGGCGGCGAGTTGTTGCTCGACGAGGAAGCGATAGATTCGCGTCGCCTCGGCGTCGCCGAGATCGCGGGCGAGACGAGTCTTCACGGTGCCGGGTCGCGGCGCCTTGAGGAAAACAAGCACTCGGTCTGATGGTGAAGCGGAGGAACTGGTCCGTGCGGAAGTCATCGTCGCGTTGCGCGCTTCACCCTTCGCTGTCCAGGCGGTACGCATTTCGGCGGGCAGGGCTCATCGCTCACGATCTTTCGGCGAGAAGCGCGCGTTCGCCTCGCCGCTGCCCGCGAAAGAGTTCGTCGATGAGCCTTGCTGGGGGGCGGTCTCGACCGAGTCGCGCCTTACTATCGGCAAGACCCGGCGAGTCGCAATCGACGTGGCCGCAAAGCAAATTGCACTCCGTCGGACGACACCGGCGTAGCGATCGCGACGTGCGGATTCTGGGAACATGGGCGGATGGGCACGGGTTACCGCGAAAGCTCGTTTTCGCAAGGGAGAGGTCGACTGCGCGCGGATCTCAGGATCAGTGCTTCTGGGAATTGAGTGACCAGTCGTAGGCGAGGTACTTTGCCGTCCACTTATCCGGATTTGTCTCGATGTCCTGGCGGACGTCCTCCGGCGCATATTTCGCGGCGACGAGGAGCATCTCGCGTTCGCTCCGGCCGAAATCTTTTCGATACCAGTCGAAGATCGACGACAGCGACGCGGTTCTCGTCGCGAGATCGAAGCGGTTGCGGACTCCGTCCTGGAGAAACAGCCGCGCTTGATCGTCGAGCTGGCGTTCCAATTGAGCGGGAGTGTAAGCCTCGGAGCGAAGAATCGGACAGGAACCGGAGGCGCAGTTGAGTGCGAAGTGGGCGCGGGGGTCCTTGAACTGACGCCGGACAATCTCGTGCTCGATTTCGTTCAAGGTGTATTTTTTCCCGCCGACCTCGGCGAAGCGAATGTCCCAAGCGGTCGACTTCAACAGCGCGCCGACCGCCAGTCCTCCCGTGCCCAGCTCGGTGATACTTTTTTCCGGCGCGCGATCGACGACAAGCTTGAGCGTATAGGCATTGTAGGCGTTGAGCCAGAAGGCGAACTGATCCGCGCCCGGCGTGAGCTCTTCCGGATTGGTGGCGGCGAGTGAGGCCAGGTAACGGGTCAAGCGGGCATCGTCTTTAAGCGCGGCGTAGTCGACGCGGCCATCCTTGACGTGAGTCGCGAGCACAGCGGAAAAAAGTTCGTGGTCGGGCATGGCGGAAACGACAGATCCGGCGAGCACCGCGGCGAAACCAAAAACGCAAAGCGAGCGTAGCTTCATAAGCACAGGCCAAGTCATGGCTTGCCGCCCGCGGCGGACTCGAGCGACAGCTCCGCGAACCACGACTCGGCTTCAAGCCCGGTGTTATCGGTATCGACGAGCACGGCCACTGCATCGATTCGGCGGGGCGATTCTCCGAAATATGCGCGGTAGTCGGCCACGAGGTCGCGACTCTCCGCCAGCCAGCGGCCGGCCTCCGCGCCGCCGCTGCGCACGACGACCATGCCGACGTTTCTCGAAAAGGGATTGGAATAAATGGCGCCCATGGATTCGTGCGCAGCCCAGACATAAGCGAGCGCCCGAGTCCGCAGTGGCACGATTGAATCCTCAAAAATTACCATCACCCTCGCAGCGAAGTCGTCTCCTGAGCGTTCGCGCTCGCGCCGATTTGCCTCGAGGGGTTGCCGCACTTTCCACTGCCATCGGAGCAGGGCCGATTCCGGCGCCATGAGGCCGATCCTTCGAAACATCCCCCCGTGAGCTGCCCGGCTCACGGCGTGCAGAACCCGTCGCCCGCCTTCGTCGGCCACCTCGTAGCTCGTCTGCTTGCGGAAGAGATGCTTTTCCACCCAGCGGTCACTCCATCCCGCGCCAAACCCTTCGAAAAGGTCCGGAGAAGCGGGTGCCTGCGTCGCAAGAAAAGCCAGCGCCAGAGGAATTGCGGGGTAAAGACCCATTAGGTTGTGAGAGATGACACACCTTAGTTATTCCCGCCAGCGCGCCTACGCACCACAGGCCTGACAATCGGTGCAACGGTCACCGTCGACCAAACGTAGAAAGAACGCGGCGGTGCCACTTCGACGAACCTGGGTCCAAGGCATAAGATCCGGCGCGATCCAACGGGGTCAGGCCGAGTTTTGCTATATTTGAGAGATGGGCAGGCACGGGTCAGGTCGAATGTTACCGCATTTTCCTTCTCAAGTTGCTCGGCGGCGACATTACCGCTTTCTCCTTCTGTCGAGCTAGCTCTCAAGTCAGCCACCGGAGCGTCGCGCTGCTCCTGCACGAGCGTCATGCCAGACCAAATACAGCAAAACTCGGCCTGACCCTTTCGGCATCACCGGCTTCGATTGCATCGACTGCGACGAAGGCCGGGACCTCGTGGGCGAACGCGCCTGGGAAAACATCCAGAAAACATGCGACGGTAGGTCAGCCCGCTTTTGGGAACCCCAGAGCGCGTGCAAGCACGCTGGCCTACGAGCCGTTGAGTGAACTGGGTTAGGGCTGGACGGTGATGGTTTTGTGCAAGGTCAGGTCGGCCTCGCGCGAGGAGGTGCCGACGCGCAATTCAATCGGGCCGGCCTCGACGATCCACGCGCGCGTGGCAACATTCCAGTAGGCGAGGTCGGCGGCGCGGACCTTGATTTTCGCGGTCGCGGTCTGGCCGGAGGCGACCGCGATACGCTGGAAACCTCTCAGCGCCTTGGCCGGACGCTCAACCTTCGACTGAGGATAATGCACGTAGAGCTGTACGACTTCGTCGCCGAGCCGCGCCCCGGTATTGGCGACCTCAACGCTGACTTCGATCGTGCCGTCGCGCGCGAGCGTATCGTCGGATTTCAAATTCGTGAGCGCGAACGTCGTGTAACTCAGACCGAAACCGAAGGCGAACTGCGGCTCTGGCTTCGCGTACAGGTAAGTGCGACCATGCCGGATGTCGTAATCCATCATCGGCGGCAGATCGGCGAGCGACTTGGGCCAGGTCTGCACCAGTTTTCCGCCGGGATTGAATTCTCCAAACAGGACATCGGCGAGTGCGTTGCCCTGTTCCTGGCTGGCGTGCGTTAGCTGCACGAGAGCGGGCACGTTATCCACCCACGGCATGGCGTACGGAAAATTTGCGACCAGCACGACAACGGTGCGCGGATTCGCTTCGTGCACGCGACGGATGAATTCCACCTGCGCGGGCGGCAACGCGATGTCCTGGCGGTCAATCCCTTCCTTGCCGTCGCTCGGATCGGTGACCATTTCCCAACCGGCATTGCCTTCGGGGTGGTTGCCCACGCAGACGATCGCAACGTCGCTCAGGCGCACGGCGTCGAGTGCCGCGGTGCTCATGTCGCCCACCCATTTCACGTTGAAGCGCTCCGGCGCAAATTGCCCGGCCCCGGTCGACAAGGCCTGAATTCCTTCGCGCGGGTTGACCTGATAGGGCGGCGTGCCCGAATACCAATCAAGCAAGGTGACATTGGCCAGCGGCCCGACCACGGCGACGCTCTTGAGTTTCGCGGAATCGAGCGGAAGCAACGCGTGATCATTTTTCAGGAGAACGATGGACTGGCGCGTGACCTCGCGAACGAGGGTCTTTGTCGCCGGGTCGTCCCATGGCTCGGGGGCGTTGCCGGTTTCGCGGCCGATCTTCGCGTAGGGTACGCGGTCGGCCGGATCGAGCAGGCCGAGACGAATGAAAATCCGGAGTCGGCCGCGAATCGCCGCATCGATGTCGGACTCGGTGATGAGACCGCGCGTGAGCGCTTCCTTAACCCCGTCGATACGGTCGAGGAAGAGATTGATGCCGGCCTTGATGCACGCAGCGGTGGCCGTGGCGTTGTCGGGAAAAAATTTGTGCTCGGTCACCAGATTGGTGAGTCCACCGCCATCGGTGCAAATGATCCCATCGGCGCCCCACTCGCCCATCACGATGGCGCGCAGCGCGGGGTGCACGTGTTGCGGCGTATTGTTGTAGGCGTTGTAGGACGCCATCAGCGAACGAGCGCCGCCGTCGCGCACGGCGATCTCGAAGGGTTTCGCGTAATACTCGCGCCAGAGCCGCTCATCGAAGTCGGACGAGGTGTGGAAGCGGCCGTTCTCATTGCTGTTCGCGAGAAAGTGTTTCAGCAGCGAGGCCGCTTTGAGGTAGCGCGAATCATCCCCGGCCAGTCCGCGGGCGAACGCTGCGGCCAGCGTGCCGGTGAGAAACGGATCCTCGCCGTAGGTTTCCTCGGTGCGACCCCAACGCGGATCACGGGCGAGGTCGGCGTTGGGCGCCATCACGACGAGTGAGGAGCGCTGATATTTCTCGCTTTGGAAAAGGTAGCGCACCTCGGTGGCCTGGTTGGCCGCCACCTGCCGCAGTAACGCCGGATTCCACGTCGCCGCGAGTCCGTAGGCCTGCGGAAATTGCGTCGTGCGGGTTGGTTTGAATTTTCCCCAATTGCTCGGCCCGCCCTGAGCGACGCCGTGGTAGCCCTCGGAGATATTGGTCCCCACCACCCCGAGGCGCGGCACGCCGGGCGTGAACCACAGGTTGCCGATCTTCTCGTCGAGCGTCATGCGCCCGATCAAATCGGTGATGCGTTCCTCGATCGGACGGTCGGGATCGCGGAAGGGATAATCAAAGGGAGCCGCCGTGGCGCCGCACATCAGCGACACAAGAATGAAGATCACGCGTAGTTTCATGGGGGCAGGAAAATGGAACCAACCGCCCACTACGGGATTTTTCCTAGCGAACGGACGTGCAGGTTCAGGCAGGCGTCCAGTCGACGCCATCTAGAATTGCGCATCCCGACGAGTGGTAAAACGGGTCCGTTTAACTCTCAACCTTGCGAGGACTATCTGGGCAGCCAGCGTTTTCAAACGGGCCCGCAAGCTCAGGCAGGTATTAACAGTTAAAACCCGCGCCCTTTTGCATGCCTCAGGAATGTTGCCGTAGTGAGCCTCTGCAATTGCTCCGGTGTTACTCCACGCCAGCCGCATGTCGCGATCGCCCGTGCCAATGCCAGGCACGGCCGCAGCTAGCGGTGCGCGACGAGGCAGCTCGCCACGGTCGACATCGTTTCTCGGTAACGAGCTTGCACGAGCTTGCGTGCACCTTCGGCGCGGGTTCTCGCGGCGTCAGGAGAGCGTGCCAGGGCCAGCACGGCCGGCGCGACGTATTCGGCCTCTTCCGGATTATCCAGATCAAAGAGCCAGTCGCCCAAACCAATGTCCCGCCACATCGTGCCTTTGCTGCTCTGCTCCGCCCACCGACAAACAATCGCCGGAATTCCGCGGCCGATGCACAGGATCGGGCTGTGCATCTCGTGACCAAACAGCCCCGCCGACTGCTGGTAAACCGACGCCGCTTCATCCGGCAACCAAAACGTCTCCCGCCAAACCACGTTTCGGCGCACATCCTCCGGCAGTCGTTCCCACAACATCTCCCGGGTGATCGCCATTTGTGATTCGTCTTCCGGACACAGCAGCACGCGCATCGACGTCTCGCGCACCACGGCCGTGATGGCCGCCAGCAACGGAGCGTGGTCCGCGTTCTTCTTCTCCTGATTGCGAGCATGGCGGACCGCATCGAACGCCACATTCTTTCCGCGCATCGTCCAGAACGGTGTATTGCGGTACCGCGAGATGCAGCAGAGAAACTCCCGCGGTTTCAAATCGTGCGCAGCGAGAAACGTGTCGGCCCGCGACTCATTGTTCTCGTCGAAAGCGAAGGCGGTATCGGGCGCCCACTCCATCACCGGCGCGTGAACGCCTTCTTTTTTCGCGCGAGCCAGGGAAACCGAATCGCGAAAAAACACGAACTCCGCCCGCGAAAGCGTTTCCCGCTCCGGCGTTCCATACAATCCATACGTCACTCCATAGACTCCAAACCCCCGGCCTGTGCGTCGCCGAAACGCCTCCGCGTGCTTCCACCCCAGCATCGCCGGTCCCGATCCGTGCAAGAAAAAATCCGCCGCTGCGATCGCCGCCACGGTGGCCGCATCCGCCGGTTCGCCGTGTTCGTCCAGCTTGCTCTCGAGGATTTGTACGCGTGGAAATCGCCGCAAAATCAACGATCGCGCATCCGGCGTCAGTGGATTGAACGCCCAAAGTGTGATTTCAGCCTCCGGCACGAATTGTTCAAGCAACGCAAGGGCTCCCGGCGTATGCGCGATGTCACCGATATTCACCACCTGCCACGCGGAGCAGAGCAAGATTCTCGGTCGCCGCCGCTGTTCCTCCGCCCGCGAAAGTCCGGCGCTCAGCGCCAGCACCAGAGAGCTGCGCAAAAATGTGCGGCGATTCATCGTCCGTTTAGTAGGTCTGCGCGTTTCCATAGCGTATTTCCCGAGACGCGATCCGGCACCAAAACGTGTTGGTCCAGCTGCGCCGCTCGCGTCCCGGCTGGGATCATTAGACCATAATTCAAGGCAGGAATGTTCATCGGACGTCTGAGGTTTCGCGCGTCAGACGCGCGAGCGCCTGGTCCAAAAGGATAAAGCTCCGATCGCGATCGATACTCGGAATCCTCACGATCCGGCCGTACTCACGCGAGAAATCGTAGGACAAGTCGAACCGGACACCAGGCGCCGCGGTGACTTCCGAGGTGATGAGCGCCGGATCGACCAGTGCGGCAATGTCGCCGAGATCGAAGATTCCCTTGTCGTCCCTACTCGCATACGCGGAGCCGAGTCGAATCCGGTGCAGGAATTTCCCGAGCGCGCCAACCGTGCCGACTCGTCGCTCCGATTCCGGCATCGGCATGGTCAGGTTCGCGCCGGTGTCGAAAAGAACCAGGCGACACGGCAGCTCAAACAGCAGTTGAGCCCCCACCGGGTCGTTCGTCGCATTAAAATTGGTACAACGGTCCGGCCAGGTCGATCGGCCATGCCAGAACACAACCATGCGATCGGCAATCGCCGGCTCCTTGAGCAACGCCACCGCCGCATCCGTTGCCGGCCCCAGCAGCACGAGCCACAGCGGATTTTCCGGCGTAGCCGTTCGCGCCGTTTCCAGAATGAACTCCACGCCTTCGGACTGCGGCAGCCGGTCGCGGTAGATCAACGGATCACTGCCATTGCGGAGTGGAAACTTTCCCTTCGCACCCGCTGCGACCAGTGTCTCTTCGAGACTTGCCCGTGAGCGCTCGAGGCCGCGGGCGCCTCCGCGCTGACCATAGTGCGCCGCGACGAAGCCTTCGATCTTCAGCCGTTCCGGAAAACCGAGCGCGAGCGCGATGGCCCACTGATCGTCGACCTCGTTCGCCGCGTCCGTATCCACGATCACACGTAACGTGCCTGCAGCCGGCGGCCAGGGCGCCAACGGGCGGTTCGGCGCCACACTGGGTTCACCGCACAATGTCGCCGTCACTGCGAGCCATCCAAAAAAGTTTACGCACGTTCTCATCAGAGAAAGAAGAGTTTGCGCGGGTTGAGGGTTTATCCAGCCGTCATTTCCAGCCCGCGCATCGTGCCGGTGGACGACGCGAAACGATCACTCTCGAGGCCCATCCGTTGCAGCATCGAAACGAACAAATTTGGCAAAGGATAGTTATGGACGTTGTCGAACGCGAGATGCTGGCCATGGCGGAATCCGCCGCCTGCAAACAGCGTGGGCAGGTTGGTCGTGAGGTGGCTGTTCGCATTGCCGAGGTTTGATCCGTAGAGAATCATGGTGCGGTCGAGCAGCGTTTCCCCCTCTTCGCGTACCGCTTTCAAATCCGAAAATAAATTGTTCAGCAGTCGCATGTGCCATTCATCGATCGCTTTCAACTGAGCGAGCTTCGCATCCGATTTTCCGTGATGCGAGAGATTGTGATAACCGTCCGTGGTCTTGACCTCACCGAACTCGATCGCCGGTGAGTTGATGCTATCCAACATGAGCGTGATCGAGCGCGTCGAATCCGTCTCGAACGCAAGCCGCGCCATGTCGTACATCAGCTTCACCTTGTCCATGTACTCCCGCGGACTGGACGGATCGACCGGCATTGGCACGTTCACGACCGGACGTGGTTTGTGCTCCCACTCGCGCGACATTTTCATCCGCTGCTCGAGATCGCGCACGCTGGTGAAATACTGGTCCAACCGGTCGCGATCGCGCGCGGTGACACCCCGCTGCAGCTGTTTGGCCTGACCCGCCACCGCATCGAGAATACTCTCGCCGAGCTCCATCTTGCGCATCTGCGCCGCCACTTCGGCGGGAGAGCCCTGCACGAACAGGCGACGAAACACATCCGACGCTTTTTCTTCGCATGGAATCAACACGCCGGATCCCGTCCACGACAGGCTGCGCTGACCTTGCTGCACGTTGACCCCAAGGCTGAGCGAAGGAAACCGCGTCTGATGTCCGATCCGCTCAGCGATGTACTGGTCGAGCGAGATCGTGTTGCGAAACCCGCCGCTGCCGGGGTGCGGCGCGGCGGTCAAAAAACAAATGTCCGCCGGATGCCCGCCATCAACGTCCGGGTGCGAAACTCCACTCATCACCGTGAAATCTTCGCGATGCTCCTTCAGCACTTCCAAGTAAGGCGAAAGCGCGTAACCACGGCCCGTCTCCTTCGGAAAGAAGTGCTCCGGCAGCAGTCCAAGATTATTGCAGATGCCCAGCATCCGGCGGGGTGGCAGCTTGGCTCCGCCCTCGCCCAACGTCGCGGCGCGTGAAAACACCGGCAGCATGGAGTCGAGCAGCGGCAGCGAGAGCACAATGCCCACGCCACGCAAAAACTGGCGGCGCGACAGCGGAACTCGCCGCGAGACAAAGGGACCGGGATTGGAGGTGGGCGAAGGTGTTTTCATCGGGTGTGTTGTGGGGAAAGCACTACAGCGAGAGTCGAAAAGCAGGAATGGTGATGGTTGGAATGAGACGGAGGCTTCGAGCGTCCGCGAGCGGACTGCCTCCATTCGGACCTTCGCGGGAAATCAGATCAGGAATCGGCGTCAATCAGCGGAGATCAGCGGTTAAAATATCAGACGGTTGCGGTTCCGATGGGCTCCGTCGACCGCGCGCGAGCGCGCTTCCTACGGGTCGGAATCCTTCCGCTCACGCGGAAGGCTACGTTCGGAGGTGAGTCGTAATGCGAAGGGTGTTTTCGATTGGCTTGGGTCATTCGCGGGCGGGGGTTGCGGAGCGCGCGCGAGCGCGCTGGCCTACATTCGGATTGGGCGCACCGATTATTTGTTGAGGAAGAGTGGGCTTTGGACAATCCCGTGCACGAGATCGCGCACGCCATAATGACTGGACGCCGTGTGTTCGAGAATTTCTTCGACGGCCGCTCGATCACCGAAGCGGATCGGCGCACCGGTCGCAAACACCGCGAGCTGGCGCGTGAGATTTTGGGCGATCACTGCCTCATCTTTCAGCAGCAGCGATTTGAATTCGCGAATATCGGAAAACCGGCGGCCGTCCCAGAGTTCGCCCGAACTATCCACGGGCAAGGCCTGGTAGAAGCCGAACGGATGTCCGCCTTTGCCGATACCGGGAGCGGCGGTCGTCTTATCGGCCGTCGCGCGATAGTGATCACGCCAGCCGCCCATCACATCAAAGCTCTCGAGCGCGAATCCAGCGGGATCGATCTTCGCGTGACACCCGGCACAGCTCCGTTGATTTCGATGCTGCGCGAGTTGCTCGCGGATGGTCGTGGCGCCGCGTATATCCGGCTCGACCGCCGGAACGCCCGGCGGTGGTGGAGGTGGCGGTTGGCCGAGAATGCGCTCCATGATCCAGGCGCCGCGCACCACGGGAGAACTGGTCGTGCCGTTCGCCGTCACTTTGAGTACGGCCGCTTGCGTCATCAACCCACCGCGCGGACTCTCCGGCGGAAGGAGCACCTTTCGAACGGATACTCCATCGACGGGCGGCAATCCGTAGTGATCTGCCAGCCGCCCGTTCACCATGGCGAAGTTGGAAGCCACAACGTTGCTCGCCGGCAAGTTTTCCCGAACCAAGTCGGCGAAAAACTCCTGCGTTTCCAGCAACGCTGATTCCGAGAGAAGGTCGTCGAGGTAGTAATCCGGGTACAGCGTGGAGTCGGGCGCCGTGCCCGAGACCTTGCGCAAATCCAGCCAGTAATCGAGAAACGCGTCTGAAAAACGGCGCGACTTCGGATCCGCGAGCAGTCGATCCGTTTGCGCGTGCAAAACCTTCGACCGATGCAGCTGGCCGCGATCGGCCAGGGAGCGAAGCTCGGCGTCCGGTTCCGAATTCCACAGGAAGAACGCCAGTCGCGCAGCAAGCGCATGATCATCGAGCCGTCCTGGCTGTTCTTCCAAACAAAGGAATTCCGGCGAACAGAGGACCGCGGTGTAACCGGCAATCATCGCGTCGGCGAAATTGCTGCCCGTCGACAACGCCTGCGCGACAACCGGCATAAAGCGGACTTCTTCCTCCCGGCTGACGGGTCGTCGGTATGCGCGACGTACGAAGGCGCGGAGCAAGCGTTCGGCGTCCTGTGTGGGTTGGATGCTCTGAACCTCCACCAGACTCCCCTCCTTCGCGGGTGACTTGATCGGCAGGTTTCCAAACAGCAGGCGATGGCCAGCCGTTGGCCAGGACTCGTACAACGGACCTTCCACTTCCAACCAACGGAAAACGACGCCGGGCTGTCCATCCGGTTGCGCGAGCGGGTTGCGGTAGCGGCTCGGCCCCTGGCGCGAGCGGAACAGGCGGGCCGCATCCGGGCGTATCGTTTCCCCGGCGACCAGCCACGCGTCGAGTTCGTGCGCCCCCGGTTCCGGTGTGGCGTCAATTGCCCCAATCCGCCGCAATTGTTGTGGTGGGCTTTCGGAGTACAGCGTGACCGGCTCCGAACGCCGACCCGCGCTGATGTCGTCCAGATCCGGGATCCACCAACGAAACGGTTTTGTCGGATCCGCCTTGGCGGCATCAAATTTGGCGGGACCGACCCAGACACTGAACACATTTAACCGCAGCCGATAATGTCCGTTCTGGGGCGCCTTGAAATTCTGGAACCGCGGTTCGAGCGGTTCATACGTGCTCGCGACGACTCCGATGCCTTCGAGATCACGGTTGGCCGGATCAGCGGCGCCCACGGTCACAGGCGCGTTGCCGGCCCGAACCTCCGGTTGCGCGGCGCGATCGAGGGTCGGAAACGTCGCACGCTCCGGCTGACCGGTCGAAAACGCCGATTTCATTTCCTTCACGAAGCTGCGCTGCTCGCGGGCGTAATAGCGCGTGAGGCGAGTCTCCGGCCGTTCGACCACATGCGCGGCGACCTGACGCAGAGCGTAATCTGCGGCCGCGAGATAACGCGCCATCTGCACATGAGAGATGTCGAGTGCATCGCCCACTTTGTTGAACCGGAACGCTTCGCCATCCTCGGGCAACGCATCACGGATCTGCAGCCAGGGAGCATCCAGGAGATCACGCAGCGCATTTTCGTACTCGTAGCGATTCAGCCGACGCTGTGTCGCCCGGCCTTCGTGCGTCACGCGTTCGCGTTCTGATTTCAACAAGTCCTTACTGAGCCCCCCCAGGAATCGCTTGAGTTCCCGCGGCTCCGGTTGGTCTGCCTTCTTTGGCGGCATCTCGCCGGCGGCGACGCGATCATGCACCTTGACCCAAGTGGAAAAAGCCCGCTGATCCTTAAGATCCAGGTTCAGCGCCGTGATATCGAAGCCACCTTTCTTCGACTCGGCATCGTGACATTCGGCGCAGCGGTTTTCGACGAACGTGGGGATGACCGACCCTGTCGCGCCGACAGCCAGCGACGACGCCGTCATCGCCGTCAAAGCAGACACAACAAATTTGCGGGGCGACAACATCATGCAACGAGGGAAACGCGTGCGCCCGGAAAAGGATGCGAGGTTAAGAGCGGAAATGCCGTGCTCACAGGGTTGGGAGAGAGCCTCAAAAAAAAGACGGTGAATCCGCACTTTGGATTCACCGTCGGTCTGAACAGAACGCGGGACCACGAACAAACTATCTGGCGCTCCGCCGGAGCGCCATGATGTTCGGGGCGTTCGTTTCGTTTAGAAGTTAAACGAGTTCGTGATATACCAGCGACGATCGGGCGGCAGGCGCACGGAAGCCGGCGAGCCGTCGGGTTGCGTGGTGATCGCGATGACTTCTCCGTCACCGATCGCATTGCGCACGTTCAGCTGAATCTTCCAGTCGACTTTGTTCTTGTAGATCTTGCGGGAGTAGCTCGCAAAGACGTCCACATTTGTTTCCGCAGGTCCGTAGTAAGGATGATCGCGATCGATGAAGATCAGGCCGCTGCTCGTGTAGCTGGTCGGATACCCGATGCCGACCTTGTCCTGCCAACGAATGCCCGTGCCAATCCCGAAGCCCTTCAGCCGGCTTTCACGATCGAAGTTGTAGTTGGTGACGAAATTGGCCCGGTATTTTCTTACCTCCGGACTGCTCACGCCTTCAGCCGCCAGCGTAGTCGCAAGCGGGACGTCGATGCTGGCGAAAACAAACTGGCCGAGCGTGCCTTCGTTGGCGCCGGCATCGAGCGAGGTAACGTTGCCGTTCGCGTCGCGTGGATAGGCGTAACCGGTGGCGGAACCCAGGCGCGGACGATTTGCTAGCGTCTTGAAGACGGAGTCCAAGCGGGCCCTTAACTCACGCATCACGGGCGCAATGTTGCTCTGCACGGTTTCGTTCTTGGCGAAGTTCACCAAAATCCGCCAGTTGCGGGTCGGATTGTAGATCACATCAATTTCCGTGCCCTTGGCGACCAGGTCAGCGGTGTCACTGTAGTTGGGCAATTGCACCGTGTTCAGTGCAAAGTTCTGCGTCGCCACGCTTCCGGTGTACTTGAAATCAACGGTCTGCTTGAAGTTGGCCGGGAAGGCACTGAAGAGCAGGTCAATGTCAGCGAGCCGCGACGCGTCTGGATTGCGATTCAGCTCACTCGCCCACGCGCCGGCGGTCTGGAGGACCGCATTGTTGATCGTGTTGCTCAGTGCGCTGTGGCGACCGATGTTCGAGTCTTTGATTTTCGTTTCATAGTGATTGAGACGGAGGCTGAAACGATCATCCAGGAACGAGAAGTTCAGGCCATACTCTCTCGTGGTACCTTGCGGAGACGGAAGCACCGTTCCGTAGGCGTCCGTCTGTGATCCGTTCGGGGTGAAGTTTTCGGACGTATTCGTGAAAATGCTTACATCCATTCCTTGCGGCAGACGGAGCAGCTTGTGCGGCCAGCGCAGCACACCGGAGTAGCTCTTGACCTGTTTGCCGGCAACGAACGGCGGGTACGACGGCTGCGTGAACTCGCCCAGACTGCGGCGGATCTTGAACAGATTTTCCAGCGCACCTGGCGTCGTGCCGACTTCGTAGGCAACCTGGCGGAAGTAGTCGTCGTCACGGCGCAGACCGAAGTTCGTGATCAGCAAATCATCGAACCAATAACTCATGAAGTTGAACGCCCGGGATTTGATCACATCCCGATTATAATTTCCGTTCCGCAGCGCCTGACGCAGCGTGTACGGAATGGTGATGAGTTTCGCCTGCGCGGGATCGCCGGCGGCGGCTTCGAAGAACGTCGCGTTCGCCACCGTGCCGTCAACCAGCTGCGGCGATTGAATCGGCGTGAGTTTGACGGGGCCAGTTTGACCGATGACCGATGGCCCGACGTACGCGATGATCTTGGCCGCGCGATTGAAGCCGTACGGGTTGATATTGTCGAACGTGTCGTACTGCCCAAACGACTTGAAGATGCTCTGCGTTGTGAGCGTATCGCGTTTCGCTTTCTCACCCAAAACCGTCATGGTGTGGCTGCCGGCCCACTTGCCCCAGCTCTTCGACAGATCCTTGAAGTCATACCGGGCGTAACCCGTGAACCGCATGGCCTCACGCTCGAAGAGATTCTGGTTATAGATCGCCTGCGCGGAATCCACGAACGGCCGGCCCAGATTTGGATTCGGACGTCCGTCAGGGAGCGTCACATTGGCATCGATACGGATGTGATTGGCGTTGGCTTGGGTTGAAACGAAGTTGTTGCGATTTTGCCGTTCGAGGCGCTCGCGAAAATACGACGCCTCGAACCCGATGCGATCGTGCCACGCGCGTTGCTCGAGAGAGAACGTCATGGTGTGGAACGTGTCATTCTGGCGACCCGTTTCGTCGATCTGGCGATTCCGCCAGTCGAAGTTATCATAATTGGTGAAGCCCTGCGTTTTCCGGCCCGCCGGCACGCGACCGTCGGCATAGAAAGCGGCGGGGAGTTCTCCCATGTTGCCCGTCTCGATCCAGCTATTCGTGTCGGCCGCGCTGTCGCGATTGAAGAGCGGATCGAAGACCGTGTTGCGGATCGTGTTGACCGCGAGCGCGCCCGTGCCGGTGCTGTTGCTGGAGGTCGGCGTCGCGCGATAACCAAGACCCAGCGTGCCGCCCGATTTGCTGGTGTCAGCCAGCTGCCAGACCAGAGTATTAAACGTCTGGAAGCTGTTCAAAGCGAACGTGCGGAAGGGTGTCGCCGGAACGGAACCCGGAATGTTGCCGCCGGCATTTTGGGTGGCGGCCAGGGGGTTGCGCGCGGGATCATCGTAGAACGTCCAGTCGAACGGCTTCCGTCCGGCATCGAGCCAAGTCTGAAAACTGTTGAACGGCAAAACCGAGAACGGGCGATTGGCCTTCGTATTGCCCGCCTCGACGTTGGCCCGGATGACCGTGGTCCGGGTGGGCTGGTAGGTCATGGTGCCGTAGATACGGCGTTTGTTCTCAAACGCGGGGCGCTGGTTGTAGCGCTCTTCATCCTCGAGCAGTGCCAGCCGCAGGCCCAACTTGTCCTTGATCAGCACCCGGTTGACATCGAGCGTGCCGCGCAGGCTGTCGTTGTTGCCGTAGCGGAATTCGACCTTGTTCAAATCGCGTTTGAGGTCGGCGCGCAGCAGCGTCGTGTCCACGACACCGGCCGCATTGGCGACGCCGAAGAGGATCGCGTTAGGACCACGATTCACCGTGACGGTGCTCGTGTTATAGCCGTCGATCGCAACGTCGGAGATGAAGTAGTTGCGCGTGTAGGTCGGCGTGGTGAGTCCGCGAGCGCGGGAGCCGCCTTGGGGATTATTGCGAATGCCGTCTCCCACAACGTTGGCCTCAGTGATACTCGCGCCGGCTGCGTTCGAGAAATTACCGCCTGGTCCCGCGGCTTCCATGCCCGTGGCATAAATCAAAAGATCGTTGGCCGAGACCGCACCGATATCATCCAAAAAGTTCTTGGTATAAATCGAAATGGCGGCACCGAGATCCTTGATCGGGGTATTCAGACGAGTGCCGGCCAGCGTGGAAGAGGCGGCGTAGCCGCTGTCCTTCTCACTGTTCACAACGAATGGACTGAGCACGACGGCTTCATCGGCCTTCGGCGAAGCCGAATCGTCTCCAGTATTACCAGTCGTTTGTCCGTTGGCCGTGGCGGTCAGAACGGTCAGCAGTGCGGGGAGCCACCCGGCGAACCGGGATGAGCGAGGTTGTTTCATAGGGTCAGTAGCAGGTTTGGGTTGGTCAGCAGAATGAGCGCCCGTTCCACCCGCCGCCGGCCGGCGCTTGATCATAAGCGCGCCGGTCCGTTCGTCTTCCACCACAGTCAAGGCCGTGTTCGCCACGAGTCGCTCCAGCGCCTCGCGCGGCCGATAGCGACCATCGATCTGGTTGGTGCGGACACCCCGCACCTGATCAACCACATAGACGAGCGGCGTGCCGGCCTGGCTCGAGAAGGTCTCGAGCGAAGCACTTGCATCCGCGGCCGCGATACGAAAGGAGCTGGGCTCGCGCGTTTCCCGATGATCGGATTGCGCCGGCGTGGCGGGAAGAGGTTGCGCTGAGGTGCGGGCGGCACCGGCAACGAGGACGGAGAAGAGGCAGGTATAATAGACAGGACGCGACAATCGCATGGGAGTGACCACGGGTGAGATCCGGGGCACCAAGGAAACCACAGGAACACTGCGGACTGCAATCTGGCGCGATGACTTGGAGGAAGAGGCAGACAAGCGGGGTATTCTCTCAAGTCGCGAACCCCCGCGTTTTCCGTTACGCGAAGTTTGCGATTTATTTTCGCCGTGGTTCGTCGGCTGACTTGCCAAGCCCCGCGCAACTTTCATCGTACCGGGAGTTCCCACCCCAGGAAATGCCACCCCAAGACTTGGAAACAGCTTCGTGGTTCACGAAAGAGGTCCAGCCGCATGAAGGCATGTTGCGCCATTACCTCATGGGCGTTGCGCGGCCAGCCGACGTCGACGACCTCGTGCAAGAGAGCTATGTAAGGTTGTTACGGATGCGTGAACAGAACCGCGTGCGTTCACCACGTGGGTTGCTGTTCACCATGGCGCGGAATGCCGCGCACGATTTATTTCGCCGACGTGGCACCGCGAATGTGGCGCCGATCACCGAGTCGGATTACCACAACGTGATCGACGAGAATCCTGGCACGGCCGAGATGGTCAGTCGCGCCCAGGAGATCGAGCTCCTCGCGAATGCCATTGAGGCGCTGCCGGAGCGTTGCCGCGCCGTTTTTCTCCTGAGGCAGTTTGAAAATCTGTCGCAACGAGAAATTGCGCTGCGCCTCGGCATCTCCGAGAACACCGTCGAATCACAACTCACCAAGGCATCCAGGCGCTGTGAAGATTACTTCGCATCCAACGGTGCGCTCCCTGCGAGGGACCAACGATGAAAGAGTCATCCTCCGATTCCGGCATTACCACCGACGAATCCATTCGCGAAACGGCGACCCGGTGGGTCGTCCGGATCGACCGTCAACTGTCGGACGCCGAATCAATTGAGCTCCGGCGCTGGCTCGCCGCCGATCCGCGCCATCTTGAGGCGTTTAACCGCTCGGGTGGAGCGTGGCGCAAGTTTCGTGACCTTGGCGCTGCCGTCCGGCGCGCACCTGTCCCGGTGGCCGAACGTCCCCGCTGGCATGGCCAGGCTCTGGTCGGGCTTGCCGCCGCCGCCGCGCTCGCGCTGGCCTTGATCTATCTATCGCCGGTCGGCGACCGGTCGGCTCCGGTCAGTGATCCTGTTGCGACCGCGCCCCGCGCCGCGTCGTCGCGCCAACTCGCTGACGGTAGCGTCGCCCGGTTAAAGGAAGGCGCAGAAATCGCGGAGGCCTTTACGCCAACGGAGCGCCGGATCCGGCTGATCCGGGGCGAAGCGTATTTCACCGTCACCAAAGATCCGTCACGTCCGTTCCTGGTGCAGATTGGCAATGTCACGGTGCGAGCCGTGGGCACCGCGTTTTCCATCCGCTATGATGTTCGCGATGTCGACGTGTGGGTCACCGAAGGAACTGTACAAGTGACACCTCCCGCAGTCTCAGGCGGAGCAGGCCAGACCCATCCCGACACGCGCGAGTCCGCGTTCGTGAGCGCAGGTCACCGCGCCGTGGTCGCCTGCGTACCGGTAAGCGCCGTGCCGCCGATCGTGATCACGACGGTTTCTCCGGCCGAAATCGCGCGAACGCTCGCGTGGAACGACCCTATGCTCGAACTCAGTGGCTCGCCGCTCAGTGAACTGGTGTCGGCCTTTTCCGAACGCGCCGGTCGTCGCATCGAGATTTCCGACCCGAGTCTTGCCTCCGTGCGCATCGGTGGTCGGTTCCCGACCGAAGATCTCGACGGCTTCCTTCGCGCCCTGGAAGAGATTTACGACGTGAAATCAGACACGCGGCCCGACGGAACGATCTCGCTAAGTCGCGCTGCGAAATAATGCAGCCCCAACCCGTGGGTCGCCGGGCGTCGCCATTTTCGGATCGTACGCGGACGGTGGCGATCCATCCACTTCGGCAGGTCCCGCAAATGATCCCATGAAAAAGCTGAAGGTCGTCGGGCTTAACTTCGATCACATGCACATGGGCGATCTGCTTCGCCAGTGTCATGAACATGGTGACGTTGAGATCGCCGGCATTTGCGACGCGGATCCCGCGCGCATGCAAACGGCGATCAAAAATTTTCAGCTTCCTGCTGAACGCGTTTTCACGGATCCCGACCGCTGCCTGACCGAAACGAATCCCGATTTCGTCGTCCTTTGTCCCGCGACGGCGCAGCACGCGGACTACGTCGAGCTGGCCGCCCGTCATCGCGTTCACATGCTGGTGGAAAAACCGTTCGCGGCTTCACTCCGGGATGCCGATCGCATGATCGCGGCGGCCCGACGAGCCCGGCGCCTGCTCGCGATCAACTGGCCGCTCCGCTGGTACCCGGCCCATGTCACCGCGCATCGTCTCTTGCGTGAGGGCCGCATCGGCAGCCTGCAGGAAGTCCACTACTACGACGGAAATCGCGGACCGCTGTTTCACCTCGCGGACAAAATCGAAGTGTCACCCACCCCCGCGATGAAGCGCCAGAGTTGGTTTTACCGGCGCCGGCGCGGCGGCGGATCGTTGCTCGATTACCTCGGCTATGGCACAACGCTCGGCACGTGGTACCACGACGGCAAGAAGCCGCTCGAGGTGACCACCGTGACCGATCGCACGCGCGGCCTGGAAGTGGACGAACACAGTATCACCGTGGCCCGCTACGCCACCGGGCTCTCCAAGTTCGAGACAAGATGGGGCACGTTCACCGACCCCTGGACGCACCAACCGCAACCGAAATGTGGATTCGTGCTCAAAGGCGATGCGGGCACGCTCAGTTCATTCGACTTCGAGCCGACCGTGCGGCTCCAAACCAAGCGGTTTCCCGAAGGCCAGGACCTCAAGGTCGACTCGCTGAAGGCACCGTTTCAGAATCCGATTCAGTATTTCGTCCATTGTATCCGGACCGGTTGCGCACTCGAGGGCCCACTCGACCCCGCGATTTCCCGCATCGGCCAGCAGATTGTAGACTCTGCCATGCTCAGCGCGCGGACCAAGCGGACCGTCAAGCTCCTCGGCTGATGATCGAGTCGCCGGTGCATGTTCAATCCAGGCCACGACTCTCCGCGTTTCAAATGTGTCACCGCCCTTCGTGAATTCTGAAGCAAGCAATGAACAGGCGCGTGGCGCCGGCTATGGGCTGAGTGGCGCGAGTGCAGGCGGTCTGATTCCCGCACCAGAGCTGACGTACCGCCCGCCGTCGCCCCGCACCTACCGGCCGAAAATCGCGCTGATTGGTTGTGGCGGGATTTCGGAATACCACCTGCGCGCGTATCGAGATCTTGGGCTCGATGTCGTCGCGCTCTGCGATCGCAATCTCGATCGAGCGGAAAAACGCCGCGTGGAATTTTTTCCCGGAGCGCGTCTGTTCACGGATTACCGTGAGCTCCTGCGACAAGAGGAGATCGAGGTCGTCGACATCACGCTTCATCCGGGTGAGCGCGCCGCGGCGATTGAAGCGGCGCTGCACGCGCGCAAACATGTGCTGAGTCAGAAACCATTCGTCCTCGATCTCGATGTGGGCCACCGGCTCGCCACGCTGGCGGAGTTGCAGGGCGTCCGACTCGCGGTGAATCAAAATGGCCGCTGGGCGCCGCACTTCAGCTACCTCGCGAGCGCCGTGCGTGCCGGCTTGGTGGGCGAAGTCGCAACGATCGATTGCACCGTGCAATGGGATCACACGTGGACTGCCGGAACGGTGTTCGAAAAAGTGCATCACCTCGTGCTGTTCGATTTTGGCATCCACTGGTTCGACCTGGCCGCGCGATTGATGCAGGGCCGAACGCCGCAACGCGTCTGGGCGAGTGCAGAGCGCGCTCCGTTTCAAAAAATGGGCCCGCCCATTCTGGCTCACGCCGTTATCGACTACCCGGGCGCACAGGTTCGATTGAATTTCAACGGACACGTGCAACACGGGCAGGAGGATCGCACGGTCATCAGCGGCTCTCTGGGCACCCTAAGAAGTTTCGGACCGAGTCTTTCGGATCAGTCGGTCGAGTTGCACACGGCGGACGGGCGAGCCGTACCGAAGCTCGAAGGCACGTGGTTCACCAGCGGCTTTCAAGGAGCGATGACTGAGCTCCTGTGCGCAATCGAAGACCACCGGGAGCCGAACCATCACGCGCGAGGCAATCTCGACAGCCTTGCGCTCTGTTTCGCCGCGATCGCCAGCGCCGATTCAGGACTCCCCGTGAGACCCGGCGAAGTGCGAACGATCTCGCACTGACGTCGCGCGGTTCGAATGCAGATTCGACGAGCTGCCTCACGCAACGGACGCGACGGCCGCCAAGTCCTGAGGGTCATCGGATCCATTTCTCCGTCACGTTTGCCCGGCTCCGTCCCTTCGCGACCGTCGCGTCCGTAGCGTGAAGCCTATTTCCCTTTCAAACAATCACGCGGGCCCTGCCCGTAGGCGCGGGTGAACACCCGGTGGAATTGTGCGTAGCTGCCAAAGCCCGCCGCAAAAACTTTTTCTGCCAGCGTTTTTTCGCTCTCGCTGCGATGGAGTTCCAGAAAGCGACCGAGTCGTAGCGAGTTCCGGTACTGGACCATCGACACGCCAACCTGGAGACCAAACAGCCGACTCAAGTGTTCGGTGCTCGCGCCGCAGCGCCGGGCGATCGCGGGCAACTCCCCCGCTTCGTCGCTGCCGCTCAGCAGTTCCAGCGCCTTGCGCACCGCGGGATGCAATTTCACCGCGCCCGATTGATCCGGCCGATCCCCGTGTTGCCGCCAGCAGAGCAAGAGCAAGTGATGCAGTCCCGCGTTGAGTCCATCCGGATCGCGATGCTCGAAACGGAAGTCGCCGCTCAGGCCATACCCGGCTTCCCGGTTCAACAGGTCAGGATCAGGCGCCCCGACCATCAGCGCGTCCATGGTTTTCCGCACCAGGTCGAAGATCTCCGGCGACACAAGCGTATGCAGGACACCATCCGTGTCGGTCGTCTTTCGGCGCAGGTCCGCGTACAGCTTGCTTCGACACGAACGGGCCATCAACGCCGGTTTGAACACGGCAACGTACACCTGCGCGTCGGGCGATCGATCAATGAGCTGGTGTTCCTGGGCGGGAAACAGCCAGAGCAGCGTACGGCGCTCGAAGGTGAAACGCCGTCCGCCCACGACGTAGCTGATCGCCCCTCGAACCACCAGGTTAAGCTCCAGTTCCGCGTGATGATGCGTTTTGAGCGTCGGCGGATTGCGCGCAGATTCCGCGAGGTACAGAAAGCCGTCGTAACGCGGCGCCAGCTTGAGATCGACCAACATCAGCACAAAAAGTGAGAACTTTTTGCCGGCGGGCGAGAAGACAAATGCTCCGGCGTGGGTTATTGTAGTGTTCCCCATCATGTCCCCCACTCCTTTTGCGCGTCCATTTGGTCAGCTCGCCAGCGGCGAAAAGATCGAATGCTGGACCCTCCGCAACCAAGGTGGCGCCCGCGTGGAGATTTTGACCTATGGCGGCATCGTGCGCTCGCTCGAAGTACCCGACCGCCGCGGTCAGCTCAGCGATGTCGTGCTCGGATTCGCTTCACTCGAACCGTACCTGGCCGGTCATCCCTATTTCGGCGCGATCACGGGTCGAATCGCCGGACGCGTGGCCGGAGGCCAATTGCTGGTCAGCGGACGCGAGTATCCGCTCGTGAGAAACAACGGGGCCAACCACCTCCATGGCGGCATCGTGGGCTTCGACAAACGCGTGTGGCGGGCTGAACCGATTGGCGCGGCCGCACTTCGGCTCAGTTATCACAGCCCCGATGGAGAGGAAGGGTACCCCGGAGCCCTTGACGTTGCAGTGACCTACACACTGACGCGTGACAATACGTTGATCGTAGCGAGCCATGCCACAAGCGATCGACCGTCCCCCCTCAACCTGGCCCACCACTCGTATTTCAACCTGGCCGGTGAAGCCAGCGGCTCCATTCAAGATCATCAACTCGAGATCTTCGCGGATACATGCGTGCTGACGGACGAGACGTTCGCTCTGAGCGGACAGCGCACGTCGTTGGATGGTCATCCGGCAGATTTCCGGCGACGCCGTCGACTCGGCGACGCGATGCCGGGGCTCTTTCAACAGCACGGCGGCTTCTATCCGCTCCGCCCGCCGTACGCAAAACCGCCGGCAACGCCGACGCTCGCAGCGCGGGTGTCCGATCCGCAGTCAGGTCGCGTGCTCGATGTACGCACGGATGATCTTGGAATCCAGCTGTACACCGCGTCGATGCTCGATGGGGCACTCGTGGGGAAATCCGGCACCCCTTACGGAAAACATCGCGCGTTCTGTCTCGAGTGTCAGGGACATCCCGACGGCACTCGCTGGCCCGAGTTCGGCGACATTCTGGTGTATCCAGAGCGGCCACAGAAGCGCACCACGATTTATGAGTTCTCCACGGGTTAACGCGGTCAGCGGGGGGACGGCCAACGGAGGGACGACCTCCGCGTCGTCCGGTTCGGAAAACGTCCGCCGAACGATCGACCGCGCGCAAGCGCGCTACCTACATCGGAATCTCAACCGCGCGACCGTTGTGTTCTGTGCGAAAGGGAAGATCGTGTTCGCCGCGTCGGATCCAAACCTTGACGACACGGAGGTCGTCCCTCCGTTTCGGCAGGACCATCAGCGGGCCCTGGAGTTGGGAGGCCGTTTGTCGTTCCTCCGCCCGGGCTTTTCGCTTCTATCGTCATGAGTCACGAACCCACCACGTTGGCCACGACCCGGCCGCCCACCACCCTGGACTACAGCTTAACCGGGGTGAACGCCGCAGTCGCCGTGGAAAAGGGTTTGGCCGAGGCCGATTGGTACCAGACTCCCATTCCGCGTCCCACGCTCCGCAAGCTGCTCGAGCGTCGCGACGGACCTGCGCTCCGCAACACCCTGCTCTGGTTCGGACTCATCTTCGCGAGCGGCTACGCCGGATACACTTTCTGGGGAACACCGTGGGCTGTCCTTTCCTTCGCTGTTTACGGTGTGCTTTACGCCAGTGGATCCGATTCCCGGTGGCACGAGGGCGGCCACGGAACTGCGTTCAAAACCGATTGGATGAACAACGCGCTCTACGAGATCGCTTCGTTCATGATCATGCGCGAGGCGACGGTCTGGCGATGGAGTCACACACGGCATCACAGCGATACGATCATCGTCGGCCGCGACCCCGAGATCGCCGTACCGCGTCCGCCGAATCTTCGCGGCATCGCGCTCGGCTTCTTCAATCTTCCGATTTACCCGAAGTACTTTCGCCAACTCTCAGCTCATGCATTTGGCCGCATGCTCCCCGACGAGAAGACGTACATTCCCGAATCGGAATTTCCGCAGATCTATCGCAAGGCCCGTATTCACCTCCTGATTTACGCTGCCGTGGTGCTCACGGCGTGTATCACGCGCAGCATTCTGCCGCTGATGTACGTGGGGCTCGTGAATATTTACGGCACGTGGCTGACGGTGATCTATGGACTCACCCAACACGCCGGTCTCGCCGAGAACGTGCTGGATCACCGGCTGAATTGTCGAACGGTCTACATGAATCCGGTAAACCGCTTCATTTACCTGAACATGAACTACCATGTGGAACACCACATGTTCCCGTTGGTGCCTTACCATGCGCTGCCGCGGCTCCATGAAGCGCTGAAGCATGATCTACCGACGCCTTACCCGGGCATTTTTACCGCGTATCGAGAGATTATCCCGACGCTGTTCAAACAGGTGAAGGATCCCGCGTACCACGTTAAACGGTCACTCCCGCCGTCGACGAGGCGCACCACGGAAGCCGCCGTTCCCGTTGCTGACAGGAAGCCAGACGCAGCGGGCTGGATCGAAGTCTGCGCTTCGGCTGATCTGGGGCCGGCTGACGTGATTCGCTTCGACCTTGGCCGGAAAACCTTTGCTTTGTACCGCGACAGCGACGGGCAGCTCTACGCGACCGATGGAATTTGCACCCACGGCAACACCCACCTCGCCGACGGTCTCGTGAAAGGCAAAATCATCGAGTGCCCGAAGCACAACGGACGCTTCAACCTGGTGGACGGATCGCCCGCGCGGCCTCCTGTCTGCCGCGGTTTGGCGACGTATCCCCTCGAAGAACGCGGAGGACGGCTGCACCTCAACGTGGCTCAAGCCGGCGGCGCGGGTGCGCGTCCGCAGCGGACGTACGAGCTGCGCGTCGTCTCCAATCGCAGCGTCGCCACCTTCATCAAGGAGCTCGTGCTGGAGCCGATCGATCCAGCGGTCAAAATCCCATTCAAGCCGGGCGATTACCTGCAGCTGGACATTCCGGTCTACGATGCGATTCGCTTCCGCGACTTCGACATTCCGGAGCCGTATGCGTCGGTCTGGGAGGCACAGCACGTATTCGATCTGGTGGCACACAATCCGATTGCGGGACGACGCAATAACTACTCCCTGGCCAGCAACGCCGACCACGAGACGACCCTGCGTTTCAATGTGCGGATCGCCACCCCGCCGCCTGGCCAGAACTGCCCGCCCGGCGTAGGTTCAGCCTACGTGTTTGCACTTAAACCCGGCGATCACGTGACCGCGATCGGGCCGTTCGGAGATTTCCACCTCAAGCCAACGCAGAAGGAAGCCGTGTACATCGGCGGCGGCGCCGGGATGGCGCCTCTTCGCGCTCACCTGTCGCACCTGTTCGAAACGACGCACACCCACCGCAAAGTCAGCTTTTGGTACGGTGCGCGATCGCGGCAGGAAATCTTCTACGACGAGTACTTCGAGCAACTCGCGCGGACCTACCCGAACTTTTCGTTTCATCTCGCGCTCTCGTCACCCTTGCCCATGGACGCTTGGAGCGGCGCGACGGGCTTCATCCACGAAGTCGTCCTCGAGCACCACCTGCGCGATCACCCCAATCCAAAGTCGGTGGAGTATTACCTGTGCGGACCGCCGATGATGATCAAAGCCTGCACGCAGATGCTCGCTCAGCTCGGCGTGTCCCTCAACCAGATCGCTTACGACGAATTCTGATCACACTTCATTTCGTGATACGGTCGGATCACGTCGCTTGGAACCGCAAGCGGCACATGGTGCCCAGCGCGGCGACAGGTGGTTCAAAGATCTTTCACTTCAACTCCCCAAATTGTCACGTCCATGAATCCCAACTCGTCGCCTGATCTCTCCCGTCGTCAATTCGTCCGCGGCTCACTCGCTGCCGCCGCCGCATCGTCGCTCGCCTGGCTGCCGCCGTTGCGCGGCGCGGACGCACCTGGTTCATCGGCCGCGCCGACCGCCAGCGCGCCGGTTTCGTCGCGCAAGGTGAAGCTCGGTGTGATCGGCAACGGCGGTCGCGGCGGCTGGATCGCGAAGCTCTTCAAAGCTCACGGCGGTTACGACATGTGGGCCGTCGCGGACTATTTTCCCGAGGTGGCTGACCGGTGCGGCAATGATCTCGGCGTCGACCCCACGCGCCGCTTCTCCACTCTCTCTGGCTACAAGCGGTTGCTCGAGAGCGGCGTGGAGGCCGTCGCCGTCGAAACGCCCCCGTATTTCATTCCTGAGCACGTGACCGCCGCCGTGCAGGCCGGTCTGCATGTGTACATGGCCAAACCCGTCGCGGCAGACGTCCCCGGCGCACTTCGAATCCAGTCGGCTGGCGAAGAGGCGACCCGTCGCCAGCGCTGCTTCCTCGTCGATTACCAGATTCCCACCGACCCAGTGAACGCCGAGGTGATCGCCCGCATTCGCGCCGGTGGCGTGGGGAAAATCGCGCGCGTCGTGACCACCGGGTTATGTGGACCGCAAAACGATCCGCCGTTGACCGGTTCGATGGAAAGCCGGCTGCGCGACCTGATTTGGGTGAACGACGTGGCGATGGGCTGCGACTATATCGGCAATTTCGATATCCACGCGATCGACGCCGCCTTGTGCGCGCTAGACAGCCGGCCCATATCCGCAACGGGCATCTCCAGCATCCGTCGGCCCGACCCGCATGGCGACTCCCGTGACGTCTGCGCCGTGATCTATGACTACGCGAACGGCGTGATTCATCAGCACGGTGGTCAGGCGCTGAAGAACAACGCCACCAATGAACTCAGCGCGGCGATCTACGGAGCCGATGCGAACGCTTTTCTGACTTATTGGGGCAAGGCGTTCCTGCGCGGCGGCAGCAAGCATTTCGGCGGCGGAACCGTGGAGAACCTCTACCAGCTCGGCGCTGAACGAAACATTGCGCGCTTCCATCGGGAAGTAACGTCGGGCGCGTTCACCAACGACACCTGTCAGCGCGCCGTCGACGGGGTCCTGACCTGCGTGCTCGGATACGAGGCCGCCGCCCGGCGAACACGGCTGACCATGGACGCGTTGATCAAGGAAAACAAACGGATGGAAGTCGACCTGCGCGGACTCAAATCCTGAGCGACCGACCGCCGCCGAATCTCGCGATGGGTGCGAAGCAGATTGATCAACGACCTCAGCGGGTCGGGGTGGTCAGCTGGAATTCTTTTCGTTGACCGGCTGATAAGGAGGCAGCGGGTCAGGCGGTGGAGCTTTCGACGGCGGGACGGGCTTACCGTCATACGTGCGCGGTTCCATGATCTCTACCCGCGTTCCGTCCGGATCGTAGTAGTTGATTTGTCGTTTGCCGTTCACGCCCGTCTTCATCGCATCGGGCGGCTTCGAACCTTCCGGGAGGTTGCGCGATTTGAGCAGCTCACCCGCTTTCGCGACATCGTCCACCTCGAGGCAAATGTGATGCTTCACAAGGAGCGACTCACGCGTCGGCGGTTTGTTGTACAGCATGAACTCAATGTAGTCGGTGCCATCCGGCACTTTGAGGTTCACCCAGCTCAAGGTCTTGCCGGCTCCACCACGCCACGTTTCCGAGAAACCCAGGATGTCCCGGTAAAACGTCATCGAAGCGTCCAGCTGCCCGACCATGATTCCGACATGAGTCATGTGCGTCGAAATGCGCGTATCCGGGAGATACTTCCCCTTTTCCCGCATCGTCCTGCCATCCGGCAGATATTCCACAATCTCGACGGTGTTACCGTTGGGATCCTTGATGAAATAGTTCTTGTTGCCGATTTTCCCGACGCCCGTCTTGTCCGGAACCGCGACGCCTTTTGCTTTTAGATAAAGACGCATGGCCTCGGCATCGTCGGTCTCAAGGGCGACGTGAAATAGACGGTCCGCATTCGGCGAAACCTCCGCACCCGGAAAGAGCTCCACCGATTGATGGTCATTGATCTTGATCCAAACGAGCTCGCCGTTGTGTTTCCGCGGAATCGAGAACGGCGACGCGTAACCGAGGAAGCCTTCATAAAACGCCCGGGCTTTCGCCATGTCGGTGACGTAAAAAGCCGCGTGCGAAATTCCGAGGATGCGCGGCCGCTTCGCTTCTGCGACCGCCGGTCCGTCCGCCGCGTGGGTAAGCAGCGGGACCGAGACCAACAGAAGACCAAGGAAAAAATGGGATGACTTCATAAAACGAAAAGACTCTGGGCCATGACTCGCCCTTGAACGGGGGCCAGCGCGCCTGACTTTATTTTGGCGTCTCCGCTCGCTGGCTCTTGGGCAG
Source organism: Opitutus sp. (assembly GCA_039928945.1). Taxonomy (GTDB): domain Bacteria; phylum Verrucomicrobiota; class Verrucomicrobiia; order Opitutales; family Opitutaceae; genus Opitutus. The sequence goes on along the minus strand of JBDSSD010000179.1, from coordinate 30,527 downwards.
TCCGGCAACCGGACCCGACACCGGCGGGAGTTCGCCCGCGCGGGGCGCCACCGCTTGCAGATTGGCCGTCACATCGGCGTCCACATTTCGCAGCGCCCACGCGAGGCCGCCGAACAGTATGTCTTGAAAAAGCGGATTCGTCCACGTGTCCTCCCGATGTCCCATCGACGTGTAGAAGACGCGCCCCTCACCCTGCCGTCGCGCCCACGTGGAAGGATAAGGTGGCCGCTTGTACGGCGTGTCCCAGCCCGCCGGCGGCCAGGCCTTTCCATCCGCGTTCGGATCTCGCATCGAACTCGTGTCCTGCAGCAGCAGCACATGCAGATCGGGCGAAAAATCCGTCAGCGAATACCACTCTTCCAGCAACTCGAACGCCGGGCCGTGGCCAGCGAAGCCGGGGAACTTCGGATCGATCACTTGGACGCGGGCGATTTGTTGCGTGCCGTGGACGATGAGTTCCCCGCCCACCAATCGGATGTAAGGATCGGCCTGCGCACCGGCACTTCGGTACCGCCAGGTGCGGGGCTGATTCGTATTGGTGGCGACGGTCTCGCCCGTGTGAAACGTATCGGTCGCGGAATGAACTCCCACGAAGCCTTTGCCGTGTTCGACCGCCTCCAGAAGCGCCGCCTTCCCCGCGGCCGACATCGGTGGGTTGCCATCCTTGCCCGGTGCCAGGAGGTCTCCGCTGGTATAGAACATGAAGGCGTCAAACTGCGCCAAGTACTCCGCGCTGAACAGGCTGCCGTCCTTGGAAAACGTAAACGTGATCCCGTGCTTCGGGCCTTCCTTCGCGAGGATCTGCTCCGCCCAACTCGGCTGTCCGTCTTTCCGCTTGATCACGCTGTGTTCGAAATTCGAGGACTTCGAAAAAAACAGCACCTTCTTCATTGGTGCCGCCGGATCCGCGGTTCCCGCGCAGAACGCCACGGGAGCAACGCTGATCGCACAAAGGACGACGAAAACTCGGCGAATCGCCGCAGCAGTCTGGGAGATGGAAGGAGCGGGGCGCATTAGAATTTCGCGACGGTTGTCGGGGCATCGGCCCGCGCGATCGCTGACGCAGGAATCCGGTTCTCCGTCATCACCTGGACAATTTCCTGGGGAGCGAGTGCCCGATCGGCGATGTAAAGTTCATCGAGTTCACCGCGGAATCTTTCCTGCCGTGGACCTGTATTCCCAAGTCGGCAGCCCAGCCAGACCACGTCGTTCATTTCCGCATCGGCGACGCCAGCAGGACCACGGAATCGGCCGGGGATGATCGTGCTGCTTTCCAGCCGTCCATCGACGTACTGCTTTACTTGCAGTGGGATCGAAGCCTCTTCGTTCGGCGTGACCACGACAGTAACGTGATGCCAGCGTCCATCGCGCAGTGACGTCGTGCCGAGCGCACATCCGCCGCTGAAGTCGGTGCGCAGCGCGCCCAAAGCGCCTTCATTTGGGTTGCGATTCCAGCTGATTTGCACGGGGCGGTACGCGAGTCGCGGCGTGTTCGCGCGCCAGGCGACCATCGCGTACGCATCGGACAGCGGCGAATCCTCCGACACCTTGACCCAAAATGAAATCGTGTGCGGCGTCAGCTCCGAGAGCCCCGGGAACGATGTTCGGGCCCGCAATTCTCCATCAAAGCGCAACGCCTGCTGCCATTGGCCGCCCGTTCGCGCCTGCGCGAGATTTGCTGGGGCACCCTCCAGCGCGCCAGTGATCTCGCGGTTGGTCACGGCTCCGGCGTACCGCCCCAGCATGGGAGTTGAAGTTTCGTCGAACGACCAATGCGCGTAATGGAAATCGGAGCTGAAGCGATTGACCGGTTCGAACTCCGCGAACCGCGCGAAATTCTCCGCGTTCTTGCTGACCGTCGAAACACCCGAAACTTCAAAGCGGCGCGCATCACTTTCTTTGAGGAGAATGGTATTCTGGTCATCCGCACTGCGCGGCGCGGCCTCAACTTCACCTTTCAAGACGAGCACATCAGTGATGCCGTCAGCGTTCGCGCTCATCGTAAACTCCGTCCCCAAATCAGTGATGTCCACCGAACGATTCACCACGCGAAATCCAATCGCCTGCGGGGGCACGCTGGCTTTCAGGGTGCCGTGAGTGAGCGTCGAGTCCCACGCCGAGTTGATGACGAAGGAAGTGGGTCCTTCCAGAACGACGCGGGCGCCGGAGTCGAACGTGACTTCCGCAAAACCCTTGGCCAATTCCAGATGCTGGCCCTTGTGCAGGAGCGCACCGGGAATGAGTGAGTCCGAGCCCGACCACTTCGTTTCGCGTGCGGCGCTCAGCCGGGCAACGTAAACGGGACTTTTCGAATTCGGACTCCGCACATCGGGATGGAATCGCTGACCGACGGCGAGAAACACGATGGCCATGCAAGCGGCGGCCGCGAGCGCGCCGGCAATCCACACACTCCGTCTCGACCAACTCCAAAATGAGATCGGCTCCGGCTGCGCCGCTTCCGCGTGCATCTCGGCGGCATAACTGTGCAGACTCGCGGACTGGCCCACCGCCCGCACGTAGTACTCCCGGGCAGGTTCCGATTCGAGCAACCACGTCGAGAGACGCGCGTGCTGCGCATCCGTGATCGTGCCGTCGACCATCGCATTGCACAGTTCGTTCAGTTCCAAAATCTCACGATCGGTCAGATTCATGCGGTACCTCCCGGAGCCATCTGGTGGGAAACACAGTCGAAAAGCAATTTGCGGATTCGTGTCAGCGCCTTGTAGGCCGCATCCAGCGAGCGCCCGGAGCGCCGCGCCGCCTCCTCCACCCCGGATCCGGGTTCGTAGCGCGTCAGCACGAAATCACGTTCCCGGGAATTCAGTTTCTGCAGGCAAACCGCCAGGGCTTCATGCCGCGCGTCAAGCTCGGGCGCGAGCGTGGTCGCGGTTCGCGCCACCAGATCCAGCACCGTCTGATCGAAGACGACCTTCGAACGGGCATACTTTTGCCGGGAATATCGAATGCGCCAATACGCGATCTGACACGCCCACGCCACGAAATCGGTCCCCGGCGTAAACTCCTCGAACTTTTCACAGATGACGACGCTCGTCTCCTGCAGCAGGTCTTCAGCGTCGTGCCGTCGCGGGACCAACGTGTAGATGTACGCGAAGATCTGGCGCTGATGGCGGGTCATCAGCGCCATCAGCTGCTTTTGGCTTTCCGAACTCAACGACATGACATTCGTGGCGACGTGCAACCGGGTCCAACGTCCAGCTTCAACGTCGATGGAGCAATTAAGTGCCGGACGCTTTTTCGTCAGCTGACTTCGCCTTTTTTTCGCCCGATTTCTTTTCTGCGCCGGACTTTTTTCCGGAGCCAGGCGTCATCCTGGCGATTTCCTCAGGCGACAGCTTGCCGTCTTTGTCGGTGTCAAAACGCGCGAGCTCACCGGTGGGTGCCGCGGCGAAATCATGCTGGACCGCTGCGATCTCGGTTTCAGAGAGCTTCCCATCGTGGTCGAGATCGTATTTCGACATCACGCGGGCTTTTGGGCCTTCGCTCTTCGCGGCTAACACCGCGGTAGGCGCAAGGATCACGAGGGTGACCAGCAATCGATATGTTTTCATGGGGGAAATAGAGGGTTGGAACGAACTCAGAAGGGTAATAGCGCGAACCGCGCGCTTCGAGACATCGAGGTGAACGCGCGATGAGAAAAGTCCCGACGCGATGCCGCGCGCCGGGACAATGTGCCCACCCCAAAAAACGATTAATGATTCAGCGTGTAGGAGATGAAGAAGCCGCGGCGATCCATGCTGTTGAAGTTCGAATTGTAATAGACCTTGTCCGCAAGGTTCTTGACGCTGACCCGGACCGAATGGCGGAGTGAACTCTCCGGCTGACCCCAGCGATAGGTGGCACCAAGATCATAGACGGTGCTGGCCGGGTTCGTGACATTGCGACGCGCGTCCAGCGCGGCCGCGTTCGGATACGCGAGGCCGATGTACTTCACGCCGAACGTGAGCGACAGCCCTTTGAGCGACGGCACCGAGTACTTGATTGCGAGACCGCCGTTGTCGAGCGGCAGGCCCGAGGGCCGACGGCCGAGCGCGCCAATGTCCGTGCCGCTCTCCGTCACGCGAGCGTTGGTGTAACCATAACCACCCAACAAAGTGAGGTCATCGGTGACGCGCCACGTGAAGTCGAATTCGACGCCTTTCGAGTTCTGCGCGCCGACCGCCTGGGTGTCATCGATGCTTCCCGTGTTGGCGACCTTCACCTTCACGCCCTCACGATCGATATAGAACCCACCGAGCGTAAAGATGAGGCGATCGTCCAAGTACGAAGCTTTGACGCCGTAATCCCATCCTCGCCCGGTCTCGCTCGGCAGTCGCGGATCACCCAGCTTGGCGACCTGTGCATTCGGATAGAAGGATCGGCTGTGATTGGCGTAGAGCGTGAGCGTTGGAGTCAGCTTGAAGTTCGCCCCCAAGCTCGGCGTCCAGGCGTTATCCGAGAATTTGTCCCGCGCACCCGCCGTTTTGAGGCTGCCCGGCTTCGATCCACCCGTGTTGAATTGATCGCCGAAGTTCATGTCGTACGTCACGTGGTCATAGCGGACTCCGGCGAAACCGAGCAGGCGTCCGTTCAGGAACGACGTCTGCTGGCGCACAAACAATCCCATGATGTTCCAGCGGACGTGATCGCGACGCGTGATGACGTTGAACGCGCTATTCGACGGCAGCGAGTAGTTCGGGTTGATGATGCTGACGATGTTGATCGGATCCGTTTTCGAGTTGGGCTGCTCCTGGATGCGGTAGCGCCAGTTCGACGACATATCCAGCGTCAGCAGCGTCTTGTGTTCCAACTTGCCGCCGTTGGTTTTGTAGTGAGCGAGCAGGTCGGCCTGCGCGGCGACGACATCTTCATTCAGCGTATCCTTCAAAACATTCCCGCGAATAAACTGGTTCAACAGCGGATCGAACTTGTCGACGCTCCCGGTGTTGAAATTGTATGCGTGCCGGTGGAATTCATACCCCGCAACCCGCAATGACAGGACGTCGCTCAAGCGATTTTCATAGGTGAGATTGATCGTGGTGAGCTCGCGGTTTTGCTCCGAGTTCGGACCGCCCTGGCTGAAGGTGGCCAAATCAGGCCGGGTGACGGACGAGTAGGTCTTGGTCGTGTTGTTGTACTCAAACGGCAATTGCGACGTGGCCGTCGTGCTCTCGCGCTTAGACCATTCAACCTCGAGGAGAAGGCTGCTCCGGTCATTGAGGACCGCGAGAATGGAGTCGGAGATCAAACGCTGCTTCAAATCCGCAAACGCGGTGTCGTATGTGCGGTCCATCCCTGACGCATTGAAGAGGTTCATCACCTTCACGCCTCCGACCGTACCGATCGGCGTATTCACATTCAGCTCAGCCCGCCGCATGTCATAATCTCCACCGGTCAAGGTCAGGCGCTGGTACGGCTTCGACGTTGGCTGCTTCGTGATGACGTTGACCATCCCCGCGGGCGACGTTTGCCCATAGATCGCGGCGTTCGGCCCTTTGATGATTTCGATGCGGTCCACATTCACGCGATCGATCAGCCCCAGCCGATAAAAGCCGTTGCGGAGTTGAAACGTTGCGCCGTAGCCACGCAGGTTGTAGTTACCTTGCGTATCAAGGCCGGACAACGAGCTCGTGTAGGCCATGTCGCTGCTGACGTCGAAGAAGTCGAAGTCATCCATGAACTCACTGGTGATGACGTTGACCGTGAAGGGCAGGTCCTTGATCGCGGTCGCCACGCGAGACCCGGTGATGGACTCGGATGCAATGTAGCCACGAGTCACGGCGGCGGTGACGGCAAAGGGCGAAAGCTCCACCACCTCGTCGGGCGCAGGTGACTGCGACGACGCGGTCTGAGCGTAACCACCGGCGGAACCGAGAAGAAGGAGGACGGCGAGCAAACGAGAAGGAGATCGGTGCGAGATCATGGGGTTGGCGGATGGTTTACGTAAAGCTTGGGTTGGCTGGTCAGCGCGTGGAGCGGGTGATCCAAACATTTCTAAATTGCACGGGCATGCCGTGCTCCTGGAGCATCAGCGGTCCCGTCGCCGCTTCGCCAAGACGTCCGGCGGCGCCCGTCGGCGGATCGAGTTCCTGGTCTTGATAGAGCCGGACTCCGTTGAGCAAAACGGTGGCGCGCGGCTTGGCCGTCTTCTGACCAGCCGGGTCAAAGCGGGGAGCGACGAAATCAATGTCGAGCGTCTGCCACTCGAGCGGCGGACGGGAGGCGCGAATGCGTGGCTTCGCCGTTTTCGGCGTGCAGTTGTCCAGACCGCCGCTCGGCGTGCCGTCCAAGGCGGCGTAACTTTCGTTGATGTTCACTTCGTATCGGGTTTGCAAGTATACGCCCGAATTCGTGGGTCGGCCCAGCGTCCGGAACTCAACGTGCACGTGGCAGTCGCCGAACGTTTCGTGGGAAATGATGCCGCCGCCGGATCCTGGCACGACCTCGAGAATGCCGCCCTCGACGATCGTCCACGGGGCGGGACCGTTTTCGGTGAGCCAGTTCCTGCCCTGCTTGTTTGCCCACGCATGCAGGGATTTGCCGTCGAACAGCACGATTGCTCCTGCCGGCGGCTGCGCTCCGAGCGTAGCCGGCTTGCGCGTCACATGCTGAAGATCGAAGGAGCCAGCCGTGCCGGAGCCGGTGAAGTGGCCGTGCTCGATCGCGCCTGACCAGCCGCCACCTTTCAACGTAACGCGGCCTTCGCGCTTCTGACCGCGCAACGTCGCAATGACGTTGTCGGGTGCATCGAACGCCGAGAGCAGGTTCGCCTGATAGTCCCCGTGCTCGTCAACGACGATTTGAGCGACGAAGTGACTCTCTCCACTCCCCTGCCAGTCTCCCATGACGGGATCCGCAGCGATGGGCTTGAAGCGTGAGTCGATCGGCTCCTCCACCGCGGCCAGGGCCGCAGCACGGAGAAGAGAGAGGAACGCGATGAACAAAAATGTTTTCATGAGGGAATCAGGCGGTTGCAACGATCGCTCGGCGAAGCTCGGCCAGAAATTGAGGGACCACTTTATAGGGGTCATAGGCTTGTCCGCCTCGCGGCGACAGCGTCTCGATCGGCAGGTATCCGCGGTAGCCAGACTGCCGCACGATCCGCATCAGCTTCACCAGATCGGTCGGGGCCTCCGCTTCGTTCTCAACGCCGAGAGGACTTTGTTTTACCTGCCAGTTCACCGCGTAGGGCGCGGCCTTGGCCATTTCAGCGTACGGATCCGGCGCGCGAAAGTAGCCGGTATCGACGATCGCGCCACACCACGGCGAATCCACCCGATTGAGCAAAGAGATCTGGTCGTCGGCCGTCTTCAGGAAATCGCCGTGGTTCTGCACGCCGATGATCACACCGAACCGTGACGCGTGTTCGGCGCAGGCCCGAATGTCATCCGCGATCCACTTCTCCACCTCGGCGCGCGGCGCGCCTCTCGATACGTCCTGCCAGGTTTGCGCGCGCATCTGCGTGTCCGCAAACACTCGCAGCACCGGCGCGCCCAGCTTGGCCGCGACCTCAACCCAATTCTTGATGCGCTGAACGTCGTTCGCGCGGGCCGCTTGGTCGGCGGTCGTGAAATTATTTCCGATACCCGTACCGCTGATGCCGAGGCCGAGATCGAACGCCCGTCGCTTCAACTCGAAGATGAACTTATCGGGCGGAACGCCGGGGCCGTTTTTCTCATAACCCGGGAAGTAGTATCCGGTCGGATCGAAGCCATCGAAGCCTTGTTGCGCGGCAAATTCTGCCAGTTGAAAAAGCGTCATGCCGGTGCCGCGGCCCTGCGCGTGATCGTTGAGCAGCTTCCCGAAGGAATAGGCATTCAGCGATATTTTTAGGAGTGGCCCTCCCACGCGCTTCACGGGTTCGGCGGCTGCGAACATCGAGGTTGTGCCAGGACCGAGACTCGACATGGCAAACGGCAGCAATGCGGCGCTTTTCAGAAAACTACGACGACTGGGAAGAGAATGCATGGGACGGATATGGAATCGGTGCCGCGAAGGATTGCTCGCGCCGACAAGAAGGGGGTGTAGCCACGTAATAGCTCGGTCCGGAAAAATTAGGACACGCTCCTTTTCGCGCTGTGATTCCGATGCCGCTTCTGGATTGAACTTCGGATTGGTAGTGAGCGCAGCGGGCCTCACGCAAAGGCCGCCAAGGTCGCAACGGATTGGGGTCGACGGTATTTTGGCCCGTAGAGCGGAGCGGGATTCGGGTTCGAACTTCCATCCGTTCCCGTCCGCGGAATTCGTGGTCGAATCGAAAGCCACGCGGCAGCTCGATGTCTCAAAGCGAACGACTGGGGCTATTAGTTCTACGACACCCGTTCTCGTTCCCCATGAAATTTCTTCGCGCCTGTTCCGTTCTCGTCGTCTTCGCGTTCTTTGTTGTCCCCGGATTCTCCGCTGACGCTGCAACGTCGGTTGCCGGATTCCATCATCCGGGCGTTCTCCTCAATCGCGCGCAGCTCGATCTGATCAAACAGCGGGTGGCGGCCGGAACGGAGCCGCAGAAAACGGCTTTCGCCGCGATGCTCGCGACACCCCTGGCGGACCTGAATTATACTCCGAGCCCTCGAGCCACGGTCGAATGCGGTTCTTATTCGAAACCTGATTTCGGCTGCAAGGATGAGCGGCGGGACAGCGCGGCAGCGTATTCGCAAGCGATCGCGTGGTATGTCACGGGCAACGTGAAGTACGCGCGTAACGCGATTCGGATCATGAACGCATGGGCCACCACGCTGACGGGCGGACACACGAACAACAACGGGCCCGTGCAAGCCGCCTGGTCCGCGTCGGTCTGGCCGCGAGCCGCTGAGATTATTCGGTACACCTTTGATGGCTGGGCCCCGGAAGAGATCGCGCGTTTTGAAAAGATGCTGGTCACGCAGTACGTGCCATCGCTCATCCACGGCTCCGAGGAAAACGGGAACAAGGAACTCGCGATGAGCGAGGCGCTGATCAACATCGGCGTGTTCAACAATGACCGGGCGCTGTTCGACGCCGGCGTGAAACTGTGGCGCGGTCGAACTCCGGCTTACATCTACCTGAAATCTGACGGCGCCGAGCCGGTGCTACCCCCGAGCGGCAAACCCGCGATCTGGGGCAACAAGGGCAAGAAGACGCCGTTCGTCGATGGATTGCTGCAGGAATCCATGCGCGACGCTCATCACGCGAACATGGGATTTTCGTCGATCGTCAACGCCGCCGAAACCGCCCAGCAGCAAGGCCTCGATCTTTATGCCGAACAGGCGCCGCGCATCACGGCCGCGATGGAATACCAGGCGCAATTCCTGCCGCCGAACCACACGCCACCGCCGCCGAACCTCGAGTTCTCGCTGCAGCCCACGTGGGAAATCGCGTACAACCATTTTCACCACCGCCTCGGCCTCGAACTGCCGCTGATCGCGAAGGTCATCCCCGGGAATCGACCCACTGGCGCCGACAACAATCACATGGTCTGGGAAACACTGACCCATGGCGACGTCGACGCAGTAGGACTTCCCCCGATCACAAAGTAAACCGCGAGATCCGCCGGTGCTCGCGACGATCGATTTGGAGTGCGGCGGTCTCGACGCCGCTTTTTCAGGTGCCGGCTTGACGGCACCGATCGGGACGGCGCGTCAAGCCGCGCTGTCCAAAGCGGTGTCGAGACCACCGCACTCCCATAATCGAGCACGGACAGGGCGAGCGGCGCATCTTCGGAGCGCGCGCAAGCGCGCTGGCATACGCAATTCCGTCGCTGCTTTGCCGACTACTCTTCGGGCAGTGGACGGTCCTTGGTCTCGGGCAGAAAGGGCAACACCACCAGCCCAACGAGGAGCACCAGGCTGACCCACAATCCCGCCGTGCGAAATCCTTCGATGTCGCCGCCGAGTGATTGCGTAATCCGGCTCAAGGTGAACGGTGCGGTCGCCGCCACCAGCCGGCCCACGTTGTAGCAAAAGCTCGTACCCGTGCTACGGAGACCTCGTGGGAAAAAGCTCCGGCAAATAGATCGCACGAGCGCCACCGCGAGGTTGATGCTGCAGTTGTCATTGGTAAATCGCGTCCATGAATCATCCTTGTTCCACCGGCGTCCGCGTTCAGTCCCGCGCCCTGCGCGCGTTGCCGTTCATTCCTCCCCGATCAGCGACCCGTGCTGACTACTTCATGCTGGGTTCCTGGGCGGTGTAGAACGCGCCCAACGCGTCGAGGACTTTGGTCCGCAGCTCGGTCGGATCGACCGGACCGTTATGACGATAGATCACGCGGCCACCGGGCGCGACCACGATGGTGTGCGGCAACGGACCCGGCCACTGCGGATCGAGCGCGGCAACCAGCTCATCGGTGCTCGCGCCCGTGTAGATATAATTCACCGCAGTGCGCCCTTCCGCCTTTAACAATCGCTTCAGCCGTCCGGGGGGCGAGGCGTGTTGTTTTTCCAGAAAAGCTTTCGCGCTGCTGATCTCCTTCAGATCATCCATGCTGATCGTGACCAACTCAAAATCGCGATTGCCCAACCGACGGGACAGCGAAACGAGATCCGGAAATTCCTTCACACACGGTCCACACCACGTCGCCCAGACATTGATCAGCCGCAGGCGATTGGAATCGTTCTTCACCAGCGCGGCGACCCCCGGCGCGTCGATATGCACCAGTGCGACCGGCTCACTCTTCCATTTTTCGTCGGCCCGGGTGATTTCCGCTTTGTTCGAATTCCATTTGGTCGAGCAGCCCATCACGGTGGTTTGCGCCACGGAAACAGGTTTGCCCGCCAGCAACTCGACCACGGCGTTGCGCGCATCGTGCGACTTCACGGTGGCCAGTTCGGCAAACCGCGAATCGTCAACTCGCCCGACGTACCGCAGCTTTCGCTCGCGGTCGAAAAGGAAGACATGCGGCGTCGCGAGGCAGCCGTACGCTTTCGCGATCGCCTGCGTGTCGCCATCGTAAAGGTAAGGAAACGGAAAGCCCTGCTCCTTCGCATACAGCTTCATTTCGTCGAAACTGTCGTTGTACTTGCTGTAGCCGAGCTCACTGATCGACACGCCTTCGGGACTGTTGGGGTTGATCGCCACCACCGCGAGTCCCTTGCCCGCGAACTCTCGTGCGAGCGGAAGCAGCCGAGTCTCCGCGGCGTGTGAGTACGGACAGTGGTTCGACAGAAAAACCACCATGAGCACGGGCGCCGCTTTGAAATCCGCGAGCGTGTACGTTTTTCCATCGATTCCGGGTAAACGGAAATCAGGCGCGGCATCCCCGAGCGCGAGCTTGCGTGCATCCGACGGCATCTCGCTCTCGAGATCCACTTTGCCGTCGGCATTGCGCTTCTTCTTTTCCTGTCCGAGCGCGGACCCGAACGTGAGGCCGAAGGCGAGCGCGACCATGCAGGCGCGGCAGAGATTTGTTTTCATAAAATGAGAGGGGTGACACCCGAACCGGGTAACGGCTAATCCGAGGCAACGATGGCGTTGCTTGGACTCGAACCAAGCAATGAGGTAATAGCCCAGCGGGCAAAAATTGGGACCGTCGGACGTAATTCTCACGGGATCACCGTTTCTGCTGGATCGGGCCGGAGGGCGACCCGCCCGTGGAGTGACATCTCATTTGAAGGAGGAGTCGGGTGCGCGCGGTCCATCCTTGCGCCGCCATTAGCGATCGACTCTGGCCGTGCCGCTGATGAAACGATCTTCCCCATCGGTCCCGCGGCGTGTGGGTCTGCGTGAAATTGCCAGCGCGGCCGGTGTCTGCCTCATGACCGTTTCGCTTTCGCTGCGCGGGAGTTCCAAGATCTCCGTCGATACGCGCAATCGGATTCAACGCCTCGCGATCAACATGGGCTATCGTCCCGATCCCGAGATTTCGCGGCTGATGCGTCATCTTCGCTCCTCGCAAACGTCCCAAGGCCGCGTCGGCCAGGCGTTGGTCGACTTCTATCCAGGCAGTTGGTTTACGGAAAATTCCTACAATGCCCGTATTCGCAAAGGCGCGATGTCCGCCGACGACCGCATCCCTGCCCCACTCGGGCCAAGCGACGTACATGATGAGTTAAGGAAAACGACGAACGGCCAAAGCAGGCTCCCGACGACGGCGAAGCTCACCCGTCTGATCCTCGTCACAGCCCGAACTGCGCGGATCTTCCACAGAAAGGCGTTGAGGTCAGAGGGCGATTCCGACGTAACCGGGTGCGGGAGCAGCGGGAGCAACCGGGCGTCCACAGGACTGCGCGTATACTTGGTTCGACGGGGCAGCACGGACGGCAACAGGTGTCAGAATGTGCGAGCGCTCGTTTTCACCACAAGTGACGCCGACATGACGTTGCGCCTTTGCCAAGGGGGATTTCACTCACTTCCAACCGTCCGTCAGCGATCTAGCGCCCGTACGATCAACTCCAGTACGCAGTTTTTTTTCGTTGGGCCGATTTTTGATTTGCCGGACGCCGGGGCGCATACCGTATACAATGCAATCGACGTAATGCCCCTCACGTTTCTTCGGCTTCCCACCCCTTGCTCGGCTGCCCGGCGTCGCATGGACGAAGCGCTCGTCCTTTTGGCCGACTTGGGTCTGCCGGCAGAACTCGATGCCGCCAGTGCACTCGCTTTGCTCGGCTTATCCGGCCTTGAACCTGATGCTGAATGGTCAACAGCTCATAATCCGATGCTTTCGGTGACGGAGCTGATTAACTTCGCCAAACGCCGTTATCGTTTCGAGGACGCCACGGAAATCCGGCCTGCGCTCCAGACTCGCGTGCTGCCAGGGTTTTTCGCGCGGCACGTCATCTTGATGAACCCCGACGATCCACGTCGCCCTCGGACGTCACGGTACTGCGTTCACCAACTGGCCCCCAACGCTCTCGCCGTCATCCGTGCGTTTGGCTCCCGAGCCTACCCGGACGTCCTTGCAAGCTATCGCGAAACGTCAGCCGACCGGGTCTTGGGTTTTGATGCCTCAGTCGCGAATGAGGACATGGTCGCAACGCTTCCGTCGGGCGAACGCCTTCGGTTGCGTCACGAGCCCGCGAGCGAACTTATCCGTTCAGTCCTTGAAGTCTTCTGCGCAAAGTTCGCGCCCGGGGGCAGGATTTTGTATGTCGCCGGGGCACCAGAAGCGCATCCGTTCCGTCACGAACACGTGTTGGAGTCCTACGGGCTCGTTCCCGAATCGGCCGCCGGTTTGCCTGATTTGGTGATCCACGATACGCGAAAGAACCGGTTGGTTTTAGTCGAGCTGGGCTCCGTTGGCCGTCTGATCGACGAACCAAGGCGGCGCGAGCTCGCTGATAAATTTTCCCGTTCCACCCGTCGGCTGGTGATGATTACCGCCTTCGGCACGCGACTGGACCTTGTTCGAACGATCGACCAAATCTGCTGCCACACGGCTGCCTGGATTGCGGACTCGCCCTTGCGGCTGATTCAGTTCGATAGCCCTAAGGCTGCCGCGAAAGCGTAGCTCGTCCTACGCTCCCCTCCGTGGGAAGCCCACGCCTCGTCACGATTTCTCGGGCAACAAGAGTACTTTTCCCGTGGTTGACCGGCTCTCGAGCGCCCGATGCGCCAGCGCCGCAGATGACAGCGGAAAGGTCGCGCCGATCCGCACGGTCAATCGTCCACTGGCGGTCCATTCGAACAAATCACCGGTTCGGGATCGGAGCTCCGCCGGCGTTTGAACGTAGTTGGCAAGCGTCGGACGCGTGAAAAACAGCGAGCCGTTCTGGGCGAGCACCAGCGGTGCAAACGGCGGCACCGCGCCACTCGCATTCCCAAAGGACACAAACATGCCCCGAGGCCGCAGGCTGCGCACCGTCCCATCGAACGTTGATTTGCCGACCGAATCATATGCCACATCCACGCCGCGCCCTTCCGTGAAGGCGCGCACCGCGTCGGTAAAATTCTCCTTGGTGTACACGCACACCGCTTCCGCCCCCGCCTCCCGCGCCAGCGTCGCCTTTTCGTCCGTCCCCACGGTCGCAATCACCCGCGCACCGCGCATTTTCGCGATTTGCGTCAGCAACAAGCCGACTCCGCCCGCGCCGGCGTGTACCAAGACCGTGTCGCCTGCTTTCACCGGGTAAGTGTCAACGGCGAGATAATGCGCCGTCATTCCCTGGACCAACAAGGCGGCCGCACTCTCACTGGAAATGCCACGGGGCACCTGCACCGAGTGAGCCGCTTCCACGACGACTTCCTCCGCGTACGCCCCATTCGCGCGCGCGGTCGCCACGCGGTCACCCACCTTGAACTCGGACACCCCGTTGCCCACCGCCGTGACCACACCCGCCGCCTCCTGGCCAAGAATCGCCGGCAGCTCCGATTTGTAGAGTCCACTCCGGATGTAGGTGTCCACGAAGTTTACCCCTGCCGCCTCCACGCGAAACCGAATCTCACCGGGCCCAGGCGTCGGCAGCGGGATCGTCTCAGCGATCAATTTCTCCGGTCCGCCAGTTTCATGAATGCGAATTGCGAGCATCCACCCACCATAGTCATTTTCGGGAAAAGGAAACTCTGCTCGCTGATGATCTGACGTTTCGCCTCTGAGTCTCGAAACCGGACCGGCCGTACGAAACGTGAATCAAACCGAGTCGTGACCCGTCTTTTCTGCCTCTGCGCCGCGCCACCCCGACTTTTCCTCCGCCAGGACGGTCTGATGAGCATCGCCACCAAGGGCCGCACGGCGAGTCAACCTTCGCCCGGAACCCTGCAGATGATCCACGAACGAAAAACGCCGTTGTAGAGGCGCGCCCTTGTGGACGCCCGGTTTGGGGGTCGGATGAGCGAACGCGATGCGACGCTCATGGGCGGCCATAAAGGCCGCCCCTACGAGGGTGACCCGCAGAGCACGCGCCGCTCGGCGCCATCGTCCCGGTTCCCGACGGCATGCACAAAAACCATCAGATAAATTCGCCGATTGCTCGCGGCGGAATAACGGTGATGTGATGGTTAACGATCGCAGACTCAACCCCCTTGACCCCGCCGCCCCGCTTAAGCGCCCTTAGACTTCGCTTCCCCCGTCTTTTTTTACCCGTGTCCTCCGTCCAAAACGTCGTTTCCGCCCCACTCACCTTTCAGCGATCACGCTGCCTTCTCGCCCTTGGAATTGCGGGCGTGGCGCTGACCACCGGCTTTGGCCAGACGCCTCCTCCGCCGCCGGCCCCGCCGACCGCGGTCGAGAATCAGGCCCTCTTGTCGCTGCACAAGTGGTCCGGCGAAATCAATGTCCCGGATCCCGTCGCCTGCGATGTGGATCCTCAGGGTCGGGTCTACGTCACGTCCACCACTCGCCGTCGCGTTGCTGATCTCGAAATCCGCCAGTATCCCACGTGGGTCGCCAGCGAGCTCGCGCTCACCAGCGTCGAAGAAAAATCCGCTTTCCTCCATCAGGCTCTGCCGCCCAACAACCCGCGTCCGCCACGCACCGATATCAAGGATCTCAACGGGGACGGATCCATCGATTGGAAGGACCTCACCGTTCCCTCCGAGCGCATTTATCAACTGCGCGACACGAACGGGGATGGCACCGCGGACAAAATCACAGTCTTCGCCGAAGGCTTTAGTACCGACGTCACCGGCGTCGCCGCCGGCGTGCTTTACCATGACGGCTGGGTTTACGCGACGATCGCTCCCGACCTTTGGCGTTTCAAAGATACGAACGACGATGGTGTCGCCGACGTGCGCGAACTGCTCATCCACGGGTTCGGGGTTCACATCGGCTATGGCGGTCATGACATGCATGGGCTGGTGCCAGGACTCGATGGACGCATCTATTGGAGCATTGGCGACAAAGGCGTGAACGTGACCACGAAAGAAGGTCGTCACTTTTTTTACCCCAATGAGGGCGCCGTCCTGCGCATGGACCCGGACGGTTCTAATTTCGAAGTCTACGCCCACGGCCTCCGCAACACACAGGAACCGGCCTTCGACGAGTTCGGCGACTTGATCGGGGTCGACAACGACGCGGATATGGAAGGCGAACGGGAGCGTTTCGTTTATATTCCCGAGGGCAGCGACAGTGGCTGGCGGCAGAACCATCAGTTCATGGGTCTCCGCAGCGTCTGGATGCGCGAAGGCCTGTGGAAGCCGCCCTTCTCCGGTCAACCGTCGTACTTTCTACCGCCGATTTCCAATTACTCCGACGGACCCGGTGGCTTCAAACACGACCCAGGAACGGCGCTGAACGACCAGCTGCGCGGCATTTATCTGCTCAACGAATTTCCGTCCGGAAAAATGCGCGGGTTTCGCGTCGAACGCGACGGAGCATCGTTCAAGATGGTCGATCCGGGGATCTATCATGAAGGCATCATGGGCGTCGGCATGAGCTGGCATCCGGATGGTTCATTGATGATGGTGGACTGGCTGGCCGGCTGGGCGCTCAAAGGCGCCGGTGTGCTTTGGAAAGTCGACGCCGCGACCGACGCACACACCGCTATTCGCCAGGAAACGCAGCGACTGCTGACCGCGGGCTTCGGCGCGCGGAACGACGACGAACTGATCGGTTTGCTCTCGCATCGCGATCAGCGCGTGCGCCTCGGAGGCCAGGTTGAGCTGGCGAAGCGCGGAAAATCCGCGGCTCTCCTGCACGTCGCCCAAGATGGCCAGGCTTCTCTGCTGGCCCGCGTTCATGCGATCTGGGGCTATGGTCAGTTGATCCGTCGCGGTGCGGCCGACATGAATCCAGCCATCGAGTTGCTGAAAGACGCCGACGCCGAAATCCGAACTCAGGTCGCTCGTATCCTGGGCGACGTACCACCAGCCAAAATCGCCGCGACCGCACTCATTCCTCTGCTCGCCGATGAGTCGCCACGGGTGCGCCGTGAAACCGCGATCGCTCTCGGAAAATCCCGCAGTCACGCCGCCGTTGCTCCGCTCCTCGCCATGGTCGAGAAAGATTTCGATGCGCCCGTCTTGCGGCATGCGGCTGTGAGCGGGTTGACCGGATGCGCGGACGACACGCAATTGGCCGCGAACAAGAACTCGCCGTCGCGCTCCGTGCGCATGGCCAGCATCATTGCCCTGCGTCGCCAGGCTTCGCCGAAAATCGCCGAGTTTCTCCACGACGCGGATGAACTTGTCGTGGCCGAAGCAGCCTTGGGAATTCACGATGACTTCTCGATTCCCGAAGCGATGCCAGCACTCGCCGCCCTGCTCGGGGCCGCGCCTCACTCGGAAAACATCACGCGGCGCATCATCAACGCGAACCTGAGGCTAGGGACTACAGAATCAGCCGGCCGTCTGCTCGCCTTTGCGTTGGATGGCGCCGCTGCAATGCCCATGCGCCAGGAAGCGTTGACTTGTCTGCGGCTATGGCCCGCACCGGAATCGATCGACCGCGTGGACGGTCACTCGCGCAAGATCCGCACCGTCGCGATCGCGAATGTCCTCTCGCCCAAGCTCGACGCGCTGCTCGGATTGAACGACCCCGGCCTCAAAACGCTCGGCATCGAAATCATGATTGCGCATTCGCTTCAGGCGAGCCCCACGCAGATCGCATCGATCGTGAAAGATCCAGCGGCGCCTGGTCCACTGCGAGCGCAAGCCCTGCGTTTGCTGGCAGGTGAGGGCAAGGCGACGACCCTTTCGGCCGACGTGCTAAACGTGGCGCTCGCGGCGGACGCCCCTGCCCCGCTGCATCGAGCTGCACTCGCGCTCACGCTGGAACGAGATCCCGACCGCTTCCTCCGCGAAGCTCGCACCGTGCTGGACAGCCGTTCGGTCCCGGAACAACAGCACGCCTTGTCGCTCCTCGCCAAAGCCGCCAGTCCGTCCGCTGACGCCATGCTGACCCAATACGCCGATCAACTTGTCGGCGGCCAATCCGCTCCGGCGTTGCAGCTCGACGTGATCGAAGCGCTTCGTGCGCGTAGTGCCGCGAACCCGACGTTCAAGGCCCGACTCGCGTCGTACGAATCCTCTGCACCGGCGGCTGCTCACACTGAGCTTCTCACGGGCGGAAGTGCGGATGCTGGCAGTGAAATCGTCCAAAATAATCTGAACGCCAATTGTCTATCCTGCCATTCGATCACGCCGGGCGGCGGCAGTGCCGTTGGTCCGAATCTACGTTTCATCGGCAGTCATCGTGACCCGGCGTACCTGGTCGAGTCGTTGATTGTCCCATCGGCAAAAATCGCGACCGGCTACGGCGTCGTGTCTGTTACATTAAAAGACAAGACGAGCACCGCCGGCACGCTCGCGTCGGAATCGCCCGAGTCGATCACGCTGCGCCTGTTCGATGGCAATCGTCGCACCATTCCGCGTGATACCATTGCCGAACAAACCGCAGCCATGTCCGTGATGCCACCGATGCTCGGTGTGTTGCAGCCGCGGGAAATCCGCGATGTGGTGGCGTACCTTTCCTCGTTGAAAGAAAAGCGCGTGGAAGCGCGCAGCGGCGAAGGAGAATAAAGCGTGAACGGTTCGCCGGCATAGCCAACGGTTGACGGATTGCATGATCAGACCCTACCGAATTGTCTCAACCACCCTTCACACCCAGGAGGTGTTCACGCGCATCCCGTTTCGCTACGGGATCGTGACGATGACCCAGCTTCCGCACGTGTTTTTGGAAGTCAGGTTGGAAGGCGATAAGGGCCAGTCACGCGGGTTGTCCGCGGACCATCTTCCACCGAAATGGTTCACGAAGGATCCCAACGCGGCCATCGATGACGAAATTGCCACGATGCGCGAGGTGATCGTGCACGCCGCGTCGCTGGTCACGGGCGTTTCATTTCAATCCGTCTTCCAACTTTGGCGTGAACTCTGGACCGCCCAGGCAACGTGGGCGGAACAGAAGGGTTATCCGCCGCTCCTCGCCCAGTTCGGCACGTCGCTGGTCGAGCGCGCCATCATCGATGCCTTCTGCCGGCTCGAGGATATCACCCTCTCGACCGCGATTCACACGAATCGCTTCGCCATCGATTTTCACAGTATTGACCCGACCCTGCCGTCGGATTGGACGCGCCTGCTCCCCGCCAAGCCGCTGAACACCGTGGTGGCGCGACACACCGTCGGGATGGTGGATCAAATCAATGAGAGCGATCCTGCGGCGACCAACGGTGGGCCCACGGACACTCTGCCGAGCTCGCTCGAGCGTGCGATCCACGCGTACCAGCTGCGCGAGTTTAAGATTAAATTCTGCGGCGTGTGGGAGCAGGACGAACCCCGGCTGGCGGCCGTGTTCGCGTGTCTCGCCCAGCACGCGCATCCAGAGTGGCGGTACAGCCTGGATGGCAACGAGAGCTTTGCCGATGCCGGCGCCTTCCGCGATTATTGGGCCAGACTGACCTCCGCTTCCTGGATGCGGCCGCATCTCGGCCGGCTCCTGTTTGTGGAACAGCCGGTCAACCGGAAAGTGGCATTGAGCGCGAGCGCCGACTGGCGCTCATGGGCCGCGGCGCCCAAGATCACGATCGATGAGTCTGACGGCGGACTGGATGACGTGCCCACGTCACTCAAACTCGGTTACGCCGGCTCGACGCACAAGAACTGCAAGGGCGTGTTCAAGGGAATCCTCAACCGCTGTCGTTTGCTCGTCGCGGCGTCGCAGGGGCGCAGCATGATGATGAGCGGAGAAGACCTTTCGAACATCGGTCCCGTTGCCCTGCTCCAGGACCTGGCGGTGCAGGCTCTGCTCGGCAATCGAAGCGTGGAGCGCAATGGTCACCACTACTTCCGTGGACTTTCAATGTGGCCTGAGTCGGTTCAGCGGTCGGTCGTCGAAGCGCACCCCGATCTGTTCGACGATTCTCGCGAGTACGCTGCCCTGACGATTCGCGATGGCTCGGTCCAGCTCGACTCCGTGATCGCCGCGCCGTTCGGCTACGGACTGGAACTCGATCCGCGGACCTTTTGTGCTTCGACCGAAGAAATTGCGGCGAGTTGATCGCGTCACCCCATCTCGCTTCCCCTAACCATCCATACCTCTGACCCCATGAACGTACCCTCACGTGCAGTGCTCCCTACCACCGTCACCCGGCGCGCATTTCTCAAGACGGCCTCGGTGGCCGCCGCCGTGATCACGTTGAATCCATCGCTCCGGGCGGTGACGCGGATACCGTCGAGGAAGGTCGTCGTCGGGGCCCACGCGTGGGTTTACGCCGCCCCGCAGCCGAACTACGACTACACACCCGTGCTGCCCCAGGTGTTCTCAGATTTCAAGTACGCAGGACTGGACGGCATCGAGCTGATGCACACCGTCCTGCTGCACGACGACGCCGTGGCGCGAATTGGGGACTTGTCGACACAGCATGAGCTTCCGGTGATTGGCAGCTCGTTCGGTGGAGCGATGTGGGACCGCGCTCAACATGCGCAGGTGCTGGAAACCGCTGAGAAAGTCGTGACGCGTCTGGCCCAACTCGACGGACGCACGCTCGGCACCTCGGTCGGACCGCTACGTGGGCCCGACGCGAAAAAGCTGAAGACGCCGGAACAGCTGGACGCGCAAGCCGATTGCCTGCGTGCGATGCTCAAACTGTGTGATCAAAACAGCGTTGTGCTCAATCTGCACAATCATACCTACGAGGTGGAAAACGGTTTCCATGATCTGAAGGGCACGTTGGCTCGCCTCCCCGACATCAAGCTCGGGCCAGATCTCAACTGGCTTATCCGCGGTGGCGCCGACCCTGCGACGTTCCTACGCGAATACGGCCCGCACATCGTGTTTCTGCACCTGCGCGACCAGAAGCAAGACGGACGCTGGTGTGAAGCGATGGGGGAAGGCGACACGGACTTCCGCGCCATTGGCGCGGCGCTGCGCGACATCAACTTCTCCGGCCATGCGATCATCGAGCTGGCCCACGAAAAGGATTTCAAACCGACGCGGCCCCTGCGGGAGAGTTTCAAGATGAGCCGCGAATTCGTCCGATCCACCCTCAACTTCTGAGCCACCGTTGAATTCCATGAACCGCCGGTCCTTCGTCACGCGGGCCTCGGTGGCCGCCCTCACGGCACCTTGGTTAGCGAACCGGGCTCTCGCCGCATTGTCCTCCGGCTCACCTCCGTTTATTTCTCGGCTCCAGCCTGCGGTTGTCGGCGGCGGATTCGAGTTACCGGACTATTGGGTGTGGTGCGGGGCACCGATCCGAGGAGAAGACGGGAAATACCACCTCTTTGCCTCGCGCGTGCCCAAGAACCTGATATTCCATCCCCATTGGCTTTTTTGCTCCGAGATCGTGCGGGCCGAGTCGGCTACAGCCGAGGGACCGTACCGTTTCGCCGAAGTCGCCTTGCCGCCGCGGGGTGGCGACTTCTTCGATGCGCGAAGCACGCACAACCCCCACATTCGGAAAGTCGGGGACACCTTCCTGCTGCTTTACATGGGCACGAACTACGATGGCCCGACGCCGACCCCTGATCATCAGGAAGTCTGGCGGTCTCCGCGGTACCTCGCGACGTGGGCGCGAAAGCGAATTGGCCTGGCGACCAGCAAGAGCGTGCACGGTCCATGGCAACGGTTGGACAAACCGTTGCTCGAACCCCGGCCCGGAGAATGGGATTCCATCGCCACCACCAATCCTTCGCTTTGCCCGCTGCCGGACGGCTCCTTTTTATTGGCGTACAAATCCCGCAAGGAAAACCTGGGGAATCTCCAGGTCGGCGTGGCGCGCGCGAGCCACTACACCGGACCATGGACCCGGCAGCCGACGCCCTGGTTGTTCCGCGGCAAGCCCGCGCACGTAGAGGATCCGTTTCTCTGGTACGAAGACGGTTGTGTTCAAGCGCTGATGAAGGACATGACCGGTGACATCTGCGGAGAACAGTTCTCCGGCGTTCACGTCACCAGCACCGACGGGCTGAATTGGGATTTCGATCGAGCCACGCTCGCGTACAGTCGCAAACTTCGGTGGAGCGACGGCACGACCACGCGGCAGGGGTTTCTCGAACGGCCTCAACTCCTCATTCAGAATGGCGTGCCGACTCACCTCTTCTGTGCCACGGCCGACGGACCCGGCTTAGATCTGAAGGACGCGATCCGAACCCGTAATATTGTTATTCCTCTCGGCAACCCCACGCAGAATCCGAGTACGTGAAATCGGTCGGTCGCGGGGGACCGCTCAGCCGCGCACAGGTCTACTGATGCAGCGAGTGGCCAGTGGGAACGTTTTCCCCGGTGTAAAAGCTGGCACGCTCCCGCGACCAAGCTCGCATCAACCAGACTACGTTGCTGTTCAGCGCCCGATTTTCGTCGATGAGACGAAACCGCTGGCGGTGTTCCGCAGCGCGCGATCAATCGCCTGCGTCAATTCGTCCAGCGTCACGGGCTTCATGAGCATGCACGAGAAGCCGGAAGCTTTTACGGTGGGCTCATTGATGGCAGCGGCATAACCAGTGAGCAGAATTCTCGGCAGGGTCGGACGAAGACGGTCGAGCCGCTGCCCCAGTTCCATGCCGGTCATCCCAGGCATCATTTGATCCGTGATCAACAGATCGAAAGCTTCTGGATCCGCCGAAAACAGCTGAAGCGCTGCCGCTCCGCTTTCCGCGGTCGTTACCGCGAAACCCATCCGTTTGAGTCCCGCCTCCACGGCCGACCGCACCAGCTGGTCGTCGTCGACGAGCAACAATCGTCGCGTGTACGAAGACGTTTGGAAGGCCGGTTCGAGGACTCTCCCGGTTTCGAGCTTCACCGAACCGACACTGCAGGGCAGATGAATGAAGACCGCGGTGCCGACGCCCACACCGCTTTTGATTCCGATCGCACCTCGGTGATTTCCAATGATGCCGTGCACCACCGCGAGGCCGAGTCCGGTTCCCGAACCAACGGGCTTGGTGGTATAAAACGGCTCGAACACCCGGCCGAGATGCGACGCGGGAATGCCACATCCCGTATCCTTCACCACCATCCGGAGGTAGGCTCCCGGGGCCAGCCGGCTCGTTTCGGGATGCTCCGTATCCGGCAAATCCACCGGCGAGATCTCGACGGTCAACGTGCCCGTACCACCCGCCATCGCGTGGCTGGCGTTCGTCGCGAGATTAATCAATGCCTGTTGAAGCTGGCCAGCATCAGCGCTGACCAGATCCCGTTCAGCTCGGTTGATCACTTCAAAGCGGATGCCACCAGGTACACTGGGCCGGACCAGGTTCAACGCGTCCCGCACCACACCGGTCAAACGCACCTCGTCAAACACCGTCGGGCTGCGCCGACCAAACGCGGTCATCTTCTGCACGAGGCCCGTCGCGCGGCGCGACGCCATCTCGATCCGTTCGACGTGCGCTTCGACGGGATTGACCGTCCCCATTTCCAGCCGGATCAAGGTCGCGGATCCCTGGATACTCGTGATGAGATTATTGAAATCGTGCGCCAGTCCGCCTGCCAGCGTTCCGATTGCCTCCAGCTTTTGCGCTTCCTGCAGCTGGCTCGCCAAACGCTCACGCGCCTGCTCGGCCGCGAGGCGGCGTTCATCGGTTTCAGCGAGCGCCTGGAGCATCCGGTTGAATCCGTCCGACAAGCCGGTCAGCTCGTCCGAGCCCGTCAACGGCAGTCTCACGGTCAGGTCTGAAGTCGCCCCAACGCGCAGCACGGCCGCATGCAGGTTCTCAAGCCGGGCAATCACGAGCCAGTGCAGGAGCCAGCCAATCAGCGCCGCGGCCGCGACAATCAACGCACCTAAGACAATATAGAAAATGAGACGCGAGCGGACGCCTTGGAGGTGAATCTTGCGCTCGAGCGTCACTTCCCACGCAGCGAGGTGCTGGCCATGAAGATCTTCAATCGGCAGCTCCAGCTTCAGCAGGCTGTCGCTCAAGTTATGAACGGTGAAGTTTTCATCCCCAGCACGCGCCGCCGAACGCGAGTTCGCGTCCGACCGCGAGTCGGTTTTGGGGCGCAGGACGATATCGACGTTCAGTCGCTCCCTCAAACCTTTCAACCATTCATCATTGAGCGAACGAAACTCGGCGAGCGCTCCGTTGGGCGTGCCTGATCCGTCGTCGAACACGATCGGCAGCAACGAGACGATCGCAATTTGACCGTTGATCCGCGTGAAGCCCTTGGTCGAGTGACCCGTCGCCGCAGGCAACGCAAACGGCTGCAAAACCTGCACGAGTTCACCAACCCCGGCGTCCGTCACCGCGGTTCCATCGTACGTTCGTCCCATCCGCAGCCGACCATCGCGATGGAAAATGACGACCGCATTGAGTCGAAGATTCGCGAACATCGACGGCAGCAGATTCTTCTCTTCGTACGGCAACGTCGGGTCGTCGACGAACGCATACGTGTCGGCCCAGTTCGCGTAGTCGCGGCAACCCCGCTCCAACTGGTCCACTTCCGCCGTCTGCGACGCACGAACGCGACGTACGGTCTCAAGCACCCACTGCCGTTCAAGTTCCGCCGAGCCTTCGCGAAAAACTCGATCGACGCCAAAGGCAACGAGGCCTGCAAGGGTCAACAGAACGCCGACGGTGACAAACCACGCTTTCTGTTGAAGGGACCACGCTCTACGTGGCGCGGGCACAGCATCCTTTGTAATGAGACCGCGGTCCACTCAGGCGCGGGCCATCAAGCTGTATGTCGGATAAAACCTTCATGAATCAAAAAACCTCATCGGAAAACTTCGCTTGAACTGAAGCCAGTTTCTGGGGCGCTCCTCGTCGACGCAGTTAGCGTCACTGCATTCCCAATCGACGATCGCCGCTAGCTCAATCAGCACCCGCCAGTTGCGCCGTTCACGTGAAAACGACCCACGGACGCGCCGGGCGATTTATTTTTTCAGGCGACCCTCCAATGCGGTTTGCAACGGGCACGCACGAGCGATGGTCGCTTGCCCAATTGTTGAGGAAACAGGTCCAGCCGCGCCGCGGTTTTTCGAGCGAAAGTCACGGACTTGTCACATCCACGGCGGAAACGGACAAACGGCTAATGCCGCGAATCGTTGCGTCGTAACTGTTCCCGTTGAACCGCTGCAACCTCCGGCACCTGCGCAGTCTGCCCCATCCCTGGTGGTGGCAATCACGCGTTGGACGCCGCGGTCGCAGAATGCGCACCATGAAATCACTTCTTCCCATCGCCACTCTCGTTGCCTTCGCCCTGCCGTTGGCCGCACAAACATCGTCTGAGCCAAAAGTGTCGAAAGAGGCGTTCACCTGGTGGAATCCAACTCCGGCCAACCTGCTCCGGGAGCTCTCCACGGACCGACCCGACAAGACGGAGTGTCCCTTCACGGTCGATGCCGGCCACATTCAAATCGAACTCGATGCGGCGGTGTATTCTCGCGACCATGACACGAGCGACGGCGCCGACAGCGTGGAATCGACCTGGACCTTCGCGGCCACGAATTTGAAAGTGGGTCTGACGAACAATTCCGACGTTCAGTTCGTCTTCGAGCCGTTGGTGATCACCAAATCCGACGATCATCTCGTCCAGCCCGCCCAACACGAACGCAGCACGGCGTTCAGCGATGTGACCGTTCGCTACAAGCGGAATTTCTGGGGCAACGAAGGCGGGCCATCCACACTCGCGATCATGCCGTTCGTTAAACTCCCGATCCATGGCCACGGTATCGGCAGCGACGCGGCAGAAGGCGGTGTGATTCTTCCCTACAGCCACGATTTGCCGAACGGCTGGGGGTTGGGCGTACAGACCGAACTCGACGTGAACAAGAACTCAAGTGGTCACGGGTATCACGCGGCCTACGTGAACTCGATCACCGCCGGCCACCCGATTACGGACAAGCTCGAGGGCTACGCCGAACTGTTCAGCGAACACAGCGCTGAACGGGGCGCTCGCTGGGTGGGCACCGCGGATTTTGGACTCACCTACTCTCCGACGTCCGATCTGCAGCTGGATATCGGAGTAAATATCGGCATTTCGCCCGCCGCGACCGACGTCGAATTCTTCACGGGATTGTCCCGTCGTTTCTAGCCCTTTCACCCATCATGAAAACCAAGACCGACGCGCGTAATCTGCGCCGCATTCTAAATACGTTGAGTGCTGCCCTGCTGGTCGCGTGCTTCGCCCTCACGTTCTGGCTCGATCATCGAAAAAGCCAGGCCCGCGATCAAAACGAGCAGCTCGCTGCGACCACCGCGCGCATTCGATACGACGTGCTGGAAATGAGTGATGGCATGCGCGGAATGTTGCTGGCGCCTGACAGCGAGGTGGAGCGGAAACGAAAGTTCGGCGCGGACGAGGATATCACCAACGCGGTTACAGAATTGAAGCCCCAGCTCGGGGACTATCCTGACGTGCTGGAAGCGCTCACCACGTTGCAAAAGTTCGATGACGAGAATCTCAACGTGAAAGAGAATCGGGTCATCGAGCTCATCGGAACCAACACCGCCGCAGCGGCCGAATACTACAATTCCACCTACCTGCCCGCCCGTCGCGAGTTCAACCAACTGGTGGAAATCCTTCAAAAGCAGTCGAAGGAAGACGCGGACCATAAGATCGCTTCACTCACGAGGGAGTCACACTTCATCTATGGCGGAATCGGCGTCCTGCTGTGCCTCTGCATCGGTGCCGTGGCATTGCAGACTCGGACCTCCAATCGCGAATTACGTCGCATCGCGACGGATCTGCGCGAAGGCGCCGAGCAGACGGCTGCGGCCGCCGGACACGTTTCCGAGGCCAGCCAGTCACTCGCCCGGGATGCGAGCGAACAAGCCGCGTCGTTGGAAGAAACGAGCGCCTCCCTCGAGGAGATCTCCAGCATGACCCGTCGCAACGCCGAGCATGCCACTCACGCTCGCTCGCTCGCGACCCAGACCAGGACCGCCGCAGATGCGTGCTCCAACGAAATGACGGAAATGAAGACCGCCATGGATCAGATCAAACAATCCTCGGACGGCATTTCCAAAATCATCAAGACGATCGACGAGATCGCGTTTCAGACGAACATCCTCGCGCTCAATGCCGCGGTGGAAGCCGCCCGCGCCGGCGAATCAGGCATGGGGTTCGCCGTCGTCGCAGAAGAAGTCCGCAACCTCGCCCAGCGCAGCGCGCAGTCGGCCCGTGAAACCGCGGAGAAGATCGAGAAC
This sequence comes from Opitutus sp., assembly GCA_039928945.1. Lineage (GTDB taxonomy): Bacteria > Verrucomicrobiota > Verrucomicrobiia > Opitutales > Opitutaceae > Opitutus. The sequence goes on along the minus strand of JBDSSD010000179.1, from coordinate 3,594 downwards.
TCCGTCGAGAAAAGCACGCGCGGCGTATTGATCTGTGAAAAGGTCGCGCAGTCACTCGGAGAGATCCTGGACAAGGCCCGTAAGGTCGACGAGCTCGTCGGCGAAATCGCCACCGGATCAACCGAACAGACCCAGGGCATCCAACAAGTGAACACGGCAGTTTCGTCAATGGACGCCGTCACTCAGCGGAATGCCGCGTCCGCCGAAGAATCAGCTAGTGCGGCCGAAGAACTCACGTCGCAGATGCAGGCGCAGAAGGAATCAGCAACGGCACTGCTCACGTTCATCGGTGGCAAAGCGGAATCCGCGCCGGTCGCAGCAACCCCAGCAACCCCTCGCGCCGAGCCACTTCCGCGTCAGTTCAGCGTCCGGACCACTGCTGCCAGGCCAGCCGCGCGTCCTGCGCTTATCCGCTCGCGCAGCTGAAGCGTCTCACCGGTTGACCATCGTTGAGGTGGTCAACCCGGCACCGCGCCGATGCAGCGCGTCACCGCGGTCCAAGGTCAACCTAGAGGCGCGAGCCTTCAGGAGACCTGGACAAAGCGTCGGCTTGCCACCCGCACGGTGGCGGAATGGGACGGTGGAGACGAAACCGTTTCGGGGATCACGGCGTTCGCTTGGGTCAGCACGTAACCGAGACTGTGGCGGTTCTCGATCCATCCTGAGTCGCCGCGTTCGTCGCCCAGCTTTTTCCGCAATCGCCAGATGTGAGTTTCCACCGTGCGGGTCTTCGATGTCGTCGAATAGCCCCAGACCTGAGTGAGCAACGTCTGCTTCGACACCGGCTTTCCGACGTTCCGTGCAAGAATGTCCAGAATCGCGAACTCCGTGATGGTGAGAGGAAATTGTCTTCCCGCACGTTCCGCAACTTTTCGATCGAGATCAATCACGACATCGCCCCGAGTTAATTTTCTCGGCTGTTCGTTGGCTGGCGCGCGACGGCGACGCAGCAACGCCGCGACTCTCGCCAACAGCTCCCGTGCATCAAAGGGCTTGGCCATGTAGTCGTCGGCACCCATTTCCAATCCGGCCAGACGATGTTCAACCTCAGCTTGCCCACTGATCATCAGCACCGGAAAGTCGAAACCGCGCTCCCTCAAAATATTCAGCGCCAGGAGTCCGCTCATTCCCGGCATGTTGACATCCAACAGGAGCAACGCCGGACGCTCGCGCCCAATCAGGTCCAAAGCCGACACACCGTCGCCGGCCTCTGCCACCCGATACCCAGCACCCGTGAGCAACCGCGCGATGACGCTGCGCATCACGCTTTCATCGTCGACCACCACGATCATCTCGGCCGTTGCTGCAGGCAACTTCGGCTCACCCGTACCTTCGTCCACGCTGAGCGCAGCGAGCTCGCGCGGTCGCCTCATGGACCGCGGGATTGGTTCGTGGATACTCGTGAGAATGGACATGTTTCGGCCCACCTTATCATGGCCGAAATTGAAATCCGACTTCGTAAGCGACCACTCATGTAAGGAATTTCCTGGGGTCGGCGCCACGACGCCCCGTATCCGCGTGCCCTGACGGCGCCCTGACGGCGCTTGATCCACGTCAGCGCATCGTGCCGCTCGATTTTCGAACCACCATCGTCTGGCGCTTGGAATTTGGATGCAGCAGGTCGAGACACCTCGGGTTTCGTAACCAACGTGGCACCTGAAGTTCCCCGATGGCTGAAGCGTTACAATTGGGTTACAGTTTTTGGCCCGTTCCAGCGCTTCACTTTCTCACCCAACAACCTCACGAACTGCCCGCCCCGGCCCTGATCGTTCCCTGCTCATTCTCGCGCCGTCCACTCATGATCGGTCTGGTCTCAATTTCGACGCTGCTCGTCGTCGCGAGGTGGGCCGGCCTGCTGCTCCATTCGTTTTCGTCCTATAGCAGCCTGAAGGGGACCATTCCGCTGTTTGAGCTCGGCGATGAAGCGAACGTACCGACCTACTTCAGTAGTTTCTTCCTGTTGATCGCGGCGGTAAGCGTCGCCGCCGTGGCATCGGCCAAGTCTCAGCTGCGCGACCGCAACCGGTCGGCGTGGTGGGGGCTCGCGGCGGTATTCTTTCTGCTCTCTTTGGATGAGACCGCGCACGTCCACGAATGGTCGGCCAACGTGGTTCGGCCGCTCGTCGGTTCCAAAGGCATTTTCAGCTACGCGTGGGTGGCGTGCGGACTCGTGTTTGTTCTCGGTTGTGGCGTGGCGTTCGCGCGCTTGTTGTTTTCACTGCCGCGCGCCGTCTTGCTGCAGTTTGTGTTCGCCGGAGTGCTCTATCTCGGCGGAGCCCTCGGACTCGAAATCGTCGAGGGTTATTACGATCGTCTCCACGGTCACGACTTCGGCTACGGCGTCCTCGTGAACACCGAGGAGACGCTGGAAATCGCCGGAACCCTGCTGTTTGTTCATGCTGTCCTGGGTTACCTGATGCAAACCGTCGAAGGGTTTCAACTGCAGTGGACAAGGCCCACTGGAACAGCGGTCCGCATGGCCGCGGAACAACCGTCGAGCCAATCCGCGACTTCTTCCCGCCAAGTTCCGGCTCTGCGCCGTTAACCTTGGCGTCGGGTCCAGCGTTGTCCGTCGCCCCGGCGTCGCTCTTCGGCAAGATCGCAGCTCTAACGAATCTGCTCGCGATCGTGAAGCGGCCCGCCGTTGCGCCCGTTACGGCACGAGGCGTCCGCGCTGCTTGAACACGAGCAACGTGCCTTCGTTTCGTGTGACGACGAGGTCGATCAGACCATCGCCGTCGACATCGATTGCCCGCGCGTCTTTGGCATCGCCGGGCACGATGAGCCCACTTTCGACCGGCGGGACGACGGTGAAGCCACCGTGGCCATCGCCGTGCAAGAGGCCACTGAGCCCGCCGTCAAACCGACCGACCGACGGGATGGGCGCGTACGAATTCTGCACCACGAACACATCCATCTGGTGATCACCGTCGAAGTCCGCACACACGAGCGCTTGGACGGGCGAGATCTGAGCGAGACGGGGAAACGGCACGAAGCGGTACGTGCCATCGCTCTGGCTGAGGAACACGCCGCTGCGTAGTTCGGTCGCGGCGAACCGCTGCGCCTTGGCGAGTTTATCCTCGCCCAAGATTTCACCAAGCGTCGCTCGCGCGTACGCGTCGTTGCGCGGGAATCGTTTCAAAATCGACGGCACCTCCGCGCCCAACACTTTCCGCGTCCGGCGCGGATAGACCTTGTCCCCTTCGTAGTAGCCTTCAATCAGCTGCTCGGACCCGTCACCCTTGAAGTCGCCGACGTACAACAACACGGGGTGAGTGGCATCCGCGTGATAGATGGTATTCAGGCCCAGATTTCCGACCACGAAGTCCGGTCGCCCGTCGCCATTGCAGTCAGCCGCAGCGAGAGCACTCCACCACCCGTGACCCGCAGCAGTGAACCCGAGTCGCTCCGTCCAATCGGTAAACCCATGGCCTTGGTCATTGTGAAAACATTTCACGTCACCCCACTCCACACTCACGACCAGATCAACCCAGCCGTCCCGATCCACATCCGCCCACACCGCGCCCGTCACCAGGCCAGGCTGCTCCAGCAAAGGAGCAAGCGATGCCGTAATATCTTCAAACCGACCACCGC
>JBDSSD010000178.1:0-2997 GCA_039928945.1 Opitutus sp. | reverse complement strand
GCATCCCGCTCCTCCCGGAGCGGGCCACATCGATCAGGGCGCATCCGTGTGAATCGGTGCTATCTGTGGTAAACTCGGGTTGTTTGGTTCGAACGCCGGAGACCACGGATCTCACGGATGGGCACGGATGGGAGATGAGCCGGGCTTGAGGTTTCGATCCATCCGCGAGCATCCGCGTTATCCGCGGTGGGTTCGGTCGAGATCGAGATGGAGATGAACGAGCATCGAGCGACCGCGGATTTCGCGGATTAACGCGGATGGATCTTCGAACTCAACGCATCCCGCTCCTCCCGGAGCGGGCCACATCGATCAGGGCGCATCCGTGTGAATCGGTGCTATCTGTGGTAAACTCGGGTTGTTTGGTTCGAACGCCGGAGACCACGGATTTCACGGATTAACGCGGATGAACCTTTCGTCGCTCTCAGCAAAAGGAATCCCGCTCCTCCCAGAGCGTGCTACAAGAAGTGTGGCGTACGAGTGTTCACGCGGCTTTGCCATTTACGCGGTTCCGGCACTCCGCATGCTGCCGCTGATGCCGATGACCAAGATCCTCCAACTGCTTCACGCATGTGAGAAACGGCATTTCGCCTCCGGCGCGATGATTGTTGAGCAGGGAAAAACCGGCGGGCAGCTCTTCTTTCTCATCCATGGTACCGTCGAAGTGCTAAAAGATGGGGTGCAGGTGGCGACGACCTCCCAGCCCGCGGCGGCGTTCGGCGAAATGTCCGTGTTGCTCGGCGGACCGCACACCGCATCCGTGCACGCGCTGAAGCCGTGCGATTTCTACGTTGTTGATCATCCACGGGCGTTTTTGGAGTCGTCGCCACCGGTGTGCCTCCATGTTTGCGAGCTGATTGCGCGCCGGCTCGATTCGATGAACCGATATCTGGTCGACGTGCAGCACCAGCTCGCGGGCGACGATCACTACGATTTGGTGGATGGCGTGCTCGCGACGCTGTTACATCGCCAGCCGAAAACGCGAACCCGCCCGAGCGACTCAACGATCAGCCACGGTCAGGTCTCGGATTGATTGGCCCTCGAGGGAAAACCACTCCGCCGTCATGGCGTCGAGATTGAGCGCGATGTACGCGGGTGCTGGCCCGAGTTGTCGACCTGGATTGAACACCCACGTCTTTCCGATGCGGTCTTTCCACGAACCGGCCGGCGCATAAAACGGCGCGTTGTGAATGTGTCCGCTCAGCACGAGATCGGGTTCGAAGCGTTCGATCCACGCGCGCAGGAACGGATCGCCCACGGATTTCATGCCGGTCCAGCTGACCAGCGCACGTTCCGGTGGCGCGTGATGGCACCAGATCCACCGCGTCGATTTGTGCGCGGCCTCGCGCTCGAGCAATTGCTCGAGTTCCGCCCGCGAAATCGGTCCGTCCCACCAAGGGCACGCGGTCACGCGCGTATCGCCGAGCACCGCACTTTCTCCATCGACAAACAACCCTTCTGCTCGCGAGTGGAGCAGCCATTCGGCGAACGACTCGTCGCCCGCATTGCGGCGGTCGCCATCGTGATTGCCGGAGCTGACGAGCAGCTGCGTTTTTTGCCGAATCCGGTGCAGGTATTTTTCGACGACTACGATTTGCACGTCGAAATCGAGCGCGGACCCGTGGTCGAGCAGGTCACCGCCGATGATCACCAGATCGTAGAGACCGGCGTTCGCAGTCAGCCAGTCGAACTGGCGAAGCGAATAGTGCAGGTCGGCGACGAAAAGTATCCGCATGGACGTGCGCAGCTTGCGGGGAAATGTGAAGCAGTCGATGCCGGAGCGAAATTTTTCACCCGATTTGTAGCCCTGTGCGGGAGCACAGGGACTCCGGTGCTCCAACACTCCGCCGCCCGCCGTCGTCACCGTGCTGGGCCTAACCCGCCATCCCGCGCGCCAACAATCGCGGATCCTTCGCTGACGTTTCCTGTCGTGGCGAAGTCCTCAGAAATGATTCACTCCCTGTAACGCCCTCGGTCTGTTTGGTGTACCAGGTTCGTCCAGAACTTCGATTTTCGCCTGTATGATAATTGCTCACCCGCGGCCATGGGCTGCGCCGCGCACCAAGCTGCTGGTTCCTGCTGCAAGCGGATCTCGCCGTCGCCTGCTGTCGTTTGTCGTCGCGCTTGCCTGCGCTGGAGTTGCGTTGGCCGAACCCGAGCCCGCCCACGTCGAGGTGGCGCCGGAGTTTATGCCGGCCGTCCAGCTCGCGCCCTTCGTGGTGAACGGCAAAAAGTTTTCAGTTTCCATCCACGCGCGCTCAGCGGCTGACCGGCGCTATGCCGAGCGGTTCGCCGAGGACGTGATCGAGGTGGCGTACGACACGGTCAACGGCGCGGTCGGCGCCGGTCTCGTCATCATGGCGAAGGACGGTGAGCCGCATCCCGTGTTCGTGTTTCGTAAATTCCTGGCGATGGCGAAGGCGGGTGAGCTCGACCCATCCGTCGCGGTCTTCGCTGCTGAGCTGGAGGAAATGCTGAACAAGTGGGAAGCATTCTTCAACCCGGCCAAAGCTGATCCGAAGGAGGGGATCAAACTCGATTTTGACCAGATCCTCGAAGCCATTCCGCTCCCGCTGAAAGGCGTCGGCTCGAAATTGTATCAGCTCGCGTGGGCCGTGAATTTCGATGAGGCGCGCGTCACCGAAATGCTGCACTCCCTTACCGCTGCCGACTTGAAGGCGGATAAGCTTTCGCAGTTCAACTGGGTCTTCTACCTGCCACCGCGCGGCGCGTTCAATCGCGCGTTGAAGAAGGTGCTCCCGATTGTGATGAAGCAGGGGCACCTCGGGGTGTTCAAGCGGGCGGCGTTGCGAAGTGCTCTCGTCGTTTTCAAACCGGCCGTCAGCAAGGCCATGGAAGCCGGGCGCAAGGGGTTTTTGTTCATGACCGTGCTCGGCGCGCAGACCGAGTATACGCAGGAGGAAATTCAATTGCTGACGCGCGCGTACGTGCGCGTGCTCATGCCTGATTTCAAATTCAACGACGGCGAAACTCAACAAC
>JBDSSD010000177.1:0-63966 GCA_039928945.1 Opitutus sp. | reverse complement strand
TCGAATGCGCGATACACCGCATTGGACTGATTTTCGCGACTCGGCAGCGTCGCATTGTGCTCACCTTCGATCAGAATGATGCGATCGCCGTAACTTCGGAGAATCTCAACGTTCTCATCCGTGCTGCCGTCATCATAGACGATCACCTCGTCAACAGGCACGGTTTGGGAAAGAACCGAATCGATACACGCCCGAATGTAACGGGCGTTGTTGTAATTATTGATCAGGATACTCGTGGTTTGCTCGGGCGTGCGGGTTTGGCCGTTCAGACCGGAGCAACAGGCTAGGCAATCCCGCCGCAGGGTTACGTCTCTGTATCGATTACGTGACGACGTCACGTCTGCGACCGCATCCAACGTGTGGCCCGGCGATGAGGCCTCCCTATGTTGCAAAAGACCTCACTGAGCTGCTGGCTTCGTTCTCCTTCTCGTCCTCTTTCTCGTTCTCGCGATTTGCTCCTCGAGCAACCCGTCACCGGAGCACGTCGCAAATTTCCGCCCTCACTCCGCCGGTAACGCCCGCACCGGCCATCGCGTTCCGCGTGAAGCAGCGCGCCGCGCCCACTCGCTTCTCTGTACTGATCCCGCTCTCTTAAGTCTTCGCCGTTTTACGCTTCAAGGTTTTCTCGTTCGAGCCGTTCTAGAACCTTTGAGCGCTCCATCGCATTCTGACGAAGTCCACAGCAGCCGCCCTGCTTCCCGTCGTTTGCACTAAAGGCGTGCGTTTCAGTGCCGAGAAGCCATCCTATCGCGATCGATGTATCAGAGCTTCTATGGCCACAAGGAGATGCCGTTCAACATCACACCGGATCCCCGGTTTTTGTATCTCAGCCCCACGCATCAAGAAGCACTTCAACATCTGAAGTACGGGGTTAAGGAGAAAAAGGGGTTTATCGTTCTGATTGGTGAAGTCGGTTGCGGTAAAACGACGCTCTGTCGTCGTTTCTTAAACGAGCTGGATCCGGCGCTCTACGACACGGCTCTGATTTTAAATCCGCGCGTCACCGAGACGCAGATGCTGAAGGCGATCCTGACGGAGCTCGATGAAGGCAAAGTTGCCCGCAGCCAGGTGGACCTCGTGGCGCAGGTAAACGCCGTGCTGCTCGAGCGCATCCAACGCGGCCGGCACATCGTTCTCATCATCGACGAAGCACAGAATTTGAAGTTCGAGGTACTCGAACAACTCCGCTTGCTGTCGAATTTGGAAACCGATCAGCAGAAGCTCCTGCAGATCGTATTGATGGGCCAGCCCGAGCTGAAACAGGTCTTAGCGCGCGAGGAGCTGCGGCAGCTTCGTCAGCGCATTTTGGTGCACTACGAACTGCATCCGCTGTCGTTACGGGACGTGCAACATTACGTGCAGCATCGCCTGACGCTCGCCGGTGGTATGGGCCGGCCGAACTTCACCAATCGCGCGCTCGCCTTGATCCACAAATCCAGCAAAGGCATTCCGCGCATCGTGAATAATCTCTGCGACAAGTCGCTGCTCGCGGCGTTCATTCGCGAATCAGACGAAGTGAATTATTGGGACGTTCGTCGCGCCGTGAACGACATGGCCGAGTTGACGGCGTGAAGTCGCGCTGGTTCTTTTCTTCCGTCCGCACCTCGCCATGAGCCTTATCAACGATGCCTTGAACAAGGTGCAGAAGGAGCGTGGCAAGCAACAGGCGGCCGAGCGGCTCGCGCGCGCCGGTCCGGCGGTCGGAAATTCGGCGACCAAAACGGGGCGGCTCCCACCCTACATGTGGGTAACAATCAACGCGGCTGTCCTGATCATTGTGCTCGCGGCCAATCACTTTTTTACGCGTGGATCTTCGTCGGACGCGGTGAACACCACCAACCTCGCACCTGCGCCCGTGGCTGCGGCCAGCGAACGTACCGCACCAGAGCCTTTTATCCCGCGACCCAAAACCAATCCTGCGCCGTATAAGACGCCGGTCAAAATTTCAGATGCTCCGGTCTCACCGGCGGAATCGCCGTTTGTGCGCTCAGCTCCTGCGCCGGTTGAAAGCAGTTCCAGCGACGTGGAGTACGATCTGGCGGGCATGACGGTCGTGGGAAAAAATACCCTTCTCAGCATCGTACGCCGAAGCGATCAGCGAAGTATTTGGGTTCCGGTCGGCAAGACCGTCGGAGAGGTGACCGCGGTAAGCTACAATCCGGATTTGGACAACGCGGTGATTCGTGTGCGCGGCCAGCTTGTTACGATCGGCATGCGCAACGGCGCCGTAATATTTAATCCGGTACCGGCAGGGCAGCGGTAATCGCGACGTTTCTCGCGGCCCGATAAACGTTCGTCCGCTCCCGCGGGGTTTCCCGGTGAAAATGGGAACTCTCTCGTCATGTCGCCGTCCATGACCCCTCGTGACTCGCCTTCAGGCGCGCGAGCCGCACGCAAAACGACCGACTTTTCCTGCACGCATTTTCCATTTCCACATGAGTCTGATCAGCGACGCATTACAGAAGGCGCAACAGCAGCAAAGTGCGGAGCCCGTTCGTACCTCCAGTTGGAATCTGGCGGGCGCTGCCCCACTCGGCGGTCGCGCCCGAACCGAGCGGACGTCATCGGCTAAATTTATTCTGGCGAATTTCGCCGTTCTGGCGGCGATCTGCGTCATCGTGCTCTATGTTTTTCGCGAGCAGCCTTATCCCTACGGATTCGGTGGCCATGCGACCGCCGTGGCGACCGTCGCCAACGCGCGGACGACCGCGATGGAGAACGCGACCGTTCCAACCGCGGGACTATCATCCGTCGAGTCGGAGACTTCGACTGAGCAGACTGCGAGCACTGCGGTCGTTGTACCGCCGGCTACAACCGAGTATGACCTCAATGGGACCAGCACGCTCGGCTCGAACACGTTGCTCAGCATTGTGCGACGCGACGACAAGCGGAGCCTTTGGGTGCCGGTGGGAAAAACCGTGGCCGAAGTGACCGGCGTAAGTTACGACCCGGCCGAGGACCGCGCGGTGATTCGAGTGCGCGGTAATCTTTTTTCCGTCAAGATGCGCGAGCCCTCGGCTGCGCCAGCCGCTGAACCCACCGCTCGTACCGCAGAGTAAAAATTTTCAGACAGGGCGTCCGCGAGGGACGCGCCCTACACGGACTCCGGCCGAGTCAGGACGCGCGAGTGGTTGTAAGGGCGGCAATCAGGAACAGACCGATCATCACGGCCGCGCAGCCCAGCCGCGCGACGGTTGAGATCACAAACCCGACGGCGGCACCCATGCCGGCTTTGAGCGCAGCTTCATTCGTTTTCCGCGCGAACATTTTTTCGGCGGCGACGGCACCAAGGATCGTGCCGAGAATGAGCACCGGAATGGAAAAGAACATCCCGACCAACGCGCCGCCGCTCGCGCCCGCCATGCCCCATTTGCCGCCACCGAACCAACGCGTGCCCAGCAAAACGCCACCGACGTCCGCCACAATGGAGAGCAGCCAGAACACAGCGATGAATCCAATCGCGAGCCACGGCAGATCGTTTGGCTGAATCCATTTGTGCAACAGCGCCGCCGCCAGAATGAGCGTCGTACCGGGCAGCAGCGGAATGACCACGCCGATTACACCGATCAGCATCAGCGTGAGAGTCAGACACCAGGTGGCGGTTTCAACCATGGCCCGAAGACACGCGGAGTTGGCGCGAAGTTACGAAGGTTACAGTTTTAGCGTTCACCGCATGTGGTACTCACTCGCAAGCCTGCGCGCCGTGCTCCGCGAGGCGAGCTCAGCCGAATCCCTCGGCGTAACATTCACGACAGGTCGCGTGCGGAGAGCTGGGAAGAATGGCGCGACGACAATGCGCGCATTCTTTCCGCGTCAACCCCACCCGACTCCAACTCGCTCGCAAGATGGCCTGGGTGCGCTCGATGGTTTCGCGCCGCAGCTGATCGACCCACGCCAGGTCCGTGAACGAGTTCGGAAACTTGAGCGCCAGCCATCGATAGACCGTCACGAGTTTCACCGTCTCTTCCAATCCCTCCAAACCGCCGGCGTCTTCGAGTCGGCGAGGGAATTTCACGGGCCGTCCCGCCGCCAAAGTCTCGAGCCACTCCGCGAACGCACTGCGGAACGTGTGCTCTTCCAGATCGATGGGCGTGCACGCCAGCGCATAACGTTGCTCAACCGACAGGCCCGGGGCGTAAGCATCCACCAACTCTGCGGCTGCGAACACCGCGTCGCGCACTTCCGGAAAGAAAGTGCCGCCGGGAAACGTGAGCCGCGTGCGAAAGAATTCCAAAATCGGCCCGAGACGATCCAACCCAAGATGATCGGCGATCGCCCGGACGTGCATCGCGGTCGGCGCCGCCGGCAGCTGGTCAGGCTCCGGAGTGAATTGCGGTTCGCGCAACGCGGCCTCCACGCGGCGACCATCGCGCGAGGAGAACGCCGCAACCCAGCCTTCAGCGTCCGGTCCACGTCCCGCCCGCCCGCCAATCTGCAAGAGTTCAGAGCGTTCGAGGGGCCGCATGATTTCGCCATCAAACTTGTCCGTTTCGTAGAAAATCACGCGGTCCAGCGGCAGATTCAGCCCAAGCCCGATCGCATCCGTCGCGCAGACGATGTCCGACTGGCCTTCGCGAAAACGACGGGCTTCGTTACGCCTCACTTCCGGCGAGAGCCCGCCGTAAATGACCGACACCCTGAGTCCGCGCGATTCGAACATTGCCTTCAGCTCCAACACCATCGCTCGTGAAAATCCAATCACAGCCGAGCGCGGAGGAACGTGACGCCAGTCGAGCACGCCTTCGAACTTGAGCGTGCCCTGACGCTCCAGCGTTCGAACCTCAACCGTGTCGCCACACAGTTCTGCCAACCTCCGGATCACTGGCTCTGCGGATAACGGTCCGGTCACAATCAATGTGTCCGCCGCAACGCCACAGTACGCGGCGATCCACGCCCACCCGCGATCGCGATCGAAGGCCAGCTGCATCTCATCGAGGACGCACACATCGAAGCGTCGCGAGAAATCCGTCATCTCGACCGTCCGCGACGAATGAGTCTGGGACTGTTCGTCGCGCTCTTCACCGGTGATCAACGAACACGGTCGGCCGAGTTCCACCATCCGGTCGCGTTGCTCAAGTGCGAGCAACCGCAACGGGCCGAGGTACATTCCGCTTTCCGCTTCGCTCAGCGCGAGAATCGCGCGATGCGTTTTGCCTGAATTGGTGGGACCGAGCCACGCGATGACCTTTCTTTTGACCGACCGCGCAACCGGGAAGCATTGCAAATAATCGAGCAGCCCTGGGTTCCGGCGCGCCAAGCCATCGAGCAGCGACCGATCAACGGCATAGGTGCACGCAAGGCGAAGACGCTGATAGAGTTCCTTCCGCTCAGAAAGGAGCGGCGGATTTGGCAGAAAAGCTCGTGCAACATCAGCCGTGGTGAGCTGTTCCCATCCTTCATAGGTGGGAGGCGTCGTTCGCAGCCGTGTGGTGAGCTCGCTCACCTCGGGCGGTTTGCGCGCGAGCAAGCGCGCCGCCACGGCGTCCGGGCCTCGCGTCGCAACATCACGCCCCAGTGGTCCGAGCTTCAACGTGACGCTCGACAGTACCGGAAGCTCGAGCCCGTCACGCACGTCGATTTCAGCGGGAATCTGAAGCACCACTTCGTCGCTGACATCGTTGTAATTGCCGTAGCGCACCCCGTTGCCAACCGAGGCGATGCGCTCGGCCGTAAAGCGCGCCAGACTGGTGCGAACTCCGCCCGCGCGAACGCGGGGTCCGATCACCGCACGGAGAAAGGCTTGCCCAAGTGGCGTATCTTCAAGGTCCAATTCAGCCAGCAAACCCTGCCTCGCGGCTAACACTACCTCCTCGTGAGTCCACTGTTCCTGTTCCGGGCTGGCTTCCATGCCCCAGTGTTGGGAGCCCATCACTTAAGTCAAAAACTCCGCTCACCACCCGCAGCCAGGTCCGATCGTCAGGTCGGAAATCAGCCACCGTTTCCTCGTCCTAAATTCCGGGCCGCGAGATGGGGCATCCAGTGGAAACCGCCGCTAAACGACGCGTTTGGCCTTTTCTCGCGTTGCGCGACTGCGGATTAGCGGGATTCGTAACGGCTGCTCGGGTCCGGTGACCGAGCGTAAGACCTCGCCATGTCCAATTTCTTTTCACGCAGCCGCCGATTGTTGCAGCAGCCTGGCTTTGCCGGACTGCTCTCTTCGACCTTTGCGCTCGGGATGGGGTTTTCGTTCGTTTCGCCCTTCCTCTCGCTGTGGGGCACGAAGGAGGTGGGCATGCGGCCGTGGGCGTTTGGGCTTTTCATGACGATCACCGCATCGAGCGCGATCATCGTGAGCACAACGTTGGCGCGATGGTCCGATACACATCTCGCGCGCAAGACCATGCTGATCATGGGCGGTGCCGGCGGCGCACTCGGGTACGCCGGCTACGCGCTGATTCGTGATCCCGTTTTGCTCGTGTTGGTGGGCACCACCGCGCTGGCGCTGGCATCCGTGTGTTTTTCCCAATTGTTCGCCTACGTCCGCGAACGCTACACCGAATCCACCACTGGCAGCGTCGAACCCGCGTTACTGGTCAGTGTGGTTCGGGTGTGCTTCTCGATTGCGTGGACCGTCGGACCCGCGATCGGCGCCTGGATGATGGTGCGCTATGGATTCCACGGCGTGTTCCTCGGCGCCGCGGCTTTGTACCTGGTTTTCCTCGCCGGTGTCCTTCGCTATGTCCGTTACAACCCTCGTTCGATTCACGAGCAGACGGCTCAACGCCAGCCAGTTCGGCAGATCCTCATCCGCCCCGATATCTTCTGGATCTTCTTCGCGTTCCTCTTGGCGTTCGCCGCGTTCGCGATGAATATGATGAACCTGCCCCTGCTAATGACGAACGTGCTGGGAGCGACCGGCGGGCAGGTGGGGTTCGCTTTCTGCGTCGGACCCGTCGTGGAGGTCCCGCTGATGCTGTGGTTTGGACATCTCGCGGCCCGCGGCCATCAACTCCGATTGATCCAACTCGGTGCGGTGGCGTCCGTGCTCTATTTCCTGGCTTTGAGTTTCGCGCGACTGCCCTGGCACGTTTATCCGATCCAGGTTTTGAGCGGCGTCGTGTTCGCCATCATCACGAATGTGGGAATCCTGTTTTTTCAGGACCTGCTCCCCGGTCAGGCCGGCCTCGCCACCACGATTTTTTCGAACGCCGGAAACGTGGGCAATCTGACCGGCTACTTCAGCTTTGGCGCACTCTTGGGAAAATTCGGCAGCCGCGGCGTTTGTGCCGCCTGTGGCGCACTCGTAGTTACGATGCTGCTCATTCTCCTGTTTTACCGCGAACGACACGGCGGGCAGCACCTGACCAAGCCGGAGATTTCTCGTGGCATCGACGTCGCGACTGCGGACGGCGCGGAGTCGCCGGCGGGGTGATCGGTCAACGCGAGTTGAGGTCGCGGCAGCCGTATCGCTTAAACAACCGATACAGCTGACGCACTCGTTCCAGCGTGCTGGTGAGTTGCAGCCCCTGCCCTTCCGAGCCTTCCGAGCAGGGCTACTCCTGAAAAGCCGGCGCGATCGTCACGCCGGCCGAATGACGAGCGACTTAGTCAGCTTTGGCTTTGTAATAGGCGGCCTGGAGACGATCCCATGCGGCAATCGTGTTCTGTTTGGCGCTGTCCCATGTGGCCGCGGTCGCAGAACCGAGCGCGTCGACCTTTTCCTTGTAGTCGACTTCTGAGCTCTTGAGTTCGGCCATTGCGGCCTTGCGCGCGGCGCTGGCTTTGGCGTCGGAATAATCAGCGTGAAGCGAACTCACTTGGGCGTCCATCTTAGCCGAGAGAGCCTTCGCGTTGTCGGCAAAATCAGAGCGCTTGTCGAACGTGTAGGATTTCACGTTATCCCAGGCATTGGCGAAGGCGGACTTGGTGTCGGAGTAGGCCTCTTTGGCCGTCGCACTTGCGCTGGATTGATCCTGTTTGGAACAACCGATCAAACCGAAGGAAAGTAATCCGGCAGCGATCAGCGAAGCGGAAGTGAGGCGAAGGGGCAGTGCTTGGTTTTTCATGAAGCGATGAAGACGAAACGGACGGCAGTTGGTTCGAAGCGGAATGCTTGAACATCAATGCCTATACCAGCCGACCACGGATTCGGCCCAAAGTTCGACTTCAGCGCCGCCGCCCTGCCGCTATTTCGCCGAAAACCGATAAACCGTCGTCGACCGGTAGGTCTCACCCGGGCGCAGAATCGTGGACGGAAATTTCGGCTGATTCACGCTGTCCGGGAAATGCTGGGTCTCGAGCGCGAACCCTGTTCGATAGCCATAAACCGCACCTGATTTCCCCACCGCCGTACCGTCGAGGAAGTTGCCCGAATAAAATTGCACGCCCGGTTCAGTCGACAGGACGTCCATCGTTCGCCCACTCGTGCGCTCGTGAACCGTCGCCACCGGCCGCAACTCACCGGGCGCGCCGTCGACCACGAAGTTATGATCATAGCCCAATCCAAACTTAATTTGCTCGTCCGGCGCATCAATGCGCTCACCGATGGAATGGGGCTTCGTGAAGTCGAACGGCGTTCCCTGCACGGGCGCGAGCGCACCGGTTGGAATCAGGCCGATGTTCACCGGGGTATAACGCGAAGCATGCAGCGTCACCTCATGATCGAGGATCGTCCCCTGCCCTTCTCCCCGGAGATTGAAATAACTATGGTTGGTGAGATTGACCGGAGTCGCCTTGTCGGTCGTCGCCGCATAATCGATACGCAGACCGTGCTCGCTCGTCAGCGAGTACACGACCTCGATCTTCAAGTTGCCGGGATAGCCCTCGTCGCCGTCGGGGCTCGTATGAGTCAAACGCAGGGCCGGAAGCCCGTCGCGGCTGATGGGCTCCGCGTGCCAGAGCACTTTGTCGAAGCCGCGCAGTCCGCCATGCAACTGACAGGGCATTTCGCCGGGCGTATTGTTGACCGCGAGCGTGTACGTTTTCCCGTCGAGCGTGAACTTCGCGCCCGCGATGCGGTTGCCCACTCGCCCGACGATACACCCAAAATACGGAGACTTGGTAAAATAGTCTTCGAGCGAGTTGAAGCCGAGGGCTACGTCCGCGGACTTGCCCTTCCGATCCGGCACTCGCAGTCGCACGACGGTCCCGCCGTAGTCACTGATGTCCGCCTCCAGCCCCGCCGCCTTCAAAGTGTACAGATGCACGACCTGACCGTCGGGCATTTTTCCGAATGACTGAACGGGAACGGGATCGGCAAGAGAGCTCACGCTCGTCAAAAGACCAATCGACAGAAGAAGAGCAAGAGGGGGCTTTAGCATAAACGAGAGCGTTCCTGCCAAAAACCCGCGCGTTTAGCAACCGTGCCGCGCTCCTCACTTTACCGTCGCCGAGATCGACTTACGCTAGCCGATTACGCCGGTGCGGGCCCGCGCTCCACCCCGCGACGTCCGTTCGCCGAGCGGCATCACAAATGTCTCGCCCACGTCCACCGCGAGCAGCCGCTGCGGTTCCCGGGCAAACAACGCCTGCAGCCGCTTGGCCGGCTCATCCATCGGTTCCGAACTCAGCTTGAACGTTTGATGGTGGATTGGGACGAAGTATTTCGCCCCCGCCTGTTCCGCCATGGCCACGGCTTGCTCGGGCGTGCAGTGGGCGCGAATCCACGGGTCATAGGCGCCAATCGGCATGATCGCCAAATCGATCGACGATTCACGTTCGCGCAGCTTCGCGAAGGCCGTCGTATACGCGGTGTCGCCCGCAAAGCACACCGCGTGGCCCTCGCGTTCCAGCACGTATCCATTGTAGCCACGGTGCGTATCGCGCATCATCCGCGCTCCCCAATGGGCGACCGGAATCGCTTCGACTCGCAGCTCTTCACCGCGCACCTGCAGCGTCACGGATTGACCCCACCCCAGCTCATGCACCGTGCGGAATCTCCGCAGCAAGTCCCGAGTGCCCGAGGCCGTCACTACGGGGGTGTCCCGCGAGAATTTTCGCAGGCTTGCCGTGTCGAAATGGTCAAAATGAGCGTGACTCAGAATCAATACGTCGGGCGCGGCAAATTCGCTGGGGCTTAGCGCGGGCAAGACGTAGCGCTTGGGCCCCAGCACCAAAGCGCCAATTCTAGGACCGGCCCGCATCGAGAAGACCGGGTCCGTGAGTAACCGCACACCGAGAAAATTTAGCAGCACGGTCGAATGCCCGAGGCAGCTTCCTGTGATCGCATCATCACGCCATTCCGCCGGAACCGGTTTGCTGGTGGCCATCGGCGGGCGACCGCGACCGTCGAAGATCATTTTCCTCAAAAAAGCGATACGTCCCATGAGCTTGTTTACATTTCCGCCGGCGAATGCCGGACGAGCGGGTAACAGAGCGCGGCCCGCGCGGAGTGCAAGCGCGCACCAGCAATCGCGGTCTTCACGGGTTACCTAAGTTCTTCGTGCGGGTCCGTTCAGAATGTCATCGTCCGCCCGGCACCATCCGCGCAAGAAGTGGGTCCTGATCCTGGCGGGCACCGCACTCGGGATCGTATTGGCGGTCATCGCCGCCAACTTTGTCCGCAGCGAGAAGAAGATCGAGCATCAAGTAGAGTCACCCTACGGCGTGGCTGACGCACAATTCTCGCGCGCGATCGGTTCCTTGCTCGGTCGAGCGTTGCTGAGTGGGAACTCGGTGACCGAGCTCCTCAATGGCGATCAGATTTTCCCGTCCATGTTGGAAGCCATCGGTGCGGCGAAACAGACCATCACGTTTGAGTCGTTCATCTACTGGTCGGGCGATATCGGAGAAAAGTTCGCCCACGCGCTCTCCGCGCGCGCTCGAGCAGGAGTTAAAGTTCGCATCCTCCTGGATTGGGTCGGATCGGTGAAAATGAAGGAGGAGTGGCTCAAGGAACTGAAAGACGCCGGCTGTCAGGTGGAGCGCTACCATGCCCCAAAATGGTATCACTTAACCCGGCTCAACAATCGCACGCATCGCAAGCTGCTGATTGTCGACGGCCGGATCGGCTTCACGGGTGGCGTGGGAATCGGTGACGAGTGGACGGGCCACGCGCAGGATTCGGAACACTGGCGCGATACTCATTTCAAGGTCGCCGGACCCGTCGTAGCGCAAATGCAGGCCATATTCATGGTGAACTGGATCAAAGCGCGGGCGACCGTCGAGCACACCGTGGATTTCTTCCCGCCTCTCGAACCAGCTGGAGACCAAGCCGCGCAAATGTTCGACAGCTCTCCGGACGAGGGCAGCGAAAACATTCGCCTGATGTACCTGCTGTCGATCGCTGCTGCCCGTGAATCGATCTACCTCGAGCAATCGTACTTCGTGCCGGACAACCTGATCATTCAGATGCTCGTCAGTGCGGCCAAACGCGGTGTTCATATTGAAATCATCATGCCGGGAGAACACACCGACACGCGTCATGTCCGCCAGGCGAGCCGGTCACGTTGGGGTCCCCTCCTCGAAGCCGGGATCGAACTCTACGAATACGAACCCACCAATCTGCACGCGAAGGTGATGGTCGTGGACGGCTTGTGGTCGTCGGTTGGCTCAACGAATTTCGACAATCGCGCGTTCCGTCTCAACGACGAGGCCAACCTGAACGTCTACCAGCGGGAATTCGCCGCCCAGATGATGCAAACCTTGGCCAACGACAAACGTCTCTGCCAACGCGTCACGCTCGAAGCGTGGCAGAATCGGTCCCGGCTGCAGAAACTCGGCGACCGCTTTTGGGCTCTCTTCCGTCAGCAGATGTAAGGACCATCAGCGAACGGCGGCGGACGCGAACTGCGGATGATCTTCAATCCGCTTCTCCCATGCCGCCCGATGTTCGGCTGGCAGATCCGAGGGAACTTTCGATCCGCTCCGGCGCCAGCGGGCCAGCCACTCCGCACTGAGCAAAGGCAAGGCGAGCGGGTGAAGGGTTGCCCCCGACGCACCGTTGAATGCGACCGTCGTGTCGGACTTCGGACCTGACCCGCGTCCCTCCGCCACGAAGAATCCCGCCTGGAGCAAGGCAACCCTCACCGCGGTCGACGACGAGTACGTGTAGAGTTCGACTGGCTTCGCGCTGCAATGTTTGAACAGATCGGCAAAAACCGCCGGGCTCCACAACCCGGCGTTCGTTTTGTAGGAAAAAGGATCGTAGAACATCACGTCGGGCAGGGGCGCCGAAATGAAGCGCTTCAGGAAATCGCCCTCAAGCAGCTCCCACGTTAACCGCCCCGACGCGTGCTCCCAGCGTCCGTTTTTCAGCAACTCATGCGGAGCGCCATGGCGCAGATGCGGAAAGCGACCGGGATCTTTGGCAGCCAATTTCAGCGGATCGAGGTCACACTCAAAGCTCACGATGCGCAGCGGTCGAGACGTGCCGCTCGCCTTGAGCTGCTGTTCAAAGCAGTGAACGGCGGCCATCGCGTTGGACGCCGCGCCGAGCCCCACATCCCAAATCACCCATTCCGCTGCATCGCTGGCCAGACGCGCGGCGAGCGCCGACTGGTCCACATACAGCCGATTCGCTTCCTCGGCTGGAGGATTAACCGAGTGCATGACCTCGCCCGAACTCACTTGCCGGATACTCGAAAACCCCTGCGGAGCGGTTACGATTTCGTAGTCGCCCAGGCGCGCGGGCGCCACGTGATGCTTCTTGGGCTTCGTCGGCCGGCTCGGATGCTCTTCGTCTGTCCGCACCAATTCGATACGCTGCCGCTCGTAGTACGCGGCGAAGTCGTCGCGCAGGATGCTCTCACGCATTTCCCGCATCAGGCGGTGATAAAACGAGAGATTGTGAATCGTCAGCAAGTGCCAGCCCAGAATCTCGTCGGTCTTGATGAGATGATGCAGGTAGGCGCGGGAATAATCGCGACACGCCTGACAGGAGCACTGCGGATCCACCGGTTCCTCGGAGAATTTATGCACGGCCCGGCGCAGCTGCAGTTTGCCTTGAGAGGTAAACACCACGCCTCGTTGCGCGAGCTGAGACGGAATGATGCAATCGAACATATCCACGCCGCGGTGCACGGATTCCAACAGATCGATCGGAGTACCGACGCCCATCAGGTAACGCGGCAGCGTGGGTGGCAGCTCTTGAGCGACGAGGCCGGTGAATTCGTAGCGTTCCGCGTGCGTTTCGCCCACCGCAAGGCCGCCGATCGCGAGTCCATCAAACGGCAGTTCGCGCAGGAACGCGGCGCTTTGCTGTCGGAGATCGCGATGACACGCTCCTTGGACGATCCCAAACAAAGCCTGAGGCGAGTCACCGCGCGCGCGCAGCGACCGCTCCGCCCAACGATGTGTGAGCTTCATCGCGGCCTCGGCCAGATCGTGGGCCGACGTCGACGGAATGCATTGATCCAGCACCATCATGATGTCGCTCCCGATGGTCTTCTGCATCTCGATACTCGATTCCGGCGACAACAAGTAGGCCGTTCCGTCCACATAACTCCTGAACCGCGCACCCTCCTCCTTCATCGCCCGCTCCTCCGGCAGCGAAAATATTTGAAAGCCGCCCGAGTCCGTGAGGACCGGCCCGTCCCAATTCATGAAGCGATGGATGCCGCCGAATTTCTTGAACACCTCCGGTCCGGGCCGCAGCAGCAGATGGTAAGTATTCGCCAGCAGGACGCGTGAGCCGACCGCCTTGAGGCTCTCCACCGTTTGCGCCTTCACCGTGGCCTGCGTCCCGACCGGCATGAAAACCGGGGTTTGCACGGAGCCATGCAGCGTCTGAAACGTGGCGGCGCGGGCCTGCGAAGCGGTGGCTTTTTTTTCGAGCGTGAAGTGGAGACGTGACATCAGAAGGAGCGAATCCGTGAGCGCAGGCGCCCCGTGAAACGCGATAGATGCCGCGACAATGAAAACTTTCCGCTGCCTGCCAAGTGTTCCCGCGCAGTACGGCTCCGTTCGAAGCTGGGCGCTCCATCGAAGGGCTGCCGCCGGGGTGAGAGACGCGCAATCTGCCGGCTCTCCAGGCGACTATGTCACGCTAACGGCCGAGGAATCCTGAAGCTTTCATCCAGTCCGCCACACGGTCCGGCCATGTCGTCACGGTATCGTTCGTGCGGCGCAGTCCGTAGCCATGACCGCCGTGAGGATACAGGTGCATTTCCGCTGGCACGTTCGCCTGTTTGAGCGCCAGGAAATAGAACAGCGGATTCTCGACGCCGACGGGGTCATCTTCGGCCATCGCCAGAAACGTGGGAGGCGTGACACCCGTCTTCACCTGCAGCTCCGGCGCGATTTCGCCGTGACTGCCCTTGACGGTTAAATACCCTGGATAAATCAGAACCGCGAAGTTGGGCTGGCAGCTGGTTTGGTCCGCAACATCAATCGGTGGGTAAGTACGCTGGTCGTAGTGATTGCTCAGCATGGCCGCCAAGTGTCCACCCGCGGAAAAGCCCAGCACGCCGATGCGTTGGGGATCGATGCCGAAATCGCGGGCTTGCTGACGCAGCAGACCGAGTCCTCGTTGAGCATCCTGCAGTGGCGGCCCATGCTGGAGCTGGCCCGCGCGTCGCGGCACCCGATACTTCAGCAACGCCGCGGTGACGCCGATCGAGTTCAGCCACTCGCACACCTCCGTGCCTTCCAGGTCCATCGCGAGAATGTTGTACCCACCTCCCGGGCACACGAGGACGGCCGCGCCGTTGGCTTTCGCCGGTTCCGGCACGTAGACGGTGACCGTCGGATCTGAGACATTGCCGAGACGTATGACTCGGACACCTGCGACCAGGTTTTCCGTCGCCTTCGTGGTATCCGCCTCCGGCGGAAGCGTGACCGTTTCTCCCGGCGCACGATCTGGCCAAAGTTTGATCAGCTTCGGTTCCGCCCCTTGGACAGAAAGAGCGATGCTTCCGAACAGCATTAGCCAATGGAGAAATCGTCGCATGGTGTTGAGCCCGACGTTGGCGCGCGATCAGCGCAAATCA
The DNA here is from genome assembly GCA_039928945.1 of Opitutus sp. Classification (GTDB taxonomy): domain Bacteria; phylum Verrucomicrobiota; class Verrucomicrobiia; order Opitutales; family Opitutaceae; genus Opitutus. The sequence goes on along the minus strand of JBDSSD010000177.1, from coordinate 49,099 downwards.
AACCGTCCGTGTTGGCGTCACGGGAAACCTGATTCGCCGGCGTCAAATCCGGGATTTGCGCGCGACGAACATTCCGTACGCCATCGCTCCGGTGCGATAGGCCTCGTCAATCGATGTGAATGAATCAGCAAAGGCCGCGAGCTTGTCGTTTCCTGCCGCCAGCATCGTTTTTACGAGAGGGATTTCAAGGATCGGACGACAGATCGCCCACGTGCGACTGACTCGATCAGTGATGTCCTCGGCGGAATCAATGGTCAGTCCGCTTTGCTCCATCCACTGCGAGTAGTCGGACAGCGAGCCAAAGGAAGGACACAACATCCCTACGCGCACGGCTTCGACGAGCTTCTCCTGCGCGGGGCTGAGGTTCTCGCCCGCCAGCCACGCGCAAATTGCCAGCCGACCACCGGGCGCAAGGTGACGTGCGCACTCGGTGATGAACCCGGGTTTGTCGAACAAGTGCTCACTGCACTCAACAATCCAGATCACGTCATAGATCGCCGGATCGCGATCAAGGTGGTGCGCATCCTGGACTTCAAAATTTGCCCGGCCCAGCAAACCGCGACGGCGCGCCTGATCGCGAGCGGCTGAGACCTGTTTCTCGCTCAGGCTGATCCCTTTCACCATCGCGCCGTATTCACGCGCCAGGAACATGGAAGAACCACCAAGTCCGCAGCCTACGTCGAGTACCCGATCGCCTTCCTCAACATGGGCACGCGCTGCGAGCTCCTTGATCAAGTTCTCCTGGGCCTCGGCGGCTGACTCATTTCCTCGCCAGAAACCGTGGTGGATATGCTCGCCCCAAAGGGTACGGTAAAACGGGGAAAGCGAGTCGTAGTGCTCACGAATTTCGTCGATCGTGGCGGTCGAGGCCGCATTCGGCTCGAATGGATTTCGGGTGGAAATCATGGGGATGGAGTCACTGACCGTGCTCTCGCCACGTGGTTGCAAGCATTCGACCGAAACCCGGGCCGCACAATCGTGCTGGTGAGTGGTTTTACCGTTTCCATGCGGGAACGCATGGGCAAGATGGGGGTCGGTCGTTCAGCACTCCAACTCATCCCATGAAAAATATAATCGGTATTGTCCTCATTGCTCTTGGTATCTTCCTCTTCGTTCAAGGCCTGAATCGTAAGGATTCTGTCGCCGGCGCGGCCGCCAGTGTTGGCACCGACGTCGCTAACGCCGTCGACGGCGGCGCCCGTCAACCCAAGCACGTCATGTACATGGTCGGTGGCGGCGTCCTCGCCATCATCGGTGTTGCGGTCATGGTGCGTAAGCCTCGCGCAATTTAATTTCGAGGAGCTTTGAGGTCCGGTTACTTCCGGGCCGAATAAAAACGAGCGGTTCGCTTCGCGGCCGCTCGTTTTGCATTTTCAAACCCCGCGATGCAGCGCTGAGCTAGGCGGGACGGATGCGTCCATACCGCTCCAATACGCGGCGGCACAGACCGCTACCCCGCTCAAACGTACGACAAACGGACGGACGCTGCTCGTAAATCGTACAAAGCTTGGTCGCTCGATCCAACGCGACACAGGTCCCGTCGCCGTCCTGATCCATACACCTGATTCCTTCGTGCGTCGCCACCAGTTCCTCTGGCACGACGTCACTGGGACCGAGTTCGACGAGCAGCCGGCAGCAGGTACCACAACCGGCACACGCTGGGATATCGACGAGGGAATGGGTCATCGCAGGGAGGCTGGGGATTCGAGGCAAGATTAGCCACGAGAAACGTATCGGAATATACCGGTACGCTCCACCAGGTTGGTTTTAGCGCCGTCTCCGCAATGTCAACGGGGCGGGAGGGCGAAGGCGACATAGGCATCGCCGCTCTTTGTCCCCATTTTGCCGCCACCGCATGCGATCACCACGTACTGGCGTCCACCGACTTCATACGTCGCCGGAGTGGCGTAGCCGCCGGCGGGCAATTTGACCTTCCACAGTTCACGGCCGGTCTTGCGATCGAAGGCGCGGAAATGCTCGTCCTTGCTCGCGCCGATGAAAATCACGCCGCCGGCGGTGACCAGAGGGCCGCCATAGTTTTCCGTTCCAGTGGGAGGAATGCCCTTAGCCGTGAGCTCAGGAAACTCGCCGAGCGTCACTTTCCAGAGGTAATCTCCCGTGTTCAAATCGATGGCGTTCAACGTTCCCCAAGGTGGACGCACCGCCGGATAGCCGTCTGGATCGAGGAACCGGTTGTAACCAGTATGAGTATACGGCGGAGGCGCGGACGTGTTTTCCTTCGTATCCGGAACATACGTCTGCCATTCCGGGCTCTTGCCGGAAGCGCCTTCCTTGCGCTCCTGCTCGCTGCCGAACAGATAACCGACAACCGCTTCTCGCTGCTTTTCCGAAAGGAATCCCCACGGCGGCATGACACCGCGGCCTTTGGTCACAACTTCAAACGCCTGCTCACGCGTCAGTCGTTCCTTCACCGTCAGCAACGAGGGAATATTTGAGGCGGCATTGCCTTGTCGCCCCGCGCCATGGCACCCGGCGCAGTTTTGCAGAAAAACCTGTTCGCCCAGCGAGGTCGCCCCACTCGAATCGATCATGGCCAGAATCCATGGCATCTCGTTCGCGTTGACGTAGAGAATTCCAGATGGATCAACCGCGGCCCCGCCCCACTCGGCTCCTCCGTCGAAACCAGGGAAAATGATGGTGCCCTCGCGGCTGGGTGGCGTGAATTGCATGTGCGGACGCAAGCGCGCGAAGCGCTCCAGCACGGCGCGATGCGCTTCAGGCGTGCGATCGGTGATCTCGGCGACGCTGAAAAGCTGTCGCGCAAATGCAGCGGGCTTAACCGGCAAGTGCTGCATCGCCGCGGTTGATTCGCCGGCCAGGTCGGATGTTGGCACCGCGAATTCCTGGATCGGAAAAAGCGGTTCTCCCGTTTCACGGTTGAAGACAAACACATGGCCCGACTTCGTCACCTGCGCGACAGCCGGAATCTCACGACCCTCCCGATGCACGGTGAGCAGATTCGGGGGCGCAGGCGGATCACGGTCCCAGAGATCGTGGCGAACAAACTGGTAGTGCCACACGCGTTTGCCGGTCGCGGCATCGAGCGCGATCAAGCAATTCGCGTAGAGATTGTCGCCGGCCCGATCGCCACCCCAGAAATCGAACGTGGCCGAACCCACCGGACAAAAAACCAACCCACGTTCTTCGTCGACCGTCATTCCGGTCCAGACGTTCGCTCCACCCACTCGCTTCCACGCATCTGCCGGCCACGTCTCGTGGCCCGGTTCACCCGGCTGCGGGATCGTATGAAAGCGCCACACGATTTTCCCGGTGCGGACATCAAACGCCCGCACGTGGCCCGGAGCGGCCGGCGCCGGACCTTCGCCGAGTCGCATGCCCATGATGATCAGATTCCGGAAAACGACTCCCGGCGTATTCGCCTGAATGGCGAGGCCGTGCACGTCGCGCTCCAATCCCTCCGATAAGTCGATCCGTCCGTTGTCGCCGAAGCCCGGGACCAACTGGCCCGTTTTCGCATCGATGGCGTGCAACCAATGGCCCACGCCGAAAAGAATCCGTCGGTCATCACCCTCGGTCCAAAAAGCAAGGCCCCGATTCACGCCATTCGGCTCCAGCGGCTGAAAGTGCCAAAGCTCCCGGCCTGACGCAGCATCGAGCGCCACCACGCGTAATTGCGGCGTAGTCGCGTAAAGCACGCCGTCGATGATCAGCGGATTGCACTGGATCTGAGTCTGATTGCCTCGTGCGTCACCGGCGTTCCAGGTCCAGGCGACCTCGAGCCGATTGACGTTCTCAGGCGTGATCGCTGAGAGCGTTGAGTAATGACTTGCTGCCTTGTCACCCAGGTAGGTTGGCCAGTTCGCACCGGCGGCCGCCTGAATTTGAGAAGAGCTCAACACGGCCGCGAAGGATGCCATCAGACGCGGCACAAAAGGGGGTATGCGCATGTTCCGAATGGAAGCAAAGCCGGTGCCGCTGCCAAGCCCCGGTCACGTTCGGCGCAAAAAAAAGCCGGTCGCGCATGCGACCGGCTTTGAAACAGAAATCAGACGATCACTTAACCGAGATGTTGTTCGTGACGTTGGTCACGCCTTCAACACCGGCAGCAACCTGAGCGGCCCGTGCCTTCTGCTCGGCAGTATCGACGAAACCGCTGAGCTGCACGTTGCCTTTGAACGTGGTCACATCGACCTGCATGGCTTTGACGACCTCATCTTTGACGAAGGCGGCCTTCACCTTGGCCGTGATTGTGGCATCATCGACGTATTCGCCCGTGCTTTGACGAGTGGCCGTTCCGGCACAGCCGGTCGGGAGAGAAACAAGACCAGCCGCGCCAACCGCGAGCAGGGCAATGAGTTTAATGGAGTTTTTCATAAGAGTACCTTGCCTTAGTGTCGCCAAACCGCGTCAGGTTCGACGGTAAGGTGCCTTTTTCCGGCGGGAAATGGACGATACGCCGCCCCGGGATGGAACCTGACGCCTTTCGTATCGAGACCTTTCCGACGCGCACACTCGTGTGATGGCAGCCAGCGCTTCCTGACCACGGGGTACACCGATACCGGGAAACACTTTTGCCCGACACCACGGCCAGTGGAAACTTCGCAGGCTTTTTGCGAAACCAAACCCATGAACGCGAGTCCACGATGTGAGCCCGCGCACCCGCGGACCGCTTTCATGCTCACCGACGACCCCACCAGCTCAAAGAAGCTGCTCCGCATTCTCTACGCGGATGACATGAAAGAGCTGCGTGAAGTCGCACGCATCGCCCTGAGTCGCGAAGGCCATTTGATTGAATGCGTCTCGGATGGACAGCAGGCGTTGGAACGTATCGCGGCAACACCCGAGGGCTACGATCTCTTGATCACCGACCACCACATGCCACTGGTGGACGGCCTCGAACTTGTCACCCGCATCCGGTCACTGGCCTTTTCGGGCAAGATTCTCGTTTTCAGTTCGGAGCTCAGCCCGGCCGTCAACGACGCGTATCAGAAACTCAAGGTCGATCGAATCCTCTACAAGCCCGTGTTCCCGTCTGAACTGCGGCAGGTGCTGGCGGACCTCTTTGTTCAAGCCGACGCCGCGACTCCTTCGCGAGTTTAAAAAAAATCGACGAGCGAATTGCTCCGCTCGTCGATTTCCCCTTCCGCCCCCAGTGCTCAGGCCGCGGGATCAAGGACGACCTTGATGCAGCCGTCACGTTTCTCGACGAACGTCTCGTACATTTCCGGCGCCTTTGAAAGTGGCACACGGTGAGTGATGACGAAGGATGGGTCGATCTTACCGTCTTCGATCAACGAGAGGAGGTGGCGCATGTATCGTTGCATATGCGTCTGCCCCGTTTTGATCGTGACGGCCTTGTTCATGATCGCACCGATTGGGATCTTGTCGACGAAACCGCCGTACACGCCAGGAATCGAGAGGACTCCGCCCTTCCGCACCGCTCGCATGGCCTGACGTAAGACATATCCGCGATCGGTCTCCAGCTTCAGCGTTTGCTTCACATCATCGTACGTTGAACCGTGCGCTTCCATGCCGACGGCGTCGATCGCCGCATCAGGCCCGCGACCACCGGTAAGCTCGCGAAGCGTTTCGAGAACATCGTCGCCGTCCTGAATCGGAATCGCACCCGCCGCTTCCGCCATCGCGAGTCGCTCCGGCACGTTATCGATCGCAAACACTTTTGGCGCGCCCATCAGAAAAGCGCTGCGAATGGCGAACTGGCCTACGGGACCGCAGCCCCAGACGGCTACGGTCGAACGTCCCGGCTCGATGGCGCAATTTTCCGCGGCCATGTAGCCTGTGGGGAAAATGTCCGAGAGGAACAATAGCTTTTCGTCGGGCAGATCGTTCTCGACCACCAACGGACCGTGATCGGCAAAAGGCACTCGCGCGTACTGTGCCTGGCCGCCGGCGTACCCGCCGGTCATGTGTGAGTACCCATAAATGCCGGCCGGGGTGTAGCCCATCAGCTTCTCGGCGATCCATCCCTTTGGATTGCTGTTGTCGCAGAGCGACCACTGCTGGCGTCCGCAATGCGCGCAACCACCACACGAAATGGTAAAGGGCACAACGACCCGGTCGCCTACGCGGAGCCGTTTCACATTCGGTCCGACCTCGACAATCTCGCCCATGAACTCATGGCCCATGATGTCGCCTTTCACCATCGTGGGCACATAGCCGTCATAGAGGTGAAGATCGGAACCGCAGATCGCAGTGGATGTGATCCTCACAATCGCGTCGCCGGGATTGATGATGATCGGGTCGTCGACCTCCTGCACCTGCATTTCGCGTTTACCCATCCAACAGTTTGCTTTCATGAGGCTGCCTTTCGTTGCATTTGTTGACGTTCTTTCCGGCGCAGCTCGCGTTGCGGACCTCCCGCGGATTGCCCTTCAACCGAAGGGATCTCTCCTGCTTCCATCAGCGCTTTGAACCGGCGCAGCGCTTCCGCCACTTGTTGCTCGGGTTCTTCTCCGGTCAGCTTCGCGATCAGCGCAGCAAACCGGCCGCCCGGTGCATCGTACTCGAGTTGGACCGTGACCTCCGTGCCTTCGTCCCCCGGAGCCGCTTCGAAGCGGACGGTGCCGGCATTCGGAATTTCCGCCCCTTCTTTCGATCGCCAGGCGATCAACTCGTTGGGGTGATCATTGATGATCACGGCGTCCCACTCGACAAACGTTTTGCCCGGTGCGGTCGCTTTCCAATGCGATTCCGTGTCGGATAGACGGGTGATCGAAACGGGGTGTTTGATGACGGACGTGAGGTTTTCGAGGGAGCGCCAAAATTGATAGAGCTCCGCAGCGGGCTTCCGGACCGTGCACGAGCGCACGACCTTGACTCCGCGATTTCCCGGCACGGCGATTTTTGCCCGGGAGGATTGATTCCGCGACGGAGCAGCCGATTGCTCCGCGCTCTGGGTTTCTAGGGCCATTGCGAACTTTAATCTTCCGCGCACGGAATGCCATGGGGCTGAAGCCTGCTGAAGCCATGGGTGCTTACCGTGCGACGGTGCACAAAAAAGCCGGAGGAGTCCGCGCTCCTCCGGCCAAAATTTCCAACAATGTTCGGACAAATCAGAACCGATACTTCGCCGAAACGTAGTAGAGGCGCCCGATTGGGCTGAACTCAGCGATGTCAGCATTGGACAAGCTATCAAACGTCGGCGAGCGCGACGGGAGGCGATTGCTGATGTTGTTTACTCCGACCGTCACTTGCACACCGCGCAACCAACGCGCTCTCTTTTTGAAATTATAGGTAAGGCTCGCATCGAAGACAGAGTACGCCGGGATGTTCGGGTCGTAACCTTCCACCTCCGTGGTGTCCGTGGTGGCGGCGAAATACGTATGCGCGACTTCCGCGGTGAGCTGGTTGATTTGATAGATGAAGACGTTGTACGTCCGCCAGCGAGGGATGGTGCCGTTAAGTCCTGTGACCAGACCGGCCGTCGGATTGTACGGTGTACCAGGTACGACTTGGACGTCATAGTTAAAGTAATACGTCGTGGTGCTATCCCAGGAAACTTTGCCCGGTCCGGCATCGACACTGTAGTTGATGCGAAAATCCAAACCGCTGAGTTTCTGAGTGCCGATGTTGCTCGCGGCAGGAATGGAATAATAGAGGTTATCGAGACCGATGCTCGAGATTTGGCCGGGTGCGGTAATCGTCGGTCCGGTGAAACTGCTGACGTGCAGCAGTGAGGCGAAGCGCGAGGCAGAGCCGTTCACTTCGATGTCGTGAAACACCTGATCCACCACGCCCGCGGCGCCCAAATTACTCACGACGTCGGTCTGCTTGATCCTGAAGTAATCGAGCGAAACGGATAAATTCTCGATCGTCTTGGGCGTCCACACGACGCCCGCCGACACGTTGGTAGAGCGCGAAGGTTTAAGCTCCGTGACGGCAACGCTCTGCTGGAAAGCCTGGCTGCTGTCGAACTCGGCGAGCGACGCGGTGGAACCAGAACTGGTCGGCGCATTCAGCTGATAGAGAGTCGGCGCGGCAAACGACTTCGAGAACGTTCCGCGGAAAAGCAGGGTTTCGTCGACCGGTTGATAGCGCAGTGAAATCTTTGGCACGGTCGGATTCGACGTGTCGCTGTAGCGCTCGTGCCGCTCCGCGAGCGTCAGGTCGGCTGAGTACACGCCGGGCAGTCGGTTTTCTTTCCCGACGATCGGTATGTTTACCTCCGCGAAAATCGAGCTGATGTGACGCTTTTGGTCGAACGGGTCGATCGTCGTACCTTGATCGTACGCAAATGTCGCTGACTGGCTGTCGACGTCGGAGGTGGCTTTGAGCGACTCTTGTCTAGCCTCGACGCCGATCGCCATGTTGACGCCACCACCGGGTGCATGAAGCACGTCCGTGCCCACGAACTTGAAGTCCCACGAGGTCAGTTTGCTGTTAAATTTTCCGATCGCCTCACCGAACAGGCTGTCCGTCGCGCCGGCAGGTTGCGTGCGAGCGAAAAGCGCAATCGTTCCCGCCGCCACGGCCGCGATACGCGCGTTCGTGCGGATCAGATTCGCATTCGCAAAATCCTGCGTGCCTTCGCTGTAATCAATCGCAGATTCCCACGACCACTGGTCGCCCAGTTTGCCCTTGAGCCCGAACACACCGCGCAGCGAATCGGTGTCGGACTTGTACAGGCGCGGATTCGTGAGGAAGCGATTGCGCACGCTCACATCCATGCCGATCACGTTTTTGGGATCGTTCGCCGGCAGCCGCACGGCAAATCCTTGCGCATTCAGCTGAGACACCGTGTTGGTCCGGGAAAAAATCAGATCACCAAACAGGCTCAACGTTGGCGAGATGGTCTGATCCAACGCGGCCGTCAGCACTTTCTTTTCGTTCGCGATCAACATCGTCACGCCTTTCGACAAATCGAACAACCGATTCGCCGGTCCGGCACCGAAAGGTCCGGAGTAACCACGTTCGGCGAGCGTTGCTCCGGGTTTCGGCGCGCTCAGCGACGGATCGAGAAAGTAGTAACCGTTGTTGTTTCCGACGAACGCGCCCGAGGCATCGTAGGAACCGAGCTGGATCAGCCCGGGAAAATTAGTCGTACCATAACTCGGCGTCGCAAAGGGCCGCTGATAATTGTAGAGCGGATCCGTTTTCGTCCACTCGTACGAGAGCGTCACGTTCGGGCCATTCTTCCCGAGTTGGGCGCCCACTACTCCCCACGCGGACTTTTCCTGGTAACGGCCGTTGTTCGTGGTCCAGCCGTAGCGGCCACCGATTTCACCCCCGCGGTAATCTGATTTCAGGATGATGTTCACCACCCCGCTCACCGCATCAGTACCGTAAATAGCGGACGCACCGTCCGTCAGAATTTCGATGCGCGCGATGGCGCTGACGGGGATTGCGTTCACGTCAACGAAGACGCCGCCACCCGTGGCGCCGACCGGAGCGGCCGCCATGCGGCGGCCGTTGACGAGCACGAGCGTTGCGAGGTTGCGCAACGCCAGCGCTGAACCGCCGTTCGTCGCCCCACTGCTGATGTTGCCGTTCTCCGTACCAAGATTGGCGTTGCCCGAAAACTGGGGCGCGGTTTTTCGGATGACCTGCAGCAAATCGTTCATCACTCCGCTGCGCGCGATCTCGACGGGACCAATGATGGTTACAGGCGCAACGGGTGTTTCACCAGCGGTCGGCAGATTGGAGCCAGTGACCGTCAATGACGTGAGCTTCACGGGTTCGTCATCGGCGTCGGTGGATTGAGCTGAAGCGAACGGTACAAGCGGAAGCGCGAGTGTAAGCGCCAAGGTGGCGTGCTGCCATCGTCCGCGGCCAGTATGCAAATGAGATTTCATCGTAGCTTGCGTTGTCTGTGTGTGTGTTGCCAAAGCAAACGGCCGCTTCGCAGAGCGGCCGTCGTTTGGGATTGCCCCGGGTAAAGGCTGGTCAGGGCTGGGTAACAACCGGGATGCGATCAACTTCACGCCAGTCGCGGTGAAGGACCGTTCATCCGCGGCGAAACCAAGTGGTTAAACGAAGGCGTCCGTCGCCGGCCTGCGCCGAACGACGGTTTTTTTTCGCCAGAGCGCGGCGAGGAAAAGACGGATCACGCGGTTGTCATAAACCGCGCGGGGCGGGGCAGCTAGTTCATCATCGTGGAAGTTCGACCTCGATCCGGCTCCCCCACGCCCGCCACCATGGCAGACCCCGCGGGAGAAAGGCTGAGTGACAGCGCTCGCGCTTTGAACACGGATACGCCGTCATCCGCGATTTGCTGCGCGAGCCGCATCGGCTCGTCAGGCAATTTATCGCCGATGCGAAGGCGCTCATTCGAACGGGTGGGATCTATCACAAACGCGCCATCGTCCGCTTCATAGCCGAGCACCGTATGACCATGCGACGCTCCGTTCACCTTGTAGTAAAACGACAGCAGCGATGCGCGTCTGACGTCCTGACCCTGCGCGACCAACCGACGTGCCGCGGCCAGGCTTTCGATCATACAACCATTCGGCAGCGGGCCGGAGACGTTTCGCATCCTGGTTTCTCCAGCGACCACCACAAACCGCTGAAACCCCGGCTCGATCGCTTTCAGCAGCGGCCGAAAATCGGCTTTCTCAGCCGCGAGATCGTGGCGGTGCAGGGAAAAACTCTGCGTGCCGTCCACCTCAGTATAGAACCAAAGAATTCCGCTCGTCTCGAAGACAAGCGCGTAAACCGTCGCGGGATAAACGCTGCGCACCGCAAGGTTATCGATGCGCAAAATCCGACTCCAGACTTCGGGACCCAGCAACGCGCGTGCACGCTGCGCACTTTCGAGCACGGACCCGAGTGCGCCGCACGTGGAGAGGATCAGGAGGCAACCGAAGCAAAGGAGACGAAGCACACCACACGAACTGCAATTGTGGCTCCGTAATTACAGAAATGAGACAGACGTCGCGCACTCAGCGACGAACAGGACAGGGCCTGCGGCGAACAAGTATTTGCCGCCCATTTTGCTGCGGATCGGGCGCGGATTTTTCCCGTTTTCGCGACAAACATTTCCCGGTGACGGGACGCACTCCACCGTCTCGCCGCGACGACGGCGACTAAAGCGACTGTTTCAGCAACGTCGCGATTCGTTCGTGATAGCCGCGACTCAACTTCAACTTGGTGCCGTCATGCAGGACCACCGCATACTCGCCGGCGAACGAAGGACTTAACTTTCTCAGCCGGTCGATGTTCACGATGGTGGAGCGGTGAATGCGAATGAAGCGTTTGGCATCGAGCCGTTCCTCCAGCCGCGCCATCGTCTCGCGCATCAGATGGGTTTTTCCGGCGACGTGGAATTTCATGTAGTCGCCTTCGGCCTCGATCCAGTCGATCTCCTCCGCTTTGAGGAAAAAGATTTCACCCGATGATTTCACCAGGATCCGGTCGTGCGTTTCTGCGGGAGCCGGTTGGGCCGTCTGCAGAAAGCTGATCAACTGATTCAATCGCAGGTCGACGTTCTCCGCGCGCCGGTTCCGCACGGCGTCCTTCGCGCGCTGGAGGGCCGAGGAAAAACGCGCGTCATCAAATGGCTTGAGCAAGTAATCGACGGCATTCACCTCGAACGCGCGGAGGGCATATTCATCATAGGCGGTCACGAACACGATGACCGGCGACTGCGCCGCGCCGACTTGCGCGAGAACTCCGAACCCATCGAGCTCCGGCATTTGCACATCAAGAAAGGCGAGGTCCGGCTGGAGTCGCAGAATCAAAGCGGCGGCCTCCTGCCCACCGGCAGCCTCCCCTACGATCTCGATCATGGCGTCGCGTTCGAGCAACAAGCGGACGCCACGACGGGCGGCGGGCTCATCATCCACAATGATGGTACGGATGCGATGGGACGGGACTGAGCCGGGGGACGCGGGGGGGACGGCGGTCATGTGCGGTAGGGGAGAATAATTTGAACCGAAACTCCTCGCCCCGGCTCGCTATGCAGCACCAGGTGCGTGCGGATGCCGTAAATTTTCGTCAAGCGCTCACGCGTATTCGCCAGTCCAACACCCTCTTTCGCGCGTTCGTGACCATTTTGAATTCCGGGTCCGTCGTCCTTCACCTCCAGGATCAAGCGATCGCCGTCAACGCGGCCCGAGATCTGCACGTGACCGCATTCAGACTTTGGGGCGACTCCGTGAACGATCGCATTTTCTACGATCGGCTGGAGCAGTAAATTCGGAATCCGGGCCCGCAGCGCTTCGGGCGCAATGTCCATCTGCACGTGCAACCGGTCGGAAAAACGGACTTTTTGAATTTCCACATAGTGTCCCAGGAAATCCAGTTCCTGCTGCAAGGTGACCTCGTGCACGCCCGTGTTATCGAGCGACATGCGGAGCAGCGAACTCAGCCGCGCGATGAGTCCGACTGCTTCATCGTGCCGGCGCTCACGGACCAGCACGGCGATCGTGTTCATGGTGTTGAACAGGAAATGGGGGTGCATCTGTTGCCGGAGCGCCTTCAGTTCGGTCTCGATCAAACGCGTTTCGAGATGGGCGGCTTTGACTTCCTCGCTCTTGTACTTCCGATAAATTTCGAAGCTATACCCGAAGCCGATTACGCCCCAGTAGTACGCCATGTCCACAAGGTTGTGACCGTAAAACCCGTGGATCACCGTGCTCCAGAAAGAGCTTTTCTGGTCCGCCACCTCCGGAAAGAAAATCGTGTAGCTCCACATCCGGCCGACGTAATAGGTGGCCATCACCACAAAGCTGGCGGCCAGGTGAAATCCGATCCCGCCAACCCAATGCCCGCGGTGCAGCGGCATTTTTGCGCGCATCGCCAGGATAAAGGGCGCGAGCGCCGCCCACATCGCGGCCCGACCAAATTGCGGGATCGCGATCTGCCACACGTCGACGTGGTCCATCATCGCCCGCTCGTTGAAGTACAACTCCAACGTCAGCATGGATCCCATGAACAAGGCGGAGCCCACCAGCACGGCAGAGTTGGCCCAGCGTTTCTTCATTTGCGAAATTGGTTTTCAACCAAGCACGCAGCGACTCAAGTGGATAACGCGTCACTGCGACGAACCGACGCCAGATTGCGACGGGCAACGGTTCAGTGCGTTAAGCCCGCTGCGTTCCGAGATGCGGCCCAAAGTCGCGCAACGTCCACTTCTGGATCAAACGGAACCCCTTCCATCAAATGATTCACCCATTGTCGGGCCAGCGCCGGCGCGAACAGCGTCCCCTTTCCCCCCAACCCATTTAGGATCCCAAGTCGTGCGTCCGCCGGATGACGCCCCACCACGGGCCGCTTGTCCGCAAGATAGACGCGCACGCCCACGTGCTGGTCGGTGACGTCGTAGGGTCGGGACGTCATCGCTTGCAGTCCTACTTCCAGTTCCTCTCGCGCTTCCCGCGTCAGGATCAAATCCCGGCGAGCAGGACAATGTGTCGCACCCACCTTGGCTTGGTTCGCGCCAATCGGCACGAGCCACTGCCCTCGATTCACCACGACATCTTCGGCTAGTCCTTCGATCGTGACGCTGAGACACTCGCCCTTCGAATATTGCCAGGGTACAAAACCGAACGGGCCATGCCCGTTTCCCGTGCAATCGATGACGAGCGCGTAACGACGCTGCACGTCCACGAAATCCACGCGACGCTCGTTCAGCACGCCGGCAGCACGCCACCGGGCACGCGCCGTGGCGATCATCGCACTCACATCAACGCGGGCAGCGCCTTCGATCCAAAATCCGTCGCCATCATTGGCGCCCGCGTAATCGGCGAGTTCACCGCGCGCTTGTTTTTCGGCGAGCACGCGGCGCTCCTTCTCGTTTACATAGAGTCGGCGAACCCGCATTTCGCGCCACAGCGGAATGCCCAGTTGCTTTTCAAACGCCACGTAACTTTCCCGCGCGATCGGCAGGAGCGAGTCGACCCGCCAGCTTTTCACGATACGCTGGCCGGTGATCGGGTTGATGATTCCGGCCGCAACGCGGGACGCCGCCTCCCCGTGCCCAAGGTCGGCGATGTGAAATTCGATCCCGGCGCGCTCGAATTCCCAAGCCAGCATCGTGCCGGCGAGCCCCTGCCCCACAATGAGGATTTCGGCCGGCGTCATAGCGCACCGCGAGCGTGGGCATACCGTTTCTGGTCCACGGCCCAAAGCGCGGCGCCGACGATCCCAGCCGCGTTATAGGCAGCCGCCGGAACCTTGGGCGCACGGCACTTGGCGTACTTGAAAAACTTGTCGCTCTTCGCACTCACCCCTCCGCCGATGATGATGAGCTGAGGAGAAAGTAGCGTCTCCAAAATTCTCAGATACGCGCCGAGCTCCGTGCCCCATTTGTGCCATGACAAACCGCGACGCTTCCGCGCGGCGGACGAAACGAAACGCTCCGCTGAACGCCCCCGAAGCGGCAAATGACCCAACTCGCTATTTGGAAAGAGCACTCCGCGATAGAACAAAGCCGAGCCGACGCCGGTTCCCAGCGTCAGCAAGAGCACCGTTCCATCGACGCCTCGTCCCGCACCGAAACGCATTTCAGCAATCCCGGCCGCATCGGCATCGTTGACCAACGTGACCGGGCACCCGGCAGCTTTGGCGAACAGCCTCTCGGTGTTCAGGCCGATGAACTTTTTATGGAGATTCGATGAAGTCATCGTGAGCGGACCGTGCACCACTCCCGGAAATCCGATCCCGATTCGCCCTCTCCATTTGAAGTGAGCGACGATTTGCCGAACCCCTTCGGCCATTTCGGCGGGAGTCCAGACCGTCGGCGTTTCAACTTTGCATCGTTCAGCGGTCAACTGTCCGGTGCGCACATCAACCGGCGCGCCCTTCAGGGCCGAGCCACCAATATCTATTCCCAACACCTTCATCAATGACAGTCGCCGCCTTCAGCTCCCCCGTGCGCATGACCATGCTCGATCTCCTCAGCGGCAGCCGGACGCACCGAAACAACCTGAACGTCGAAGGTTAAATCAACGCCAGCGAGCGGATGGTTGGCATCGAGCAAAACATCTTCTCCGTCCAGGCCCGCCACAGTGACCACTGGACTGTGTCGATCCTCGCCCGTTTGAAACGTGTCACCCACCTTGAGTTCTCCTTCCACGGGCAAGAGCCCACGGTTGACGCGCTGCACCTGATCCGGGTCCCGCTCGCCATAGGCCTTCTTCGCTGGCACAACGATCCGAACCTTCGTCCCCGCCGGGGCCTCTCGAAGTTGCTCGTCCAGCCCGTCGATGATCTGGCCCGCGCCTTCAAGATAAGTGACCGGCGGTCCGCCCGCGGAGGTGTCGATCACCCGATCAGAGGGATCGCGCAGCGTATAGTGAAAAGTGACAACACGTGGCATGCCACCAGTGACGAGTCACTCGTGACGAGTGACAAGTGGAAATCGATGTTTGGCTCCTCCGTGTCGCGTCATCCAAACGACGGAAGGTCCGGCAATCACAACAGACCTCAGCGCCTCTCTTGCTACGTCTCCTGGCGGAGCACCTCGAGCGGAGGGTGCGTCGTGATACCGCGATTCGTGAGCACTCCCGTCACCAGCGTCACCGTGACTGCACCCACCACACACGCGAGCAAGGCGAGCGGCGAAAATAAGACCGGCGCTTTGAAAACGAAGCGGGCCAGTAAACCGTTCGCCGAAATCGCAAGCAAACAGCCCGTCAGAGCCGCGAGGACGCCGAGCACCGCGTATTCGACAAGCTGAATCTGGCGCAACTGTCGGCGCGTCGCTCCCAACGTTCGGAGCAACACCGTTTCGCGGATACGCTGAAAGCGTCCCGTAAGAATCGCGCCAATCAGAACGATCACACCCGTCAAAACCGTGAACGCCGCCATGAACGTGATGACGAACGTGGCCTTCGCAAAAATTCCGTCGAACGTCTGCAGGATCAGCGTGAGATCGATCGCCGAAACGCTCGGCAGCTCGCGCCCTACCACTTGCTGGAGTTTCGCTGAACTTGCCGGGGTCGCCGCACGCACGGCAGCGATGAACGTCTTGGGCGCGGGCTCCAGCACACCTTCGGGGAAGACCACAAAAAAGTTCGGCTGCATGCGCTGCCATTCCACCTGGCGTAAACTCGCGATGTAACCCACCACCGGCACGCCTTGGACATCGAAGGTGAGTTCGTCCCCCAGTTTCACCTGAAGATCCTTTGCCAATCCTTCCTCCACCGAAACGGGAACGCGGGCCTCACCGGGAGCAACGGTGCCGATGAACTTACCCGCGGTAACCTTCTCAGTGTCGGTCAACCGTCCGCGGTACGTTGAGCGATATTCCCGGCGCAACGCCCAACCCGGAAGGTTGGCGCCTTCGTCCTTCAGGAGGTCCTCGACCGTTCGTCCTTTCAATTTCGACAACCGCATCGTGACCATTGGCGCCTTCGCCATCAGTGGCGTACCATTGGTATTCGCCAGCGCTTCGAGGCGCTCGACTTGGTCTTCCTGAACGTCGAAGAAGAGCAGATTCGGCCGGGTTCCGCCTCCGATCCCTGCGATCTTGGCGAGTAATGTCGCCCGCGTCAGCACCAACGTCATCATGAGAAACGCGCCCAAGCCGAGTGACAGCAGCAGCAGCACGGTGCGATTGTTCGGGCGGTGAAGGTTGGCGAGTCCCTGCCGCCATACGTACGGCAGATTGCGTCGCGGCCCAAATCGCTTCGTGGCCCAGATGATCACTCTGGCGAGTCCGGCCAGCAGCCCAAAAGCAACGCCCAACATGCCCGCGAACCCCGCTCCCACCTTCCAGTTTCCGGCCTGCAATATGGCGAAGCCGAAGATCGCAACGCCAATCCCCACATAGAGCCAGCGACGCCAGGGATCCGGCGTCATCGTTTCACCGAACGACGATCGGATCGCCCGCAGTGGGGAGACGCGTCGCACCGTGAGCAACGGCAACAACGAGAACAGCACACAGATGACGAGTCCGGCGCCGGTGCCGCGAAGGACAGCGGGCCACGAAACGAACAACTCGACCTGAAACGGGAGAAAATCTTTCAACACGGCGGGGAGCAGCATTTGCACCCCGACGCCCACCAAGGCACCCACGATCGCGCCAATGACTCCAAGACAGAACCCCTGCACCAGGTAGATCGTGAAGCTCGTTCGGGCGCTCGCTCCGAGGCAACGTAACACCGCGACCGTCGCGATCTTCTGCCGGATATAAACATGCATCGCACTCGCCACGCCGACCGCACCAAGAAAGAGCGCAACGAATCCGACGAGACTCAGGAATGAGTACACGTCCTTCAAATTGTCACCGAGATCGCGTTTCCGCTCCTCAACGGTGGAAAACTGTAGCCGCTGACCTTTGAACCGTTCTCGCAGGTCTTTCACCAGCAGCTCCACATCGCGCTGAGGCGGTAATTTCAAATGAAGGCGGTGGGTCGTGAATGTATCGCGATTGACCAGACCCGCCGACGCGAGGCTCTCCATCGAAAGATAAACGCGCGGCGAAAACATCGCGACCGCGGCGGACTCACCCGGGATTTTGTTCAAGGCACCCGCAACTTTGAACGTACCCTGGCCGACCCGGACTTCGTCCCCCGGCTGAATCCCAAATTGAACGAGAATCGTTTCTTCGAGCAGCGCATACGGGCCGGAACGCAATTTTTCCATCGCGTCCGCCGGCGTCGTAACCAACTCGCCGTAAAACGGAAATTTTCCGTCCAGCGCCCTCACCTGCACGAGCCGCCGCTGATCGTTTTGCGTCGGAAACGTGATCATCGATCGCAGCGAGAGCTCGCGCGCCCGCTCGCCTCCCAAGGTGTCGAGATACGCGAGGATTTCGGGCGTGAAGTCCTGGCGCGACGTGACCGTGAGATCGGCACCGAGCAGCGATTTCGTCTGCTGTTCGACGGTGCGCTGCAGATTGTCTCCGATCGAGGCGATGCCGACCAACGCCGCGATGCCGAGCACGATGGAAAGCGAAACCAGCACAAGCCGGCGTCGTGAGGCGCGTGAATCGCGCCACGCCATTTTCAGGATGAACGTCATGACGTTTCGTCGCTCACGACCGCGCCGTTCTTCAATCGCACGATGCGGTGACAGCGGCGGGCGAGTTCCAGATCGTGAGTCACCAGCACCAGCGTCGTGCCACGTTCGCGGTTCAATCCGAAGATCAGCTCCACCATCGCATAGGCGGTATCGCCATCGAGATTGCCGGTCGGCTCGTCGCAAAAAAGAATTTTCGGCCGGTTCATGAAAGCCCGGGCCAAAGCGACACGTTGCTGTTCTCCACCTGAAAGCTGTACCGGATAATGATCGTAGCGTTCGGCGAGACCAACTCGGCCCAGCAATTCGCGTCCTTCGAGTTCGCGACCTGATTCGCCGCGCAGCTCAACCGGAACCAGCACGTTCTCCAGCGCGGTCAGCGTCGGGATGAGTTGGAAGTTTTGAAAGACGAAGCCGACGTGCGCATTCCTGACCAGAGCGCGTGCATCCTCGTCGAGCTCTCCAATCGAAACTCCGGCAAGGTTGACCGTCCCACTCGAGGGCTGATCCAAACCGGCACAGAGGCCCAGAAGGGTCGTTTTGCCGCTGCCACTTGGGCCGACGATGGCGACGCTCGCACCCGCCCCAATTTCCAGACTGACGTCGTGCAACACCGTTAAAGGTCCTCCGGCCGTTTCATACGTTTTAGTGAGCCGCTGGACTTTTAGCATCGTCTGATCAGTCATGTGGAAAGAACCACGAAATACACGAACCACCTGAAAGAAAGCCTCTGATGCTGAATGGTCTATTCGCTCCTCTAGCGGTCGCACCCAAGTTTTTGACGGTCCTGTCACTTGGACTGGTCTTTCTCGCCGCATTCGGCGCCACGCCGGTTCGTGCGGCCAGCGTGAAGACGATCGTGTGTTTCGGCGACAGTTTGACGGCCGGCTATGGACTCGATGATCCCGACACGGAGGCCTTTCCGGCTCGCCTTCAAAGTAAAGTCAATGAGGCCGGATTGTCCTATCGGGTCGTGAACGCGGGGCTCAGCGGCGAAACGACCGCTGGCGGACTGCGTCGCGTGGATTGGATTCTGCGTCAACCGGTGGATGTGTTCGTCCTCGCGTTGGGCGGCAACGACGGCCTTCGCGGCATCGATCCATCTGTCTCTGCTGCGAATCTCCAAGCAATTATTGATCGCGTGCGCGCAAAAAATCCCGCCACCAAAATTCTCGTCGCTGGAATGGTGATGCCGCCGAGCATGGGAGAAAGTTATGCTCGCGATTTCGCGGCGATGTACCCGGCCGTGGCGACGAAAAACAAGACGGCGTTCGTGCCGTTCCTGCTCGAGGGTGTTGGCGGACGCGCGGAACTGAATCAAGCGGATCAAATTCATCCGACGGCAAGCGGCCAGGCGATCCTCGCCGAGACGATTTGGAAGGTTTTGCGCCCGCTGCTGTAACCTCAACCAGGAGTTGCCCGGGTGCGTTCAATCCGTGCGGGAGAGGAATCTCCTCAGCACTGTTCCAATCTCGTTGAAATTCAGCGACGGCAATACCGCCGAGGCTCCTGCCTGCAGCGCAAGGGGTTCAATCTCCGAGTTTCCCGTGACCATGATCACGGGAAGTTGAGGATCTCGCGCGCGGACCCAATCGAGCAATTCGAGTCCGTTGATCGGACTCATGCTGTTATCCGTGATGATGGCATCGACGGATTCACGCTGCAGATGCTCGATCGCCGCAGCGCCGGATTCGCACTCAGTCAACCGCAGTCCGACGAACTCCCGGTTGAGTGAAAGAGCGATCAGGAAACGTTTCTCCCGGTCATCGTCGACCAGCAATAATTTGATTTCACCCGGCATCGAGTTGACCGGACAATCGTCGGGCATATCCGTTCCGCGCAAACCCTCCGGAGTCACGTCTCAGAAAATTCGATGAAGGGAGAATTGGGGCGAAGGGTTTCGCGAAACGTCGCGAGTCATCGTCGCTGATCGACATCGCAGGACTCCAGTTTCACTCAAGTTTCACGTTCGCCGACCGAAAGCGTTGAAATGCCGCGACCTTTCCCCTTGCGACTGGATTGCGCGAACCTCACTCTGGCGCCCGAATGAAGGTGCGGTTTTCGCTGCTCGCTCTCGCAGTTGTTTCAATCGCCGCAGCGACGGCCCATGCGCAGGTCCTTTGGTCCGCCACGTTGAACGGCTCGCTCAACAACGTGCTGAACTGGACGGGTGGTGTGCCGACCAATGCCGATCTCGTTTTTAGCACGACACTGCAGCCGGTCGTCGCGGTGAATTCGTCGATCAGCGTGCGCTCGTTGAAATTCAGCGGGATATACCCGACGTATACGTTCTCCACGCCAAATGGATCAATGCTAACGATCGGGCCTGGCGGCATTATCGTCGAAGCTGAACCTCCGTCCGAGGTTCAGTTCGCCGCCGCTCTGCCCCTCGCGCTCAGCATCAGTCAAATCTGGGCCGTCGATGGAGATCTGACCGTCTCCGGTACGGTCTCGAACACAGGCGCGAGCGCGATCGTTTTGACCAAGACGGGCGCTGGCTCACTTGTTCTGAATGGCAGCAACACCTTCAATGGTGGCACGGTCCTCCAAAGCGGAACGCTGCTGATCGGTTCAAGCAGCGTGGTGAACTCCGGCGCGATTACTTCAAGTGCCGTGGGAATTGGGCCGCTCACACTGGTCAACAATACCACTTTTGGCGCAACAAGGGCCGGCCTCACGTTGCACAACGACATTTCAGTCGCGACCGGAGTCACGTTGATCAGTGGGAGCGAATCGGCCACGGGAGCAGGCCTGGTCTTGGGCGGTCGTGTCACGGCAGCGACCAATAATGTGGCGGTGCAGCTCTCCGCAATCAGTCCACTCAGCTTCACGGGCGTGCTGGACGGGCCCGCTAACTCGGCTGTCCGCTTCGTTGGCACTTCGACGACAGGAATCGATGGAGCTATCCTCAGTGGAACCACGTCCGCAACGGTCACGTCGCTGATCGCAGATCGGACGGCGATTTATTTCGCCTCTGCCGCGTCGTTGCCAGCAACCCTTAACGTCGGGGCGCTCAATGGCGGGTACGTCGGCGTGACCGCGTCATCCGTGCCGACGGTGTTACCTGCGAGTACGCTCCTCAACCGCATCGCAACCCCCGCCGCTTTCGCAGGTACCTTCGGTTTCGATACGACCGCGGGAACGATCGCGCCTTACGTGTACGACGAGGATCTCGATTTCCGCGGATTTACCGACCCCGCGTTCAACCTAGGATCAAGGACGGAGGCGGTGCTCTCTGGCTCAATTACGCCACCGAACAACGGTTCAACGGCACTTTATCGATTTGGTTCGGGCGGTGGTCACCTCTTCGTTCAAAGTAATCTCACGAACCCCACCAATGCCGTGACCGGTCTGCCGGTTTCAGCGGCGGTTGTCGTTATGTCGACAATCAGTGGGAAGGCCGAAGAGGTCGTTTTCCAAGGCTCAAACACGTATTCCGGCACCACGACCACGGGCGGTGTGACGAGCAACCTTCGCGTCGACGATGCGCTGGTCGTTCTGGATTCAGCTCAAGCGTTGCCGACCGGCGCAAGCTTCAGCCTCGGTGCTCACGCGTATGTAGGGTACACGGAAGCTGCCGGTTTTCCCTCGTTCGCCGATTTCCTTGGCCACCTTACTCCGGGCGGCTACAGCGCGACGTCCGTACTTGGGTTGGATTCGCACGCCTTCCTGCAGGACAAGCTTACCTCCGGTAATGCGAGCAACAGCGGGGCGCAGCGCGTGTTTTCCGGCCTTGTTGATCTCAGCGGGTTGAACGATATATTTCTCGGTTCGCTCACCCGCGTTCGCGTGAGCGGCGAGGTGCGTGCGCCTTCGAGCCACATCCTGCAACTGACCGGAGTGAACGATGGGCACCTCACGATTTCGTCAGTTCTCGCGCCGACGACCCAAGGCGGCGCACCGAACATCACGAGCGTCACCGTAGGCTATCCAAACGGCGCCGGATTGGATAAGCTCGGAGCGGGTGAAGTTGAACTTACGGGCGCCAATACCTACACGGGTGGCACCAACCTTAAGAGTGGCGCGCTGATCGTAGGCAACTCGAGCACCGTCAGTGGCTCCACGATTACAGCCAGCCCCGTGGGAACCGGCAGCCTCAACGTCGCAAACTCCACCACGCCGGTCCTGCTCGCGTCGAATTCCGCGACCGGTGCGACGCTGTACAATCCTGTTGTTCTGTCGGGCCCGTTGCAGCTGGGGCTCGTCGACGCCGCCACCGCCACGGCTCAAAACAACTCGGACACAAATCTCCTCATTCTGCGTGGCGACATCAGCGGGACCGGTGGACTCGACATCTATGGCCGAGTCATTCTGAGCGGCACGAACACGTTTCTCGGGGGAACATACGCGCATACCGGCGGGGTCGTCTTTGACACCACCGCCTCCATTCCTGGGCTGCTGACGGCGGTGCTGCAGTCGGACGTCAACGGATACATTGGCTTGGCGTCGATGCCCACACTGACGCTGCAAGCCAGCTACATTGGACGGTTTGATCCGGTGAACACCCACGGCACGATTGGCTTCGATACGCTCGACGCCTCGACCACGGTTTTCAGTGGCGCCATTTCGCTTGCCGCGTTCACGAGCTCAACCGTTCGGCTCGGCACGGGCACCTCCGCCAAAATCACGGGACCGATCACGCCGGCTGGAACAACGTATCGCTTTGGCGGCGGTGGCGGCTTTCTGGAAGTTGCGTCCAACCTCATCGGCTTGGGCTACGATCTCGAGGCAAGCTCGGCCAGCGGCGCTTCGCTTGCACTGCGCTTGACCGGCACGAATACGTATTCTGGATCCACCACCGCTCGGAACTCGGCCGTGATTTTCGCCGCCGGTTCCATTCCGAACACCAATACGTTCGTCATGGATTCGAGCGGTTATATCGGAACCGAAGACTCGGCCTTTGATTCCAACTTCAACGGCTTCCTCGGCCACTTCGCCGCCGGTCTCGACGGCGGAATCATTGGTTTCGACACCGACCCGGCGGCCCCGGGCCGCACGATCACATCAACGCTCAACCTCTCCCGGTTCACGTCGGTCACTCCGAACTTTTACCTGGGCACGTCGAGCGGCCTCACTTTCGGCGCCGGCTCGTCGATTGTGCTTCCCACCAACGCGAGCGCGTACCGCTTTGCCGGTTACAGGGGAGGACGCCTGCAGATCGACACCGTGCTCTCCGGTTCAAAAGCAGTGGTCATCGGTGATCCGGCATCTCAGCTGACCCAGGTTAGCCCGCTCGGTATCGTCTCTTCTGTTGTGCTCAATGCCGCCAATACCTTCAGCGGCGGCACGACCTTCTACGCCGGTAATCTCTACCTCGGCACTTCAACCGTCGAGGCGGGGGGCGCAATCGTGTCGGGACCGATGGGAATAGGCCCGCTCACCGTCGAGCCCAACCAATTTGGACTTCGCCCCGCACTCCGCGCGTTAAGTGGGCCCATCACGCTCGCAAACTCGATCGTGCTCCACTCCGGTCTCGATATCTCAAGCGATTTCACCCTGAACGGCGTCATCTCGGGATCGAGCAGCTTGCGTAAGATAGATGCGGGTACGCTCACGCTGAATGGAATCAATGCGGCCTGGACCGGCGGACTTTCGATCAACCAAGGCAGTGTCACTCTCGGCTCCAACACCGCGACCGGCACCGGCGCGTTACGGTTGGGCAGCGCGCTTCCGACGATCGCGACGTTCACGACGGCTGCGCCCGCCATTGGCTTACTTTCCGGATCAAACTCAGGCAATCAGCTGATACTGGCTGACAATTCCGCGCTCACGATTACGCAATCCGGCAACTCTCAGTTCAGCGGCGTCATCTCCGGCCTCGGAGCAAGCGTCACCGTTCTCGGCGCAGATCCGGCCACCCATCAACTCACGTTGGCTGGAGCGAATGGGTACACCGGCGGCACGACCATCGGGCCCGGAGCAGCTGTGATCGCAGCGAACAACAACGCGCTCGGCACCGTCGGTACCGTCACCGTCAATCAAGGAACCCTCGCCGTGGCGTCAGGCATCACGACCAGTTTCAATGGTGGCTCTCACCCGCTCGTCATCGCCAACGGCACGATCGGCGGCGCCGGTACGCTGCGGTTCGATACCCCGCTCGATGTCCGGAGCGGCACCAATGGCGGCGTCGTCCTATCCCCTGGTTTCAAACAGCCCGGACAGCTGAACTTCAATTTCACCGGCGGAGCAACGCTGATTCTCAACAGCGGGGGAACGTACAACTGGAAGCTGATGGACGCAGCGAATCTGTCGGGCGGATCGGATACGATCACGGTGGCGGGATCGGTCAATATCGCTGCAACGCAGGTCGCTCCGTTCAACTTCAGAATCAGTTCAGTGGGCTCGGACGGAAACAGCGGTGAAGCAGCGAGCTTCGACGTTTACAGCTCGTACAGCTGGACGTTGATCGCCGCCGACTCGATCGTCGGCTTCAACGCGTTGTCCTTCACGGTCGATCCCAGCGCCTTCGTGAACCGCACCTTTGACGGGAGTTTTTCTGTGGGCCTCGATGGTACGGGCAAAAACCTCATGTTGAACTACACCGCCGCCGCCATTCCCGAGCCGTCCACCTGGGCGCTCATGCTCACCGGTGCGGCTGCACTCGCAGTGGCCTCACGGCGTCGCCGCCGCTGATTTCGGTCTGTTGATCGGTCGGTCTCGCTCGCGAACTAGCCAACCGTGTTTGGCTCACATGCGGGCGAAAACTGCGTCTTAGCGGCGTGCGCTTTTAGTCCGTTACAATAGTGACTTTGCGCGTTCAAGCAGCGTGATGAACTCGGCCCGGTATCCGCCGGGGTCGGACTTCGCTCCTGCATCAGCCCAGCGCGCGACTTCGTTCAGGTTGGCCGTCCCTCGATGGGTTGAGTCACGCAGAATCATGCTGAAACCAGCGACCGCCGCCACGAACTTCATATCGGCGCTCGACTGATCAAAGGTGCGAACCGAATTGCGCAGGTGATACTCGACGTTTTTGCCGAGCAGGGCCGTAGCGTCCTTGAACCGCACTTTCAGCGTCAGAACCTCATCGGCAAACCGTCGTGGCGGACGCATCGCCATGGGCGCGCTGGCGAATGAGATGTAGCGCAGTTCTTGATCGCGTGGAGCCGGCCGAGGAGCCCCATCGTTCACGCTTTGCGGGATGATCTCGTAAAGTGCCGTCACACTGTGTCCGGCAGCCAGTTCGCCCGCTGCAACGCGGCCACTCACCATCTGAGTGGATTTAGGATCGAGCTTTTCGTAGCCAATCAGCCGATAGCTGGCGACGTTCGCCGGATTGAATTCCACCTGCACGCGCACGTCCCTCGCCACCGCGGGAATCTTGCCGCTGACCTGCTGCACCAAAAGCTTCTCCGCATCACGCTCTGATCCGACGTAGCCGTATCCGCCCTGCCCTGACGTCCCGAGGCGCTGCATCACGGGATCCTTCATCTTGCCCATCCCGAAGCCAAGCACGGTGAGCGAAACCCCGGTCCTGGCCTTTTCCTCGACGAATTTGGTCAAGCCTCTGTTCTCGCGGAAACCAAAGTTGAAATCGCCGTCGGTGCACAAGATCACGCGGTTCACTCCACCCGCGACGAAATTCTGCTGAGCGACCGAGTACGCGAGTTGAATGCCGGTGGCGCGGTCCGACGAATTCTCCACGCGAAGCTCGGGCAACGCGGTCGCGATGTTGGCTTGATCCGCGGCTGCAGTCGAAGGCAGCGCCAACCCGCTGTCGCCCGCGTAGGTAACGATGGCGATCCGATCGGTTGGCCTCAACTGGCTCACAAACCGCCGCAACGAATCTTTGAGCAAGGGCAGCTTGTTCGCTTCCTGCATCGATTTCGACACATCCAACAAGAAGACCAGATTCGCGGCGCCTCGCTCGGCGGTCGTCAGAGCGCGGCCTTGCAAACCGATCCGCACGAGCCGATGGCCGTTCGCCCACGGGGCTTCCGCGACTTCAATGGTCGCAGAAAAAGGCACGTCCCGATTTTTTGGCGCGGCGTACGTGTAGGGGAAATAATTGATCATCTCCTCGACGCGGACGGACTCCGCCGGAGGCCTCTGATTCGCCATCAACATCTGTCGCACGTTCGTGTAGCTGGCCGTGTCAACGTTCACCGGGAAAACCGAAACCGACGTGTCCGTGACATTCACGAACTCGCTATCGCGACGCGGGGCGAGGTCATCCTTCGGCCCGTGGCCGAACAGGATCGCCAACGCCTCAAAAGGACTTCGGCTCCTGATTTCCCGAGGGCCAGCCATCTTCACGAGGAACGGACTGAGGACAATCGGTTCATCATTAACAACGGACAGTGCGGCATCGGATTCCAGGTTTGTACGTGCCGCGCGCTGTCTGCCGGACACGAGCCGCTTATCCGACTCGACGCGCTTGGCGTTATTTGCGGCGAGCGTGCCGGTACCCGCCTTCTTTTGGTCGATCAGGCTTTGGATCCGCTCCGTTTCAGCCAACCAATTTCGTGAATCGCCGTAGTTGAAGGAGAACACGAGCGGGGGCACTGCCCCCAGCGACTCAACGTCCTTTGCTGGCGATTGGACCACTTGCTTTGACGCGTCGAGCATGACCAGCGGCCTCAGGTCAAAGTTCTTCCCCTCCACCACCATCGTCGGCGCGATCGACTCCGAGTTGGCTGGGCCGCTTCCGTCCCCTGTAACGTCGGAGACCGAACTTGGCTCCAACGCTTCGGGATCGCTCGATGGCAGGGCCATCGGAACCGCTGCGTAGCGCTTCGGTGTGATTCGCGACGGAGGTTTTTCCAGGGCCAACACCACGGCGAGTCCGGCAGCGGCGAGTCCACTCAGGATGTACGCTACATGAGGAAATCGCAGGAGCCTCCGCCGGCGCGCAACGCTGTAAGGGTCGGAGGCGATCTCCCGTTTCGCTGCCGCAGTCGCTTCATCCTCGAACGCCGTCACCACTTCAGCAGCGACGATCCGGATCTTCTGCACGAGTGCGCGAGCCTTCGGATCCGTGCGAAGGTAACGCTCCACTTCCGCGAGTTCCTCTCCTTCCAATTCACCCAGCGCATACGCGGTGAGCTTTGGGTCGTCGGGCAGAATATCCGGCTTCATGGCAACAGGGTCTCCCTCACGGATGCTGGGCCCAAAATTCGGTGCGAAGGCGCGCGACCGCCGTATGGATCAGGAAACCAACGTTCCCCACCGACAACTCCGTGATCCGGCTAATTTCCTTATAGCTGAATTCATTCTGAAATTTCAGGCGCACCACTTCCTGTTGGTTGGCCGGCAGTCGATCAATCAGGCGCAGCATCGCCGCCCGGGTTTCGGCGTGTTCCAGCTCGCGGCCGGGGCGCAGATCGCCGGCTGTTACTCGCTCCACCTCACCCTCAGCAAACCGCTTCATCCGATGCTCCTTCCGCATCACGTCCATCGCGCGATTACGGCAAACGGTAAACAGCCATTCAACGGCATGCCCGTCGATTGCCGTTGCCGGCTGACCCATGAGTTTGACGAACGTGTCCTGCACCACGTCACGCGCCCGGTCAGGATCTCCCAACAGGCGTGCCGCATAGCGAACGAGTGGGACTCGTTGTTCCGCAAAGATGCGCTCGAGAAAAAATGCGTGTTCATTCGACTCATCCCGTCCGCTCGAGGGTTCGTTGGACATGGGGCTTCCGTTCTTAAGACGCGCCGCGAAGCCGTTTCTTAGGCCGACGCGATTGGATTTCCTCATATTCCGGCCACAACCGAAACAGCGGACACACCATGCTTCTTGGGACTACTTCACCCGGAATACTCGGCCGATCGCTATGCACGATCCAGGCTCTTCGAGGCATGCATTGAGAGGACCATCAGGGAGGGGAGCCGGATCTGGTTGAACCGTCGAACTGCAGGAGAGGCAACGCAATATCGGACCGGCTGAAACTTGGCACCAGCGAAACGCTGTGCATCTTCCTCGTCATGTTCGCGCGCGGCCTGAGCTTGCAGCTCGTAATTTCCATTCTGCTCCTGTGCAGCTGCGCCCGCCATGAGCGCCCCGTCGACGCTGCCGTACGTTCTCACACCTTGTTATTGGGCAACCTTTCCGAGCCAGCCGATCTCGACCCCCATCTCGCCACCGCCTACACCGACCAAAACATTCTGATCGGGCTCTTCGAAGGGCTCACCGCCATTGATGAACAGACCGCCCTGCCGGTGCCGGCCGTGGCCGATCGCTGGGATGTTTCGACCGACTCGCTGACCTACACCTTCCATCTCCGGCCCGAGGCCAAGTG
Organism: Opitutus sp.; assembly: GCA_039928945.1. Lineage (GTDB taxonomy): Bacteria > Verrucomicrobiota > Verrucomicrobiia > Opitutales > Opitutaceae > Opitutus. The sequence continues at coordinate 20,957 of JBDSSD010000177.1, read as the reverse complement.
GTCGAACGGCGATCCACTCACCGCCCGCGATTTCGCCTATTCGTTTCGGCGAATCCTTTCGCCGGCTCTGGCATCCGAATACGCGTACATGTTGTGGCCGATCAAAAATGCCGAGGCCTTCAATACGGGAAAGCTCGCCGACTTCGGCCAGGTAGGCGTCGAGGTCGTCGATGACCATACGCTGCGCCTCAACCTCGAGCGACCCACGCCCTACGTGTTGTCACTGGCCGCCCACCCCACCTGGTTTCCCGTCCACCAGGCGACCATCGAGAAGTTCGGCCGTATCGACCAACGCAGCACTGCCTGGACTCGCGTCGGCAATCTGGTCGGCAACGGCGCATTTCGGCTGGAGGAATGGTCGCCCAACGCGCGGATCACCCTTGCGAAAAATCCGCACTACTGGGATTCCGCTCACACTCAGCTGGAGCACGTCGTATTTTTTCCAACCGAAAATCCCGACGTGGAGGAACGCGACTTCCGGGCCGGGCAAACCCACGTCACGTACGCTCTGCCGATGGAGAAGATTGCCGGATACCGCGACCGCACGCCGGCCCAATTGAGACGCGACCCTTTCCTGCAAACGTTTTTTCTTCGCTTCAACACGACGAAGCCGCCGTTGGACAATCCGAAGGTGCGACGCGCGCTTTCGCTCGCGCTCGATCGCGACTCGATCGCCCGGAACGTGCTCCGCGAGTCCCGCCTGCCGGCGCACTTCTTCACGCCGCCGAATTGCGCCGGCTACACGTCGCAAGCGAGTGTGCCGACGGATTTTTCCGCCGCGCGCAAGCTCCTCGAAGAGGCCGGCTTTCCGGGCGGACAGGGGTTACCAGCGATTGAGCTGCAGGTTCGAAATGACGACACGCAGCCAAAAGTGAGCGAAGCAATTCAGGCAATGTGGCAGCGCGAGTTGGGCCTGCGCATCACCCTCTCGCCCTTCGAGCAAAAAACGTGGATCCAGAATCAGCAGACCCTGAACTACAGCATCGCCTTCTCCGGGTGGGTCGGCGACTTCGCCGACGCCGCAACCTTTCTCGATTTGTTTATCACCGGCGGGGGCAACAACTGGACCGGCTGGAGCCATCGCGAGTACGACCGTCTCCTGAAGGACGCCAGCAACACGGTAAACGCCGCCGATCGAATGAAAGATTTTCAGGACGCCGAAGCGCTCCTGCTCGAACAAGCGCCAATCGCTCCGCTCTATTTCGGCGCGCGGGTCTATGCGATCCATCCCGCGGTCAAAAACTGGCAGCCGGCTTTGCTTGGATTTCACCGGTATCAACTCGTTCGTCTGGAGCCGTAAGCGCCGAGTTGCCCCCTCGGGTGTGATTTGATGCGGCGAAAAACTTGTCGCCCGACCTTCACCGGCCCAACCTTCATCTCATGCGCACACTGTTGGTCGCCTTTCTTCTCGGTCTCTCCGCCGCGTCACTGCACGCCGGAGACATTCAACTTGTGCGCATCTGGCCCGGTTGGCGCGACGCCGAATCGTTCCAGCGGATTTCGGAGTATTTCACCGGACAGGAAAATCCCGGTCGCGAAGTCATCGTACGGACCCAGCCCGAGGAGCGTTCCGGCTTCTATTTTCTCGTCCGCGTGACCAACGGGAGCGAACCCGTTTCCGGGGCGAAATTCGTTCTTCAAGTCATTGCTCCTTCAACACCCGAAGCGAAGACGTCCACCTTCCCCGTCGACATCAGGGGCAAGAAAACCGTTTTCGAGCTCGGGCTCACCGGCACGGATTGGCCGAACCGTGATGTTCATCCCGTGGCGTGGAAACTCGAGCTGCGCTCGGCCGACGGACAACTCCTCGCCAGCGAACAGAGTTTCCTTTGGGAAAAGCCCGCAAAGTAGTCGAGCGGCTGCCGGGTTCGGCGAGGACGTTGCCTGCATGATGCCGCAGACGGCGATCGGCTGGAGCAGATGGACGCCCCTCCCCGGACCGCCCTTGGGTCCGGACGTTTTCCGCGAAATTCTGGATGGCGGTCAGGCGTTCCGCTGGCGGCAGGAAACGGACGGCGTGTGGCTCGGAGTTTTTGGTGCCCATGTCGCGCGTCTCGCCTTGGACGCGGCTGGCGCGCTCTACTACTCGGCGCCCGGTCAACTCCAATCCACGATCGAAGCCGCTATCATCCAGTACCTGGGGCTCGGCGATGATCTCGCAAAAACAGTGGACTCACTGCCCTGGCGCAGCGACGCGCATCTGGCGCGCTGTCTCGCTGCTTTTCCCGGACTGCGCATCCTGCGACAACCGTTCGGCGAAACGCTGCTCGGGTTCCTTTGCAGCGCGACGAAACAGATCGTGCAGATCAAGCAAATGGTCGCACTGCTCGCGACGCGTCACGGAGCTTCGCTGCTCAACCCGTCCTCAGACCCGTTGGCCCCCGATCTCCCGGCCGCTTCCGCGCATCGGCTGCCGACCTGGGCCGAAATTGCTGTCGTACCAGAATCCGAACTACGCGCGTGTCTGCTCGGCTTTCGCGCCCGCTATATCCATCAAACCGCGCAGTTCATCGCCGCCAATCCCGGTTGGTTGGAGACGACCGAAACGCTGCCGTACGCCGCCGCCAAAGAGCGCCTCTGCACCCTTCCCGGCGTCGGCGAAAAAGTCGCCGACTGCGTCCTGCTCTTCGGGGCCGGAAAACTTGAAGCGTTTCCGGTCGACGTCTGGATCATCAAAGCCATGGCGAAACGTTATGGACTGAACGGATGGAAACCCGCTCAAATCGCACACTTCGGACGAACCCACTTTGGGCCCCTCGCCGGGTTGGCCCAGCAATACCTGTTCGCCTACGAACGCAAATTCCCGGGGTACAGCGTGTCGCTTGGGCGGAGAAACACCGCCGGCTGTCAGCCATTTTCTCTTCGCAGTACGCGCCACGGAAAAAAATAGACGGCGTAAACGACCGCGTAGATTGCGAAGTTTTCCCAATGGGCGAAATGCGCCGCGGCGAAAAAGAAGATCAACAGATGCATTCGGATCACGTTGCGGTAAGGCCCCATGAGTCCGGCGCCATCGATGCTCGCGCGGCTCGCCAGAGCCTTTGTCCCTGATTGAGGGGACAGCTCGTTCGCGCTGGGTTGCGGTGACGCGAACGCCGCACGTTCCGCCACGAACGCAATGGGAAGGAAAATCCAATAACGACGGACCACCTCGGTATAGAGGGGAATCCCGGGAAAGCCGTTTGCGCTGTTATCACCCGGCAGCACGGGGAAAAACTGCTGGAGAAAAGCAGAGTGGACGAAATGGAAACCTCCAAAATGGATCGTGAAAAAAACCAGGCCGAACGCAAAGCCCACTCCGAGGGCGACGGCTCCTCCTAACCACTGCCTCGCGGCGGCACGCTGTTTAAACGTATTGCCGCCGAACTCCCGCAACCCCGCGGATAAATTCCAGACGATGGAAGCATAGCCGACAACCAGACTCGCCAGCCACAAGCTCCAGACCAGATCGCCCGTATCCCATCCTGCAGCCCACGCCGTAATCAGGCCGGCAGCAAAGGCCAGGGCATCCGGCCAGGTGCTGGCCCAACGCGCACCGAACGACTGCGCCGCGATATCCACCTCACTTGGCCCGTTGGATCAGTTCCACCTCATACCCTTCGGGCGCATCGATGAACGCGATGATCGAACCACTGCCCGTCAGCGTAGGTCCATCGCTCAAAGCATAACCTTTCTCTTTCAGCTTCGTGGCAAAACCTTCCAGATCCTCGACTTCAAACGCGAGATGCATGAGGTCAGGCTGCACCTGAACGCTGGGACTGTTGGGCAACTGGCAAAGCTCAATCTCCTCGTCGCTGCTTGGAACGGAAAGGAAGACGAGCTGGGCACCGCGAGGTGACGTGTGTCGCCGTGACACGGTCAAACCCAACGCTTCTTCGTAAAAGCGTACCGTCCGGGCCAGATCGTTCACGCGCATACGGGTGTGGAGCAGCTTCTTAATCATGGCTCCAGCGTGCTGAGCCGCTGCGGAAAAGCAATCGACAGATCAGGGTGCGACCGGAGCGCCGTCTCCGCCTCTGGTAAACCATCCATGAATGTGCCGCATGCTGGTCGTTTTTTGTCAGCGATTTCCGAATACAGGAACGTCCTGGTTCTTCAACTGCGGCGATCCCGCCACTCAGCGCGGCGCCGTACCCGCGAACGGGGATGGGAATCACCCGAGCGCTCAACCGCTCCGCCAGCTCGATGGATCCATCCGTGCTGCCGTTGTCCGCGACCAGGACCTCACCTGAAATTCCGTGCTCACTTAAAAAGCGTCGGGCTTTCTGGATGCACGTGCCGACCGTTCGAACTTCGTTCAAACACGGCATTAGGATGGAGAGTTCGAGTTGAATGGATTCGATCATACCGAGACGTGCGTAGGTCTGTCGCGACGCCGGCGCCTGCTTTCTTTCGCTCGCCCAGGCATCGGCAAATCATGCACAACAGTCCGCATTACTCTCGGAATGATCCCTCGAAGCATTTTCCAGTTGATCGGGGATTTCCTGACGACGGTTCTGCTGAAATTTCGTTTTCCCGTTCGCAGAATCGACGAGGCGATCGGTGCTGCCGATCCATCGCGTTGCCATCACCGAACATAAACCTTTAGAACCAAGACCTCTCTTTGCATGGCTCTCGACCTTACTGGCATCCGCGCCGCACACGAACGGATCAAGCCGCGCCTGCATAACACCGCGGTACTGACGAGTTCGTCATTGAATGCGCGCCTCGGCGCTCAGCTCTTCTTCAAGTGCGAAAACTTTCAGAAGACGGGGTCCTTCAAAGCGCGCGGCGCGCTTAACGCCGTTTTCTCGCTCACGACCGAACAAGCGGCTCGCGGGGTGGCAACCCATTCCTCGGGCAACCACGGCGCCGCGGTCGCATGGGCCGCCAGCCTTCGTGGAATTCCCTGCCACGTCGTGATGCCGCAAAACTCGAGTCGGTTTAAGATTCACATGGCTGAAACTTACGGCGCTCGTCTGACGTTTTGTGAACCCACGAGTTCCGCGCGCGAGGCCGCGTGCCAGGCCGTTCTCATCGCAACAGGCGCAAGCCTGATTCATCCGTTTGCCGATGAACGCGTGATCGCAGGTCAAGCGACGGCCAGCGTGGAGCTAATGGAAACCGTTCCGGATCTGAACCTGATTACGTGTCCTGTTGGCGGCGGAGGACTGCTGGCCGGAACGGCAGTCGCGGCGAAGTTAACGAAGCCATCGGTCCGCGTCATCGCGACCGAACCGGGAGGCGCCGATGACACCGCGCGCTCATTTGCCTCCGGTCAACTCGTCGCCAATCAGGAACCGAGGACGATCGCCGACGGACTTCGCGCCAACCTTGGCCGCCCGAACTTCGACCTCATGGTTCGCTACGTGGACGAGGTGTCGACCGTGAGCGAGGCCGCAATTGAACAGGCCATGCGCATGGTTTGGGAGACACTGAAGATTTTGATTGAGCCCTCCGCGGCGGTACCCGTCGCCGCTCTGCTCGAACGGCGATATGCGTTTCATCCAACATCGCGGATAGGCATCATTCTGACCGGTGGAAACATCGACTTGGACGCCCTGCCATGGCCTCCCCGGCCGGTCTAGCTTTCTCAAAAACATGGGGAAGCTCGCGGTACGGAGCGCCGAGCAAAAGCGAAACCAAAGGCTGTAAGAGTACCGTCTCAGCTGAAGGGATTTCTTACGAAAAACGGGCAAAAAAAACGTTGGAACAAGATTTTAAAAAATCTATCATGTTAGTGATATGATGTTAGCGTAACATCGCTTTGCTTGGCATGGGCACTGCTTAACTGTCGATGTCTTATGAAAAACACCCTTATCAAACTCGCACTCGCCTCCCTCTTGGCTCTCGGCCTGAGCACGGCAGCGCAAGCCACCCTCATCAACGGCAACATCACCTTCGTTGGTGATCTTACCTTGAACAACGCCAGCTTCGCAGCCGCCACCGGCGTCATGGCCTTCTCCAATACGAAGGTTAACAACGCAGACGGCAGCTTCTCGCCGATCGTCAGCTCCGGCGACGCCGTGACCTTCGCCGCGCCATGGTCCTTCAACTCCGGCGCAGTCAGCCCATTCTGGCAAGTTGACGGCTTCACCTTCAACCTGACGTCCTCGATGATCACGTTCCACGATGGTGACTCGCTCTCCGTTAAAGGCACGGGCTGGGTTTCAGGAAACGGATTCCAAGTGACTGCCGGTTCATGGAACTTCTCGACGCAGAACATTTCGGCCAACAGCAAGTTCTCGTTCTCGGCCAGCTCCAAGGCTGTCTCCGACAATGGCACGACCGCACTGCTGCTCGGCGCCGGCCTGATCGGCTTGAGCCTCGCTGCCCGTCGCAAGGTCGCCTAAGCTACCTCGCAACACCTTCAAAGCTGTCCGGCAAATGCCGGGCAGCTTTTTTTGCGTTCAAACGAAGTGCTCAGAGATCGCTTCGGCCGGCAGAAGATCATGCTCCCCCGCGCAAGAAGCACCGGCGCTACCCTTAACCGGCTCTGAGAGAAGCCCGCGCGCGGGATGGATTGATTGATGAGGCATGCAGGCCGTCGTCGCCTATGGCTGCTTCTGCCGAGGCCACTAGGTTTTCCCTTAGTGCGGGGTGTGCCGAGCTGCGGTAAAATCGCCGCCTCTATGAAGCCAAGCCCAGTCGAATTTGAAACGCTCAACCCCTCACAACGAGATAAGTACCAGGAACTCAAAGCTCAATACCCAGCGGGAAATCTGTGGCTGAAGCCAGGGATCGGTCCCGTGTTTTGTTGGAAAACGGAACGAGGCACTTTGGAATACGTCCTCGAAACGCATGTGATTTCATTTTGGCCGCATTACGCGCGAGCCGACTCGGGCAATCTGCCCCCCGAGTTCAGTTGAGCCGCCGGTAAGTTCGCCACGGATAACTCACGGCTCGCGCCTCCACCCAGATGCAGACGATGGTGCGGCAACACCTGTGTCCATCGATCAATGACGTCCAGGTGGACGCGACTTTAGATTCAGCGAACCCGGGGTTCTGGTCGGAATTTCAAACCCGAGGGAAGGCGACGAGTCCAAGTGCTCGCACGCCTGCGCAGTTACAACTCTCCTGCTACTGCCGTCACGGGTGCCTCAAAGGCGGTCGCCTTGGTCCCAAATAGCCAAAGTCGTTTGATACTGTGGGCCGCCCTCAGCGGCGCCACCGCGGCGTCATCGACGGCGGTGTTGGTGAGATTGACCGATTGAAGCTTCTTCGATTGGGCCAGTGCCGCCAAACCTTTCGCGGTCACTTTCGTCCGGGTAAGATCGACCGAAACCAGATTTTCAAACGTGCCTAGAATCGCCACGCCTTCGTCCGTCACCTTGGTGCGCGCGAGTTCGGCTTCCGCAATAAAAGGCGCGAAGCGCGCCAGCTTCGCCAGGACCGCATCATCGCAACGCCCGGGCGCACTCGCCGTGCGCAAGACGAGTCCGTCCGTCGCGATTCGCGAGCGCGGCACCAGTCGCACGTGAAGCGAATTCGCGAGCGCGGTGAGCTCGGCGGCGTGCGGGCGCCAGTCTGGGGTCAGCGGCACATACGGCGGCTTGGGCGCCTTCGGCGGTGGCAAGCCCGCAAACTCTCCCACGCGTTTCGTCGGCGAAGCTCCTCCCGCAATCCACAGCTCGATGACCTTGATTTCATTCGAGGAGAGATGCGGCTTCCCATCGCTCGGCATCACGTCCTCATCCGTCTCCGGCAGCGTGATACGACGAAACAGCTCGCTCGCTTTGGGGTCACCCGCGGTCACCACCTCGTCGGACTCACCGCCCACGATGAGCGCTTCAAAAGAATCCAGCCGGAGCTTCCCTTTGTGTTTCTCCGGTCCGTGACACTCGACACAATGCTCTTCCAGGATCGGAGCCACCCGCGCCTCGAACAGCGCCGGTTCGGCAGAAAACGCGGTCGACGCACTCGTCGCGGTCAGCAGCGCCGCCAAGAAGAATTTCACGTTATGCGAGAATGCCATCGATGACTTTGGCCGGAAGCACGCCGGTAAGCTTTTGATCCAGGCCCTGAAACTTGAAGGTGAGTTTATTGTGATCGATTCCAAAGAGGTGCATGACGGTCGCATGCAGATCGCGGATGTGCACCGGATCCCGCGTGATGTTGTAGGAGAAATCATCGGTCTCTCCGAACGATATGCCGGGTTTCACTCCTCCACCCGCCATCCACATGCTGAAACAGCGCGGATGGTGATCGCGGCCATAGTTGTCGGGACGCAGTGTCCCTTGCGAATAGACGGTGCGGCCGAACTCGCCTCCCCAGATCACCACGGTGTCGTCGAGAAGTCCGCGCTGCTTGAGGTCAGTGATCAGTCCAGCCGTCGGCTGGTCCGAATCCTCCGCCAGCGCTTTGATATTATTCGGCAGGTTGTTATGATTGTCCCAGCTCCGGAGAAAAACTTGGGTGAAACGGACGCCGCGTTCCGCGAGCCGCCGCGCCATGAGACAGTTGTAAGCAAACGTTCCGGGCTCCTTCGCTTTGGGTCCGTATAGGTCCCACGTCGCCGCAGGCTCGTCGGAAAAATCGGTGAGTTCCGGGACCGAGGTCTGCATCCGAAACGCCATCTCGTACTGAGCAATGCGGGCGTTGATCTCAGGATCCCCGACCCGCTCGAACAGCTGGCGATTCAGGTCCGTCACGCCATTGATCATCGCACGGCGCAAATCACCATCCACGCCTTTGGGATTGTTGATGTAGAGCACGGGATCGGACCCCGCGCGCAAGGCAACCGCCGCATGCTCAGGTGAGAGGAAGCCAGACGACCACAAGCGATTGGACAGCGCCTGCACGTTCGCGCGAATCGGCATCTTCGAAGTCATGACCACGAACGTCGGCAGCTCTTCGTTCACAGCGCCCAGGCCGTAAGAAAGCCAGGCACCGATCGACGGTCGCCCCGGGAACATGTTGCCCGTCGTGATTTGCAGGATGGCCGGCTCGTGGTTGATCGCATCCGTGTGCAGCGATTTAATGACGCAGAGCTCGTCAGAAATTTTCGCCGTATACGGGAATAACTCGGAAACCCAATGCCCGGCTTTCCCCTGCTGCGCGAACTTGTACATGCTCGGCGCAATCGGAAGGCGAGCCTGGCTCGCGGTCATGCCGGTGAGAACCTGTCCGCCGCGGACCGACTCAGGCAGGTCCTTGTCGAACATGTCGGCGAGTGCGGGTTTGTAATCCCACGTCTCAAATTGCGAAGGCGCGCCCGCCATGAAGAGGTAGATCGCGCGTTTCGCTTTGGGCGCGTAGTGAGGCACAAACGTCGGCATTGCCCCCGGCTCGGGCGCCGCGGCATTGGCCAGCAATTGCGGTGCGCTGCGGCCCAGAATTGTCGCGAGGCCCGCCCAACCGAGCGCCTTGGCGCCACGTCCCAAAAAGTGCCGGCGTGTCTCCAGCTCGAGCCACTCCTTTTTCAAGGCGAGTGGCACATGCGGCAAATCCCACACCGTAGGATGCTCGCCGCCATGGTCGGAACAGAAGTCGTGCTGATCGTGAAAGGAAGGGTTCATGACCTGAGAGAAATTGGATCGGCTGGGGTTGGCAGGGGGCTCAATACGCGCTGGCTCGTTGGCGCGTCACTTCGTTAGGAACTCGTCGAGGTTCAAGAACTCGCTCGCGACCATCGTCCACGTGGCCAGCTCGACCGGTGCAATGGATTCATCGCTTTTCGAATCACCCACGGCCAGCAACTGCTTCGCCGCGTCGACGTTTGCCGCCAGCTTCGAGCGAATGATCTCGCCCGTCTGCAGAATCGCCGTCGACTCCTTGGGCGTAAGTTTCCGGCCAAGGGTCGCCTGCGCCATGAAGTCGACGCGGGTCTCGGGCGCAGGAGATGCCTTGATCGCGTGCTCGCCAAGTTTGCGCGCGGCTTCGACCCACTGCGGATCATTCATCGTGATCAACGCCTGCAAGGGCGTATTGCTGCGCGCACGACGCGCACATACGGTTTCGCGTGAGGTGGCATCGAATGACTCCAGCGTCGCGGGCGGCGACGCTCGCTTCCAAAACGTGTAGACGCTTCGCCGGTAAAGATTGTCCCCTTTGTCGGCGACGTAGTTTCTCGTGTTCGACTCCGGCATGGCGACTTCCTCCCAAATGCCCGTGGGCTGATAGGGTTTCACCGAAGGACCGCCGATTTTCTCAACCAGCAATCCCGACGCCATCAGCGCACTGTCTCGTAGCATCTCGCCATCCATGCGGAAACGTGGCCCGCGCGAGAGCAGTTTGTTGGCGGGGTCCTTCGCCAACCGGTCCGGCGTCGTGACTGCGCTCTGGCGGTAAGTGGCCGATGTCACCAGCAGTCGGTAGAATTTCTTCACGTCCCACCCGCTTTCGCGAAACTCCACGGCCAGCCAATCGAGGAGCAGCGGGTGTGACGGCCGGTCACCCATGATACCAAAATCCCCTGCACTCTCGACCAGCCCGCGGCCGAAAAGCTCCTGCCAGATCCGGTTCACGGTCACGCGCGTCATCAACGGCTGTTCCGGTGTCAGTAACCAGTCCGCGAGTCCGCGCCGGTTCGGAGGGGCATTCGCGGGCAGCTTCGGCAGGAAGTGCGGCACCGCCGGCTCGACCCGCTCCGTGCGCGCATAGTAGTCCCCGCGCTTTAACAGGTCAGCGTACGCGGGGGTGTTTTTTTCCAACGCGATGAGCGTGGGTTTGCCGTCGCGAGTTAGAGCGTCGAAAGCCGCGTCATGCGCGGCCACTCCAGCCGCGAGCGCTTTGGTTTCGAGCTCTTTCTCACCCAGGAAAAACCGCTCCACGACCACAAATTTTTCATCGGTGCTCCACGCCGCAGGGTTGGGTTGCCGAGCCACAATTTCCGCAGCGACATCCTCAAACGGCAGGCGCGCGATTTCCTCGGGCGTCAGCGCGCGGCGATAAAACCGAAAATCCTGAAACCGGGTTTCGCGCATCGGCTGGTAGTCGTCACGCCGTCCGAGATGCATCGCCGCGTCCGTGCGGATCGAGTCTTTGGCCGTGAGCGTGTCGAGCTTGCTCGATGTGTCGACCACTGTGCCGTTCACGTAGAGCTTGATACCGCTGGCGCGACGCGAACCGTCGTACGTGAAAAAGATGTGCTGCCATTCATCGCGCACCACCGCCGGCATGCGAGTGACTACTTGAAGTCCCGCTCTGCGCGGTTCCCCACTCACTTCTTTCTTCGCCGCATTGTTTCCAGCGTTTGAACTGTCAGCCGCCGCAACTCCCGCCGGCGCGTTCTCCAATTCGCCGTCTCTGGTGATGTTGATGGTCAGGAAAAGACCTTCGTGGTAGACGTCCCACCCTGGGCCGCCTTTGAGCTTCTCGCCGCCCATACGGCCGAAGAGCGTGCCGGTGCCGGTGCCGCCTTTGACTCCGCCGCCCGGTGTTGCCCGCAACATGATCCAGCCACCTGCGGAAAACTTTTCATCCGCCTCCACTTCGCCGGCTTCTCCCAAGCGCAAACGCGATAGGATATCCATGCGCACGGAGGGCCAAAGCCATGACTTCTCACCCCAGACGAGCGGATTCGTGTCGGCTTTGAACTGGGCAATCTTCGCGTTGGGCGCGGAGTTTTTAACGACGTCGCCCTTCCCCTCATCCAACTTCAGCCGAACCTCGAGTCCTGTCTGATCGACCGGCAACGGGCGATTGCCCTGCGCCAGCCACGCCGCGATCAATTCGCCACTGCGTGCGCGCCGCTCGTTCAGCTTCTCCCAAAGTTGGGCGCGCGCCTTGAGGATAACTTCAGCGCTCGCGCGGGTTTCATCGGGTGGCAGACGGAACACCGGTGCCGGATCCTCGATGTTGAGGTCCCACGGCTTCTCCACGGTGTTGTTGAGAAACGCCGCCAGAGAATAGTGATCCTTCTGCGTGAACGGATCGAATTTGTGATCGTGACACGCCGCGCAGCCGGTCGTCAGCCCAAGGAACGTGGCGCCAAACGCCTCGACCCGATCGCGCGTCTGGTTGACGAAAACTTCCTCAGGGATGGTGCCGCCTTCGTTGGTGGTGAGATTGCAACGAACAAAGCCCGTCGCGACCAGCTGGTCGAAATTCCGCGCGGGCAACAGGTCTCCGGCGAGTTGTTCGCGCACAAACGTATCAAACGGTTTGTTCTCGTTGAAGGCGCGGATGACGTAATCGCGATATGGCCAAATGGCGCGGTAGTTATCAAAATGGATCCCGTGCGTGTCCGCATACCGCGCGTAATCCAGCCAGTAGCGCGCGCGATGCTCGCCATAGCGCGGGCTCGCCAGCAGGCGATCGACGACTTTCTCGTACGCATCCCGCGATCGATCGCTTACAAACGCCTCGGTCTCAGCGGGAGTCGGCAGAAGTCCAGTGAGATCCAGCGTCACACGGCGGATCAGCGTCCGTCGCTCCTCCTCCGGTGAAGGCGCGAGTTTCTCACGTTCCAACCGGGCGAGGATGAAACGATCCACGGGATTGCGTTTCCAATTCGCCGGCGGATTCGACACGGACGGCAGGGCCGGCCGCTTCGGTGTGATGAAGGACCAATGCTCCTCATACACCGCGCCTTCGCCGACCCACTTGCGCAGCAACGCGATTTGCTCGGGCTGCAAGGTCTTGTGCGCCTCCATCGGGGGCATCCGCTTTTTTTCATCCTTGGATTCGATGCGTTGAATCAGAGGACTTTCGTCCGGTTTACCGGGAATGAGCGCGGGGCCGCCCTCCTTCAGGGGCTTGAACGCCGTTTCGGCGCGATCGAGCCGCAAGCCCGCTTTGCGCGAACCGGGGTCCGCGCCGTGACACTGGTAACAATTTTCAGCGAGAATCGGCTGCACGCTCTCGTTGAACGAAAGCTTTTTGGCGCTCGCCGGCAGCGCGGCCGCGGGGGCTTTCTCCTGCTTGGGCTTGGCCACGCTCTGCGCCACCAGCGCAGTGAGGGACAGGACGGCGACTCCACTGAAAACAAGAGGACGAATCATGAGCAACAACCTACAGCAGCAAGGCAGGGTTCGATCGACGGGGGGATTACGTAGTCGTAGACCCACTTTCGGCGGGTTGGCGAGCTTCACCGTGCTCTCACCCGGCAAACTTTTCAAGTGGGCGGATCCTTCGCTCTGAAAAGAACGGGGGCAGTGTCGAGCGCCGCGCTGGACTGGAGCTTCTCACGGACACCGTGTGACTTGCCGACAGATGACTTTCTTTTCCTCGCTGGTGCCCGGGACAGGACTCGAACCTGCACACCTTACGGCAAAGGCTTCTAAGACCTTCGTGTCTGCCATTCCACCACCCGGGCGAGTGATCCGCGCCCAGCTTGCCGATTTCCGCATATTAGAGGCAAGCGGGTAATCTTCACCGGATCTATCCAACATCCGACTGAAGAACTTTGGCCGTATCAGTCTACTCCCGATTCAACCCGCCGCGGCGCGTTCACGGTTGAGCCACACTTTTGCCGCGCTCTTCATACGCGTGAGAATGTAATACACCGTCTGACTTCGCAGTCGTACGAGCTGCCCACCCACAATCTTGGGCACGAAGTCCTGCGGTACCTCGAGGACGGCTTCAGGTGTCGCACCATCCAGACCTTTACAGAGGATGGCGGTCATGGCCCGCGTCAGCGTTTGCACATGGGGCCCCAGATTGATCCGGAAATGAGTTGCGCGGGTTCCCGCATCCACACGCAAGAAAACACCGACGGTGTCCGTGCACTCCTCATCCTTGCGCGTATCCTCGAGGTCAAACGGCTCGCCTGGCTTCAGAGCGCAGTTCGCCGCGCCGTCCGCGAACGCGATCAGATTTTCCCGCTTCTCCTCCTCCGGCAGATGTTCGAACAAATCAACGATCTCGGCGAGATTCGGCGGATAGCTCATGGCTCGGCAGCTGGTGGGAGGAAGGTTGATTTCGGCTCTCTGAGTCGACGGTCACTGAGACGATGCTCACCGCCGCGTCGCGCGCACACACTGCTCAACCCGGCTGTTCGCCTTTGGCGATGGGCGACCGAACCATGTTGCCCCACTCCGTCCACGATCCGTCGTAGTTCCGGACTTTGCTGTATCCAAGCAGATACGTCAGGACAAACCACGTGTGACTGGAGCGCTCTCCAATCCGGCAATACGCGATGATGTCATCGTCCTGTTTCAGACCGAGATTCTCCGTGTAGATTTTCCTCAGTTCGTCGAACGTCTTGAACGTGCCGTCATCGTTCGCGGCGACCTTCCATGGCACGCTGCGCGCTCCCGGCACATGCCCGCCTCTGAGCACGCCTTCTTGCGGATACTCCGGCATGTGCGTCACCTCGCCTTTATATTCGCCCGGAGAGCGTACATCGATGAGTGGCTTGCGGGCCTGCGCGTGAGCGAGTGTGTCGGAATAGAACGCTCGAATCTGGTGATCCAGCCGCTGCGGCGGGACCGGATACTGCGTGGCCGCGGGTTTAGGTTTGTCCCGCGTAATTGGGCGACCGTCCGCTTTCCACTTTGCGCTGCCGCCATCCAGTAACTTCACCTTCGTGTGACCGAAAAGACGAAACGCCCACAACGCGTACGCCGCCCACCAGTTTGCCTTGTCCCCATAAAAAACAACCGTCGTATCCGGCGTAATCCCATTCTTCGAGCACACCTCCGCGAAGCGCTCCGGCGAAACGTAATCTCGCTGCGTATTGTCCTGCAGATCACCACGCCAGTCGATGTGAACCGCGCCAGGAATGTGTCCGGTGTCGTACAGGAGCACATCTTCATTGCTCTCCACAATCCGCAGCGACGGATCGTCTAAATGCGCCTGCAACCAGGCTCCATCGACCAGCACCTCTGGGTGCGCGTAGGCGGCGAATTTTGGGTTCATGAGGTGGTTACGGTGCGATCGACCACCGGCACCCGCAAGCGGATGGGCATGAAATCAACCCGCCGAGCCCGTCATAAACAGCTTCCAGCACCGTACTCCGCTCCCTCGTTTCCTCCACAGGAACGCCCCGCCCCAAAATGGATCACGGCGCGGCGCCGAGCCGATCGCCCATGCGGGCGTACACCTCCTGATGCACCGCACTCGGGCCCACCAAGTCCGGGTCAAACACGATTCGACCGCGCTGAAACACAGTGATCACGCACGACCCGCCGAAAGCAAACAGTCCCTTCTCCGCGCCTTTCGCGACCGGACGCCCCGGAATGTACGTTTGCTGAATGCTTCCAACATTCGTCGCGCCCACCTCGAACATCGCGACCGTGCCGAACGTCGCCGACTCGATCAGCGTGAGCACCCGTTTGTTTTGAACGAGGTAGTGTAGATTACGGCGCAGCGCGAAGGGGTTTACTGAATACAGCCACCCGTTGATCAAGCGCGGCTCGCTGACCGTTCCACCCACCGGAAAATGGAAGCGATGGTAGTCAACAGGACAAAGCCGCGAGATCAGCATCGCCCCTCCGGCAAATTGGGTCGCAAGGGGCTGCTGGGAAGGATCCGCCGTCGCTTCACCGAACAATTCGGCCAGCGAGAACGACGCGCCTTTCACGTAAAAACCTGGAACGGTCTCTACGTTCGGGAAAACAAGATGCCGGCCATCGGCCGGAAACACGGCCACGTGATCGCCCGGCGCGATCGGACGCACCGATGGTTTCAGCGCGCGATAGAAAAACTCGTTGAAGGTCTTGTAGTCAAAAGGCGACTTCGCGAACTCATCCACATCAATGTCGTAGGCCGTGATGAACGGCAGAATGCGCAACGCGCTCACGCGCTTGTTCATCTTTCGTCCATACCACCAGGAAAAAAAAGACCGGCGCGCGAGCAACCAGACGAACAGCCGGCCGACGGGATTGCCGTAGGCGAACTGCAGCCAACCCTCCCCGAACACCTTCTCCGTTTCAACGGACTTGGTGTAACGATTGTAGAAATGAATCGGCTCAGCGGACATCAACGACAGCTTCCTGCAAAGGAACGATTGCGCAAAGCAGAAACTCCAATCGCGCTCTGCCCGCGATCCCACGCCTCCAAACCATGCCCCCAACTCGCAAACTGGCGCAGGAAAGCGACAGACTCCTCCGTCACGTAATCGCTAACCCGCCACCGTATGTCGGGACGCGCTTAGCAGTATCGCGCAACGATTCAAACGGCCATCGCGGGCTTTTGGTCGAACGCAAGCGCGTCGTCACGAACAGTGAACGTCAGGTTCGAGCCCTCTCGCACCTCGCCGGCGATGAGCGCGCGGGCAAGCTTGGTCTCAATGGTGCGTTGTAAGAACCGCTTCAATGGCCGGGCCCCGAACACGGGGTCATATCCCTTCTCCGCTGCCCATTCCTTCGCCTTCTTATCGAGCTTCACGGTCACGCGACGGTCGGCCAACCGTTTGTTGAGATCCGCCATCAGCAGATCGACAATCACGGTGATTTCTTCGAGCGACAGCGGCTTGAACAGAATGGTCTCATCGATGCGGTTCAGAAACTCGGGCCGGAACGACTTCCGCAGCTCGGCCATGACGCTTTCGCGAACGCTTTCCGGAATGCTGCTGCCCGAAACCCCTTCGAGCAGATAACGCGACCCGATGTTCGACGTCATGATGATGACGGTGTTCTTGAAGTCGACGGTCCGACCCTGACTATCGGTGATGCGACCGTCGTCGAGCACCTGCAGCAGAACGTTGAATACATCCGGATGCGCTTTCTCGATTTCATCGAACAGAATAACCGCATACGGTTTCCGCCGGACTGCTTCCGTGAGCTGGCCGCCCTCATCATAACCGACGTAACCGGGAGGCGCTCCGATCATGCGGGCGACGCTGTGTTTCTCCATGTACTCGGACATGTCGATTCGCACCATGGCCGCTTCCGTGTCGAACAACGTTTCGGCCAGCGTTTTTGCCAGCTCGGT
This sequence comes from Opitutus sp., assembly GCA_039928945.1. Classification (GTDB taxonomy): domain Bacteria; phylum Verrucomicrobiota; class Verrucomicrobiia; order Opitutales; family Opitutaceae; genus Opitutus. The sequence goes on along the minus strand of JBDSSD010000177.1, from coordinate 4,160 downwards.
CTTACCCACGCCCGTCGGCCCGAGGAAAAGGAAACTTCCGACCGGCCGACGTGGGTCTTTGATCCCACTGCGGGCACGCATGATCGCTTCGGTGACAAGGGTCACCGCTTCGTTCTGACCGACGACACGTTCGTGGAGCACTTCCTCAAGGCGGAGCAACTTCTCCTTTTCACGCTCGACGAGTCGCGTGACGGGCACGCCGCTCCACTTGGAGACCACTTCAGCGATCTCCTCTTCGGAAACTTCCTCTTTGAAGAGCGTCGTGTTGTTACCGGCTGCTTCCAATCGCTTCAGCTCGGATTCCATCTGCGGAAGTTTGCCGTGTCGTAGCTCGGCCACTTTGTTTAAATCGTAAGCCCGCTCGGCTTTCTCCATCTCCAGACGAGTGGACTCAATCGCCTCACGCAGCTTCCGCGTTTTATCGATCGACGCCTTTTCCCGCTCCCAATGCAGGCGAATGCCCGAGGCCTTTTCACGGGCTTCCGCGAGTTCCCTGCGCAACACCTCAAGTCGGCGCGCACTCGCCTCATCTTTTTCCTTCGCGAGCGCCGTCTCCTCAATTTCGAGACGCAACACGCGTCGCGTCAGCTCATCGAGCTCCTGCGGCATCGAATCCATTTCGGTGCGGATCATCGCACAGGCCTCGTCCACCAAATCGATCGCCTTGTCGGGCAGGAACCGATCGCTGATGTAGCGATTCGAAAGAATCACCGCACTCACCAGCGCGTTGTCCTGGATCCGAACTCCATGGTGCAATTCGAACCGCTCGCGCAATCCGCGCAGAATTGAAATTGCATCTTCCACCGTCGGCTGGTCCACGACCACCGGTTGGAAACGCCGCTCGAGCGCCGCATCTTTTTCAATGTGCCGCCGGTACTCGTCGAGCGTCGTCGCTCCGATGCAGTGAAGTTCACCGCGGGCCAGCATCGGCTTCAGCAAATTGCCGGCATCCATTGCGCCGTCGGTTTTTCCTGCGCCGACAATCAGGTGGAGCTCATCGATGAACAGGATGATCCGGCCCTCGCTCTGTTTGATCTCCGTCAACACGGCCTTCAGCCGTTCTTCGAATTCGCCGCGATACTTCGCGCCGGCCACCAGCGCGCCCATATCGAGGGAGAAGATAATCTTGTCCTTCAGGCCCTCGGGCACATCGCCCCGCAGGATCCGCTGAGCGAGGCCTTCCACAATCGCGGTTTTGCCCACCCCAGGTTCACCGATCAGCACGGGGTTGTTCTTCGTCTTCCGCGACAGGATCCGAATGGTGCGGCGGATTTCTTCATCGCGCCCGATCACTGGATCCATTTTTCCACGACGCGCCTGTTCGACGAGGTCGACTCCGTATTTTTCCAGTGCCTCGTAGGTCACCTCCGGATTGTCCGTCGTCACGCGCTGCGAACCGCGCACCTCCTTCAACGCCTTCAGGACCTTCGCCCGATCCAAATCGAAACTCTTGAACAGCCGCTTCAGCGCGTCGGGTTTGGCGACATCCAGCAGTCCGAGCAACACGTGCTCGACCGAAACGTATTCGTCCTTCAACTGCGTTGCTTCACCTTCGGCTCGCGTCAGGACATCATTGACCGCCTGGGTGACGTACACCTTGGAGGTATCAACACTGCCGGTGACCTTCGGCAAACGATCCAGCTCCCGCTCCAACGACAACTGCACGGCGGACGGAGCGACGGAAAGCTTCTCCAATAGTCCAGGCACGATCCCATTCTCCTGCGAAAGGAGCGCGGAGAGCACGTGCAGCGTGTCCACTTCGTTGTGGTTCAGCCGCCGCGCTATGTTCTGTGCGTCCGTGACGGCTTGACGCGACATTTGCGTGAGCTTGGCGAAATCCATGGTACATGGTCTTCGCATTTTTCGCGCCAGCAACCGGCGACGGAAGTTCCCTCGTGAACCGCTCATCCCGTGCACGTGAGGCGCGCCAAAGTGTTCCGGTATGCGCCTAGAGCCGCGCCAGCGTGACCGCTCGACCAACCCGCCCGGCCGTTTCTGCGGTTGCGCTTCCCTGCCCCCCGTGAAAACTCGTGGAACCCGGAGCGCCCGATCCACGTCTCCTCGGTGTAATCCACCGCTTCATCATGAATACGCCCTTTCGCACGCTCCTCCTCCTGCTCAGTTTAGCGACGGGTTTGGCTGCAGCCGAGCCGGCACGTGATGAAGTTCGACTTTCCAAGGCCCTCGCCACGGCCGAGTTCTCGGCAGCGGGGCTCACCCAGCTCAATTCGGACCAGCTCGCCGTGCTCGATGCTTTGGTCCGGCGAGACATGGTTACGGCCCAATCAACCGTTTCAGGACGTGCGGCTCGGGCTGCTCGCTTTTCCGAACGCTTGACGGCCGATGAACTCAAAAACTCCGGACTGACTTCCCTGTCGGAAGCGCAATTGGAGCAGCTGGATCAATATGTTGCGCGCCTTTCCGCACCGGTTGTCAGTGGTTCAGCCGTCCTCCGCTCCAGCGGCGATGCGAGCGGAGTGGTCACCTCGACCTCGCTGCGCCGCGCGCCCGAGATTCACGGTATGATCTCCCTGATGTATGGCGTCGGCAGCGGAGGTTACAGCGAGCGCGGCGGCGCGATGGTGCTCACCTACGATGACCCCAGCGGAATCTCCCTCGCGGTCGGCTACTCTGAGGTCAGGACAAAGGGTGGATACGGATACTTTCGACGCGATTGCCGGGATCCCTACTTCGGCGGCCTGGATCGTCCGATGTGGTAACGATCGGGTGGCGGGTTCTGCCGAAACATCTGAGCTGCCCGCGCGACCGCTAGTCAGCGCTCCCTCGGTATTTCTTCTCTCCCGCATTTACCGCAATAGGCAGCCGATTCTCCTTGGGCGGCAACGGACAGGTCGCGAACGGCGTGAAGGCGCAGGGCGGGTTAACCGCTTCATTGAAATCGAGGATGATCTTCCCACCTCTGGGCGGATCGGCGTAGACGAACCGCGCCGCCGCGTATGTTTCCTTTTCGCTGGTCAAATCCGAGATGACAAACAACAGCGGCTCATCGACTCCTTCCACGAGCGGTAGAAGTTCAAAGGTTCGTCCTTCCCGCTCGAATACAGCCTTTCCTGGGATGAGCGCAGTCTCCTCCTGTCCAAGGATGTTCGCAATCGTGACTTCCTTCGACCGATCAAAATCAACCCACTTCGCCTCGATGCGCCACGAAGGGTCGATCGGAAAGTAGTCCACGCCAGCGAAGTCGTGCCGCCGGGCGGAGTTTCGATCCTTTATCCGCAACGCTTTCCGGCCACCGCGCTCGATCACAAAGAAACTCAACGAACCCGAAGTGACCTGGGTTCCATTCCGCTCCCCTTCTTCTTCCAGCTTCGCGCGCAACACCTGCCGGCCGTCCACCAACACGTCCGCTCCAGGATTCACCGCGATGTAGACCGAGCCATCCGGCTCAAGGGTCACCGTGCCGAGATGCGCTGGGCCCGTTGAGAGAACAATTGCATTCTCCGCTCCTGTACCGATGCGATTTTCTCCTGCTCGCAAGAAGTAGAGCCCCACCAGCGACAGCCAACCGTCCGCCTTTGTGAGGCGCTGCAATCGCTCAGCCCGGGCCGCCGTCACCGCCCGCACATAGCCGGATTCCTTCGCGTCGTTTGCAGCCACAGCGGTCACGGTGCAGGTGAACGCCGTCAGCGTCCTGATGAGCGAGCCGAACGTCATTCGGCCACCATGGCGCGACCGGGTGATGACTCAAGACTCACAACCAAGTTTGCGCCCGATGCGTATCCAGGTTCGTACGATCCTCGATGAATCGCCGGCTTGACAGGCAGCCGAAGCCCGACCTGTCTGAATGCGATCATGATTTCGTACGGCACGACACCTTCGCTTCCCGACCTCGCCTCCGCGGTCGCAGCCTCCGTCGTATCCGTCGTTAGCCACGCGCCGAGAGGGGCCTGATCGTACCAACGACTTTGCCCCTCCGGTGCCGCACCGGGGGGGCTTTTTATTGCCCTGACCGGACGGTGCAGGAGCGGGACTAACCACCGCACCATGAAAACACCACGCCACGACCTCGACCGCCCAACCATATTCGATGCCCGAGTGCTCGAACCTGATATCTGTTACGAAACCCCCTGTCCTCTTTCAGGACCCGCTGTGCCCATGCATGATTTCCTCGTGTTAAGCGCGAGAACCGACCTGTGCCC
>JBDSSD010000176.1:0-2641 GCA_039928945.1 Opitutus sp. | reverse complement strand
GGCGATTGACCGCCTGCCGCCGCATCTGCAGCGACTGCTCCGCGACTATTGCTTCCGGTCGGACGCCGACGCGGCGAATTACGTTTCGATGTTGCTCACCGGCGTGCTGATAACGCACTTCATTGACGAAGGGAAACCGATTTTCGGGTTTGATGGGAATCAGCCTGGGGTCGGCAAATCGCTGGCCGCAACGACCGGCGGACTCCTGTTGGACGGCGTCGTTCCTACCCTCAACCGCTACCTCACCGACGAAGGCGAGCTGGAGAAACAGATCGTCGCGACGTTGAAAATGAACCGCCAATCGATGCTAATTTTCGACAACGCCAAATTGCCAAACGGCGCAGCGATCAGCAGCCCGATTATCGAATCGATGTCGACGGCGCCGCGGCTATCCGGGCGCATCCTGGGGCTGAGCGAAAATCTTGTGCGGCCCAATGATGTTCTGTGGGCGATCACGATGAACTCAACGCAAATGAGTCGAGACCTGGCCGCCCGCAGCGTGGCGATTCAGTTCGCCTATGAGGGCGACCCTAGGCTGATTCCAAGTTTCACTTGACTCGATGGGGTGTTCATCTCGAAAAGGTTACGCTTTGTCGTGGTTCACGAAGGCGCTGCGGATCATCTGGACTGTGGTGCCGATGAGGCGTCGGATCATCTCGTCGGCGGTCTTTTTCGGCACCGCTTCCAACGCCGCTTGCACGGTTGATTCGGTCGGTTCGCCGATCAACGCGCCCACCGCTAAGCAGAGGCCCGTGAAGCCGTCGTTTTGATAGCTCCCTTCCAGACGCTTCAGTTTTCCCTGCACCGATTCCAACACTTCCGTGCTGGCTACCAAGCTCTCGCCCGGCCGTGCTTGGGCGGCTTCGCGATGGATCGACAAGCGCAGTTCCGCCGCCACCTCGTTTGCTCCGGCGGTCAGTTCCAACTGCGACCACGCTTGGTTCAGCGCGCTGGTCGTCGTGGCGTTGATGCCGTGCGTGCGGATGTGTGTCAGCGTCGTCTCGACCACCGCTTGCTCGCTACGCCAGTTCGCCAGCGACGCGCGGTACTCGCGGAGCCAGCCGTAGCAGGTCTCCGCGCGCAAGCTGGCTCGACCCGAATCGAGCAGCTTCAGCACGCGAGCAGCGAACCGCAACGTCGGAGCCACGTTCATGAATCGCGCCTTCGCGCGAACCGTCGGCGGACGCAGAAACGCGTCGCGAGTTTGGCGCACCTTCGCGCCGGCCGCCGCCAACTGCGCGATGAACTTTGACCACCACTCGTCCTTCGCGCGACGACGCTTGAGCACGTTCGCCGCCTGATGAGCCACGTCATGCACGTGCGACACGCCGGGCCGCTGTCGCTGAAACAGCCGCATGGCGCCGTCGAGATCAGACCCGTGATCCGACACGACTTCCCGCACTTCGCCCACACGCCGCTCGGCTTTTTCCAACTCGATGCACACCGACGCGTCGTTCGATTTCTCCATCAACGATAGCCCGACGAGCGACAAATCCTCGTGCCGCAGCGGCCGCTCCCCCAATGGCAGATTGTCGACGGGACACCCGAGAATCACCAGCAGCTTGTGCGGCCCGATCTGCACCGTGTGATCGACGAACAACACCCACGCTCCCGCCGGCAGCGCACACGTCAACGCATAACAACCGAGCCGCAACAACCACGAACGAATCGCGCCGCACGACGGAGTCTCCACGTCGATCGCCAGCCGCGACACGACCAGCAGCAGACTCTTCGCGGCCCCTCGCATCGACGCGCCGGCTCGCACCACCAAGTCCACCGCGAGCCGCACCACCGTGAGCGAGAACTGCCCGCCTCGCGCCGGCGGACTCAGAACAGCCGCGACTTTTTTTCAGCGTCGTGCAACCGCGCGACCTCGGCCCGCGCGTCGCCGAGTTCCCGCTGATCCCGTTCGAGCTGCGATTGCAGTTCCAGCATTTTCACCTCCGCAGCCTGACAACGGTCCCGCCAGTTTTCACGACTGTTTTGCAAATCGCGAATGCGAATGGTGGCAGCCTTCAGCTTCTTCTTACGAGCGTTGGCTTTAGCCTTCCAGCGTTCTCGTCCGGTGACCAACTTGGGAATCAAAATCCGTGGCGGAGTCTGAAACGAAGATCGAGTCGCAGTCGTTGCATCATCCATGACCATTTCCTGGTTGAACAAGAATTCCTGAAGCCATTCATCGCAGTCCACAATGAACCAAATTCCGGCACCCCAACGCAAGCTCAAAATCTCGCGTCAACCTCAACTTGGAATCAGCCTAGGCAACTCCTCCAAGGTCTGCACGTAAAACTCGTGGCATTGGTACGAAGGCTTCTTATCTCCCGGATACCTTGTGGTCATGTGATAACCACACTTGCCGCACACGACGAGTCCCGACAGTAGCGCCTCGCCCCGCTTCGGCGCGCCCCGCGATCCCTTGCGAGCGACGTTCTGCTTCAACTGCTCTTGGTTGGCCAAGAATTGATCCCAAGAAATGTAGGCAGTTAATCGGCCCTGAATCAACACGGGCAATTCGTCGGGAGGCACAAACCATTTACCACCTTCAGCCCGGCCCGTCAGAGGGTCCTTCTTCCCCGCCCGATGCAAGCCGTACGCATAGGCGCCGGCGTACATTGGATGCCGCAGCATTGCCAGGATTCTG
>JBDSSD010000175.1:0-14330 GCA_039928945.1 Opitutus sp. | reverse complement strand
CGGGTCTCTGACCCGCGTGGCGAAGCAGTTAGCGGCACAGATCACGCGGGTCAGAGACCCGCGCTACTCCCGGTGTAGCCACGATCATACGGGCGGGGGACACGTTGGTGACGATGCTCGTGGCCTGGATCGTTTTTGTCTTCTGGCGTCGCGTGCTCCGCGTCCGGACCGCGTGAACCGCACGCCATGAAGTTCTCTCGCTTGTCATCGCGTTCATCCGCGTGCGCGCGCAAGCCATCGCAGGCTCGCAAATCGGCGGAGCTTCACGTTGATTCGCGGGCATGGTCCCCACGCTTCGCCTCCTCGTGCTCACCGCGCTTCTGCCTCTCACGGTTTCGGCTGCAGTCGAGACTTGGATCACCAACGGAACGGCGATCAAAGCCGAATGCCTGGGTCGCAAAGGCGACTACGTCGTCTTCAAGAAGACCGATGGCACGCGCATGCTCTTCCCGTTAGCCCAACTTTCGGGCGCGGATAAGACGCGCGTGACTGGACTTGAATTCAAAACGCCCGCCACGACGTTCACGGTCGCGCCGGCCAAGATTTCGGATTTCTCGAGAATCGCCACGGCCCTGAATGGCAAGCTGGTGGGACTGAACGGCCGCGCGGTCCGGGCTCTGCCGCCCGAACATCTCACCGGAACGACAATGTATGCCGTTTATTTTTCGGCGAGCTGGTGCGGACCCTGCCGACGGTTCACGCCCGAGCTCGTCGCGGCGTATCCAGCAATCAAGGCAGCGCATCCGGAGTTCGAGGTCATCTTTGTCAGCGCCGATGAAGATGAAACCGCGATGAAACACTACATGGTCGATGACCATATGCCTTGGACCGCCCTGCGCTTCGGCGAGGCCGAAACCAATCCCACGCTCGCGCGGTACCGTCAGTCGGGCATTCCCAACCTGGTGTTCATCGACGGAGAGGGACACATCCTTTCGAAAAGCTACGATGATCGCGGTCAGTACCTCGGGCCGCAAAAAGTGCTGAGCGACATTCGCCGTCACTTTCGAATGTGACGAGCCAGTCGTCGGCACCGAGCGAGCTACGAGCGATGCGGTGCAGTCTTTTCGCCAGCGCCGGCGGCGCGAGCGCGCCGCTCCCGTCCTCGGCAAACGGTCGCCATCCGCGCCTTCGCCGCCTACTGCAGCTTCGCGCGGAAATCGCGATAGTACGTGCGCCCGACGGGCAGCATCGTTCCATCCTTCAACTCCGCCCGCCACTGGCTCCCTTCAAGCGTATGGAGGCAGATCACTTCAGTCCGCCGGACCAGAAACGATTTGTGAATTCGTTCGAACACGGGCGGAAGCACCGTCTGTAGTCGCTCAAGAGATTTGTCGTGCAGCTCACGTCGCCCGTCCGCAAGCACCAGCTGCGAATAGTCGCCCGCCCCTTGAATGTAGTGAACGTCTGATACCGGCACGACTTGGATCCGACCCTGTTTACGGATCGCAAGGCAACGCGCCGGCTCCGCTGATCGTCCATCGGGCTGACTCACGCGGCGCAGAGCCTGACTCAGACGTTCGATCGTGAATGGCTTCCCGACAAAATCGATCACGCCGTGATCAAACGCGCGCATCGCCTGTTCGGTGTTCGCGGAAACAATGATGGTGTGAAAGGAACCGGCGACACTGGATTCCAATAATGCCATTCCGTCCTGTCCGGCCATGTTCAAGTCGAGCAGAAGCAGATCGACAGCCGATTCCGACAAGATCGCCCACGCGCCCTCGAACGTACCGGATACGCGCACGCTCTCGAGTTGGTCGCCGAGAATCTCACGGCAAAACTTTTCCACGCGCCGGGCGACCACCGCTTCATCTTCCACGATCAAGATCCTCATCGGTCGGCCCTCTGGTTATTGCTGGTCCGCAGCTCAATCACAGTTTCCCAACCGCCTGGAACCTCACCATGGCCCAGTGACCACGCCCCAGGAAAACTTTCCTCCAGGCGAGCGCGGATGTAGCGCAGGCCCGTGCCACCCATCACGCGAGTGGAGTCGAGGGTCACTGCACCGGGCGACCGAAACCGGTAGCGTACGCGCGTATGCTCAACGACCGAGCGCAAGGCGAATGTGGTGGCACCCGCGGTCGCACGTTGATGCGAAAAGCTGTTTTCGATCAACGTGAGGAACACCGCCGGTGGGACCGATGCGGCTGGGTCCACGCCGTCTGCGTCCAATTGCCAATCCAGATCCGTGCGCGCACGCATCACCTTGAGATGAGCCCGGCACAGGGCCAGCTCCTGCGCGAGCGGCACAATCTTTTCGCTGGAGATTCGCGCTACGGTCCGGAACTCCTCCGCTAAATCATCGATCAACCGCACCGCCAGCGCCGGATTTTCCTCCACGGTTTGCGCAAGGGCCGTGAGCGTGTTCATCAAAAAATGCGGCTGGAGATTCTTCTTGAGCAATTCGATCTCAAGCCGCGCCGCGGTGAGCTTGGTCTCGTGAGCCTGAAGTCGCTCCGTCCGAAGGCGCAGCACAATCACCAGTAACACGCCCACCACGATCGGCAGGAAACTTTGAAAGAAATCACTTCCCACAAAATGGATGGGATCGCGGTATAACAGAATGCCACTGAAGCTCACCACAGCCGCGATCAACCACACGCCATGTCGGCGGTGCAACGCGGCCCATCCGCAGGACACCAACACGAATCCGAACCCCACGGCCACCATCAGCCCGGGCAGTTGAAGGAAGCGAGGGAACGTCTGCACCACGACCGCTCCGTCCATGAGCAGCAAGGCAGCCAACCACCATCGACGCCGGGGAACCGTCCATTCCTCCAGGATCACCGCGCCGAGGCTGACATTCAGAGCCAGAGCGGCCGCGGCGAACGCCAGCTGAAGGTCGTACTTCCACGAATACGGATAGTTGTAGGCCAGCGTGTACCAGGAGATTGAGACGAAAGCCCCACCCGCGGAGCACATGGCGCCAAAGTACAGCAGCACTCGCTGGCGCGCCGCGATCACCCAAATCGCCAGTGCGACGATGGCGATCGTAAACAAGGCCGACGACGCCATGACGGGCAGAATATTGTCCCGCCGGAACTTCGCATCGTAGTCGCCGGGCGTCATCATCACCAGCGTCAGGCCGCTGTACTCAGGCGCGCCCCAGACATGATGACTTGAAAGTCGAATCGCCACCACGTGTTCACCCGGTCCAGCGAGGTCTGACGGAACCGCACGACTGAGCACGGAACCCCCTTCGATCTCCTCCGCCCGTGTGTTCGCTGGACGCCCGGAGTGCGCCAGCGCCCGCCCGTCCCAAAAGACGTCGTAAGAAGCCATCAGATTCCACAAGAGAAACCCTTCGGGCAATCGGCCGTCGGGTGAAACGCAGCGGATCCGAAACCGCACCCACATGATCCCCGCCCGTACTGGCACTTTCGGTACGCCGGTGCGGGTCAGCACCTGCCAGGAGTTGTCTTCCCACGTTGGTTCTGCCCAACGCGGGTCATCACCGGTTTTCACCCGAACTTCGGAATACTCGATCGCGGGATCCATCGTGCGATAAAATCGCAGTGCGGAAATCTTGCGCGCGGAGATCCAGGTCCGCGCCGCCTCGGAGGGATGAGCTGGTGCGACGGGCGCAGAGCTGCCTCCGGTCGCAGCTCCGCCCAAGCACCAACAGGCGAGCAGGAATTGAGCGAAGCGCCGTGGCATGAACTGCAGGCCAAGACGTATGCTTAACTCAGCCGAGGTCGACGCGTTTCCAGAGTCGTTGGCCGACGGCACGAGACGTTTGCCCGGAACAAATGGTTCAGCGGAGGCGGTTCTGCTTCTCCTGCTCACGTCCCGCTTCGTTCTTTGCGCACAGCTCAAACGTCACCTCCCATGAAATCACCAGTCTCCTCCCAGTTCCTTCGACGCATCATCGTCGGAGTGTTGGTCGTCGCTGCTCCCCTCCGCTCCGCCTTCGCTGACGTCGTTCTCGATTGGAATGCCGCCATGACGCACTACTCTGAGATTCAGCCTCCACCGGGTGTTGCACCCTTCGCGGAGGCTCGAGCCTACGCCATGGCTCATATTGCGATGCGCGACGCGGTCACTGCCCGTGGGATCAACCAGGGGATCAACAATGAGGCGGCGGCCGCCCAAGCCGCACACGACGTCCTCGTGGCCGTGCTCCCCGGCGGCACACTCGGTTTTGACACGCTGCTTTCTGCTCAAATGGCAGCGATCGCGAATGGAACCGGTAAGACCGCGGGCATTGCCCTCGGCGCGGCCCACGCTGCGCGCGTGCTCGCGGATCGCGCCAATGATGGCTCCGCCACGCCAACGAGCCCCTACACGCCTGGCACGAATCCGGGAGACTATCAGCCGACACCTCCGTTCAACGGACCGCCTTTCAATGGGTTCGTCGACGCCGTGAACTGGGGCAAGGTCAAGCCGTTCTCCCTGGTCAAAGGCAGTCAGTTTCGCGTACCAGCTCCGTATAAAGTCACCGACCTCGACTACGCGTTTGATCTCAACGAAATCAAGGCACTTGGGTCGGCAACCAGCACCGTACGCTCCAGCGACCAAACTGATCTGGCGCTCTTCTGGTATGAGAGCTCACCGATGGGTTGGAATCGTATCGCCCGGCTCATCACGGCCCAGCACGCGCTGACCCTGGTCGAGCAAGCCCGCTTGTTCGCCGCGCTCAACGGAGCGCTCGCGGACGCTTACATCGCGGCCATTGAGTCGAAGTTCACCTACAATTTCTGGCGCCCCATCACCGCCATCCGCGCGGCCGCAACCGACGGCAATCCCGCAACGGCAGCTGACCCCACCTGGGAATCGCTCTTCCTGACGCCACCCATTCCAGATTATCCCTCGGCGCATGCATGTGCCGGCGGCGCTGCGGCCACCGTGCTCATCTCGGTTTTCGGTGATGACCAAACGTTCACGCTGGCGAGCACGATGTCGTTCCCGTTTCCGAGCATCCAGCCGCGCACGTTTCACAAGATCTCCGACGCGGCAAAAGAGAACGCGCTTTCGCGCATGCTCGTGGGAATTCACTTCCGGCTTGCGTGCGAAGTTGGCCTGGAGCAAGGCACCGACATCGGACGCTGGGTGGTCAAACACGAAGCGCGCAGTAATTAACGTCTCCTAGTCCGCGAGCGCTTCACTTCACCTCGCCGGCAACGTTCAACGTGCCGGCGAGTTTTTTTGGTTCGTGAATAACGCGCGATCGTCGCGAAGAACCCGCCCAAACGATCGATCAGTTCACGCGGTTCCAAACCGGTTTTCCCGTGACCGAAGCACGCGCGATCTTCGCCGAGGTGCTGCGCATTTCCACCAGTCCTTCCGGACTGCAGAAGGCGGCGTGGCAGGTGACGATCAGATTCGGCGTCGATGCCTCCTCGGCGGTGCGCAACGGTTCGTTCTCCACCACGTCGAGACCTGCCCCACCCAGGTGTCCTGAACGCAAGGCGGCGAGGACCGGTTCTTTTTGAACGATGTCTCCTCTCGCCGTATTGACGAGGAATGCGCCGGGTCGGAGCAAAGCGATCTCGCGCGCTCCGATCATCCCGCGCGTTTCCTTCGAGAGCGGGCAATGCACGGATACGACATCAGATTCGCGCATCAGTTGGTCGAGCGTCTCCATGCGCTCCACTCCGACTGCCTTGTGCATTCCGACGGGGGCATACGGGTCGAAGAAGATCGTGCGAAAACCGAACGCTTTCGCTCGTAGCGCCGCCGCGATGCCGATGCGTCCGAGGCCCACGATCCCAAAGGTCTGCGTCCGCAATCGCCGCATCCGCGGTGCGACGGAGATCGTCCAGCCCAGGCGCTTCGCTTCGGCGTCGAGCGGAAACAGCTGCCGGTAAAGCGCGAGCGTCAGCGCCAGCGCATGATCCGCCACTTCCTCGGTCCCGTAATCCGGGACATTGCACACCGCGATGCCGGCCGCGGCGGCAGCGGCGATATTGACGCTGTCGAAGCCCACGCCGTTGCGAATGATGGCCCGGCAATTCGGCATCCGCGCAATTTCCTTTTCGGTGATGAGCGGCCCATGCCAGAGAATCAACGCATCGGCATCGACCACGGTGGAAGGCAGCGGGGCGTTGAATCCAAGTCTGACCGTGTTCACATCCGCGACATCATCCAGCAACGGTCGTTCAACCGAGGCCGCCGCATCGGTAAACGCGAACTCCTGCGGACAGACGATCACCACTTGGGGCCGGCGAGTGCTCATAGTTCTCCATCGTTCGACCAAGTACCGCGCCTTGTCGAGGCCGCTGATCAGGATCGTCAGAGGTTCATTGCGCTGTAGGCGCGTCGCTCGCCGACGCCCTGTTTGTGAGAACGATAACGCGTTCGCCCGATCGGGCGTCGTCAAGCGACGCCCCTACAACGGAAAATGAGCGCCATCAGCCGCGGCCGATGTAGGGCATCTGGGTCGCCATCACGGTCATGAAGGGAACGTTCGCGCTGAGCGGAAGACCCGCCATGTAGGCTACGGCCTCCGCCACGTGAACCACATTGATGGTCGGTTCGACCGCGGTTGATCCATTCGCCTGCAGCACCCCTTGCTTCATCTGGCTTCCCATCGCTGTATCGGCGTTACCAATATCGATCTGTCCGCACGCAATGTCGAAAGGCCGGCCATCGAGCGCCGTCGACCGCGTCAGTCCCGTCAGCGCGTGCTTTGCCGAGGTATATGGGGCTGAATTCGGCCGTGGCACATGCGCGGAGATCGAGCCGTTGTTAATGATGCGTCCACCGCGTGGCTGCTGCGTCTTCATCAACTTGAACGCCTCCTGCGTGCAAAGAAACGCGCCGGTTAGATTTGTTTCGATGACTTCGCGCCAACGCTCGAGTGAAAGATCCTCCAGCGGGACGTTGGGCGCGCTCACCCCTGCATTGTTGAACAATACATCCAGTCTTCCGAACCGCGCCTTCGTCGCCGCGAAGAGGTCGCGGACGGAGGTCGCGTCCGTCACGTCCGTCGGAACGACGAGCAGTCGTGCGGCATCGCCACCCGCCGCCTGCGCCGTCGCTTCCAACGCCTCGCGTCGACGACCAGCTAGAACGAGGGAAAAACCGGCCCGCCCGAGCAGGAGAGCGGTGGCGCGACCGATGCCCGATCCTGCGCCGGTGACCAGTGCGACTTTATTCAGCGGCTCCATGCAGGCCGGGATCCTCGCTCCAGCAAGTCCCACGTCAACCGCCTTGGTGCCGCGAAGGTCATGAGGTAGGGCGAATCGTCCCGATGAGCCGGGATCGAATGCCCGTGCGTCGATGGGTCTCGCGCGTCGCAGCGGCTCATCCGGAGGATTCGCCCTACCGGATGGGCGCTTAGGGTTTCACCTCGATCACGCCGGTCATGGTCGGATGAAAGGTGCAGTGATACGCGATGCTGCCGGCGTGGACGCTCGTGTAGCTCCACGAGCTACCGGTTTCCAATGGACCCGAATCGAAGGGATCGCCGCTCGAGGACGTCGCGGTGTGCGGCACAGGATCCGTATTTCTAAATTCGGTGCGATCGCCCATCCGAACGCTCAACTCGGCCGGGGAAAATCGCATGCCCTCGATCTTGATCGCGATGACCGGCCACTGTGGGTACATCGACGACTCGACGATCTTGAAGATGGCGGCGATGCTTGGCTGTCGACGAACGATCGCAAAGCCCTTCAGTCTTTTCGATTTCCTGGAGACTGTCTATCAGCTCCTGCACGACGGGCCGGACGACCGATCCGCTGCAGAGCATTCATGACCCGTGCCAGAGGAGCGATGTCCGCCCGGCATCGAGTTACGTGTGACGCGATTTGAAGTTGGGACGCGCCCCATTACGTTGCTGCGCTGACGCCGCCTGATCGCGCCTTGACCAAGGCTTCGCGGGATCAAAAACGAGGTGATTAAGAGAGCGCAGAGACCGAGCCGTCGGAGACCACGGATTACGCGGATCGACACGGATCCGATGTAGGCCAGCGCGCTTGCGCGCGCTCCGATTTTTATCGGATTCCAAGTCTTGAACCTATTCTCGTCAGAGCGCGCGCAAGCGCGCTGACCCACGAAATCAGATCGCAGGCGTCCGCCTTTCAGGAATTCGTGTCACTTCGTGCCATTCGTGGTTCCTAGCTCGGTAAGCAGGATAGCCTTGAGCAGCACGTTCGCTGCAACCCCATGCTCAACCTTGCTTCTCCCACGCCATCGAACGTTCGAGGGCGCGTTCCCACTGACCGCGAAGCAGCTTCATCTCTGCGGCTGGTCGCGCCGGCGTGAACGTTGTATCCTTGGACCAATTGCGCACAATGTCATCGCGGCTCTCCCAGTAGCCCACCGCAAGCCCAGCGAGATAGGCCGCGCCCATCGCGGTTGTCTCCGTGTTTTTCGGCCGCACCACAGGCGTGCCGAGCAGATCGGCTTGAAACTGCATCAGTGGCTGGCTGCGCGAGGCGCCGCCGTCGACCCGCAATTCTTTCAAGGCGATCCCACTGTCTTTTTCCATACAGGTGATGAGATCGGCGGATTGCAGCGCGATCGACTCCAGCACGGCCCGGCAGAAGTGCGCGCGATTCGTGCCGCGGGTGATACCCACGGCCGTGCCGCGAGCATACGGATCCCAGTGAGGTGCGCCGAGTCCGGCAAACGCCGGCACAATGAAGAGACCGCCTGCGTCCGGCACGGACTTCGCCAGTTCGTCGAGCTCCTGCGCCGAGCGGACCAACTGCAACTCATCCCGCAACCATTGCACGGCCGCACCACCAATGAAGACCGAGCCTTCCAGCGCATATTCCGTTTTATTGCCAATCCGCCACGCCACCGTCGTCAGCAGGTTATTTCGTGAAGGCACGGCTTCGGTGCCCGTATTCATTAAAAGGAAACAACCCGTCCCATACGTGTTCTTCGCCATTCCGGGCGCAAAGCACGCCTGCCCAAAAAGCGCGGCGTGTTGGTCGCCCGCCATGCCAGCGATCGGCGCGCCCGCGGGGTAAAGCCCACGGCTCACTTCACCGTACACTTCCGAGCAGGAGCGAACTTCGGGTAACAACGAACGTGGTACGCCAAGGAGCTTGAGCATCGTGTCGTCCCATTTGCTCTCTCGAATATTGTAGAGAAGGGTCCGCGATGCATTGGTCACGTCGGTGATGTGGACCTTGCCCGCAGTGAGCTGCCACAACAGCCAGCTGTCGACGGTGCCGAACCGAAGCTTCCCGGCGTCGGCGGCGGCCCGTGCACCTGCGACATTGTCCAGGATCCAGCGGATCTTCGTCCCGGAAAAATAGGGATCGAGTCGCAGGCCCGTGCGCGCTGTCACCTCTGGCTCGACGCCATCCTTCTTCAGCTGAGTACAAAAATCCGCGGTCCGGCGATCCTGCCACACGATCGCGTTGTACACGGGTTTCCCCGTTTCCGCGTCCCACACGATCGTGGTTTCACGCTGGTTGGTGAGACCGACCGCGGCGATGTCATCGGCGGAAAGATTCGCGCGGGAAATCGCCTCGATGGCGGTGGCGTTTTGACTGGACCAGATCTCCAGGGGATTGTGTTCAACCCAGCCTGGCTTCGGATAAATTTGTTTAAACTCCGCTTGCGCGGAGGCGACCGTTTCGCCGGCGCGATTGATGACGAGCGCGCGGGAACTGGTGGTGCCCTGATCGAGGGCGAGAATGAAACGTGCCTTGCTCATGATGGAAATGGAAATGGTGGAGGACTAGAGGCCGCTGAATTTGAATAATTGCGCACCGACCACGCCACCGATGATCGGGGCAATGACCGGCACCCACGCATAAGACCAATCGGAGTTGCCCTTGCCTGAGATCGGCAGGAGCGCGTGCGCGATGCGTGGGCCGAGGTCACGGGCAGGGTTGATGGCATAACCGGTCGGACCGCCGAGCGAAAGACCGATGGCGAAAACGAGCAGACCAACCAGTGCCGGACCGAACCACGTGCCGACGGCGCCCGCCCAAGCTTCCTGGCCCGTGGCCGCCCCTGCGCTGACGCGACCCAGCGCGAGCGCTCCGAATACGAGTGCGGCCGTGCCGATGACTTCGGTCGTGATGGCGGCGCCGAAATTCCGGATCGCGGGTCCGGTGGCGAAACACGCGAGCTTGGTGCCCTGATCTGTCGTCGGTTGCCAGTGCGCAAGGTAGGCGAGATATACCAGGGTCGCACCGACGATCGCGCCGGCCACCTGAGCCAGAATATAGCCGGGGACTAGATTCCACTCGAAGCTGCCGATACTCGCGAGTCCCAGGGTGACCGCAGGATTAAGATGGGCGCCGGAAACCCGGCCCACGACGTAAACCGCGAAAGCGACGGCAAAGGCCCAGCCCGCCGTGATGGCGATCAAGCCGCCCCCATTCCCCTTGGTTTTCGCCAACACCACATTGGCGACAACGCCGTTGCCAAAGAGGATGAGCAGGGCGGTACCGATGAATTCAGCGACGTAAGGTTTCATGCTTTACTGGTTAGGGTTGAAACGGAGGAATGAACAAAAGGGGTTAACGACTAGCCAATCGCAATTCCGGTCGGGGGTACCGGCTATCTCACGCGCAGGTGTATCGACCGACTGGTAACGCAGGAGATCGACGCCGTGCTGATCGCAACGCGTTTTCCGTCCACATTTCTGACCTGTCCAAGATTCGAGAAGCGGCGAGTTTGCTCAAGCAAGGGGTTCAAGTGTCGGTTCGAGACGCGGGGTAATAAGCTTAACTCGCACGAACTGGGGCACCCTCTTTTCAGCGACCGGCCCGCCGGCCTCAACCCTTTTCCGGACCTTGCCGGCTTGAGACGCGCGGCCGACGACGGCAGCAGCGAATGAGATGATCGTCACCACCGGGGCACGGTCGCGGGAAATTGAGGTCACTGAACACGGACCGGACCGCTCAAACTCAAGCAAGTAGAGGGCGAAGATTTACTCCTGGGCGGATTCACGTAGAGTGGTGCCATGGAAACCGTGGACCTCCGAGATCGAATCAGCGCCGGACTTCTCGAGCGGCGCGCCCAGGTCAAAGCATTTCTCGTTTCACGTCTCGGCAATGAGGCTGATGCCGAGGACGTGCTGCAAAACGGATTGATCAAGGCGCTGGCGCGCGCCGACGAACTGCGGGATGAGACAAAGCTGGTCGCCTGGTTTTATCAGGTTCTTCGCCATGCCGTCATTGATCATGTCCGCAGCCGAATGTCTGCCGTCGAACTGGACCGACGCTGGACCGAAGAAATGGCGGCATTGGAACCGGAGGATCAGCGCGAGATTTGCCGTTGCTTCGAGTCATTGATCGACCAGTTGAAACCGCGAAACGCCGCGCTTTTACGCCGGGTCGAAATGGAAGGACAGTCTGTCAGTGCGGCCGCAGCATCGCTCGGCATCTCCGCCAACAACGCGAGTGTAGGGCTGCACCGAGCACGCGCAGAACTGCGGGGCAAGCTCGAGGAATTGTGCGGCCAGTGCGCGGTGACGGAATGTCTGGATTGCAATTGTCCTCCGACGAGTTGATCGCCAGCTCGCTCGGCGAGCTGTCTAGACTCAAATAAATGCGCGAAGAAATTCACGCCGATCCGCTGTAAGATTTCGCGAACCGTTCCGTCTCCGAGGGTGAACACCATTAAATATGAAAAACTCCCTCAATGATCCTGCTCTTCCAAACGCCAGCGATTGCTCCGGCTGCGGCTGTGAATGTGAACCCGTCTGCAATTGCGCGACGTCGTGCGACTGCGGCTCGTCCTCGTGCAGCTGCACATCGGCGAGCTCGCCGGAAACCTGCTGCTCTTAACGGAACCATTGCTTTCCGTTCCGCAGCGGCGGAAGCCTTCGCACGGTCCTGCTAAATCCACTACCCTATCACCCATGGATCGGGTCGTTACGCGGACGCCAAACTCTGCGGCGCGGGACTTTTGATCACGACTTGCTGGTTCTTCACATCGTAGATCTTGATGTAGCCAGGATTCGTCGAAGTCGGCGCAGCCGCATCCATCACGGGGCCCGTAATGACTTCACTGCCCTCTTTCCCGTTCGCGGTCATCGATACCCGGCGACCTGAACGCGTCACTCCAGGGGTGCTTTCTCGCGGAAGAACCTGATCCGACGCATGGGCGCTGAGTGGATCAATCGTCACGGTGTCCACTTACGGCTCAGTTGAGGAAAGAAAGTGGGAAAAGTGAGCGGCCACGGCATTTTCATAATCTTTTGCGTCGCCCTGAGTCATCGGTCGGCGGCCGTGGTTTGCGTCACACCCGTCAAACCACGTTACACAACAGCTCTTACCCGCTGGGTCTTGCGCTCCACCAAGGCATCGAAGCGTCGCCGGTGCAGGCCACCGTCGAGCACGTCGTAGTGTTGGGGCACCAGCCAACGCGGGTTCAGGCGCCGAGCTTTCTCGAGGCTAGCCGGGATCAGAGTCGGCTCGGCATTGAAGATCGGCGGCGGCAGCACCGCACCTCGCATGAAATAACTGGCGAACAAGTCACCACTGAGCAGCAGGTCACGGCGCGCACTATAGAAACCGCAGTGTCCCAACGTATGGCCGGGCAGATGCACCACCCGCAATCCGCCCCAGAACGGCAACTCGTCGCCGTCGGCAATCGTAACGTCGATTTTCACGGGCGCTCCCGCGCCCAGCCAGGTTCGACCGGCGCGCTCCATTCGCCCACACCATAACGCCGCTCCGCGATACGGAAACACGCCGTCAATGTGAGCCTGCTCCAAACTGTGCCCGTAAACCGGCGCGCCCGTCCAAGCCTTCGCCCACGCCAGGTTGCCCACGTGATCGAGGTGACCGTGCGTCAACAAAATCGCTTTCACGTCGGTGGGACGCAATCCGGCGCGCCGTAAATGCCACTGAATCTGGGCGCGCTCACCGATCAACCCCGTGTCGAGGAGGATGGCCTCGCGCCGCTCGTCGATCAGCAGGTGGCACAACCCCATGAGTCCGCGGATGCCAATCAATCCTGGCGCAACGCTTCGACTCCATTTCGACATGGCGCGCATTCAACCATGACGAGCGCGAGGAATCACCGCTGAAATTGCAGGACGGGCGCAGCACGGGGAACGTGCGCACAACTGAGCGCCTTCGGAACGTATCCGATGTACGCCGGAAGCGATCGCGGAATTGGTCGAACGCACCGGTTGAAATCTCGCGGCAAATTTACTTCGCCTCAGAGAAAACCAGCGGATTTCCTCTCTGCCACGTGAACGAGCCGTTTCCTCACGTGTCTCAAATCCGGCCGTTACCGCTGCGTTCTCAGCTACTTCCACTTATGCTACCCCACCCGCCCCTGGCCGAGCACTACACGACGTCCGAAGCCAAGCCCAAGTACGTAAATCATCTCTTCGACTCCGGCGCTCAGTACTACGACAGCGTGGTGGACTGGGGCTTTTTGCGCAGCGGCGCTTCGTATCGACGCTGGGCCTTGCAACGGCACGGACTTCGTCCGGGTCATCAGCTGCTTGATGTCGCGTGCGGTACGGGGCTCGTCGCCACCGCGGCCGAAAAAATTCTTGGATCGGCCGAAACCATCACGTGCCTCGATCCCAGCGAAGGCATGCTCGGCGTGGCCAGGACGAAACTGCGAGCACGGTTCGTACTCGGAAGAGCCGAGCAATTACCGTTTTCCGACAACTCCTTCGATTTTCTGACAATGGGGTACGCGCTGCGCAACGTGCTCACGTTGGATGAGGCGTTCAGCGAATATTTTCGCGTGCTCAAATCCGGAGGGAAGTTGCTGATCCTCGAGGTCACGAAACCGTCCGGTCGTTTCGGGGCGTTCCTCTTCAAACTCTACTTCGGCAAGATCTACCCCGGGCTGACGCAGCTGTTCACGCGCAGCCGGGACGCCCGCCAGATGATGGTGTATTTCTGGGAAACCATGGATGCCTTCGTCCCGCCGACATCCGTACTCGCAGCATTGCGCGCCGCCGGGTTTTCGGAAGTGAAGCGGGTCGGCTTGATGGGACTCTTCAGCGAGTACACGGCGGTCAAAGCGTAAGCCGAGCTTGCTCCCGATGTCTGCCCCTTCACAACGCCCAGCCATCGCGTCACCGTTGTCTCACCCGATCGCTCCACCGCTTTTCGACGACACCCGCTCTCCTCGTCAACCGGGTCCGGCAAACGCCGAATTTCCGCGAAAGACCGGCCCGAGCCTGAGCTATGAACTGCTGCGTTATTCCGAGCGATGGATGCCGCGAGCCGCATTCAAGGTCCTGATGCGAATCGGCACGTGGGTCGCGCTGATCGTGATGCCACGCGAGCGCCGCAATTCACGTCGTTATCTTTCCACCGTGTTTGGTCGACCGGCGAAGTTGATGGAAGTGTGGAATCATTTCTTCGCGTTCACCGAGATGTTCGTGCTACGGGCGCGCGTCGCCGAAGGTCGCGCGCATCAATGCCAGCCGCTGCCGTCCTGCG
>JBDSSD010000174.1:0-95316 GCA_039928945.1 Opitutus sp. | reverse complement strand
GCCTCCACGAGTGGATCAGGACAACTGCGCCGCAGTTGAAATATATCGTTCCGGATCCCGCTTCAGCCACACCAAATCCAGCCCCCGCCACCGCCTAAACCCACGTTTCAACTGCGGAATTTAGGTTGAAACGTCCAAGTCGGTGGAACCGGAAGACAGTGTTTGCCGTTCACCGCCACAAATTCGGCATACCCGCCACCGGCGAGTAGTGCGCACACAGAATCTCCCGGCTTCCAGCGTGTCACTGCGGATCCGCACTGCACCACAATGCCCGCGACTTCGAGACCCGGAATATCCGCCGGAACTTCAGGTGGAGCGGGGTAGCGACCCTCCCTCTGTGCAATGTCCGCTCGATTGACGCCCGCGGCCTTCACTTGAATCAAAACGTCTGCGGCCGTGACAGTGGGGACGGGGCGCTCGGCCAACTCCAAGACGGACGGCGGTCCGGGACGAGAAATGACAATCGCCTTCATCGTGCAGCCTAGCGCATATCCGAGGATTTACCAACGGGCTCTTAACCAGCAATTTCGATGGCGGCGACGAGTGTTGGGCGCATGTCACGGCGTCCGAACTTACGAGGCGAAGACATTCGCTCAATTCGGGTCCAAGCAACCTTCTCTGCGGTAGGACCAAAACGAATACTTCAGCTCAAGCAATCGGGCACTGTTACCCGAGAGCGATCGGATCGTTCGGCTGGGACGGCCGACAGAATCGCTGTGATACAAAGACTGCCGAAGGCTGAAAAACGATCGAACGGCGCCAGACCCGCACGGCCGATCAATTCCGGAAAATGTTAGCTTGCGACGGCGATGCGCTCACCCTGCTCACCAATGGTCACGGTGGTCGCTTGCGCAGGCGGGCCCGCGAGCCATGCCGTTGCGATGCGCACGGCTTCCAGCTTCCAATTGAGCAGAGGGGTGTCGTAGACGGAGACGATCGTGTTGGCCTCGCAACCTTCCCACGCGAGGCTCGCCTTGAGACAAAATGAACCATTCGCGAGCGCGAAGTGTTGTACGAGAACGGTTCCCTGTGGCATCCCGCTTTCCGCTTCCCGCAGGACCAAGGAAAGACGCGCCAAGCCCGTCTTGAAGTTCACGATACGCGCCGTGTCCCAAATCGAGGTTTCGTCCGCGTTCGTCTCCATTCGAATCGCGCGCTCAATATCGGTTAAAAATGACAGTAAACGCATGGTAAAGAATGGCTGGTCGTGACGCGAAACTGCGCCTCATTACATGATCGGTAGCAGCGGCAGGAACTTGAATAATCGTTTAAGTTTTTCGTCGCCGAGTCGTACATTCTTCCGATGTCTCCCTCGGCCGCTCTCTTTCCCAGTCTGGAACAGAACGCCGCCAAGACCAGTGCACCACAGCCCATGGGGGCGGTTTTACTGGTGGAAGATGACGAATCGCTGTCCGATCTCCTAAAGCACCTCCTGGGGCGGATGCAGGTTCGCATCTTTCATGCGCCCACCGGTGCGACGGCATTGAAACTATTCGCCGAGCATCGGTCGGCTATAACGCTCGCGTTTGTCGACTGCCATTTGCCGGATACCGAGGGTGGAGAGCTTTGCGGCCAGCTCCGTGCGATTTCGCCGTCGCTTCCGTTGCTGCTGACAAGTGGGCGTGATCAACGGGCACTTGAAGCTCGGTTCGCTGTTTCTGGTCCATGCTCATTCCTGGCTAAGCCGTACATGCCCGCTGATGTGATGGGACGGGTAAAGTCGATGTTGGTCAGCAAGACCTGACGTTCGGAGAACATTTGTTTGAATTGGGCGGAGTGGCCTGTCTTATTCGGCAGCCAAGCTTTCCCGCACCCATGTGTTGGAAGATGATCCTCCCCCCACATTGATTCGAAATGTCTTTTGAGAAGATACTGATCGTCGAGGATGAACTCGTCGTCCGCAATCTGCTCCAAAGCATTTTCCAACGACACAAGCTGCCCGTCACCTGTGCGAACAATCTGGCGGAGGCAGCCACGGTCTTACAGCGTGAGCAGTTCGACTTGATGATGTTGGACATCCGGTTGCCGGATGGGGATGGCCAGAAGTTCCTTGAACAGGTCGCCGCCATGCCCGAACGCCCCCTCGTCGTAATGGTAACGGGCTACGGCACGATCGAATCCGCTGTCGGCTGCATGAGGGCTGGTGCGTTTGATTACGTTCTGAAGCCTTTTTCGCCGAGTCAGATCGACGTGATTCTGAAGAAGGCGCAGTCGTATCGACAGCTCCTGCACGTTAACCGGCTGCTGAGTGACGACCCGGAGGACGATGATGCGGTGCTTGTCGGTCGCAGTCCCGCCATCATGAGGCTTAGGCAGCTGGTTGAGAGAGTGGCGCCGACGGACGCAACGGTCTTGATCACAGGCGAGAGCGGGACGGGCAAGGAGATGGTGGCGCGCGAATTTTACCGGCGGAGTCCTCGTCGCGGCCACCCGTTCATCAAGATGAACTGCGCGGCGGTTTCGGAGAATCTGATCGAGAGTGAGTTTTTCGGTCACGAACGAGGCGCTTTCACGGGGGCGACGGAGCGAAGAGAAGGCCGTTTCGAACTTGCGAACCAAGGGACGCTCTTGCTCGACGAAGTCAGCGAAATCCCACTCAACCTGCAGGCTAAGTTGCTGCGAGTGCTCCAGGAGCGCGAGTTCGAGCGGGTGGGTGGAAGTCGGACGATCAAGGTAAACGTACGAATTCTGGCCACCTCCAACCGCGATCTGCTGCGGCATGTCGAGAAGGGGGATTTTCGGCAGGATCTCTATTACAGACTCAATGTATTTCCGGTACACGTACCTGCATTACGCGAGCGCATCGACGACATCTTGCTGCTCGCGGACCATTTCCTGCGGCGGTTTGTCCGGAAACACGGCGTGCGTGTAACGGGGTTCTCGGACTCCGCGCGTGGCGCTTTGCTGGGTTACCGCTGGCCAGGTAATGTGCGAGAGCTCCAGAACACGGTCGAACGGGCAGTCATCTTGTCCGAGAATGGAAGGGCCGTGACGGCGGCGGCGCTGGGCTTGCCCGGTGATCTGAGTATACCCGAGCCTCTGCCGGCCTCCGCCGAGGCAGTTACGGTTTCTGACGAGGGAGCGCCAGCTGTCGCAGCCAATGAACCGGGTACATCGGTTACGGACGGCCAAGGTCAGGTGTTGCGACTGGATCAGCTCGAGAAGCACGCGATCCGAGCTGCGTTGAGGCAGACGGCGGGAAATCGCACACAAGCCGCCGCCGAGCTTGGGATCAGCATCCGAACCTTGCGTAACAAATTGCAGGAATACCGACTCGCAGGTGATCCGATCGACGCCGATCTCGCCTCGATCGATGGATAGTCGGGCTGAAGACCCTTGGGGCGGGAGTATAGCGTGTTTGCAACCAGGTGGTCGCTTTGGGCAGTACCGAACGGCCCTTTCGCACCGAATCTAACTGACGGCGCAGCCCTGAGTTCGTGAGCGCCGGTCTGCTCATGCAGCCAGCCGTCGAAGGACTGCCCGCTGATTAGGGGTTCCAAGACTGGAAACTCCCTACTTCTTGTTAAATCGACGGCCAAATGCGCCGATAGCTCGGGAAGCCTGCATTCTCTCACGTCCCCCGCCATGCCTGCCGCCGAGCAAATTACCGACTCCCTCATTCGCGATAACATCGCTCGTGCAGTCGGTGACGTGTTCAAAACCATGCTGGGTCGGGATCCTGTGCTGACGCCGGTGGCCAGCGATAATCTGGATAAGGTTTGGCCGGTGCAGTCTCCATTAGCGGGTAATCCTCGACCCCACGTTGTGGGCACCGTCGGTTTCATCGGCGATGCCAACGGTCTCATTTACCTGTATCTGGACATTGGATTCGCGCGCCATTGCACGTGTCAGCTCCTCGGAATGACAGAGGCTGAGCTCGAAGATGCGGGCGACGAGGTCATGAATGACGCGATCGGCGAACTGACCAATATGACCGTCGGGAGTTTCAAGAATGGGCTCTGCGATGCCGGTTATCCCTGCAAGCTGACGATCCCTTCCATTTTGCACGGCAGCAATTTCACGATCGAACCGATCAGTTCAGTTACCCGCCATATTTACCATTTCGACTGCGGAGGACACCGCATCATCACCGACGTCCTCATGAAGGACGAAGAGTAAGTGACCTCACCCAATTACCATGCGCTATAAGATTCTCACCGTCGACGATTCAAAAACCGTCCGCATCATCGTTCGCAAAGCGTTCAAGACGTTCGACTGCGAAATCCTCGAGGCGGGAAATGGCGTCGAAGGTCTTGCGCTCGCCGCCAAGGAAACCCCCGACCTGATCCTCCTCGACGTGACGATGCCGGTGATGGATGGCGTCGAGATGCTGACGAAGTTGAAATCAGACCCGGCGCTCAAAGGCATTCCGGTCATGATGCTCACGGCTGAAGGCGGGCGGGATAATGTTCTCAAAATTGCGAAGATCGGAGTACGCGACTACCTGGTAAAGCCATTCAAGGAGGACGTACTCATTGAAAAGGCGGGCCGCGTGATTGACTTAAAGCCGCTGTCCGAGACTCCGGCCAAGGCGAAATCAATTTTCGATCCTGCTGACATCCTGATTGTGGAAGACAAGCCAGCGATCATTCAGCAGATCCAGGAAGGTCTGAAACACACGCCGTGGAAAGTGCACGGCGTCGCGGCGCAGGGTGAGGCGATCGATTTTTGTTCGCGGACACCGCCAGATCTCATGCTGGTGAGTCTTTCGTTGCCGGAAGATTCTGCATTCACGTTGTTCCGGCTGATCCGGACGAATGTGAAGACCAAGTACACGCCCGTGTTTGCGCTGGTGGTTAAGACGGAAACGGCGCAACAGCAGCAGGCGCAAACGGTCGGGTTCAGCGCAATCATCACCAAGCCAATCGATCTCGGTGAGCTTGAGACGAAGATGGCGAAGGCGATGAATCTGGACACGTCGCAACGCTATTACGCGGTCGAAGGAGACAGCCTGATCATGCGGCTGCCGGAAAATTGCTCACCTGCGGTCATCGCCGAGGCGGCAACGTACCTGAAGCCGAAATTCTCCCAAGCCGTCGACGCCGGCCACAACAAAGTCGTCATCGACATTCATCAAATCCGCTCTCTGCACATGGGAGTCATCAAACTCCTGTTCCAGGCAATGCAGACCTGCCGCGAGCTCGCGATGCAGTTCGCTCTGGTGGCCAATCCGCAGATCATCTCGGAGTGTAAGGGCTTCGAGGATACCCGCGGCTGGACCTTCTACGATTCGCTCGAGGAAGCGAAAGCAAACCTCGGCAAATCAGCGGCACCGCAGCTCGCAGCCGCCGCCGTCTAATCATTTTGGGGATAGTGAGAAGCAGTGGGCGGACGGCTTTGTGTGTGGCCGTCCGCCCAATTTTTGTTTTGCACACGACCAGTTGATCGCGAGTCGACTCTCCGGGAACTGGAGATGTTCGGTGTTCTGCGCTTGCGCGTCCGACCGTCGTTGACGAATTCCGCCGCCGTCACCGGTCGAACGTCATCGAAGCGTCCGACCAGAAGATCCTGAAATTTCCGTTGATTGGCGCATTCCGCTCGAGGCCCCAGTCTGGGTCCGGGATTCCCCAGCCTGACATTTGCCCTGAAACCAAGCAGCGGCGACGGGTGAATCGCTTAACTCGTCTCAGCTTTCGATAAAAAGTCGGAAGCGCGGTATCTCGCGTTTTCGCCTTCGTGCCGCCCGGTAGTACGCGAGCTGCGATCGATCTGCGTGGGGCCCGATGCAGCACTCCCGTGCGGGGCGGCCGTGTCCATTCAACCCAGGCAGCCCACCAGGCAGGTGGCTCGCCGTTACTCCCGATTGTTCGCCGAGGCGGCTTCGTTCTGGGGCGATCGGGTGAAACTTTGGGAACGCTCAACGCTTCGACGTGCTGTGGTCGATCGGCGAGGAGCAGATTCGTCAGCCGTCTTCGCGGATGACTGCGTCAAATCAGTCGCGCGGTTTGAGCCACCAGTCAGCGCAACAAGATGAGACAAATCGCGTCGCGTGGCGATCGATTGATCCCGCAGCGCGTCAGCCGCAGCGGCCGTTTCAGCTGCGTTTGTTGCGTTGGCTTGGACCAGCTTGTCCATCTGACGAACCGCTGCGTTTACCTGTGTCAACCCCTGGCTTTGCTCGGTCGATGCCGTCGCGATTTCCGCGACCAAGGCGTCCACCTTACGTGCCTTTTCGACAATCTGGCTGAGGGACTCAGCGACCTTGCTGGAGATTCGGACACCGTCTTCACTCTTGTGAATTGCTTCCTCGATTTTCGCCGCGGTTTCCTTGGCTGACTGCGCAGAACGTTGTGCGAGGCTTCGGACTTCGTCGGCGACCACAGCAAAGCCCATTCCAGCCTCGCCGGCGCGAGCTGCTTCGACCGCCGCGTTCAGCGCGAGGATGTTGGTTTGAAATGCAATCTCGTCGATTGTCTTGATGATTTTCGAGATTCCCGCCGACGAAACGGCAATCGCGTCCATCGCATGCTTCATCGCCTCCATGTCGGCTGCTCCTGAATCCGCGGCCGCACGGGTTTCGGATGCAAGGTCTCGAGCCTGTGTAGCGCCGTCCGCATTTCGCTTCGTCATGCTCGAAACTTCTTCAAGGGCGGCGCTCGTCTCTTCCAGGGACGCGGCCTGTTCGGAGGCTCCGTCAGCTAACGTTTGGCTGGACGCCGCCACTTGTTGGGCCGTGGATGCGACATGTTCTGCTCCGCCGGTGAGTGTGCGCGTGAGCTCATCGAGCACGCGCTTCATCGAACGTATCATAAAAAAGACTGCGGTCGCGGCCATTGCCATGGTCAGGGCAGTTAAACCAAGGCTGATCATTCGCGATCTCTCGTAATGCCGAATCCGAATGTCCAACAGCGTGTCCAACTCTGCTGCGGCTGTTCTCCAGAGTTGAAAACTGGCTGATCGGGCTTCTGCTGCGGCCCGTGAAAACTCAACGGCATCGAAAACAGAAGAGTCACCCGCAAGGGTCGTTACTTGCTGGATGAGGCTTCGCGCTGCGTGGTTATATTTCTCAACTGCACTCGGAAGCGCCGCATGGAGCGAGGTACTGGTGCCGTAGAAATTGGTGTCCTCGTTCAGGGTCGTTTCCACATCCGCGTTGATCCGATCCAAATCGGCCTCCTTCAGCAGTGCGGCAAAAACGGCCAATTGAGTTCTCTGCGCCGGGGTGGGGACAGAACCGCTGACCAGCGATTCAGCGTACGCAGCAACGGTTGCAGTTCTGTCCTGAGTTTGAGGCAGCGCAACGAGCGTCGCGTCCATCAAGTAATAGCTGTCCAGGTCGGGGTCTAGAATCAGATTCGAGGTGTCACCGGCGTGCGTGATCATGGTGCGCACGTCGGCGATCAGATGAGCATGGCGGTCGGCCAAGTCCGCGGCGTTCAATTGCGGCGCACTCGCCGAAAGATCCTGCCACTCCTTGATCACGTTCGCGGGAAGAACGTGTTCCCGTTTCCGCTGAGCAAGACCTTCGGGAGTGAATTGCAGTGCAACTCCAAATCGCGATTGAATGTCTGCAACACCCGTGAACGCAGCATCGATGCCGTGTGCCACGACCGCACGCCGGGTGTGATCGGCGTGATCTTTGCCGCGGGCAGCAAGGATGAGCGCCTGGTGTTGCGGGAGGAGTTCGAGTAGAGTCTCCAGCGGCCGCTGATACTCGTTCCCCATCTTTTCCCACCGGCCGAAATCGATGTCTTTGTTCACGGCCGTGACGACGAGGAAGACAGTGATCGCTACCAGCGGTAGCGACACGATGACGCTGATGAGAATCAGCCTTCGGGATACGGTCATGGGGGCTCGCATGGGGTGTTTGCGGTGAGCTCCTGTGGCGACTTGCCGCACTTGCTCAATGCCATCATCGGCAGGTACCAAGAACGATTGAGCTAATTGCATGGCGACGCATCGCGTCTGCAATTACACGCCGCAACCGCCTGTGATGCGTAACGGCCCGGGCGCACAGACTCCGGAAGTCAGTGCGACTTCAACTGACGCCTCTATCAGGTCGATTCGACGATCGCTTGCACCGTCTCGGGTGCGACTACGCGGTCGATATCGAGGAGCGTCTTCACCTGGCCCTTAACTTTGGCCATGCCGAGCAAATAGGAAGTATCCACTCGTGTGCCGAAGTCGGGTGTGGGTTCGATTTCGGCGTCCGTGAGCGTAACCACCTCTTCGACGCTATCTACGATCAGGCCCATCTGCACAATTTGTTCGGTCGGGAGCTTCACTTGGACAACAACGATGCACGTGCGCTCAGCAAATTCTGCCTTGAGATTGAACTTCACGCGCAGATCGACCACGGGAATGACTCGGCCGCGGAGGTTGATCACACCCTTCACAAAGCCCGGCATTTGTGGGACCGGCGTGATCTTCTGCATGCGAATGATCTCCCGGACCTTGAGTACGGCGATACCATAAGCTTCGTTGTCGAGTACCACGGTCAGGTACTTGCCCGTTAAGTTCGATGAAGCGATTTTGGGAGAGAGGGCTGTTGCCATGGAGTGGGTTGGTGGCGGCGAATAGATCGCGCGTTTTTGACCAGCCTTGCTATCGGACCGAACGACCCCGAGTTGAGCGAAACAGCTAGGGAGATTCCTTAGTTCGAATGCTCTGCGGGCGAGGATGGAGCACGTAGGCGGTTACGATGGAAAGTTGTCCTAACTCTTACCCGTTTTCGGCCGATGATCAGAACGCCTTTATCACGGCTTTGCGCATGTCCATTCCCTCGGAATCTTTTCAGGCGTTAGAAGACGCCCTCAACCGCCTCGCCGCTGAATCAATTCTCGCCCAGACGGGGAGAGACGATGGCCTTGTGCCGGCCTATAGCCTGCTCGGTGATCTCCGTGAAATTTGCTCCACGGATCCACTTCTCCGGGCGCCCATCGTAGCGACCCACGTGGTTCTCGAAGCGATGCTCGATACCGCGCAGCCGTTCGATGACCAGTCGCTCGGACAGCTTCGCCGGCTGGTGGAATGGCTTCCGATCTCCGTTGAATGCTTGAAAGCGGGGAACGCGATTCCGCCTTTCAACAACACCGAGCCTGTGGCTCAGGAAGTCGCAATTGGAGCAACGTGCTCGATCGAGGAAAAGTCTGGTCCTGCCGACGTCCTGCTGTGTCTGCATTTGGAAGACAACCAAGAGCTGCTGGGTGAGTTCTACGGCGAGGCCGTCGACCACCTTCAGCAAATTGAAGCCGCGCTCCTCGCGCTCGACCAGCAACCCGATAATCCGGAAGCGCTGAACTCGATTTTCCGCTCCTTCCACACGATCAAGGGCAACGCTGGATTTTTAGGGTTGGTGCCAATGCAAACGCTGGCCCATGAGGTCGAGTCACTGCTTGATCTTGCTCGGAATCAGAAGTTGCGACTGAACGCCGCGATCATCACCGTCATCCTCGGGAGTCGTGACGCCCTGCAGGCGTTAACGCAGCAGGTTGCCTTGGCACTCGAGAAAGGTCAGCTGCCCAGCCAGGTAATTCCTGTCGGACATTTGATCAGTGCAGTAAAGAAACTCGCCGCAAATCCCGAGACTGCTGATGTGGAGATGCTCGTCCCGGCTACGAGTTCTGCTCGAAAAGAGCCAAGCGTCGCAGCCCCCGTCGACGAGCCCGCGCCAGCGGCAGAACCGGTGATACCTTTCGCGGCCCCTGAACCCGCGGCAGATGCGCGGCCCACCGGGACGACTGCAAAGCCGGCTGCCAACTCTCAGCAAATGTCTGGTGCGGCACCGAAAGTCGCCGCGGGAGCTACGGTGCGCGTTAACACAGAAAAGCTCGACTCACTGATGGACGTCGTGGGCGAACTGGTGATCGTCCAAAGCCAGCTTCTGGAGACCGCGCGGCAGCACGGAGAAAATACCGGATCCCCGCTCCAACGAAACGTGGCGCAGCTGTCGCGTATCACGAAGGAGCTGCAGCACACCGCGATGTCGCTGCGCATGATTCCAATCAAGCAAAGCTTCCAAAAAATGGAACGCCTTGCGCGCGATCTCGCACGCGACTTCAACAAAAAGGTTTCGTTCATCACGAGCGGTGATGACACCGAGTTGGATCGTACCGTCGTGGAAGAGATCGGCGACCCTCTCGTCCACATGGTCCGTAACGCCCTCGACCATGGCTTGGAAACGACCGCGGCACGTATTGCGGCCGGCAAGTCGGAAACGGGAACGCTGCATCTCAAAGCGTATCATCAGGGCAGTAACATCGTCATCGAGCTGCAGGACGATGGACGAGGCATTGATCCTGACCGCATTTATCAGAAAGCCGTCGAGAAGGGCGTGATTCCAGCCGGAGCCCTCCTGAGTCGTGACGAAATCCTTGCGCTGATCTTTGCGCCCGGATTCTCAACGGCCGAGAAAGTTACGTCCGTCTCTGGACGTGGCGTGGGCATGGACGTCGTGAAGCGGAACATCGAGAAGCTTCGCGGCAAAATTGAGATCACATCCGAGGTCGGGCGTGGTTCCACTTTCAAGATCAAGCTGCCACTCACGATGGCCATCATTGACGGCCTCGTGGTCCGCGTGGGTGAAGACCGCTTCATTCTGCCCAGCACTTCGGTGCAGCGCGCCTTGCGTCCAACACGCGAGATGATCTCGACCGTTCATGGCCAGGGCGAAGTTTTGGACCTGCGTGGAAAGCTGGTACCAATCCACCGACTGCATCGACGCTTTGGTATTCCTCACCAAGCCGACAACCCATGGGATGGAATTGTCGTCATCGTTGAACATTCCGGCAAAGTTTCTGCGCTCCTCGTGGATGAGATGGTGAGCAAGCAAGAAGTCGTAATCAAAAATCTTGGAGCTTTCATGCAAAGTCTGCCGGGCGTCGCAGGTGGTGCGATCCTCGGCGATGGGAACATCGCTCTCATTCTCGATCCCGGAACGCTACTGCAAGCAGCCTAACCCAGCATCTTCAGTCTTCACTCCCGTGCTCTCACAACCCACGCCCACTCTCGACGAAGTTGCCGATCGTGCTCTGCGGCTCCCATGCGCGCCAGCGTTGCTGCCCCGTTTGATGATGGCGCTCGATTCTCCGGATACGACTGCAGATGACATCGCCGATCTTATCACCGTCGATCCGGGCCTCGCGGCGTCCACGTTGCGATTGGCGAACTCAGCGTATTTCGGTTCATCGGTGCGTGCCGAAAATCTTTCTCAGGCCGTGGTTCGACTCGGGCAGCAGGAGCTCTTTCGTCTCGCTGCGCTCGCGTTGGTCTCGCGGTGGGAAACGGGAGTCGGAAAGGGAGAGGCGGGCGATTTCAGTCGTCACGCGCTCTGCACCGCCCTCGCCGCGGAAGCGCTCGCTCAGAGCAGTCAGCTCATTTCTCCGCAGACCGCTTACACGAGCGGGTTGCTTTGTGACTTAGGCAAACTCGCGCTGACCCACACGTGTGAAGATTTCTTCCCCCAGATTCGTGCCCATGCAGCGGCGAAGCAATGCGTCTGGACGGATGCAGAGACGACGGTTTTGGGTTACAACAACGTTCAGGTCGGCGCCCGCTTACTAGCCGCTTGGAATTTCCCGCCTTTGCTGGTGGCCGTGGCTGAGTACTACCTGCATCCTATGCAGGCACCAGAAGATGCGCTGCCATTGATTGCTCACCTACAAGCCGCAAAATTCATCGCCACGTCGTTTGGTCCTGGAGTTGGCGAAGAGGGTTTCCTCGTCGAGCTGAACTCAGACTTCATGCTCGAGTGGGGATTCACGCCGGAACTGCTC
The DNA here is from genome assembly GCA_039928945.1 of Opitutus sp. Classification (GTDB taxonomy): domain Bacteria; phylum Verrucomicrobiota; class Verrucomicrobiia; order Opitutales; family Opitutaceae; genus Opitutus. The sequence continues at coordinate 83,602 of JBDSSD010000174.1, read as the reverse complement.
GAGCAGACGATGCCGATTGTGCATGAGCGTGCGAGTGCCCGTTTGAAGGATAAGCTCACCCACGGTAAAGTGGCGTTCTAGGCCGACTGCCGGCGACTGCGGTCCGGATCTTCGCTCGCCTCGAACGCTGCGCTACGCAGCCAGCGAGATTGCCTCGGTGCCTTCCGGGGTCTTGAGCGTCATTTCACCGGAGCCAATCTGGAGATGAACCGTTCGATTGGTCGTTCCGCCAGTAATGACCTGGCGAACCTGTAATCCATTCGCCGAGAGAAACTCGAGTGTGGCCTTGGTGTTTCGCTCACCGATTTTGAACGCGTCGTGACTTGTCAGGACGCACGCGCCCCCAGTGACGAAAAGCCGCACACGATTACGGTCACCTTTCATTCCACCGAGCGAACGGAAGAAGAGGGGGAGACCTGTGTCCGCGAACATCGCGGGTTGGAGCTGCGCTTTGTCCGGTGAAATGGAGGAATGCGGCAGCATCAGGTGGAGAATGCCGCCCACTTTGGCGATGGGGTCGTAGGCCACGACTCCGATGCACGAGCCGAGTGCATACGTGCTCAGGGTGACTTGCGCGTTGTTGGAAACGGCCATGTCTCCGACGCCCACGACGACGCGCTGCGCGAAAATGGAAGCGAGAGTCGGAGAGGCCATGCTTATGCGACGCCGCTAGTGGGCGACAGTGCGAGAAGAAATTGGGCGCGACCGATCATATGGGAACATTGGGTACGGACCCTGAACTTTTATACGGTTCTGCCGAAGCAAACTTGAGTTGATGAAACGGAATCCGGGCGAATCCGCAGAGGAACTGTTCATCGATGTCGGACACCGGCCGATGTGCGTCAATCGCGAGAACCAGCCTGCGTAACGCGTATGCGTGAATCAAATTCGGACCAACAACCGCTGACTGATCGGAGTGACCTGGTTGTGGCTCCTTATCTTCGCGATGGTACCCGGACTGAGCTCTTGTCCTTCGCCGATCAGGAGCAGCCCGTGCGGACTGTAAATTCCATTTGCCAACACCATTCCTGGTTCGAGCTCGTGCAATGTAATCTCGCGAACCTGTCGCGGCAGTTGGGCAAGATTCGTGACCTTCAGGAAGAGCCTCACCGCTTCCGGATCATACGCTTTGCCGGACTCCGAAAGCAGCAAGTCGATAGCCGCCGCTTTCGGCAAACCTGACTCCACAAATCCAACGGCGACGGCGAGACACCGTGCAGGCCACGGAATCGCGTCGCCCGCGAGTCCGTCGGGATAGCCCAGCCCATCGAACCGCTCATGGTGTGCGCGAATCACTTCGCCGACCCCAGACTTGTCATCGACGAGCGATGCGAGGGTCTGGCTGTAAACCGGGTGATTGTGGAGCATCGCTCGCTCGCGTTCCGTGAGCTCTTCCATCTTCGAGCGAAATGCGCGGAGCATTTCGCGGGGAACGCCGATGAGTCCCAGATCACATAACCACGCGGCGGTGCGCAACGCGTGACGTTGCGCGTCATCGAGCAAATTCGTCCCTGACATCAACCCGGCGAATTCAACCAATGCTTTGGCTTGTCCGCCCAGGATCGGATCGTAGGTGGTCAGAATGCGCCGACAAAGTTCCAATGAGTGCTCGTAATTGGCGGCAAGCTCCTGGTTCGCGGCGTCGAGTCTCTGCCGCTGTTGCTCCAAATCTCTCACTTGAGCGGCCAGCGCGCCATTGGCCGACGTGAGCTCGCTGTTCAGCCGCTGAGTCTCGGCCTGCAGAACCGTGTTGTGCGTGACCAGTTCATGGCGTTGGACGGCATTGCGAACGGTCGCGATCAGCTCCTCGCGTAACCACGGTTTGGCGACGAAGCGAAAAATTTCACCTTTGTTGATCGCGTCAACAATGGTCGGCAAGGAGAGCACGGCCGTGATCAGAATTCTCGACGCGTGCGGTCGGATGCGCCGACTTTCGATCAGGAAGTCCAGTCCCAGCATCTCGGGCATTTTTTGATCCGAGATGATGACCGCGAAGTCGCGATCGTGCAGAATCGACAGAGCTTTTGTGGGGCTCGAACAAGCGACGACATGGAACCGCTCGCGCTCAAGCGTCTGCTGAAGGGCTGCGAGGACGACCGGCTCATCGTCCACGATCAGGATCGTTGACGGGATCGGAGTGGCGGCTGGGTTGTTCATGGCATGACCGACGCAAGGGCGGGCGCGTCTGTCTTCGGATGGACGATGAAATCAGCGACTCGGTCAATGGAAAGCTGACGCTGCGCGCCACCGTTTTCCCAAGCGGCACGTGGCATGCCGTAGACCACACAACTGGCCTCGTCTTGGGCGAAGGTCGTCGCGCCGAGATCGCGCAGCCGCAGCAGACCTTCCGCTCCGTCTTTGCCCATGCCGGTGAGTACCCCCGCGATCGCGTGCGGTGCAGCGCCACAGTCAGCGGCAGATTTGAAAAGTAAGTCCACTGCAGGGCGTTGATGCCAGATTTGCGGGCCACCGGTTACTCGCGCGCGATAGTGGTCGCCCTGCCATTGCAGCATCAAATGAAAATTACCGGGAGCGATCAGTGCCAGGCCCGGCATGAGCCGGTCTCCGTCGACGGCTTCGCGCACCTCGAACGCGCACTGCGTGTTGAGTCGGTCAGCGAAGGCTTTTGAAAACACGGCCGGAATGTGCTGCACGATTGCGATCCCGGGCAGCCCGGCTGGGAGACGCGTCAACACTTCGCGTAGCGCTTCTGTTCCGCCGGTCGATGCTCCGAGCAGGATGATTTGTCGTGCGGACATCGCCGAAGCGTACGCAGCGGGCCGAAGTCGGGGAGCGATCGGTTTTGTGGAGGCTGGAATGAGCGGTCGGCGCAAACGAGTCCCGGCCGCTGCCTTGATCCGCGCGATCAGTTGCGGGCCAAGATCTCCGAATGAATACGATCCCGACGGCTTGCCCAACACATCACACGCGCCAAGACGGAGCGCTTCGAGCGCGTAATCAGAACCCTTTTGAGAAAGGGAACTCATGATCACCACGGGCATCGGATGCTGCTCCATGAGGATGCGCAGAAACGTGAGGCCATCCATGCGAGGCATCTCCAGATCGAGCGTAAGCACATCGGGCTTCAGCTCCTTGATCTTATCCCGAGCGACATAGGGATCGACGGCGGTGCCGACCACCTCGAGTTCTGGGTCCGCGCGCAATGCGTCGGTGACAAGTTTTCGGACGACCGCGGAGTCGTCGACAATCAAGACGCGAATGCGTGGGTTCATGACGTGGCGGAGGTGTCGCGCCGATAAACAGCCGGGCGAACCGTTTGGAGCGTGTGACGAAGGGCCGTGAGACTTTCCGCGTGCCCAACGAATAAATAGCCACCCGGGACGAGACGGCGCACGAGCTTTGCGATCAGTTCCTCCTGCGTTGGGCGGTCGAAATAGATCATGACATTGCGGCAGAAAATGACGTGGAACAGCTCGGAAAATGGCGGTTCGCCCTCGAGGAGGTTTAGCTGTTGAAACCGGATGCGATCCCGAAGCGTAGCCTTGGCTCGGTAGTTTCCGTCCTGCGGGCCGAAACCCCGTTGAAAATGGGTTTGGACAACATTTTTCGGGAGGCGGTCGATTGTTTCTTCGCGGTAAATGCCGGCCGTTCCCTTTTCAAGAACGCGATGGGAGATATCGGTCGCCTCGATTTGCCAGGACCACGTTGAGAGACACTCGGCGAGCGTAATTGCGATCGAGTACGGCTCTTCGCCGGTCGAGCAAGCGGCGCTCCAAACGCGGAACTGTGACCAGCGTTCTTTGGCTGCACGGGCCTGCATCTCTGGAACCGCCGTTTTCCGCAGGAAGTCAAAATGGGCGTTCTCGCGAAAGAAAAACGTGTGATTGGTGGAGATCGCATCGATCAGGTTCGACAGCTCGGCCTCCTGTCCGGGCGATTGGAGCAATCGGCAGTAGTCGCCGATTGTTGGCAGATTGGTGGCGCGCAGCCGCTTGCCCAGACGCGCCGACACCAATTCCCGCTTATCGGAACTGAGACTGATGCGGCTGCGTTCATAGACGAGACTACGGATAAAATCGAACTCACTTTCCCTCATGCAGATTACATTCTCTATCGACTCGTGGCGGTCGTAATGAAGCTCCGGCGCCGTATTTCATCCGTCGATCAGGCAATAATTGCCGCATTAGTTTTCGTCTGCCCCAGCCGAACGGCATCCCAGCTCCGTCTTAAATATATTCGTCTACTCTAGAATCAGTTAAGCAACGTCACTGGTGGGTGGCACCTGCTTTGCTAAGGGCCAAGGGTGATCGATCCGATCTTTCAATCCGACAACTACCAGATGGCGAGAAAGCTGTTGGATGCTGCTGTACTCCGGCAGGAGGCAATCGCGTCGAATATCGCGAACGCGGAGACGCCAGGATATCATCGACTCGATGTTTCGCCGGATTTTGCGCAACAGCTGAAATCGCGGATGGCAGCGGGTAAATTCGGTGCAAACGCCGACGACTTGAAGCCACAGCTGGCTGAAGACCTTTCGGCCCGCAGCATGCGGCCGGATGGAAACACGGTCGAAATCGAACGTGAGCTGTTGGCGATGAATCACAACGCCGTACAGCACGAGTTCCTGGCCGACTTGATCTCCGGCAACCTGAAGCAGCTGAAGATGGCCATCACCGGCCGTTCAGCGACCTAACCATTTCCGCTAATCCATGAATCTCATTTCCGGAATTGATGTGACTGGCAGCGCACTGAATGCGCAAAAGACGCGGCTCGATATTGTCGCGCAAAATATAGCCAACGCGCAGACGACCCGAACTCCCAATGGTGGTCCCTATCAACGCCAGGTCATTTCTTTCGAAACCGAGCTGATGCGTCGGCAGAGTGGTGGCGGCGCCGCAGCTCAAGGCATCAAGGTCGCAACGATCAGTACCGACCGTACTGCCGGCCAGCAGGTTTACAATCCCCAGCATCCTGATGCGGGTGCGGACGGTCTCGTGACCATGCCGAACGTGAACCTCTCTTATGAAATGGTGGATCTCATCACCGCGTCTCGCGCCTACGAAGCCAATTTGGCCGTCGCGAAAAACGCCCGACAGATGGCGATGAAGACGCTGCAGATCGGCAAGTAAGCCCTCCTTCCTCTCACCTGTATTCCGTTCTCCATGTCTTCCATCGGCAATATCCTCCCTGTTCAGCCTGGTGCTTTAACCCGCATCGATGGGCCATTGCCGAAAAGTGCGCTGACGCCTTCCGGGCCACTCACCGCCACTCCACACGATGGGTTCGGTCAGGTTTTGGACAACTTGGTTGCATCCGTCAGCGAGAAACAGGACGCCGCGCAAGTCATGACACGCAAGGTTCTGCTCGGTGATTCAGACCAACTGCACCAGAGCGTCATCGCGATGCAGGAAGCGTCGGTTGCTTTTAGTATGATGGTCGAGGTCCGCAACAAGCTCGTGGAATCCTACCAGGAGTTGATGCGGATGCAGGTATGAGCGCTGCACCTCGTAACCGTCACACGTTTCATTTCATGCCTCTTTCTTTCCGCTTCCGCTTCGTTCGATGAAAAATTTCACCCAGTCCTTGCTCGATCTATGGAAACAGCTAGGCCTCAACCAACGCGTGTCCCTCGCCGTCGCCGCCTGTGCGGTGGTCGGGGGTCTCATCGCGGTTGTGTTGTGGTCCCGCCGTCCAGACTACCAGTTGCTCTACGCGCGACTCAGCGAGAAAGACGCCGCGTCGATCATCGGTCAGCTGCAAACGCAGAACATTCCGCACGTCGTCAGTGCTGGTGGCACTGCGGTGCAAGTACCGGCCGACCAGGTCTACAAGCTGCGGATGGACCTCGCGGCCAAGGGTCTGCCGAGTGGCGACGGCGTTGGTTTTGAAATTTTTGATAAGGGTCAATTTGGGCTCTCTGATTTCGTGCAACGCACGAATTATTTGCGCGCGGTGCAGGGCGAACTCGCCCGTACCATCATGCAATTACAAGGCGTCCGCGCAGCCCGCGTGATGATCGTTCAGCCAGAAAATCGCCTGCTGCTGACCGACCAGGGAGTGAAGTCGACGGCTTCGGTGTTCATCGATGTCGGTGGCACCCGTCTTGATCCCGATCAGGTCAACGCCGTTCGACATCTGGTCGCAAACGCGGTCCAGGGTCTTTCGCCCGATCAGGTCGCCGTAGTCGACAACCGTGGTCACGTGCTTTCCGAAGAGTTGAAGCAGGATCCGACCCTTGCGAACGCGTCATCGCAAATGCGATACCGCCAGCAGGTCGAAGATTATTTTGCCAAGAAAGTCGAATCGATGCTCGCGGCGGTCATCGGACCGGGCAACGCCGTGGTCCGCGTCTCAGCCGAAATCGACACCGAAGCGACGACCGTCATGGAGGAAAAATATGATCCAGATGGCGCCGTTGTCCGGTCACAATCAATCGTTGAGGACACTTCTTCATCCGCAGAGTCTCGCTCGAGTGGTGGCGTGGTCGGCGTAAGTGCAAACGTTCCGGAAAAAAGTCCTGGAACGGAAAACGCGCGGCCCGTCTCAAACACCGAACAAAATCGAAAGAACCGGACGACCACCTACGAGATCAATCGGACCACGTCGAATACGACGCGTAATCCGGGCACGGTCAAGAATCTTACGGCTGCCGTATTTGTCGCTCCGCGACAGGTGGCCGCGACCGTCAATGACAAGGGTGCAGCGGCGCCGGCTCCAGAACCGCAAAAGCGATCAGCGGAAGAGCTGAATGCGCTGCGCCAGCTGGTCGTCAATGCGCTCGGTTTGAAAACGACTGCTGGGCAGTCACTCGACTCTTTGGTCTCACTGCAAGAAATGCCTTTCCAGGCTGCCGAGCATATCCCTTCTCAAATCGCGGCCATCGAGAGTCAGAGCCGCTGGCAAGGTTGGATCGAGGCGGGCAGTCGCTGGTCTGCCATGCTGGGAGCAGTGATCGTTCTATTTTTCTTCTACCGGATGCTTGGCCGTCAAAAGCCTGAGCCCGTGCCAATCGAGGTTCTGTCAATGACTCCTGAGGCCGCGCACCGTTCGCTGCCCTCATCGAATGGCGTGACGCCCGATCTCCTGAATGAACTCATTCGCCAGAAACCGGCGAACATCGGTGTTGCTTTGCGTGACTGGGTCGCCGCCGGCGCCGCCAAGAACTAAGGGGGGTTCGTCGCCATGATCGAAATCGATTTCGCCAAAGCGAGCCGGCAGCAGAAGCTCGCGATTTTCCTCGTCGTAATTGGCCCGGACGCAGCCGCCAACGTGCTCAAGCAATTTGACGAGCCCGAGATCGAGCTGCTCTGCCGAGAGATGTCAAACATCAGCATCGTTTCGGAGTCGGTCCAAAGACAAGCGCTCGAAGAGTTCGCTTCAGTGGTCGCCCAGAGTCACAATTCTGCTCTCGGTGGATTAGCGTACGCGCAGCGGACGCTGGAAATTGCCAAGGGAGACTACAAGGCGGCTTCGATCATTGGACGAGTCGGACCCGTGGGTACTTCGATCGAGGTGATCAAGGAGATCAGCGAGATGGAAGGCCGGCAGATTTTTAATCTCATCAAGAACGAGCAGCCACAGACCATCTCGTTCGTGTTGTCGTATCTCGATGGCACGAAGTCGGCCGAAGTTTTTGGACTGCTTGGACCTGAACTTCGTGAAGAAGTCATCGAGCGCCTTGGCACCATTGAATCCACTTCCCTTGAATTGGTCGGGAAGATCGCCCGCAGCTTGGGCAAGCATTTTGACACGAAAGTTCGCCCGGCATTTCACCGCAGCGGTGGCGTGCGTGCGGTAGCCGATCTCCTGAATCAGCTCGAAAAGGACATGAGCAAGAATTTGCTCGCACGGCTCGAGGAGCGGAATGCGCAATTGGGCGCGGCCATTCGCAAGAAGCTGTTCAGCTTCGAAGACCTGAGTCGTCTGCAACCGGCGGATCTGCAGCGCGTACTCCGCGAGGTCGATTCTTCGAGCCTGGCAATTTCGATGAAGTCCGCGAGCGAGTCGCTGCGCGAAAAGTTTTACGCCGCGATCTCCAAGCGCGCTGCGGAAAGTCTTCGCGAAGAAATCGAGATGCTCGGGCCGGTTCGACTCAAGGACGTCGAAATCGCTCAAGATGCCATCATTCAAGTCGTGCGCCGACTGGAAGAAGAAGGGCAGATCACGCTCGAGTCGGATGCGACTCAAAGCCTCGTGGCTTGATCGGCCACGTCACTCGCCATCTTCTAAATGCCTTTTTCCAAGCTCATCGCCTTCGATCGTCCGCTGACCGGCGTCTCTGCTCCCGGACAGGTTGGACGCATCTATGTCGAGGCCGACTTGGCGCGCGCAACTCAGGCGGCGTATCGCCGTGGCATCGACGACGCTCGGGGTGGTGCGGACCAGCAAATGGTCGAGTTTCGCGCCGACATCGAACAGTTGAGCGAAGGCGTTTTCAAAAAGGTCGCAGAGCTTGAACCTGTGTTGGTCGCGCAGTTGCGCGACGCGCTGCCTGGTCTCGCCGTTGAGATCGCGCGTCGATTGTTGGCGGGTTACGAGCCTCCAGCTGAAGTGATCTCCAAACTTTGCGAGGACGCACTTTCCGAACTTTTCCCCGAGCGGGAGAACCTTGAGTTAGTAATCGGTGCCCGCGATGCAGATGTGCTCAACAAGCTGAATCCTCAATGGAAAGAGCGGTATCCCGGTCTGCGTATTCGCGTTGAAAGCACGTTGTCGCCTGGCGACTGCCAGGTTCGAAGCCGCTTCGGTCTCACCGATGCCCGACAACAGGTAAAACTCACCGCGCTTTCCCACAGCTTGCTGCCTACATGACGATCAATTTTGAATTTCAAACGGAGCGCACTGTCGGAAAGGACGCCGTCGCAGTTGGACTGGATCAGCACCTTGATGCGACCCCGTTCGTAAATCGCCGGGTACGGCAGAGCAGGGCCAAAGCGGATAGATTCGTGCGCCTGTGGTGTTCCACTCCCGAATTCTGCTCGTTCATCGACGGCATAGTCCCGCCGCCTCCGCTTTCAGCGGCCTGAGTAATCCCATGGCTTCTGTCGTCGCACCTCTCATTGATACTCTGCGTTCGCAGGTTCGGCATTTGCCGCCCGTTCAGCGCGTGGGTGCGGTCACGGGTGTGGCCGGTCTGATCATCGAGTCAGACGGTCCCAACGTTGGTTTGGGTGAGCTTTGTCAGATCCGTTCGCCACGCGTGGATTTTAACGTCCGCGCTGAGGTTGTTGGCTTTCGTGAGCATCGCGTCCTTCTCATGCCGCTCGGAGATGCGGCAGGCCTCCATGTCGGCTGTGAAGTGGCCGCGTGCGATCGGCCGGCTTTGCCACGTCCCGGTCCGGAGATGCTTGGTCGGGTACTTGATGCGCTTGGCCGACCTTTTGATGGACTTGGCCTGATGCCGATCGACCGGAGTATCGGCCAGTCGGCGACGCCCCCGCATCCGCTCCGCCGTCAGCGGATTCACAATGCTTTTCAGACCGGCGTTCGCGCACTCGATACCTTTATCCCGTTCGGCGTCGGTCAGCGGTTGGGTCTCTTTGCCGGATCCGGCGTCGGAAAATCAACGTTGATGGGAATGATCGCCCGCGGATCAGAGGCCGACGTCGTCGTGATCGCGCTCGTCGGTGAACGCGGTCGCGAAGTTCGGGAATTTATCGAAAAAGATCTTGGGCCTGAAGGGATGAAGCGAGCGGTCGTAGTCGTCGCAACGTCCGACACGCCCGCACCCCTTCGTTTACGCGCGGCGTTCACGGCCACGTCCATCGCAGAAGCGTGGCGTGATCAGGGAAAGAATGTTCTTTTCATGATGGATTCGGTGACGCGGTTTGCGATGGCCCAGCGCGAAATCGGCCTTGCGATCGGTGAACCACCGGCGACGCGCGGCTACACTCCATCTGTGTTTGCGATGCTCCCTCGGTTGCTGGAACGAGCCGGAGCGGGAGAGCAGGGCGCGATCACTGCACTTTACACGGTGCTGGTTGAAGGCGACGACATGAACGAACCGGTGGCAGACGCGGTGCGTGGTATTTTGGACGGGCACATCGTGCTTTCGCGGGCGTTGGCTCACTTCAATCACTACCCAGCGATCGATGTTCTTGAAAGTGTCAGTCGTCTGACGCGCGATGTTTGCACTCGTGAGGAAGTGGCCGTGATCGGCCGTGCCCGCGAGCAACTTGCCTTGTATCGGAAGAATGAGGACCTGATCTCGATCGGTGCCTATCAAAAAGGCGCCAACGCCGCGCTGGATCGGGCGATCGCACTCCATGAGCCACTGCGCAATTTTCTCCGCCAGCCCGTGGAAGAGCACACGTCCCGAGCGCAGAGTTTTCTGAATCTTAAGCAAATCGTCGCATGAAGCGGTTCCATTTCACTCTTCGTCCGGTTGCGGTGCTGAGGGCTCACCGTGAGGTTCGCGCCCGCGAGGCATTTGCCGGCGCACTTCACCGCCTGGCGTCCGCCGAAGATGCGTTGCTGCGGGTGGGCGTTCGCATGCGAGCGCTTGAAGCAGCCTTGGCGACCGGACGCAGCACCAGTTTCCGGGCCGCCGAAGCGGCGCTTTTACTCTCTGACTATCGTCGCGAGTGCGAGACCGAGATCCAAGCCGAGGCCCAGGTGGAGACGGCTCGGGCCGACATGAAGAAGTTCCGCACTGCGTATCTCGAGGCACACCGCGAACTCGAGGTGGTAAACCGCCTGGAGATTAAGTCGCGCGACGTTCATCGCCGCGACGGCCTCCGAGAGGAACAGGCTGAGTTGGATGAACTCGCTGGTCAGCGGCATCAACAACCTCTTACGGCTGCACCATGACAACTCTACGCAATCCATTCGTCACCGCGGGCATGGGATTAATTTTATCCGTGGCCGTCGGTGTATTTACCTTTTGGCGTGCTGCTGGAGTACTTGTTACCCATGCGATCGAGCTTCGCGCTGCAGCCAAAGCGGCCGGCCTGCCGAAGAAAGAGAAAGGGTGGGATTTCTGGACGATCGAGATCGAAAACCTCTCCAATGAATTGAAGGAGGAACGAGCCCGATTGCACAAGCAGGCAGAACTGCTCGAGCAACGTGAAGCCCGACTCGCCGCGGAGCGGAAGGAAGTCACGGCCATGCGCGGGGAGATCGAGGGCTTGCGGAAGGAGATTGCTGAAAAGGTCATCTCCATTCGCGACGACGAAGCGAAGAACCTGCGCGCGCTCTCGCAAACCTACGCCAATCTCACGCCGCGTGCAGCCGTCGCCATCATCCGTGAAATGGACGATGTCACAGCGGTAAAGATTCTCTTCCTAATGAAGCCGGATGTCGTTGGTCCAATCTTTGAAGAGATGAGCAAGACCAGCGGTACTGACGGCACTCCATTGTCGCGCCGCGCCGCGATCCTTTCCGAAAAGCTCAGACTAATGAAGGCCAAGAAAGCGACGACGCCTTCGTAACCCTTTAACTCAACCGGGCCATGGATCGGCACGGTCACTCCCACCACGGAAGGTCATCCATGCATGCAACTTTCCGCACCCTCACTGCCACTTGATCCAACATCCACGCTCTCGGAGAGCAGTGGCAAAACCGCACGCCGTCCGTCCACGGCCGGCGAGTCGAAGCGCGCCGACGATTTCGGCGAGATTCTTTCGTCCAAGTCCGCTCAAAACACTGGACGTGCCTCGGGCACGCCAAATCGCTCGAACAACAAAGGGCTCAACACCAAAAACGCTGAGCATAAAATCGATTCTGATGAGCGTGAAGACGAAAAGGACCTTCGTGACCTGAATCTGGACCGCCCGATTAGCGTGTCTGACAATCAGGTGACGTCGACGAACGCTGATCCAGCAAACACCTCGCTTTCGATCCTGTCGCCGGCCGACGCGGAACTCGCGCTATCGCTGCTGAATGGCGCAGCAGCACCGGAAAGCACGTCCGAAGCTGGAGAGTCCGTTGCAATTCCTTCCTCGGGTGGAGAAGCGGCTGAAGTTACGCCGGGAACTCCACCGTCTGCCACTCCTCAAGGTCGGCCCTTCCTCGGCGACGTGACTCCAGGGAAGGCGCAGGCAGCGTATCGAGCTTTCGGTTTCAACGCGCAGCGCGTCTTGGCTAACAAGGCCGAAGGGCGGGCAGCCAATGCTCCGCTTGCGGTCGCGGCCCCCGCATTGCCGAGCGTTCCCGCTACCTCTGAGCCGCCGCCAAGCGTAGCCGATGGAAACAGCGTTCCGTCAGACAGCGCCCCATCAGAAGTCGCTGTGACCGGCGCTCCGTTGTTTTCCAATGCGGGAAGCGCGGCTCCCGAATTTGGTGACGTTCCAGACCTGCCCACCGATGTGCCGGCTGAGCCTTCGGATGCAATCGCCGCGTCCGAAGGATCTCCGCAGCCGTCGAGCAGTATTCTAGATCAAAATTCCATCGACGGTGCATCTGACCCAGTGTTGCCGGTTCCAGTCGGTGATGAATCATTGGCTGTCTTTGACGACGTGGCTCCGACGGTCGCGTTCCCTGAAACGGCCGATACGGCAGCCGAAGTGGATGCCGATTTTGGGGCGACGGTTACAGTCGAGTCTCCCCGCCTTGTATCGACCACCCGTGAGCCCAACACCGATACCGAAGCTGCGACTCCGCCCGACGAGCATCCCGTACCGGAAAAATTTGCCGAAGCGGTCTTTCGTCAGCCCGAACGTGCCCCTTCTATTCAAAAGACGGGCGTAAAAAGTACAGTTTCCGTTGATCCAAAGCAACTTATGGAAGGATACGGGCGCATTGGCATCAATGTTGCTAAACCTGAGTCGTCCATGTCTGCCACATCATTCACTTCGAATCCGGCTCCGGCGCTGACGGTAAATCCGTCGGCTGGCGTCCTTCCGGTTTCGTTCGATGCTCGAGTCGCGGATTCCGGATCGCAGTCACCAGCGCCAACCGAGCAGGCCGCCCGACGCGCTGTTGAATCGGCATTGGCGGTCGCTGAACAATTTGCGCCGGGCGAACAACGCTCGGTTCGTCTGCAGTTCAACGTGGGAGGCGAAGATCTCGCCGTTCGGGTCGAACTTCGCGGCGATCAGGTGCACACCACTTTCCGGACCGATTCGCCCGAATTGCGCACCGCGTTGGCGCGTGAATGGCAAGCGGTCTCGACCTCCCAGTCCAGTGAACGTGGTCAGAGATTGGCTGATCCAGTCTTCGCGTCTTCGAGTTCGGGTCAGTCGCTCTCAGGTGACTCCGGCGCTGCGCACCGGCGTGACCCGGAAACCCGCCAGGCTCAGTTCGCTGCACACGAAGCTAATCAGATGCGTCGCATCCTGCGCAGTCCGTCAACGATTGGCGCTTCCCCCGTTTCTTCGCCGGCTGCCAGCGCGCAGCCGTCCACTTCGCTCCGCCTCCATACGTTTGCCTGATCCTATGCAGATTCCATCCGCCACCGCGCCAAAGTCGGCCTACAGTTCGTCGACCGATGCGGCTACCCTCGCTGCAACACCCAAGAAGACGATGCTGGGTCAGGACGACTTTCTAAAGCTGCTTGCCGCGCAATTTCAGCAGCAAGATCCGATGAAGCCGATGGAGGACACCGCCTTCATCGCGCAGATGGCTCAGTTCACCGCGCTCGACCAATCGAAATCGATGCTCAAGCAGATGACCCAGCTGAGCGCCAATCAGGATATCGTCACGGCCAACAGTTATATCGGCCGTCACGTTACCCTCGACGGTGGTGACGACAAAACCATTTCCGGCGACGTCAGTGGCATCGAAATGGCCGATGGCACGCCTCGTCTCCTCGTCGGTGACAAATCCTATCCGCTTTCAGCCGTGCTCTTGATCGAGCCGGCCCGTCCTGACGCAGCTCCGACCACCTGACCCTCTAAAGACAACCCTTCAACTCATCCAAGAACATGGCACTCATCGGCACTCTCACATCTGGCGTTAGCGCACTGCGGACCTTCAGCAAGGGTCTCGAAGTCATCGGCTCCAATATCGCGAACGTCAATACGACGGGGTACAAGAGCTCCTCCACGAGCTTCAAAGATACCTTCAGCAACACCCTGCGCGCGGCTTCCGGGGCTGCAGGTGATTCTGCCGTACAAATTGGTACGGGCGTCCAGATCGGGGGCATCACGACCAACTTCTCGCAAGGCTCTCTCTCGAGCACCGGCAAGGGCACTGATCTCGGCATTTCGGGCAACGGCTACTTCGCCGTGCAGAACGCCGCGGCCGTCAACTATGCGACGCGCGATGGCTCCTTCCATTTTGATACGGGTGGCAGTCTCGTGAACAACGAGGGCCTCAACGTCCTCGATACTGCCGGCGCTAAAATCACGGTCGCAAATTACGACACCGTTTCCAGCATCAGTATCGGTACCGATGGTACGGTAAACGTGTTTTATGCCGATGGAACGACCGATAGCTCGCAAGCCGTCGGCCTGTTGAAGGTGAAAGACGAAAGCAAGCTGATGAAACAAGGCGGCAATCTCTACGATTTTGCGGCGACCGGCACCGTTATTGGAGATCTCGCCGGCGCCACGACGAACGGCCTGGGTAACATCCAGGCTGGAACGCTCGAACTTTCGAACGTCGACCTCACCGATCAGTTCGCCGAGCTCATCACGACTCAACGTAGTTTCCAGGCAGGTTCCCGTTTGATCACCGTTTCCGATTCCGTCCTTGAGGACATCGTGAATCTGAAGCGTAGCTAAGGGCGATCTTCATGGCCAAAGCCGCTCCATCAACCACCGCTGCTCCTGCAGCAGCTCCTGCCGGAGGCACTACGCCTCCCGCAGCGGGTGCAGCTGCCACACCGGCCTCGGCCGCTCCCGCGCCAGGTGGTCTCAAAGCATGGCTTCCGGCTCTCGTCACTATTCTGGTTGCGCCAGCCTGCACGTGGGCGGTCAGCCAATTCGTACTCATTCCGCAGTTACAGAAGAAACTTTCCGCCCCTCCGTCCGCCGAGCACGCCTCCGCCGAACCCGTCAAAAGCGAAGGTCACGGCGGTAAGGAAGGCAAAGAGGGGAAGGAAGGCTCGGAAAGCTCACCGAACTACGAGTTTCAAAACCTCGTGGTTAACCTCGCGGGTACGATGGGCACTCGCTACCTGAAGACGACGTTCCTCGTCACCGGTGCGGAGCCTAATATCAAGTCAGTCTTCGAATCTAACAAGCCGCGGCTCACGGATGTCACGCTCAACGTCCTTTCCTCGCTGTCGCTTGCCGATCTTGAGGAGCCTGGCGCGAAAAATGTTCTGCGTGAGAAGCTGGTCGCTGCCTACAATCAGGCACTCGGCCGCAAGGTCGCCGAACAAGTCTATTTTTCCGACTTCGTGGTGCAGTAATGGCTGACGATCCTTCCATTCCACCGGCGAGTATCCTCGATCAATCCGAGATCGATAAACTGCTCGCGCAAGAAGTAGCCGTAGCGCCGCCGAAGCAGTTTCTGATTCGGCCGGACGGCTCAAAAGGTTCGGGCGCGCCGCTCAAGGTTGAAGCCTACGATTTCCGCAATCCCAATTTCCTCTCGGAAATCGAGCTTCGCCGACTTCGTCTGCTGCACGAAGACTTCATCCGCTATTTGTCCGCACGACTGTCTCTGTACCTGCGCATGGAGCTGGGTCTTAAGATGGCCCGCCTGACCACAGCCACGTACGCGAAGTTCACCGAATCGCTTCCAAATCCAACCCATCTATGCCTCTTCAAAGTCGATCCACTCGTCGGCGTCGGCATCCTCGACGTCAACCCCCGACTCGCTCTCACCATCGCAGACCGTCTCCTGGGCGGCCGTGGACATTCGGTCAAAGCTGAGCGCTACCTGACCGAAATCGAAATCGCCCTCCTCGAGGACGTCATCAACATCATTTTGGAAGAGTGGAGCGCTCAATGGAAGATCGAGCAGGAGCTCCATCCGATGATCATCGGACACGAGAACAACGGGCGCTTTTTGCAGACCTCTCCGAAAGACGCGATTGTGCTGATTCTCACGCTCGAAGCGAACTTCGGCGATTGCTCTGAACAGATTCAAATCGGCGTGCCTTACTACACGATCGAGCCGGTCGTGAAGAAGATGCAGGCGCGCCGGCAGAAAGACACTGCTGTCTCGACGACGATCAAGAAAGCGTCGTGGCATTCGGCCTACGAACACATCACGGTACCGGTTCGCGCCGAATGGGCCGCCCTCGAAGTCGACCTGCGCGAGATCACCAGTCTGAGGGTTGGTGACGTGTTCGAGCTACCAAGTTCAATTTTTCAGGAAACGCGTGTGCTGCTCAACGGCACGCCGAAATTTGTCGGCACCGTTGGCCTCGACTCGACGAAAGTCGCCGTGCAGCTCACTCGGAAACTCCCGCCAGGGGCTTCAGCCCCGCCCAAATCAGATGGAAGAAAAAACTCTTGATCTTGTCCTCGACGTAAAGGTGAAGGTCACCGTGCAACTCGGCTCTATTCAGCTGCCGATGCGCGAAGTCCTTGAACTGGCCCCAGGGTCCGTCGTGCAGCTCATG
Source organism: Opitutus sp. (assembly GCA_039928945.1). Classification (GTDB taxonomy): domain Bacteria; phylum Verrucomicrobiota; class Verrucomicrobiia; order Opitutales; family Opitutaceae; genus Opitutus. The sequence goes on along the minus strand of JBDSSD010000174.1, from coordinate 67,185 downwards.
CAGCACGCGAGCGATCCCGTCGGACTTTTCGTCAATGATCAACTGGTCGCTTACGGAGAAGTGGTGGTCGTCGAAGATAATTTCGGCATCAAGATCACCGAACTCGTCGGCAGCACCAAGTCATGAGTTTGACTGTAGTTCTACCGTGGATGCCGAGTGCATCACATGGTCTGCGCCGGTTTCTGTCTCTTCTGGGATTGTGCCTGGTCACGACGCTCGCCGCCGCACCCGTCAAAGATGATTTGGTCATTGTCCCAAACAGCTCGGTCGGTCTGAAAGCGCCCGCGTCTGCTCCGTCCAGTGGCGCCGGTGTGTTGACCTTTTTCGGAGTCCTTGTCCTCGGCGGAGCAGGGGGGTGGCTGCTGTGGCGCGCCCGCTCGGGTGGCCTGAAACAATTCAACCGCGCACCGCGCCAGCTTGCTGTGGAGGAAACCCGTTCTTTGGGCAATCGACAGTATCTCGTCGTTGCTTCGTATCAGGATAAAAAATTCCTCATCGGGGTGTGTCCCGGACGAATCGAGCTTCTGTCCGCGCTGCAACCGTCGTCAGCGATCGAAACGGAGAAAGTTCGTCTATGAACTTCGTCTCCCTCAATAGCTGCTTCCCTCAGCGAAGCTCGGCCTTCCTGCGAGTGGTCTTGATGAGTCTGTTCGCAATCAGCCTGGGAACGTTCGCCTCGGCGCAGACGCCCTCAGGGGTGATTACGCCGTCCAACTCTGGACCGGCAGCTGCGGGCGTTTCGACGCCTCCTGCTCGCGCCAACGCTCCTGCGGCGGCTCCGACTGCAAATGCCGACCCATTTCGCCTTAATATCGGGCTCGAGGGCACAAGCCAGCCGGGGCAGGTGAGTGTCGCCGTGCAGATTGTCCTGGTGATGACGCTGCTCTCGGTCGCGCCATCCATCGTACTGCTGATGACGACGTTCACGCGCATCGTGATCGTTCTGGGCTTTGTGCGCACCGCACTAGGTACGCCCACAACTCCATCCAACCAGATCGTCGTCGGTCTTTCTCTGTTTCTCACTTTCTTTCTGATGGGTCCGGTCTTCGACCGCGTTCATAAGGAAGCGCTGGCGCCCTACCTTGACGGAAAAATCAATGTCACGCAGGCGCTCGATCAAGCAACGGGACCCCTGAAAGAGTTCATGCTGCGACAAACCCGCACCCGTGATCTGGAGTATTTCCTCGAGCTCGGCGGCTTTGGACCCACGGCGGTAAAGGATATTCCAATACGCGTGGTCATCCCGGCGTTCGTCATCAGCGAACTGCAGACAGCGTTTCAAATGGGCTTTCTGCTGTTCCTGCCATTTCTCGTCATCGATTTTCTCGTTTCCTCCGTGTTGATGGCCCTCGGCATGATGATGATGCCTCCTGTGACCATCGCATTGCCGCTCAAGTTGCTCCTGTTTGTCTTGGTTGATGGCTGGCACCTCGTCGTGAAGTCGCTCGTCCAAAGCTTCGCGACTTAATCTGCGCCTCGCGTCATGAATCCCGAGCTCGCCATCGATTTCTTCAAGACGACTGTTGTCTTCGCGCTCTATACGGTCGCGCCGTTTCTTGTTCTCACGCTCGTGATTGGTCTCATCACCAGCTTGATCCAATCGGTGACCAGTCTGCAGGAGCAAACGCTGACGTTTGTACCCAAATTGCTGGCACTTTCGGCGCTCCTTTTGATCCTGACTCCCTGGCTGCTGCGCTCCCTTTCCGAATTTACGATTAACATTCTGACCCGGATGGGTGGCCTCGGCCATTAGGCCGTGCGGCGTTGACGCGATGAAATCGCGCCCAGCTGAAACAGATCCGCGGCGATGACTCTGGAGTATTTGATCACTTGGATGATGGTTTTTCTCCGAACACTCGGAGTGATCCTTCAGTTGCCGGTAATCGCTGGTCGCCCGATTCCGATCATGATGCGAATGGGCCTGTGCGTTTGCATCGCGACGCTGTTGGCTGGCCTGGTCCCCGCTGCTGGCATGCCTTCCACGTTCTGGGCTCTTCTGCTGGCCACGGCCGGTGAAGTTTTGGTCGGCTTAGCCCTTGGTTTCGTCGGCAAAATGGCTTTCGCCGCGGTGGAGATGGCAGGTCGAATCATCACGACCGAGGTTGGCCTCACTGCATCACCTGGCATGGGTGTGCCCGAGCCGTCACATGAGCCGCTCGCGGCGCTGCTCTCCAGTTTCGCGATCGTCCTCTTTTTCATGTTCGGCGGACACCTGACCATGCTGGTCGCGTTGACGCGCAGTTTCGATTTTGTGCACCCGGGGCATCCTTCCATTGTGGCGGGGGCCGGGGAATCAATGATCCGGGCGACGTCTCATGTGATCGAACTTGGATTGCGCATCGCGGCTCCGTTCATCGCGATGAACTTTCTGGTGACGCTGGCGTTTTCCTCTCTCGGGCGCGTTGTGCCGAAGATGAACGCGTACGCGATGAGTTTTGCGGCAAAGCTCGTCGCCGGATTTACCTTACTGGCCTCCGCAGGTGCGTTGATTGCACGTTACCTCTATACCGAATTCGACGAGACGCCCATTCGGATGCTGCAAGTGCTTGTCGGAAAGTAGACGAGCCCCGGCGGTCGGTCGGTTTCGTGCTTCATCCTTGAACGATCCAACCGATGTTGGGAGAGCGCGCTGTCGTGCGCTCTTGGGTACACGTCACAAGAACGAAGCGGCAAAATCTGCCGCAGTTTTCGAATGGGTTTTGGCGGTGTAAGGTTTTTCGAGAAAGCGGGCGGAGTTAAAAGTTTAAACCGCTCATGGATAACAGGTAAAAACGTCTACCAACCCCTTGGCATCGGCATTGCTAAACGCTGGTGCGCATGGCCGAAACTGAACAGGACCAAAAAACCGAGCAGCCTACCGAGAAGAAGCTCTCCGAGGCCATGGATCGCGGACAGTTTGCGCGGTCGCCCGAGCTCGGGATCCTCCTGTTGCTCTGTGGGACTTTGGGCGCCCTTGGATTTACCGCCAAGGCGGCGTCGCGCGACATCGCTGATTACTCGACGAGCATCTTCACCCGATTCGCAACGATGCCGGTCCAGACGGATACGGTCACCGTTCAACTTTCAGAAGCGATGCTCACGAGTGGTCGCGCTATTGCCCCGATTCTCTGCGCATGTGTTGTTGCGGCTCTGCTTTCGGGCGGTCTTCAGAGTGGGTTTCGGATGTCGCCTGAGGCGATCGGCTTCAAACTTGATCGGCTCGATCCCATCGCGGGCTTTGGCCGTATTTTCAACAAATCCGCTTTTGTCCGCACGGCGGTCGACATCCTGAAGCTCGTCGCCATTGGCACGGCGCTCTACCTCGGCATCCGGGGTTTGATTTACGATCCGCTGTTCAGTGCTCCGGTGGAGGCCGCGTATCTGGGTCAGTTCCTGACGAATGCGACCATCATTTTTCTGTCCCGGCTAATTTTCGCCTTGGGCATCATCACCGCGATCAGCTACGGCTACGAAAAGTTCAAGAGCCACCGCGAAATGATGATGACGCGGCAGGAAGTTAAGGATGAGCAGAAGAGCGCTGAGGGCAGTACCCAGGCGAAGTCAGCGATGCGTCGCATGGCGCGCCGGCTGATGCAAAAGCAGATGCTCGATGCCGTCGCGACCGCGGACGTGATCGTCACGAATCCAACCCACTTTGCCGTCGCCCTTAAATATGAACGCGGCAAGGACGCCGCGCCGGTAATTTTGGCCAAGGGCGAAAACCGTTTCGCACAACGCATCAAGGCACTGGCCGCCGAACACGGCGTACCCACGGTCGAGAACAAACCTGTTGCGCGTCTCCTTTTTGCGATGGGCAAAGTCGGCGAAACCATCCCCGCCGAGCTCTATCAGGCGGTCGCAGGCATCCTCGCCGTCGTGTATCGAACTCATCGTTACTATTTCCACCGCTTGAAAGCGCGTCGGCTTGAACCTGCTGCCTAACCGATGACACCTGTGGCAGCACCTTCCAATCCGTTCGCGTCGCTGATGAAGCGGGCGGATCTCATTTTCACCGGCGGCCTGTTCCTGACAGTGCTGCTGCTGATCATGCCGATCCCAACCGTGCTGTTGGATCTGTTCCTGGCCCTGAATATCGGACTTTCGCTCCTGGTGTTGCTCGCGATCGTCTACGTCAAGGATCCGCCCGAATTCTCCGCCTTTCCGACCCTGTTGCTCGCGCTGACCCTTTTCCGTCTGGCGCTGAACATCAGTTCAACCCGCCAGGTGCTCGTCCATGGCTATGCCGGACAGGTCATTGATGCGTTCGGCCACTTCGTTATTCAGGGAAACTATATCGTCGGTGCGGTCGTGTTCCTGATTCTGGTCGTGATCAATTTCGTGGTTATCACGAAGGGCGCCGGCCGTATCGCCGAAGTGAGTGCGCGGTTCACGCTCGATGCGCTGCCCGGTAAACAGATGGCGATCGATGCCGAGCTGAATGCCGGGATCATCGACGAAGTCACCGCCACGGCACGACGCGTCAAGGTTCAGAAAGAAGCCGATTTCTACGGTGCAATGGACGGTGCCTCGAAGTTCGTCCGCGGTGATGCGGTCGCGGGCATCATGATTACGTTGGTCAACATCGTAGGTGGATTCGCCATCGGCGTGTTGCAGATGGGTCTGTCACTGGGCGAAGCCCTGCAGAAGTTCACGCTTCTCTCCATCGGTGACGGCTTGGTCTCTCAAGTCCCCGCCCTGATCCTTTCCGTCGGCGCCGGCTTGCTGGTGACGCGAGCGTCGGAAAATAACAACCTTGGAACCCAGCTGGCAGGCCAGCTCCTGCGCTATCCTCGGGCGCTCAAGATTTCGTCCGGCATGTTGGTTTGCTTTGGCCTCATGCCTGGAATGCCGATGCTCCCGTTTTTCCTGCTCGCTGGCATCGCCGGTTTCCTTGGCAAGATTCTCAAGGAACAGGAAGTAAAGACGGGCCACGCCCACGGTGCTGAAGCGGCCGCTGCTGATAAGGCTGCGTCCGGAAAAATGCCGCCCAAAGCTGGCTCACCGGACGCTCCCACGACGGCTGCTGCATCCGGACCCGGCGAAGACGTGCGCAAGCTGATCGAGACCGATGTGTTCGCGATTGAGATCGGTTATGGTCTTCTGAGCATGGCGAACGCCAAGACGGGCGGAGATTTGCTCGCTCGTGTGACCGGCGTCCGCAAGACGCTCGCTCGCGAAAAGGGCATTGTGGTTCCGCCGGTTTCGGTTCGCGACAATCTCGAGCTCGAAGCGAACGACTATCGCTTCCTCCTGCGCGGCAAGCCGCTCGCCCGTGGCCAGCTGCATCCGGGCCGTTCGCTCGCGATGAACGTTTCTGCCAGCAAGGTCCGTCTCCGTGGTGTCCCTACACGCGAGCCCGTGTTCAATCTCGATGCGACGTGGATCGACGAAGCGGAGAAGAAGACCGCGGAGTTGAACGGCTACACCGTCGTCGATCCGGCTTCCGTCCTGATCACGCATCTTTCTGAGACGCTGAAGTCGCACGCGCACCATCTGCTCGGCCGCCAGGAGGTGCAGTCATTGGTCGACTATCTGAAGCAGACGCAGCCAGCACTCGTGGCCGAGCTCCTGCCCGATTTGGTGACGCTCGGCATTATTCAACGCGTGCTCCAGAATCTCCTGCGCGAAAACATCGCGATCGTAAATCTGCCGCTGATCCTCGAAGGCATTGGCGACTTCGCCTCGCTCTCGAAGAATCCCGACGATCTCAGCGAGCTCATCCGCCGGCGTCTCGGCCTGTACTTCGTTCCTGAGTTTGAGACCCGTCCAAACATCGTTCGCGCGGTCACGCTTGATCCACGACTCGAGCAGTGGCTTGCGACCAAGGTCCAGCGCACTCCGACGGATGTCGGCCTCGCCCTCGATCCGTCGACCACGCGGCATCTCCTGGAGGAGCTAAATCGGCGCACGGGAGAACTCACCGCGCAGGGTCAGCCCGCAGTCCTGGTTGTATCGACCGAAATACGACTGCCGCTCAAACGCTTCTTCGAGTCGTCCTTCCCGCGGCTCACGGTCCTCGCGTTCCAGGAATTGCCGTCGGCCACGGAAATCGAAAACGCCGGCATCGTTACGGTGCCAGCTCACCTCGCTCGAGTTGAGGCCCCTCTGAAAGCCGCTGCCTAAGCCATGTCCGCCGCCAACTCCACACCCGCTCCCGGCAGCTGTTTCAAATTTACGGTCCGTTCCGCCGATGAAGCGGTCGCGTTGATCCGTGAGCGGCTGGGCGCGAATGCTCGCGTCCTCTCTGTCCGTTCGGTCGAGCTCACCGGCCTTCGCAAGTTTTTCGGTGCACCTCGCCTTGAAGTGATCGCTCAAATGGACGGAGCCCCGGAGCCTGTTATTGCTGCGGAGCCGGTCGAGAACGAAGACGTTGCGCCGACGCGCGAGATTTCAGCTGAACCAGCGCTCCCACGTTTTGCCACGGAGACGGTCGCGCCCCGGTTCAATCTTAAGAATATGCCGATCGGTCTGACCGATCTGTTGCGTCGCTCGGGCCTCACCGAAACAGCCCTTCACCGCCTTCAAGCAGGATCAAATTGGAGCGAGATCAACCGGCTTCCGCTGCACCGCGCGCTGGCCGAAACCTCCCGTTTGCTCCGCGAGCGCGCTGAGGGCCGTACGGCACGACCACCCCTTTCACGTGCGGCGTTCCTCGGCACCGCTGGCGTTGGTCGGACCACGGCGCTGTGCAAGTGGCTTTCCGTCGAGGTGTTTCGCCGGGCCCGCGTGGGGCATGTCGTCACGATCGAGTTTGACCGTCCAAATCCATTGGGTCCGTTGCCGGTTTTCGCCGAGGCGCTCGGCGTTCCGTTGGCCCACTTTCCGTGTGAGACCCAACCAGCCGTTCCTGGCGGTTTCGTCTATTTCGATCTGCCCAGCATTTCTCCGCGTCGACCTGCTGACAACGCCGCTTTGGGTGCATGGCTGGATCGGGAGCAAATCGTTGAACGCGTGCTCGTGCTAAACGCCGCCTACGATCGAGCCGCGATGCGCGATGCCTATGCCGCCGGCCGCGACCTCGGTGCCACTCACATTGTCTTCACCCACCTCGATGAGGTGCCGCAGTGGGGCAAACTCTGGGACTACCTTTTTGATGAGGAACTGGAGCCACTCTTTGCGGCTACCGGGCCATCGCTCACGGGCGACTGTGAGGAAGACGTTTGCGGCGCGATCGCGCGCAAGACGCTCCCTGAAAACTGATCTGCCACGAATCTCCATCCTGTGAATACCGCTTTTCCATCGACCGTCCGGCCAGCAACGAACCCGTTATGAAATTTGTTTTCCTCGCCGGCGGGTTCGCCGGATTTCTCGCCGCTGCCATCGCGGGCTATCTCGCGGATCGGGCAGCCGACCGAATTTTCCTCGATGCGGCGCTCGGCTGTCTCGCCGGTGGACTTTTGTTCCGCTGGTTCTGGACCGTCCTCGTCCGCGGTATCCGCGAAACCATTCTCATTCGGCATGCGGCCACAACCGCAGCGGCCGCTCACGCCCCCAAGACCAAGTAAACTGATAGATTTATGCTCACATGAACTCAGCTCCAACGATCGCACCAGGCATGGATGCCGCCACCGCCAGCACACCAACGACTCCGTCGACGACCGCTCCAAAAACCGTGTGGCGCGCCTACCAAGGCGTCTCGCCCAGCGCAGTGGACGAGAAGGACCTCATCGAGCGGCACCTGTATCTGGTCCGTAATGTCGTCGACCGCATCAAGCTCAACCTGCCTACGCACATCGACGCGGACGATCTCTACAGTGTGGGCATCACGGGCCTGCTCGCCGCCGTGCGAAAATTTGACCCTCAGCAGGGTTGCACCTTCGCGAGCTATGCTGCGATGCGCATCCGCGGATCGATCCTGGATGAGCTCCGGCGCATGGATTGGTGCCCGCGTCGTGCTCGCGCCCGTTCGCGCAAGTTGAAAGAGACCATCATCGACGTGGAGCAAAAGCTCGGTCGTGCTGCGACCGACGCGGAAGTCTGCGCGGCATTGGGCCTTTCTCAGAAGGACTATCTCAAGTGGGTCGAGGACGCGCGTCCCGTCACATTCCTTTGCATCGATCACCGGAACGAGAGTGAAGAAGGCGAGGGCGCTTCGCTGCACGAACTGCTGAAGGACGAGAGCGACGTCACCGGTCGTGAGACGATGGAGAAGAAGGAGCTGCTCGAGCTTCTCACTTCACGGATCGCCGAATTGCCCGATATACCGAAGAAGATCCTCGCCATGTACTACTTTGAAAACATGCGGTTGGCTGAAATCGCCGCGGTTTTCGGGCTCACGGAATCCCGTATCTGCCAGATCCACGCTCAAACCGTGATTGGCTTGCGCGCCTATCTGCAGCGCGTTCGAAACCGCTGAAGCGGGCTTCGGGGAAAATAATTCATGCTCATCCTTGTCGGAGGTCTGATCGTTTTCGCGTCGACCATCGGGGGCTTTATGCTCGCGGGTGGTTCGCCGTTGGTGCTGCTCCACGTCTCGGAGTTTGTCGTCATCGGTGGCGTTGCCGTGGGCGTCCTTGTAATTGCGAGTCCGGGCCACGTGCTCAAGGAGGTCATTCACAAGACGAAGAGCGCAATCGGCGGCAAGAACGCCGGGAAAGTGGAGTTTTTCGAGCTGCTCAAGCTGCTCTATGAAATTTTCATGGTCGGTCGGCGCAACGGACTCATTGCGTTGGAAGAGCACGTGATGGATCCGACGAAGAGCGCCATCTTCCAGCGGTATCCAACGCTACTCAAACATCCCGAACGCCTCGAATTTCTGGTGAACGGTCTGCGTCCGGTGATCGACGGCAAGATCAAGCCCGACCAATTGGAAGAGCTGATGACGGCCGAAATTGATGCGAAGTCGGACGAGTGGGATCATCCGGTCCACATCCTCCAGTTGGTGGGCGACTCGTTGCCCGGCATCGGGATTGTCGCGGCCGTTCTTGGTATTATCAATACGATGGCGGCCATTTCAGACGGACCGGAAGTCGTAGGTGAACGCGTTGCTGCCGCGCTGACTGGAACGTTCTTGGGAATTTTCTTCGCCTACGGATTCGTAAATCCGCTCGCGAACCGGATTAAATTTAATAACGCGTCTGATCTGCTGTGCCTTCGTTGCATCATGCAGGCTGTCGCCGGATTCGCCAAGGGCCTGGCGCCACTTACCGCCGTCGAAATCGCGAGACGTTCGCTGGACAGCTCGGTGCAACCTCGCGCGGCGGAATTGGAAGCTGCGTTGAAGGCATTGCCAGCCGTCAAATAGCGCGGGCGCTCAGTCACCATGGCGAAAAAGAAAGCAGCAGCCCACCACGGTGGCGCCTGGAAAGTCGCTTACGCGGATTTCGTCACGGCAATGATGGCGTTGTTCATGGTGCTGTGGATCTCTTCGCAGGATAAGAAAATCCTGATTGCGACCTCGCAGTATTTTCAGAACCCGTTTCGCGCTCCCATGAACGCCACGTCGGGAGTGATGCCGTTCAATAGTAACAAGACCGCACAATCCCACGGCGACAACGAAGGTTCCGAGAAGGATGCGAAGAATAAGCAGATCGAGATGACCTTCCTGAATACGGTGGCAGCCGAGTTCTATCGATTGCTCAATCTCGACAAGGACCTCGAAAACAAGCCGATCGACATTCAAGTGACGACTGACGGTTTACGAATCACCCTGTTTGATCGTGCGCGCCAGCCATTGTTTGTCGGAAACACCGCGGAGTTTACCGAATGGGGAACCTTCGTGATGCAGAATCTTTCCTGGACCGTGGACCGGCACCATTTTCGCGTGACCATCGACGGACACACCCGGACCAAGCTCGAGCTCACGGCGCCGAACTACTCGCCTTGGGAACTATCGGCTGATCGCGCCAATGCGGCGCGCCGCAGCCTGGTGCACTACGCCGTGGAGGAAGGCGCCATTGAGCGCGTGACCGGCTACGCCGCCACTAGACCACTTACCGGTGAGCCTCCCGATTCAGAATCGAATCAACGGATAACACTGAGCCTCGCTGTATCCGGGAAAACGCGTCAGGAGAACAAAGTCGCGGCGCCTCCGACCCCGGCAAAACCCACTTCATGAATTCGTTCCTTCAAGGGAAAAAAGTCCTTCCTGTCTCGCCGCTCCGCCCGATGGTCCTGCCGACCTCACTGCCGATCCCTGGTGCGAGCAAAAGCCACCCAGCCGGGGTGCATTCCGCTTCCGGCGTGCAGCCCACCGTCGAAGTGGTCAAAGAAGGCGACAAGGTGGTGCGTGTGGTCGTGGTTTGCAGTTGTGGCGAGCGAGTCGAGATCGAGTGTCTGTACGCGGGTGGCGGTTGATCGACCGGCCTGTGCAGGACGGGGATTGTCCGCCGTGGCGGCTTTCTGATGCTCGTCAGAACGTGACGGTTGCCAGCAGGGGCATCGCTATTGTGTTCTGCTTGCGTTAACGGCGCGGTTTTAGGCTTTTGGAGCGCGGGCTTGGAAATTACTGCCTCAGAGATACAGGCAAGAATTTCCACAAAAAGCCTTAAGATTCGCTAGTCCATTGTCAGTGTCAAGTTACACAACTGGCATCGGCTTTGCTTAGATCGCCTTTGTATGAACATCGGTATGTATCAAAGTGCAGCCTCCCTCTCAGCGCTCGAGCGCTGGCAGGATTCCGTTGCGCAGAACATTACCTCGAGTCAGGTGACCGGATTCCGCAAGCGGACGATTAATTTTTCCACCCAGTCGGCGGGCGAGATCCAATCCGATCCGCACAAGCGCATTGGTCACGAGGGCGGATCCCCCATGGTTTTCCCGAAGGTCAACACTGGGGTGAACTTCGTCACCGGCGAAACCCAGCCAACGCGACGCGAGCTCGACGTTGCCATTCAGGGAGACGGATTTTTCGAAATGCAGCGCGCCGATGGCTCGCACGGCTTCACGCGAAATGGTGAATTTCGTCTCCGTTCGGATCGCACCCTGGTGACTTCAGGCGGAGATGAGGTCATGGGGGTAGGTGGTTCGCCCATCACCCTGCTGCCAGGTGGCGGCAGTATGGTCATCAACTTGGATGGCACCGTTTTTCAGGGCGAAACGCAGATTGGGAAACTCTCGATTCAAAGATTTGCCGACAACTCGCAGCTCACTCCAGGAGAGGGCGGTTATTTCCTGCCTGGTCCCGGTATGGCTCCTGAAGCCGTATCCAATCCAGAACTTCTCCAGGGCTACCTCGAAGGCAGCAACGTGACGCCGCTTCGCGAAATGGTCGACTTGGTCCTCATCGCGCGGGCCTACGAAGCCAATCAGAAGATGATCACCACGCTTGATCAACAAATGGACAAGGCGCTCGAGGCGCTTGGTTAAGTCCACGACTTCCGCCGCTTCCACGCTCTCTTCCGCTTACCCATGAATCTCTCACTCTACTCAGCTGCCACTGGCATGGAGGCCCAACAGCTGAACCTCAACACGATCGCGAACAATCTCGCGAACGTGAACACTCCGGGTTTCAAGCGCAGCAAGATCGAGTTTCAGGATCTACTCTATCAAAAGCCGACGCGCGCGGCCGGGACTGATTCAGGCGGCGGCAATCTCGTGCCGACCGGAATCGAAGTCGGCAACGGTTCGCGCGTCGCCGCGACCTCGAAAGTATTTACGCAAGGGCAGCTCACCAACACGGGCGAGAAGTTCGACGTAGCCATTCAGGGCGACGGCTTTTTCGAAGTTCAACGGGCCGACGGCACGGTTGGCTTCACGCGCGACGGTTCGTTCAAGCTCAGTGCTCAGGGCCAGGTCGTCACGGTTGACGGCTTGCCTGTCCTTAGCGGATTCCAACCAATTCCTCCTGGCGCGACGGGTGTCACGATTTCCGAGAACGGCCAAGTCACCGTTCAAACCACGAGTGGATCAACCAGCTTCCGTCTCACGCTCACCCGCTTCGCGAACGCGTCGGGTTTGCGCAGTCTTGGTGGAAACGTGTACGAAGAGACGGCTGCGAGCGGAACGCCGGAAGTGGGTCAACCCGGTGAACAAGGCTTCGGCAGCGTGATGCAGGGCTACATCGAATCCTCGAACGTGAACATCGTGGAGGAAATGGTGAACCTCATCGTCGCGCAACGCGCGTACGAAATCAACTCCAAGTCGATCCAGACGTCGGACGAGATGCTGCAGAACATCGCGCAGATGAAACGCTAATATCATGCGCTCCTTCCGCCCTATCTCCTTCCTCTTTGCGCTCACCGCACTCGCGGTCGTGTCGCCGGCGATCGCCGCCCCGGTTCCGCTGGCCCGCGATCAGTTCATCGCGCAGCTCGCCAACGATCTTGGCAACCACTTCAAACTCGAAGGCGAACTTCAGCTGGAACTGCTGCGTGCTTGGGCTCCTCCCGCTCGTTTGGCCGAAACCTGGTCGCTCGAACTGCTGGAGTATCCATCCGTTCCCGCGTCCTCCATGCTGGTACGCTGCCGCGTCCTGGCAGATGGCGTGGCTTCGGGTGAATTCACTCTGGTCTTACGCGCTGCGCTCTGGCGCGACGTTTGGGTTTCGAAGCAACCCCTGGTTGCAGGAGCCACCTTTGATCCCGCGGTGTTGGAAACGCGCCGCGTCGACCTTTTTCGCGAACGTGACGCGCTCCCCGCGTTGACCGGTGACAGATCCTATTCAGTAGCCCGAAGCGTCAACGCCGGTCGCGTGCTGACCTGGCGGGACATCACGCGGCGGCCTCTCGTTCGCAAAGGCAACCTCGTCGAGGTGTCCGCCGGTGACGGGCAGCTCCTGATTACGATGAAGGCCCTCGCCATGGAGAATGGTGCGCAAGGTGACACCGTCACCGTTCGCAATCCCGATTCGCGCAAAGATTTCGCCGCAATGGTTATCGATGAAAACCGTGTCCAAGTACGTTTTTAATTTCCTTGCCGCGGGTCTTTCCCTGACGGCGCTCACCTCCGCGGCTTCGACGGCTGGCTCCCTGTGGCCAACGAATACCGCTAGCGAGCGTCCGATGGTCGCCGACCGCAAAGCATCGCGGTCCGGTGACATCATCACGATCGTGGTCAGCGAGTCCGCGATTGCGCAGAGCTCGCAGAGCAAGAAGTCCTCACGGGACGCGAGTCTGAATGATTCGGTGAAACAATTTCTGTTCGCGAACAGCCGGGCCGGCACGCATCTCGGCGGGCTTCCTGGCATTGAGCTCGGCGGTGCGTCGAGCTACTCCGGTGGCGGAGATGTTAGCAACTCACAGAGCTTGTCGGCGCGGGCCGCAGTTCTCGTCACCGATGTTTTGCCTAATGGCAACTTGGTCATCGAAGGCGCCCGGATGGTTACGTTTTCTGGCGAAACGCAGTACGTCGTACTGCACGGATTGGTCCGCGCTGATGACGTTGCTCGCGATAACACGGTCACGTCCTCGAACATCGCGGACGCCCGCGTCGAATTTTACAGCGAAGGTCAGCTGACGGATGCGCAAAAGCGCGGCTGGTTCACCAAACTCTACGAACGGCTTCGGCCCTTCTGAGGATCACGCGCATGACACGGATGTTACCCCAGTTTATTTTAGTCGCAGTCGCCTCACTCATCGTGGGCGCTGGTGCGGTCAACGCCTCGCGGGTTAAGGACCTGACGCTGGTTGAAGGCGGTCGCGACAATCAATTGGTCGGCTACGGAATCGTAGTCGGTCTCGCCGGCGACGGCGATAGCAACGCTGCGACCACACTACGGAGCGTTGCAAATATTCTCCAGCGATACGGGCTGACCGTGAACTCGACCGACATCAAGGCGAAGAATGCCGCCGCGGTCATGATTACCGCCGACATCGGTGCGTTCCTCAAACCCGGTGCACGGATCGACGTTAACGTTGCATCCATGGGCGATGCCAAATCTCTCCAGGGTGGGGTGCTCCTCCAGACTCCGCTCCTGGGCGCTGATGGTCGCGTGTACGCCGTTGCACAAGGTGCAGTCGCCATCGGTGGATTCCTCGGCGGAACGGGCGGCGCCGGTGGTGCTACCGTCCAAAAGAATCATCCGACGGTCGGCGTGATCAGCAGCGGTGCGATCGTGGAGCGCGAAATCATTTCGTCATTCGTCCACGATAACCAACTTCGATTGCTCCTGCACAATCCGGACTTTACGTCCGCATCTCGCATGGCCGATGCGATCAATGGCCAGTGGCCTGCGGCAGCACGTCCCGTCGATGCAGCCACCGTGAACGTCACTTTGCCGGCCGCCTACCGTGGACAGGATGTCGCATTCATCGCCGACCTCGGCGTCCTTGAAGTCATTCCCGATACGTTGGCGCGGATCGTCATCAATGAGCGGACCGGCACGATTGTCGCGACGTCGACCGTCCGACTTTCTCAAGTCGCAATCGCCCTCGGCTCATTAACCATCACGGTAAGCTCCAACGTTGGCGTTAGTCAGCCTGGCGCGTTCAGCAATGGCGGTCAGACGGTCTCAGTGCCCAGCACGAAGACGGACGTGAACGAAGTAAAAGGCGGATTCACCGTGCTGAACGAACCGCCCACCATCGAGCGGCTGGCGGCGGCGCTGAACGCGCTCGGCGTCTCGACGCGTGAAATGATGGCCATCTTTCAAAGCCTAAAGCGCTCCGGCGCATTGCAGGCTGAACTCGTAATCAACTGAACGATGAACGTCGCCTCACTTCAACTCTCGGCTGCCCGTGCCACTGACCCAACGGGTGATCACGTGGTCAGCCACCAGACCGGTGGACGCCCCCTTTCGGGCAAGGCGTTGCGGAACGCCTCTCCCGCGGATCAGCGCAAGGAAGTCTCGGCCCAATTCGAGGCCATCCTCGTTCGTCAGCTACTCGGCCCAACCATGACCTCGATGCTGGGCAAGGAAGGCGGAGCCGCCAGCAACGTCTATGGTGACATGCTGACGGATACGTTCGCCCAGCAACTCACTCGCGGCGGCGGTTTCGGTTTAAGTCGCATGCTCGAAAAACAACTTACACCTCGCGCACCCCGCGCGGAACTTAACTCCTCTGCCGAATCGGCGGATCTTTTATAATATGAACTGGCAAAGCATCGCTGAATGTCTGCGGCAGGAACTCGCTGAGTACGGCGAACTCCTCCGCCTGTTTGAGCAGCAGCAGGAAAGTCTTTTCAAACGTGATTCGGACGGCGTCCTCCGCCTCGGCAGCGAGATCGAGGACCAGGCCCGGATCTTGCAGGACTGTCGGGTAACGCGTGAGAAGACGGTCGCGACGTTCGCGGCCAGCGTTGGTCTCACCGATACAGCAACCCTTCGCGCGCTACTCCCCCATGTGGAAGTAGCAGCTCGGCCCTTGATCGAGGCGCTGATCAACGAGATCAACCACCTGCTCCATCGGGTCCGTCGGACGAGCCGGCACAATCATACTTTATTGTCGCGCACGCTCGAGCTCCACAGCGAGACGCTCCGTCAACTGCGCCCTGACGCTTTCACACACACGTATGCGCCAGATGGACGTGTTTCGATCGGCGTAGCTCGCGGCGTTCCCGCCCTGCGCGCCGCCGGCTGATCTCACTCCCATCGCGCTTCCTCTCAACTCACCCCGACCATGTCCGGCCTTTACGCCAGTTTGAATTCAGCCGTCAGTGCGCTGACCGCACATAGCCGCGCGGTTGAGGTCGCGGGGAAGAACCTCGCGAACGTCAACAATCCCAATTACGCGCGCCAGCGGGTAATTTACGGCGATCGCGGCACGGTGGTTACCCCTGAAGGCGCGCAGAGTCTCGGACTTGAAGCGCTCGGCGTGGAACAGCTGCGTGACGCGCTGCTCGACCGTCAGGTCGTCCGCGAGTCTGCCCGTACCGCTTACTATCAAATGCAGCAGAACGGCTACCAACGCGCCCAGGCCGCTCTTGGTCAGGACGTGGCCAGTGCAGGCTCGACGAGCAGCACGAGCACCGACACCGGCATCGCGGCCGCGTTGGATGGCATGTTCAACGCCTTCCATAGTTTCGCTGCGAATCCGACGGACACCGGTCAGCGTCAGACGCTTCTGCAGAGCGCAGGGATTCTCACCGATCGTATCCAACTCGCGGACTCCCGCCTGGCTCAGGTTCAGAGCGATCTCGACGCGCAGGTGACCACGGATGTCGGTGATGCCAATCGCCTCATGCAAACCGTCGCTGATCTGAACGATCAGATCGCGCGCTTTGAAATCAACCATCCGGGCTCGGCGATCGATCTGCGCGATCAGCGCCAGGCGGCGCTGGAAAAACTTTCGGCTAAATTGCCGATCACCACGACTGAACTCAGTAACGGCAAGGTTACCATTTCGAGTGTCGATGGTGGCGGTACAGCCGTCGTGCTCGTCTCTGCAACGGGAGTTGATGGCCCACTCGCGTTCGATAATTCCACGAATCCACCGACGATCACCGGCGGTGCCAGCGCGACTGTCCTCGCACTCAATGCGGGTGCAATCCAAGGGTCCATCGATGCCCGCATCGATGGCATTCAGACCTTGCGCGACCAGCTTGACGCACTCGCGAAGCAGTTGGTCACGTCCATTAACGGTATCTACAATCCCGGTGGCACCTCGACGGATTTTCTCGACGCCAGCGGAACAACTGCGGCAACGATCAGCCTCGCTGCAGGACTCACACCGCTGACGCTTCGAGCAAGCGCTAGTGGAGCAGCTGCGGGTGATAACACGGTCGCGCTCGCGATCGCTCAGCTCTCAAGCCAGAAATTCAGTACGACCAATGCGACTCCTGATCTGATCGATGGCACGTTCGGCGCGTTCTTTTCCGGCGCTGTCAGTGGACTCGGGCAGGCGTTGAACGGTGCGACCGCCCGGGTGAATGATCAGGGCCGCATCGAGCAGCTCGTCCGGTCGCAACGGGATACGGTCAGTGGCGTTTCCCTCGATGAAGAAATGGCGGACCTGATGAAGTATCAGCGCGCGTTTCAAGCTTCGTCACGGGTTTTCCAAACCATCGATGACTTGCTGGAAGTCGTCGTCAACCAGATGGGCCGGTAATCACTTTTTTTATGCGTATCGCCAGCAACACGGTTTCGGATTCGATGATTCGTCAGATTCAGCAGCTGATGAGCGATCAGGCAAAGCTGCAGCTTCAGGTGTCCAGCGGTCGGCGCATCACGCAGCCCGAAGATGATCCGGCGGCAGTCGGTCGCGTCCTCAATCTTCAGACCGAACAGCGCCAGCTGGCGCAGTATGCGAACAACGCGTCGCGCGCGTTGATGCTCACCCAATCCTCTTTCTCTGGTCTGCAAGGGCTGAAGAAGGTCTCAGATCGAGCGGGCGAACTTGCCACGCTTGGCACCGGTGCCCTCAGCACCGATTCGATGCACACGTTCGGCAACGAAGTTGACCAGCTACTCGAGCAAGCCCTTCAACTCGCCAATTCTCGTTCCGGCGGCGACTACATCTATGGCGGCACCGCCGTCGATGCGCCGCCCTTTGTGGCGACCCGCGATACGAGCGGAAAAATCGTCTCGGTCGTTTTCAACGGCAATACTTCCCAGGCGTTCATCCCGTTGTCGGAAGCCACCAGCGTAGCACCATCCACGTCTGGAACGACCAATACGGGTATGGGAGATTTCTTGACCAATCTCATCGCCACGCGTGACGCGTTGGCGAGTGGTGATGTCGATGCCGTCCGCGCCGCCCAACCCGGACTTGCGGCGAGCGAGAACGTCATCATCGCCGCGATGGCGGACAGTGGCGGGATGCAGACGCGGATCGAAGCCGCCCAATCTCAACAGCAAGATCGCACCATGGCGCTTGAGTCGCTCGTTTCCACCGAATCATCGGTCGATTTACCCACTACGATCGTGAAATTGAACCAGGCTCAAACCGCCTACCAAGCCGCGCTCTCATCGGCGGCGAAGGTGATGAATCTATCCCTCCTCGACTATATCAAGTAATCCACCCGCAGCTCCAACCATGAAAGTCCTCCCAGATATCAGCCCAATTGAATTCGGCGCCGACGTGCCGAATCAGATCATTCTCCCACACGGCATCATTGGCTTCTCGCAATATCAGCGCGCTGAATTGCTCTACATGCCCGACCACCTGCCTTTCCTCTGGATGCGTCTTCACGGTGATAATCCGACGGATACGGTCCACTTCATCGTCATGGAGCCAGGCGGTTTGATCGCCGACTACGAGCCAGAGATCTTTGATGAGGATGCGCTGCAGCTCGGGATGGAAGATCCCTCCGAGGCCATGATCCTCAACATCGTCACCCTCCGTCAGCAGCAGCCGGTGGACGCGTCCGTGAATCTGGTCGGGCCCTTGATCGTCAATCGCCGTACGCGCATCGGTCGTCAGCTCGTTATTTCCAACTACTCGCGCTACAGCGCCCATCATACTTTGGTGGATCACTCACCCGCGCACGAGTGCGCCCGCACCGCCTGATTTCACTCCCATGCTCGTCCTTTCCCGCAAAGTTAACGAGGCGATCGTCATTGGGGACTCCATCGAAATTCGGATCACACGAATCGAGGGAGATTTTGTTAAGATTGGCATCTCCGCTCCACGCGAGATTTCAATCTTTCGCAAGGAAGTCCTCACTGATATCGCCGCCAGCAATCAAGCTGCCGCCGTACGTGCTCCGCGGACCGGTCCGCTTCCCAGCCTGCCGGTCACCGGCAAGGCCACCGCGCCCGCCACGTCAGCAACCATCTAAATCCATGGCCGGGCGAATCCGCTCCGGGCCGTTTCTGAGTCGTCCGTTCCGTCGAATCCAAAACCACACCTAGTCCCCGAAATCAAAATGAGTGTCATCAATACCAACATCCAGGCCATGGCCGCTGCCCGCTCGCTCAATGCGAGTCAGGAAATGCTCGGCCGTTCTCTCACCCGGCTCTCGTCCGGCTCCAAGATCGTCAACCCGTCCGATGATGCCGCTGGTCTAGCGGTGTCGGAAAAGCTCGATGCCCAGAACCGGCGCGTGCAAGCGGCAACAACCAACGTCCAGAACGCGGTTTCTTACATCCAAACCGCGGACGGATTCATGAGCGGCATGACGAAGATCCTGTCCCGCATGAGCGAACTCGCGATCCTGGCGAAGGACGTGACGAAGAATAGCAGTGACGTCGATCTGTACCAGCAGGAGTTCACCGCGTTGCAGGATCAGCTCCGCGCAACCATCGGTGGCTCCACGGCAGAGATTGGTGGTACCGCAGACGTCGATACGCCACTCGGTGCCTTCAACGGTATCACGCTTTTCGGCTCCAACAGCGCCGGGCTGACCGTGACGATCGGCCAGGCCATCGGCCAGGACATGACCATTCGCGAATCCAACCTGCGTTCCGGTCCGATGTCCGATCTGATCACACAGGACGGCAGCGGTGTCTATTCGCTCGGCATTGCGGACCCTGGTTTGATTGGTGACATCACCAACGCAATTCAGCACGTCGCAACGGAGCGCGCAAAACTGGGCGCCTCGCAATCGCGTCTCGAACTTGCTGCCACGACCCTGAGTGTGGAATACGAGAATCTCTCGTCCGCCATCTCCCGCATCCGTGACGTCGATGTCGCCAAGGAGTCCACCCAGCTCGCGAAGTACAACATTCTCGTCCAATCCGGAACGGCGATGTTGGCCCAGGCGAATCAAACCCCACAGTCGGTTTTGAAGCTGCTCCAGAGCTAAAGCTCAATCGTAGCAAACGAACTTGGGGCGGGCTAAATGCCCGCCCTTTTTTGTGTCTGGTCGACCGGCTGTCCGGCCATGGAGGAAGCGACGTGATGGTCTAGCCGTCGAGTGCCGGCACTTCGGGATGTAACGCACGATGCACCATCCACGCGAGTTCGTCGGTGGTGAACGGTTTGCCGAGCAGTTCGACGTGTCCGATGCGTTCAATGTCCTGCGGCGGGATTTTGAGAAAATATCCCGACATCACGATGATGGGAAGACCGGGGGCGAATTCTCGAACTTTGCCGGCAAGCTCCGTCCCCGTCATGCCCGGCATCGTCTGATCCGTGACGAGCACGGCGCAGGCCGACGGATTTGCGCGCAGCGTTTCCAAGCAGAGGGCGGCGGTATCCACGGTCGCGGCACGGTAGCCTTTGTTTTCCAAGGCGTATTTCGTGAAGCTCGCGACGGTGTCCTCGTCGTCGACGATGAAGATGATCTCGCTGTCGCCGCGAGGCGCTTGCAGGACTTCCGTCGGTTCCGTTTCGGCGTCCGTCGCCGCCATCGGTAGATAGATGTGAAAGGTCGAGCCCTGCCCCAGACGGCTCTCCACATCCACCCCGCCGCGATGCGCCCGCACAATGCCGTGCACGACCGCGAGCCCGAGGCCGGTTCCTTCCCGCACTTCCTTCGTCGTGAAGAAGGGATCGAAGATGCGCTGCAGCGTGGTTTCGTCCATGCCGTGACCATTGTCACTTACAGTCAGGCGCAGGTACTCGCCCGAGGGTAGGGTTGCGAGCGTGGCGCTCCGGGATGTTTCGCGATCCACCGGCTCGAGCCGGATGGAGAGTACGCCGCCTTTTGCCTGCATGGCATGAGCGGCGTTGGAACCGAGATTCAGAATGACCTGGTGAATTTGCGTGGCATCGCCTTGGACTGCGCCACATTCGGGCGAGATGTGCGTCTCGATGGCGATCGTGGCGGGGATAGTGGCACGTAAAAGCCGGCGGGCTTCCTCGATGACCAAAGCAAGATCCAGCGGAGTGTATTGATCGTCTGGCGACTGTCGGCCGAAGGTAAGAATTTGCTCGACCAGGTCACGGGCGCGCAAACTTGCCCCGCGTGCCTCCGCGAGGTATTCGCGGGCCGTGGTGTTGTCTTCCAGGACATCGGCCACGAGTTCCTGATATCCCATGATCCCCGTGAGGAGATTGTTGAAGTCGTGTGCAATCCCGCCCGCGAGCGTGCCCAGCGTCTCCATTTTTTGGGCCTGGAAGAGCTGGAATTCCAGTTTCCGGCGGGCCTCTTCGCTTTCACGTCGAATGCTGATGTCTTGGAACGCGCCGATCAACCGGATCGGTTTGCCGTCCTGAAACTCGGCGCGCGTGAGTGCGCGCACCCAAACCCGTCGGCCGGTTGCGGTGATCAACGGTAATTCGAGATCGTAGTCCCGACCTTGCGCCATCGCCGTCTTGAATGCGGCTGACATGATGTCGCGAGCCTCCGGCGCGAAAAACTCAATCGCTGCATGTACGCTCGGACGGAAGCTTTCGTCGACTTCGTGAATGCGTCGGACTTGTTCGGACCAAGTCAGGTTCATCGTCTCCAGATCCAGTTCCCAGCCGCCGATCTGCGCAAGCTGGCTGACTTGGGTCGCCAGCTGTTCGAATTGATGCAAACGCTGCTCGAGATTTTTGCGCGCGGTGACGTCGGTGTGCATACCCACCATGCGCAGCGGTCGTCCTTGTGGATCACGGGTCACAACCTTGCCTCGATCCAAAATCCACTTCCAGTCGCCCTGCCGGGTGCGCATTCGATATTCGTGGTGGTACAACGCCGTTCGGCCCGCGAAATGATCTTCGGTCGCCGCGAGGCAGTCGGGCAGATCGTCCGGATGAACCAGGTTGTTCCAGCTCTCGATTGAGTCGCTGATTTCTCCCACTTCATAGCCGAGCATCTGGGACCAGCGTTGGTCATGATACGTGGCGCCAGACGGCACGTTCCAATCCCAGACGCCGTCATTGGTGCCCTCAACCGCCAGCTGCCAGCGCTCCTCGGCCATGCGCAACGCTTCGAGCGTGTGTTTTTCCGCTGTGATATCGCGGTCCATTCCCACCACTCGCACCGCCTGTCCCTGTTCGTCGCGACGGATATAGCCGTGCGTTTCGATGTGCCGGACGAACCCATCGCTCAGCCGAATCCTGAATTCGTTTTTAAATTCCTCGCGCCCGAGCGTAAGCGCGTCCTGCTCTTCCTGCTCCACGCGTCCGCGGTCATCCGGGTGAAGGAGATCGAGTCGCGCTGGTTGAGTGCAGTCGAACGTGTCGCGTTGCACACCATAGATCTCGAAGAGCCGGTCGTCCCAGATCAGCCGTCCGGTTTGTGGATCCCAATCCCACACGCCGTATCGCGTCGCACGTAACGCCAGCTGCCAGCGGTCGGTGAGCGTGCGGAGACGTTCTTCGTTTTCGCGTTCGCCGGTCACGTCCCGGCTGGTGCCGGTGATGCGCAGGAGTTTGCCTTGCGCGTCCCGCTGCACGATCGCCCTGGATTCCACGTAGCGAACCGTCGACTCGCCTGATCTTAGGACCCGGAACTCCTGGTCATAGAAGCTGCCGCCGCCGAGCACCAAGCGGAACCGCGCCTCGGCCAGCCGCCGATCTTCCGGATACAAGCAGTTCATCCATGACTCGAATGTCCCGTCATATTCTCCCGGTTTAACTCCGTGAATAATGTGGGTCCGCTCATCCCAGGTGTGCTTCTGGCTGGTCGCGTCCCATTCCCAAACGCCCAAGGCGGCGGACTGCGTCGCCAGCTGTAACCTTTCATTCAATACGCGCAGGTGCTGCTCTGCCAGCCGATGAGCGGTGACATCGGTTTGGATCGCCATCCAGTTGACCAGCTTCCCGTTCGCATCGTGGATCGGCTCCATGTCCACGATCTGCCAGTAGGCATGGCGGCTCTTGGTATAGTTCAGGATCTCAACATAGCAGCGCTCACCGGCGGCGACGGCTGCCCTAAGTTGAGCAATGGCGGCGGGATCAGTGCCAGGACCTTGCAGAAAATGGCCGGGCTTGCGTCCTTTTACCTCAGCGACCGTGTACCCAGTCATCCGTTCGAAGGCCGTATTGCCCCATTCGAGGAAACCTTGTGCATCGGTCACGATTACACCGTTGGTCGTGTTGCGCGCGACGAGGCCCAGCTGAGCATTCTCCCGCGCCGTGGTGCTCAAGCTTACGCTCAACGTCTTCAGCTCGCTCGTACGTCGGGCGACAAGTTCCTGGAGGCGGGCTGCCTGCTGCTCGAGAACTGCGTTCAAACGCGCATGTTCGCTTTCGGCCTGCTTCCTTCGTTGATCGATCTCAGCCGCCCGTTCCGCCGCAACCATCGCGTGAATACATCCGGCAATGATGAGAGCCGTCAGGAGAAAGATGGGTCCGTAAAGCGGCTCAATTGCACCTGAGCTCATGAGGACCAGGGTCAGCGCGATCAGTACGATCGGGAGCGCAGTCACACCGTAAAACAACCGCCGCGCCAGTCCGCCCGCGGCGGACGGAGCCAGGAGCATGCGCATCAGCTTGCTATCCGGACGAAGCAACAGCGTACCCATACTTACGAGCAGGAGACTGGCTGCGTCCATGTCGCTGATCTGCAATGGTCGTGCATACGTCGTCACGCCGGCCAGGGCCCGCATGAGCAGGGTGGCGACACACATCGCGAACACGCCGGTAGCGAACCAGACCGAGAGCCAGCGTTGGACACCTCGCATCCGACGAACGACTGACATCAAGGCAACTCCCGCGGCCGCCATGATTACGGCCGAATCGATCGGAAGACCGGCGGGCGCGATCGGGTTGGCTTTCGCCGCCGAGCGAAACAAATGAGGTTTCAGCTGGCTGGTGTCACCGGCGACTTCGAGTGCAGCGATCGCCACGACCAATCCGACCGCCGCAGACGCGCAAACAAGGCCGGCGCGAAAATATTTTTGACCTGAACGCAGCCAGAGTGCCGCTCCCAGCAGCGCCAATATCGTCGAGGCCAGGACGAGCTCGGGCGTGGAATCGCGGGAGAGGCACGCGGTCGCCAGTCGGACCAAAGAGATCGCGGCAACGAGCAGACCGGCCAGCCCTGATGCGCGACGGAGTTTTTCTTCAAGCAGCATTCCGTTCAATAAGAGGTGCTGACGAGCGTGAGAATTGCCTGATCAAAAGCAACGGCTTCGCGCAGAGCTTGTTCACGTCTTGTCCAACCGCGATGGCAACGGGGCGGTCGCAGTCAAACGCCGCCGTTTCGGGCCCGGGACACATTGATTTCGGGCGGAACCGTGGTCTCTGGAGGTTCACGGAGCTGTGACAAGTTTAAGAACCGAACCCGTTGTGCCGAAGATCACGGCTCAGCACCTATTTTTTTACTCCATTCAATGAAGACTTCCTCCCTTATCCTCACCACGGTCCTCTGTCTCTTCCCCGCTTCGACCGTTGTAATGGCCGCAGCGGCTGGCCGCGAGAACCCAGTCCCTGTTCGGACGGTGGCGCCGGAATACCCCCGCGACATGAAAACGAACGGCGTTTCTGGTCTCGTCATGGTCAAGTGCACGATCGACGAACAGGGCAACGTTGCTGGTACGGATGTCGTTAAGTCGAGCAACGAGCAGTTCGATCGCTATGCGACGGACGCGCTCAAGAAATGGAAGTTCAAGCCTGCGCGCCAGGATGGGACTCCGGTTTCGGTGCAGGTGACGATCCCAATCAAGTTTGTTGCTGAAGAGAGTTAAGCTGCTGCTCGCCCCCTTACCCCCACACCCCTGCCATGTCTGCCAAACATCTCACCATCGGAAAGAAGATCACGCTCGGTTTCGGACTGCTGTTCGCCCTGCTGATTGTTGTCGCTGCAATTGCCTACACTGCCCTTGGCGGCGCGGGGCGACGTCTTTCGCTTTTCGCTGGTAGTGCCCAGGAGACCTATGCCGCCGCCTCGCTCGAGTCAGCGATGCAGGGACTGAAGTTGCAGGTGAACGAATTTTTGGCCACGGGTTCAGCTGAAAGTATCACCGCGTGTGATGCGGCACGTAAGGCTCTCGACGAAAGTCTTTCGCGGGCCGCCCAGTTGATTGTTGAGCCGTCTCGGGCAGCCGAGATTGCGAAAGCGCGCGAATTGCTCGCGACCTATCACACCGCGTTCGCGGAGTTGGTCACCAATCACAAAGCACGCGTCGCGGTGGAGAACGATGTTTTGACGCCGCAGGGTAAGATCATTGCTGACGGTCTGCAGAACATGCTGGCCCAGGCCAAAACGCAGGGCGACATGAACGCCGCGTTCCAGATCTCGAACGGGCTAAAGGCATTCTTCGAATGCTCCAGTCTGGTGAATGCATTTTTGCTGACGTCCGATGCGCCAAAAGCCGCCGCAGCCCGGGACGCTCTCGCCGTCACCGTTTCTCAAATTCAACGGATGCAGAAGGACCAGATCGAGATGGAGAAGCTTGATGCGACGTTGAAGGATGATGCGAAGAACGCGCTCCTCACCTCCTTGCAAGCCACGGCCATCACGTTTCGCGACGGTCTCGAGCAGGTGGTTTCAGGCCAGCAGGCACGCGCGAAGATCCTCGCGGAACGAATCAACAAGGTTGCGCCTGAATTCACGGCGACCGTCGCCCGCGTCAAGACGTCCGTCCATACCTTTCAAAGCGAGTTGGAGAGCCGCACTTCTGCGGAACAGCGCCGCAACGAGCTCGTCGTGCTCACAATTACCAGCATCGGTGTCGCAATCGGCGCGGTGGTCGCTTGGTTGATCACTCGCGGTGTAACCCGGCGCATCACTGAGGTGGCCGCGCGCCTTGCGACTGAATCAGACAAGACCGGTGCCGCGGCGGTGCAGGTTTCGCAAGCCAGTCATTCGATGGCGAACGGTGCTTCGCAACAAGCAGCGTCACTTGAAGAGACCAGTTCGTCGCTGCACGAGATGGCGAGCATGACCACTCGCAACTCGGAGAATGCTCAGAACGCGAAGACGCTCGCAAATCAGGCGCGCCAGACGGCGGATGCGGGCGCCATCGACATGGAGCAGATGAAAACCGCCATGTCGGCCATCAAGGGCTCCAGCACCGAAATTTCCAAAATCATCAAGACGATCGATGAGATCGCCTTTCAGACGAACATCCTCGCTCTAAATGCTGCCGTTGAAGCCGCTCGGGCCGGTGAAGCCGGACTCGGGTTTGCTGTCGTAGCGGATGAAGTACGCAATCTAGCGCAACGGTGTGCGGGCGCAGCCAAGGAAACCGCGGACAAGATTTCTGCTTCCACTGAGAAGAGCGAACAAGGAGCTCGAATCAGCGAGAAAATGGCGGCCAATCTTGCCGCCATCGTCGACAAGACGCGCCAACTCGACGAACGCATTGGAGAAATCGCGCAGTCTTCTCACGAACAGAGCGAAGGCATCGGACAGCTCAACAGCGCGGTCGCGAGCATGGACAAGATCACGCAAGAGAACGCAGCGCTTGCCGAAGAATCGTCGGCCTCGGCCGAAGAGCTGAAATCGCAAGCTGAGCAGGTTCGCCTTGCCGTGGCTGAACTCATGCGGATGGCTCGCGGATCGGATGATTCCATGACCGAACGAGATCAAGTGCCTGTGAACGTCGCCCCGATCAAAGTAAAGACGCCGGTGGTCGGCCGACGAGCAAACGCTCCAGCACGACGCAACGCGCCAGCCCGTACTACTGCGCCCGCGACTCATTCTGCTTCAGCGCTCAAAGCTCCCGCCGTTAACGGGGCGGAAGCGCATGGCGAAAGCGACGGCAACGTTGATAAGTTCTTTGCCTGATCGGCGACAGAACTGAACAGGTGTCGGCCCACTTTCCGGAGTGGGCCTTTTTGTTGGGCAAGTCGCGAGAAGAACTTCCATCGCTGGCGTGAAGCCGTCACGTCAAGCCGGCTCGTTTCATCTGGGCGTCGACCACAACCGTGGTGACCAGATCACAACCGACGTTGGTCATCGTCCTCGTCATGTCCAGGATACGGTCGGCTCCAATCACGATACCAATTCCCTCGGGGGGAATTCCGAAGGAAATAAGTAGGCCAGCGATCAAGGGCAGGGAGCCACCAGGAATTCCGGCCACGGCCACGGCGCTCAAAACGCTCAGCAGCAGAAGCGTCACCTGTTGGCCGAGACCTAGATCAATGCCGAAAACCTGCGCGACAAAAAGCACGACACACCCTTCATAGAGTGCCGTACCGCTCATGTTCATCGTGGTGCCGAGCGGCAGGACGAAGCCCGCGGTCGATGGAGTGACGCCGAGGCTGCCGGTAGCACAGTCGAGCGCGGCCGGTAGCGTGGCATTGCTGGAACTCGTGGAGAATGCGGTCACCAGCACCGTCTTGATTTCCTTGAAGAAAGTGAGCGGAGAACGCGTCGTCCAAACCTTCAGAAACACAGACATCGATCCAAACAGGTGCAGCAAGAGTACCGCGATGCACCCTAGCACAAAAACGCCGAGAGCGACGAGGATATCGACGCCGATCTTAACGACGACGCTGTAAATCATCGCGGGCACGGCGTACGGTGCGAGCTTCAGGGCGAAATGAACGATTCCCGTCATCAACTCGCTGATGAGGTTGAGAGCCTCCTGCACTTTCTGGCGTTTGTCCTCCGGCAACAGGGTCCCGGCCGCACCGACAAGGATCGAAAAAAGAATGAGCGGAAGGACGTCGCCTAACACCGCTCGGTTGTTGCCGACGAATGCGCCGAACAGATTTTTCGGCATGAAAATATCCACGACGGAGGTGAGGTTCATTGACGGTTGTGCCGCCTGAGCCGCCACATGCGTCCGCGCCGTTGCGCCGTATTCAGCCATCAGCCGGGTTTTCGCCTCGATTGCGAGATGCTGGCCTGGTTGGAGTAGATTCATCATCAGCAGGCCGAGGGCGACGCCAATGGCCATGTTGAGGAAAAACAGAGTGAAGGTTCTGCCGGCCAAGGGCCCGAGGCGATCCAATCGTCCGAGTTGGAGGACACCGCCGGTCAGTGACGCGAAGACGAGCGGGATCACGACAAAGAACAGGATGCGCAGGAAGACCTGCCCGAATGGATCGAGTACGTTCGTCGCAATCGAACGGGCGCCTTGCAGTGTAGCGGGTCTGAAATGGCCAAGGATCAGCGTGACGACCCCGAGAAGCACGCCCACCGCTAGTCCGAAAAGTATGCGGTTCGCCAGCCGTCGATTGGTTTCAGCCATGGTCCGCGAAAGTTGGGCTGGACGAGGCATGATGTCCAATGGTTACGCGTCCTGGAACAAGCGCTTTGGTCCGCCCGCTTTGTGCGCCATCGTATCCGGAGTGTGGATTATCAGGGGACCCAAATCCTCGGTGTCCTCTGTTTGGACTCGATAGGGAGGAAGCCGTAACGCGTGCAGCAACGGATTCAAACGGCGCATGAATAGGGGCCCGTGCTTACGAGCGTTGGCCCGAGGGAA
The DNA here is from genome assembly GCA_039928945.1 of Opitutus sp. Classification (GTDB taxonomy): domain Bacteria; phylum Verrucomicrobiota; class Verrucomicrobiia; order Opitutales; family Opitutaceae; genus Opitutus. The sequence goes on along the minus strand of JBDSSD010000174.1, from coordinate 39,194 downwards.
GGTTCGAAATCGAGGTCAACCGCCGCGGAAAGGATCTGCCTCAGTGCCAGCGGATAGTGCTTCGGGCGGCCTGCCGGCGTGGCGTCCGTCAAGTCACGGCGCCGGACGACAATTAATTTTCCGGCAATGGCTTGTGATTGCGTCGCCGCGTTAAAAGCCGTTGACTGCCTTTGTTGCTGTCAGGGGCGAACCGAGGACCGGCTCCCGCAGCGTCCACTACTCATCAACGAACACGTGCTCGATCGAGACACCATCATCGCGTCGATTGGCGATTTATCCGTCACGCCACGGATCATTCGTCATCTGTCGGTGTTTCTCAAGAGCCCGGATGCGGACATTACGCCAGCGGTCGAGGCGATGCGGACCGAGCCGGTGCTCACGGCGGCGATGCTCGCCGCGTGCAATTCTCCCGCCCACTACCGCGGCCAGAAACTTCTCAGCCTGGAGCATGCAATACTGCGGCTGGGATATCGTGAGACGTACCGTATTGCATTGCTGATTACATTTCGTCAGGGCCTGCGGATCGCCGACCTCCCCGACAATACGGCCGCCGATTACCTGTGGTCGCGCGCGATCACCGCTGCTTGCGCGATGGAGGCGCTCGGCGGCGCGGAAAAAGCGGCGGCGGGCTACACGATCGGGCTTTTGCACCTGGTGGGCTGCTTCATCTTGGCGAGGAATCGTTGTCCACTGACTGCGTTCAACAGCACTCATCCAAGCGCCATGTTGGCCGCGCAACAGGCGGCGTTCGGGATTGCGTTTCCCGAGGCGGGAGCACTCGCGCTCGAGCATTGGGAGTTTCCGCCTGAGATTTGGATGCCCATCCGCCATCAAATGCAGCCGTCTGAGGCAGGGAAATATGTCGATGACGCCTTTTTGCTTTCGCGCTCGATGGCCATCGCGAACTTCATCGAACAAACGCGGCCCGACAGCCCCGCCTATTTGGCTAACATGCGCGATCCGGGTTACGTCGAGAGCTTTGTTCGCGATATCGAGGCAACGTCGACCGCGCTGATCGGCGCTTTCCATTCTTCACCACCTCGTCGTCCCGCGTGGGCAGTGGGCTCTTACGAACGCGGTTAAGGTGGCGAAGGCGGGCGGCCGCCGGAAAGAGTCGTCACGCGTATCGCTCTTCTTTCCAGGGATCGGCCGTGTTGGAGTAGCCCCGCACCTCCCAAAAACCCAGTTTGTCTTCGGTCAAAAACGTGATGCCGCTGACGAACTTTGCGCCTTTCCACGCGTATAATTTCGGAATGATCACTCTGGCAGGTCCGCCATGTTCGCGGGGCAAAGCAGAGCCGTCGAACTTCGTCGCGATCAACACGTCGTCATCGAGACATTGCGCAAGGGGAACGTTGGTGGAGTAGCCGTCAAAGCTGGTGAAATAGACGAACTGCGCTTCAGCACTGGGCTGCACCTGTTCGTAGAGTGTCGTGAATGCCACGCCGCCCCACCGACAGTCGTATTTGCTCCAGGTAGTGACGCAGTGGAAATCGCTGGTATCGGCGACTTGGGGAAGGGCGTTGAATTCGTCCCAGCTAAAAACCTGCGGACGCTCGACGACGCCATTTATGAAGAGCTTCCATTCCGACAGCGGGATTTCCGGTTGCACGCCCAAGTCCAACACGGGAAATCCTTGAGTCAGCTTCTGACCGGGCGGAAGTCGGTCGGTTGAGGCGGTGATCCGCGGAACGACGCCGCGAGCCTTCTGTTTTTCAGCCCATTTCTGCTTGGCCTCGATGTACCGTGCTTTCGACATGCTGCCATGTTGCGAGGATGTCGTGAGTCCCGCAAGTGCCCGCGTTCTTGCAGGCTCAGGTGCTCCATTGTCGAAAGGCCGTTACTGGCGGTTCGTAACGCGCAAATCCACGACGAAGTGACCTGAACCGACGCTAGCGCGATTCCGCAAATTCCGCATTCGCCAGTTCGGTCGCGATCAACCGCTCCGCCTGATTGATGGCCTCGGCATAGGCTTCGTAGTCGACCTCCAAAGCAAACCGTGAGCGTTGCCAGTTCGCCGCGGAGGTCGTGGACAACGTGCGAAGGCTCCGACGCAGCCTTCGTTCGGCAGAGCGCACCACATCTGCGATGGCTTCAAACTCCGCGCGAGCACTGTCCTCGAGCAATTTTGATTGTTCACTGGCCGAGGCCATAGCGATCGTGCCTGCCTGGATATTGCGTTCGATCTGCGCGCTGAGTTGGGTTCGGGTCCGCTCTGATTCTGAATCTGAACCGACTGAATCGTTCGCGAAGAGCGTTGCCCCTTGCACTGCGAGAGCAAAGCCGACCAGAAACCGGAGTTGGAGCGGAGGTGAGATCATCGAGAGGGAGCCATCTCGCGAGGCGGTAGGAACCAGTAACACGCATCCTTCGTGCCGCGTTCTTTGGCAGTTGCGTAACACTCTCGATTCCGAGCACTAGTGTTTCGCCCCAGCATTCTGGGCGGTTCGATTTCCCGCATCCTGCATGACTTCTTCTTGTTCTCGACCGTATCTTGCACGGCACTCCGCCCTTGCGCCGAGTGGTCGATCTGGCATGACCACGCGCTGAATACATGAACCGTTGTCCTCGCTCCAATCCCCAGGCTCGCTCCTTCCGAGTCGTTGCGTGAAGCCTGTTCTCGAGCTCACCGGTTTGCGCGTTCAGCGCGGCGACACCCACATCCTTCGAGGACTCAACTGGCGAGTGGCGCCCGGTGAACATTGGGTGATCCTGGGCGCAAATGGCTCAGGCAAGACGTCGTTGCTCAAGGCCCTGACCGGATTCCTCTCTCCCACGGCGGGAGAATTTTCAGTCCTCGGCCGCACCTATGGCGCGAGTGACTGGCGGGAACTGCGACTGAAAGTGGGCGTCGTCACCAGCGCGTTTGCAGCGGCGATTCCGCCGGCGGAAACCGCCCTCGACACGGTCATCAGCGGGAAATTTGCGCAGCTCGACCTTTGGGCAAATCCGACGCGTGGGGATCACCGCAGGGCAGCCCGGCTGCTGACCGAGGTGGGAGCGGCGGGCATTGCGAATCGCCCGTGGCTTTATCTCTCCCAAGGTGAGCGTCAGCGCGTGCTCATTGCGCGCGCGTTGATGCCGCGGCCACGGCTGCTGATCCTCGACGAACCGTGCGCCGGCCTTGATCCAGTCGCGCGTGAACATTTCCTGCGGCTGGTTCCCAGTTTGGCGCGGGGCCTTCGACAAAAGGGCATCGCGGCCGTCGAGGCGCTGATTTTCGTGACGCACCACGTGGAAGAAATCACTCCCGTGTTCACTCATGCGCTGCTCCTCAAGTCTGGTCGGATCGTCGCGGCGGGACCGTGCCAGCAGGTACTGACGTCCAAAAACCTCGGAGCGACGTTCGGTCGGCGCATGAAGTTGTCACGGTCGGCCAGAGGACGGTACGCACTCACCGTATTGCAGAAGTGAATTCGTTGTCTGAATTCATCGATGCGCTGGGCGCGACGAGTGTCTGGACGTACGTCGCTTTGTTCCTGGCCGCTTCGGTCCTGATGATCTGGCGGCTCGATGCCCTGCTCAAGCAAGGCCTGGACGGCACCGCACTTGGCACATTGGTGATGCCTTACTGCTCCGGGCTGGGAAATCTGTTGTTTGTCGCAATCATTGCGGGGAAGGGCGGGCCTGCCCAGGAGGTCCTGACGAACTGCATCGTCAACAACGTCACCAATCTCACTGTCGTGCTGGGGTTGCCGGCGATACTCTGGGGTTTGCGAGTTCAGGGGCAGACGTCGCGCAAAAAACGAACCGGCCGGGCCGCGGGCAAGGCGGATGTTTCCGGTCAGCTGGACCGGCTGGCGTTACTCCTGTCACTTGCTGCGGTTCTCTTCTTTGGTGGCGTAACCTGGGCGCTGGCGAGTGACGGAGTGCTCGACCGGCGGGACGGGACCGTGTTGATCGCGCTCTTTTTGTTTTGGCAGTGCTTTCAGGTGTTCGACGTGCTGAAGCACAATGTGCGGGAGCGGCGCTCATTCCGCGCGCGATTTTACCTGGATCTCTTGGTCGTGGCGCTCGGCGCGTATGCGCTGTACGTCAGTATCGATTGGTTGGTGACGTGGGTGTCCGCGCAAAGAGCGGGTTTCGTCAGCGCGGCAAACATGGGCTGGCTCAGTGGCTGGTTGATGGTGCTGCCGAACGCGCTGCTGGCATGCTATTATGCGGCGCGGCAGCGCGGCGACGTCGTTTATGCATCGCAGATCGGAGACGGTCACATCTGTATTCCGCTCTGCCTTGGACTGATTGCGCTTGTGCAACCTGTAAGTATCCCGGCGTTTTTCCAGACGGGATTGTTAATCTTCACCGGTGCCGCGCTCGTGCACGTGCTCGCCATCATGTTGGCAAGCGGCCTGCCGCGGCTAATGGGCTGGCCGTTGCTGTTCGCTTACGGCTGGTTCGTCGCCGCTGGGTTTTCAAATTTCTAAGCGGTGCCGTTCTCTGTCCGCCGTGATCACGGTTCGAGCGGATCCGAACGAAACTTCTCACAGAGTTCGAAGAAGGCGGTCTGGGCGTTTAACCACTTGGGGTCCCGACGAATCTCCGCCATTTCGCGCGTCGTGTGGTTGCACACCAGAAAACTCGTTTTGCCGATCTTCAAACATGCGTCGTAACGAGTGCCGCCGGCATCACTCGCAAACTCAAACTCTCCAGGGTCGAACGGTCGGCCTGCCAGTATGGTACGGAGAGGCTCGACGTCTTCCGGGAAGCTCTGGCGGAACGACTCAGGTCGTGGACCGAAATAGGCCAGAATTCCTTGCTGTGCTGCCAGCGAGAGGATCGCCCATTCATCGAACAGTGGCCGTAAGTACAGCGCGTCCATACGCGAAAAACTGTTCTGAATGTGCTGGCGAGCGGCAACGAGGTCCATGCTCGCGAGAAAGGTGAATTACCGAGGCGTGGCAAGCATCCGGGTAGTGCCGCCACGCTTGCCCTTGATCTTGACAGGTGACTTACAGCTCAGAATTCGTGCGGCCGGGGCTGCCGAACTCCGCGACCGCCAATGATACTACGGTGCGAGCACTTCGCCGAAGAAAGTTTTCATGTGACTCCATGAACGAGCGTCAGCAGCGGCGTTGTATCCCACGCCGCTCAATCCATTCGCCGCTGCCTTATCTGCATCGGGATTGGTGAACGCGTGAACCGCGTGCGCGTAGCTGATGAACTGGTAGTCGAATTTCCCGTCTTCCATGCTTTTGAGGAAAGCCTCAAGCCCCTCTTTTTTGACGAACGGATCGACCGCGCCGTGGCAGATCAGGAACTTGGCCTTGTTCTTTGCGGCCGCGTCAGCCGAGGCGGGCATCAGGCCACCGTGAAAACTGACGATGCCCGTGAGAGGCGCTCCGGAGTAGGCGAGTACCTGAACGGCCGCGCCACCGAAACAGTATCCGATTGCCGCCACGTGTTTCGAATCAACCGACGGGTTTTTAAGCAACCGGTCGAGTCCAGCTCGGGCGCGTTCAGCCATGAGCGGCTTCCCATAAAAAGGCGTGGAGAGCTCCGCGGCTTTTTTCGGATCCGTCGTGGAGATTCCGGCGCCGTACATGTCGGCGACGAACGCAACGTAACCCAGTTGAGCGATTTTCTCGGCGCGACTCTTGACGTATTCGTTTACTCCCCACCATTCCGGCACGATGAGCACGGCGGGAACCTGATGCCCCGTGGTCTTCTGGTCGTCGAAGGCGATGTAGCCTTCCAGCTTCACTCCATCATGTTCGTAGCCGACCGACTGCGTAACGATCTTGGCGTGGCTGGCACTCGACAGGCCTAGCGCGAGGAGGACGGTAAGGAGCGTTTTCATGGGGAACGCACCTTAATTTGACGAAGCTCCGCGTCAATCGAACCAACCGGTTCAGCTCAGAACCACCACGGCATCGGGGCGGCAACGGTCCGCGGCCGCACGCCGGTCCTTAAACCGAGAACCCGCCGGCGATATAATTTTTCAGGTGCTCCGCTTCCGCGCGATGCGCGTCGGCAATCCAGCGCGAGATGTCACCGATCGAAATCAGTCCGACCATGTCGCCACCGGTGATGACCGGAAGGTGCCGGCACCGCTTCTCGGTGAAGATGTGCATGGTCTCCTCAATCGTCGTATCAGGTGAAATCGTAATGAGCTGAGTCGTCATTACGTCGGCAACGCGAATGACCGTCGGATCGATGCCGGCGCCCACGACCCGCCGAAGAACGTCACGTTCGGTGAAGATGCCGGCGAGCCGGTTGCCTTCGACCACGACGATGGAGCCGATCCGATGGCGGTTCATTTCATCGACGGCCTGGCCGATCGTATAGGTTGAAGGCACGGCATGCACCGCCGGGCCCTTGCGCTCCAAAATCGCGGAGATGGGGGTATTCATGGGTAACGTGGGGTTGCTCAGATTGTGCCGGCTCTAGAATCGGCCGCAACCCGAAATCCAGAAAACCACCGGAGCAATTCACGCATTTTTTGTGGGCGGAACTGTCGGGGAATTGCTTTTCGCTGGCTCGTTGCTCCTTGCGAGAATGACGGACTGACGTTTGTTGCGCTTATGAGTCTTGGAAAAATCAGTCTGGTGGTCATCGGCATTGTCGTAGTTGTCGGCGTCATCCTGGCGCTTTCCGTCAGCGGGATCTTCAATCGCCTGGTGACCTTGCAGCAGGGCACCGACGCGGCGTGGGCTCAGGTGCAAAATGTTTATCAGCGGCGAGCGGACCTGATTCCCAACCTGGTCAATACGGTTAAAGCCGCCGCGAATTTTGAGCGTGGGACGCTCACCGCGGTCACTGAAGCGCGGGCTTCGGTCGGGCGCGTCCAATTACCGCCCGGCGGTGCTCCGACGGATCCTCAGCAATTCGCGGAGTTCGAACGGGCGCAAGGTCAGCTGGGCTCCGCCTTGTCTCGACTGCTGGTGGTGGCGGAACGTTATCCTGAACTGAAGGCGACGGCTGGTTTTCGGGATCTGCAGGCGCAGCTCGAAGGCACGGAGAACCGGATTGCGGTGGAGCGCGGACGCTTCAACGAAGCCGTGCAAGCGTACAACACGGCGATCAAGCGTTTTCCCGCGGTGATATTCGCCGGGATGTTTGGGCACACGCCGCGACCGTACTTCAACGCCACTCCCGGAGCGGAAACTCCGCCCAAAGTTGATTTCGATTTCGAGACCAAAGCGGTACCCAAGCAAACCTGAGCGAGTACGCCACCGGCGCTGTCGATGGAACCTTCGATCGAGTTTTCCTACGCTCAGTGCAGAAGCGAGCGCACGCGCAGCCGAGCGCCCATAAAACGGATCGATCTTGGCCGGGTTCTGTTCGGTACCGGGAACCCGATCAGGTGGCGACGGATGGTTTCCGCGATGCGGATGCTCGGCGTCGCACTGGTCCTGCTGCTCGCGCGAGCGTGGGCGGCTGAAGTCATCCCTCCCGCGCCGCGTGACCATTTCAACGATTATGCGGGAATGGTCGCTCCGGACTTTGCCCGACAGCTGAACGACGAGCTCACCCAGTTTGAGAGAGAAACCTCAAATCAAGTGGTCGTCGCCTTGTACCCGAAAATGCAGAGCAACTCCTCGATTGAGGACTACGCGGTGCGAGTCGCTCAAGCGTGGGGAGTGGGGCAAAAGGATCGGAAGAACGGTGCCGTGATGTTTGTGTTCAAAGACGACCGGGCGATTTTCATCCAGGTTGGCTACGGTCTCGAAGGGGTCCTGCCGGATGTTCGCTGCAAACAGATTATCGAAAACGAGATTACGCCGCGTTTTCGGGCGGGCGATTTTCAAGGCGGAGTCGGTGCGGGAGTTCGCGCCATCATGGCGTCGATCCGCGGTGAGTATCAGGGCACCGGCGCGACGGTGAAAGATGCCACGAATCGAGGGCGTTCGGGAGGGATTCCGGGTGGATTTATTCTGCTGATCTTTCTCGCCATAATTATCCGATCCATCTTCGGGAATCGCCGAAACAGTGTTTACAGCCGAAATGGTCGGCGGGGGATTTGGATGCTACCTGGCAGCGGTGGCGGATGGGGCGGCGGCGGCTGGAGCAGTGGTGGCGGCAGTTCGGGCGGAGGCGGAAGTTTTTCCGGAGGCGGAGGGAGCTTCGGCGGTGGAGGAGCCGGAGGGCGCTGGTGATACCATGAGCATCTTTGCGTCAACCCCTCCCATCGATCACGCGCGGGTCGTGGCTGCGATTTCGGAAGCGGAGCAGCGCACATCTGGAGAAGTGCGTGTACTCGTCGCCCGGCAAACGACCGAGGATCCGGTCGCAACCGCCCGACTTCATTTCGAGCGTCTAGGTATGACCAAGACCGAGGCTCGCAACGGCGTGCTGGTGTATTTCGCGCCCCGGTCGCGGGCGTTCGCCATCATCGGCGATACGGCGGTGCACGAGAAATGCGGCGCCGAATTCTGGAGCAGAGTGGCGGCCGAGATGGAGCAGCGCTTTCGCCGCGGAGAATTCACCGAGGGTCTGGTGCAAGGCATCCGCCAAGCCGGTGAGCTGCTCGCGCAGCATTTTCCGCGTCGTCCCGATGATCGCAATGAACTGCCCGATGCGATCGAAGGGGACTTGTAGGTTCCATCGCACTACGCGCGTCGGCCTCGACTCATCGCCGGACTCGGCTGGGATTCTTTCCTATCGCGCGACACCGCTAACGCGGAAACAGCCGATCGAGGCCACTGAGTGTTTTCAGGGGCGCAGCTCGTTTCTCCGGTGCCGCCGGCAGGGGCCGGTAAGCGGCAGGTTCCGGTCCTCGTGCGCTAGCGGACGATCCGCCAGGCGTCGAAGATGCGGCAGATTGTGGACCGCGGGCCAGTTCGGCCATCGCGCGCTCCAGTTTAACCTCTGACACGGGTTGTGCGGTGCCTAGTTCCTGCGCGAAAACGCTAACGCGGTATTCCTCAATCAGCCATCGCAAGCTATCCAAGGCGCTGTGCCGCGTCGCATCCATCGCGGTAGCCGAACCGCTTGATTTGCGGGCAAGGGCGAGAGCCCGGATATACGGAACGAGGCGGGCGGCGCGTTCTGCGTCCTTCGCCGGATTATGTTTGGCGCGGTCAGCTCGAGCTTTCATCGCTCTTAAGTATCGAGGAAAATGGGCGAGCTGATCGTACGCTGTTGAGCGAAGGAAATGTGCGGGGATCAGGTCGGTGAGGTCGGCCTCCATTCCTGCGTACGGGTGCGGCAGGACCAGCAATGCTTGTCGCAAGGTAAGGATTTCGCGGAGCAACGACACAAAGCGCGGCACTAAACCCACCAGGTCCGACTTCGAAGTTTCAAGCGCTCGCTCAAAACGCGTGGCCGTGTAGGCAGGACGTTTCGCGTCATCGGTCGCGGGCAGAGAGGCCGCTGGACCGGGCTCATGTTTCAAGCGCGAGGCATTGCAGAGCCAGTCGCGCAGCAGGACGAACGCCTCTTCCTGCAACATCTCCATCGGTTGGAGAGTGGCGCTGAGCGGGCCGATCTCACGGAGCGCCTTCAAATCTCGTTCAAGCCAACCCAAATCCCGCCCCAGTTGCAGTTCCAGCATCCGCGCAAGACCGCGTTGCATTTGCGCCTGAGCGTCCTCCGGCGTTTTGAAGAGCCGGAGTGCGACGCCGCCCGGTTCAACCTGCAGCGCGGGAAAAGCGTGGACCGGCACGCCTGCGTTTTCCGTGACGAGAACCCGCTCAGGGATGTCGCCGAACGTCCAACTTGTCTGTGGCAGACGTTCCCACGTCGCTCGCGCTCGTCGCCAGGATTCCGGTTCAACGCGCGCGACCGTCGCGCTGGCCGTTCGCTTTTCGGCGTGGAGCGCCGCCTCAATGTCCGACAGTTCGCGGCTCGAACACAGCTCGCGTCCTCGATCGTCGACGACACGAACCCGAACCCGCAAATGGTCGGGCGGCGGTTTGTCGGCCCAGATCGACGGGTCGATCGCGACGCGGAAGCGCTCCGCGATCTGAAACGTCAGGGCTTCGGCCAGAGTTTCGCGGCGTCCGGTGAGGCGATCGCGTTGGGCCACCTGGGTGGCCAGACTGCGCGCTGTTTCGGCCAATGGAACAAACGCACGCCGTAGTTCTTTCGGTAGTACGCGAAGATAATGCTCCACCTTTGGCTCCAGATGTCCCGGCACCGCCCAATCCAGCGCGGCTGGCGTCAGCACCTCTGCCTCCCGGACGTTGACCTCGAGCGTCACACCGTCGTCCGCCTGACCCGGCTTATACGCGTAGTTCAGCGGCATCGCCCGATTTTCGATCGGCAGCTCTTCTGGAAACGCTTCGGTGTCGTGTTCGAGTGTGTCCGGGGAACGCAAGTTCTCCGGCTCCATCATCAGGAAACGCGGCTCGTGAGCGCGGCGTTCCCGCACGAGGTCGACAAGTTCAGGCACCGAGGAAACGGGCACCCCTTCGCCGCGTTCTGGTTCAACACCGGCCCGAGGCTGAACATCTGGCCCATCGGTCGTTCTCTCATCGGCATCCTCCGGAAGTTCGTCGAGTCGAAGCTGCTCTGCGTAAAAGCGGAATGCCGCTTCGTCGAGGTTGAGGTAACCGGTGTCGCGCGTGCGCGAAAGGATCGCTTCGACATTTTCTCGGACGGTGCGGTTGTGCGTGATGAAATCCAGCGGGAAGGTGACCGTGTCATTCACGAGTCCTTCGCGGATGAATATCTCGGTCGCGTGACGCGGATCGATTTTGCCGTAGCCGACACCGCGGCTTTCCAATTCCAGGCCGTAGAGGCGGGTCCGTTGCTTCACCATCACCCGACCGGCGTCCACGTTCCAATACGGTTCACTATGAGCGACTCGTACGACATGAGAGCCAAGATCCAGCGCCCACGTCGGATCGAGGCGCGCACACGTGCGGGCATACAGGCGCGAGGTCTCCATGATCTCAGCTGCCATGATCCAGCGGGGATTTTTCCCCGTCTTTGTCGAAGCTTGAGGGTTTGGTGCGGCGCCACGCTTTTTCGGTTCTTCGCGACGAAACAGGACGGAGCCCGGGAAAAGATTTACCCGCCGATCGTGCGTCGCTTTGTAGTTTCCGTTTTCTTCGTCGAACTGCGCGATGTTGCCCAGCAAACCGGCGAGAATGGATCGATGAATGGCGCGATAGGAGGGGGCACCGTAGGCAGTCGTCTTTTCGTCGACCGTCTTGAGTCCATGAAAGGCAGAGGTGAGTTTGAAGTCGTCGCGTTCTTTCAACACGTCGAGTAACTGTGTGTGGACGTCGCGCCATTCCCGCAGGCGGGTATAGCTGAGGAAGTGATCGTGACAGAATCGACGCAGCTTGGCCTGACTGAGTTTTTCCACCTCGTCGTGGTAGGTGTCCCAGATGTTCAGCAGAGTGAGGAAGTCGGAATCCGGGTGCGCGAACCGGCGATGTGCGGCGTCTGCTTGCTGTTGTTTTTCCATCGGCCGCTCGCGCGGATCCTGGATGCTCAGCCCTGCCGCGATCACGAGCACCTCACGGATGGCTTTCTCGTTCCTCGCCTGCAGGATCATCCGTCCGACCGTGGGATCGACGGGCAAGCGGGCAAGTTCGCGACCGACGGAAGTGAGGTGGCGCAGACCGAGAGACGGTTCGGTGGTTGATGCCGCCGGCGCTTCGTTCGCGCGGTCTCGACCTGATTCGAGCGCGCCTAGTTCCTCCAGCAAAGTGTAACCCGCACGGATCGATTTCGCGGCGGGCATATTGATGAACGGAAAACGTTCGATGTCGCCGAGGCCGAACGCCTTCATCCGCAGGATAACGTCGGCCAGGTTCGCGCGTTGGATCTCGGGTTGAGTGAACCGCGGCCGCTCGATGTAATCTTTTTCCGAGTACAATCGGATGCACACTCCATCCGCCATGCGGCCACTTCGACCCTTGCGCTGGTCGGCACTCGATTGCGAAACCGGCTCGATCGGAAGTCGACGGGTGCGGGCTTGCGGCGAGTAGCGGCTCACGCGCGCAAGCCCGGTGTCCACGACGAAGCGAATGCCCGGAATCGTCAGCGACGTCTCCGCGATGTTGGTCGCCAGGATTATTTTGCGACGCTGACTGGGCGCGAACACACGTTGCTGCTCGGCATTCGAGAGTCGTCCGAACAGCGGCACGAGTTCGGTCTCGCGGAGTCGCCGTCCCTCGAGCAAGTCGCGCACCTCGCGGATATCGCGCTCGCTCGGCAAGAAAACGAGGATGTCGCCTGCGGTGCTTTCGCGCACGATTCGCTCGGTCGCTTCCGCCGCGCCGTCGATGTAGTGCAGGGCCTCGGCCCGGGCTTCGCGTTCATCGCCTTCAGCGGCGTCGGAACCGAGTTCGTCCAACGGGGCGTAAATGACTTCGACCGGGTAGGTGCGACCTTCGACTTGAATGATGGGCGCGTCGTCGAACGCCTTGCTGAAAGCTTCCGTATCGATCGTCGCCGACGTGATGACAATTTTCAGTTCCGGACGTTTGTAGCGCAGCGTTCGGAGGTGCCCTAAAAGAAAATCAATGTTGAGGGAGCGCTCGTGGGCCTCATCGATGATGATGGTGTCGTACTCCAGCAGGAGAGGGTCTCCCTGGACTTCGGCCAGGAGCATGCCGTCGGTGAGGAATTTGACCACGGTATCGCGCGTCGTTTCATCGCTGAACCGGATTTTGCTGCCCACCTCGCGGCCCCATTTGACGCCAAGTTCTTCGGCCACGCGGCGTGAAACGGAGAGTGCCGCAACGCGGCGGGGCTGGGTACAGGCGATGCGCCCGGCCGTTCCCCGGCCGGCGGCCAGGCACATTTTCGGGATTTGGGTTGTTTTCCCGGATCCGGTTTCGCCCGCGAGAATAAGGACGGAATGAGCCTGGATTGCGGCGGTAATCTCCTCGGCGCGTGAGCTGATCGGGAGTTCGATGGGGAACTCCAGGCGGAACGGGAAGGCGTGGGACGATTGAACCGACACAATTATTTAGTTTGTCATTGGGCTGGAAGGGCGGAATCCAGAACGGCTCCGTGTTCGACATCCACCAGAATCGTTTGACCAGTCGCCCCTCGAGCGAGAAAGCCGAAGCGGGCGACAGAGGTGCTGTGCTGTGAAGACGCCGCCGCTGCTGCCCGAGGAAACGCTGCATCGAGTGCTGCGTGTGGCAAATTTCAACGGTTTGAGCGTGTTGGCACTCGCCGGGATGATGGCGTTGGCGGTCGCGTCGGTGGGCGATTACAGCGGGGCGGCGTTTGCCTTGCTCGTCGCTGCTTCAGGGGCGATCGAATTACATGGCGCCGGGCTACTCCGTGCCGGCGAGGTTCGCGGAACTCGCTGGTTGATCGTGAGCCAGCCTTATCTCCTCGTCGTCATGATGGTGTACTGCGGGATCCGCCTCGGAACCTATGATCCAGAGGTGCTGCGCGCGGCGATGACGACTGAGCTTAAAACCGCGCTGGCTCAATCCGGGTACGAAGAGGAACGATTTCTTCGGCTCCTGTATGCCACGACCTATACGATTCTGGCGATCGGCACGTTGATTTATCAAGGGCTGATGACCGCCTATTACGTCCGCAGGCGGCGCGCCATCGAGAGCGCGTTGCAGGTCGACGTCGAGATCGAGCGTTTCAACTAACCGGCCGAGACTTTAGCCCAACCAATCTGGTTCCAACACGCGCAACGGGCACCATGAACAAGCTAACGGTCTATACCTACGCCCAATGTGATACCTGCCGGAAAGCGGTGAAATGGCTGAAGGAACAAGGAATCGCCTTCGAAGAACGACCGATCCGGGAGACCCCGCCAACGATCAGTGAACTACGATCCGTTTTTGTCGCGAACGGCTCGGTCCTGCGGAAGCTCTTCAACACCTCTGGACGGGACTATCGGGAGCAGAAGCTGGGAGAGAAATTGCCGGAAATGACGGAAACGGCCGCCTTCAGGTTGCTCTTAGGAAACGGTAACCTGGTGAAGCGGCCGTTCGTCGTCGGATCGGGCGTGGGCTTGGTTGGCTTCGATGCGAAGCGATGGGCCGAGCAGCTGGTTCGGCGACGCTGAGCGCAGTGGTGGCGGCAAAAGCTCTGGCATTGAACGCGGCGTCTGCCGGCACGCTGAATCTGGCGGATGGTTGTTTGCTCGCGTCGAGCAGGGAGACGTGTGAGGTTGGTCCTGATATGAGCGCGACGACATTGAATCCTTTGCAGGCGACAGTCAGCTGGTTGGCCACCAATACCCGGTTCCCCGTCAGTCGGCTGGAGCGGCCAGCCGAGGCGTTGCTGTGCGTCGCCGCGTTGGCGGAAGCTGCAGAAGCAGCGGACAATGCGCGTTTCCTGGTGCAGCGCCGCGATGGGGCAAAGGACTCGGCACTCCGGGCGCATGCGTTGCGCCGGTCACAGGTCCATTTCAAGTGCGACAATAGCGCCAAAGTCTAAGCGGGCGGGTGATTCAGGTGTGCTCTGGCGGGCTGCTTGACTGCCGAATCGACGTTTTGATGAGCCGCAGAAGCTGAACACGTGAATGCGTTTGGGACGTTGCCTGCGTGCGCGTGAGTGCTACCAAGTTTCTTTGTAACTTTCCGCAGCCTCGGCGGGTTGTTCACCTGCCCATGAAAACTTCGAAGCTCTTCCTCGCGACCACTCTTCTCGCGATTCTCCCTCTTGCACTGCACGCCAAAATCGTTCGTGTCGTTGAAAAAACGTTCACGGTTCAGCCCGACGGATTGCTCACCGTTGAAACCCAAGGCGGAAATATTCGGGTGGAAACGGCTGATCAGACCACCGTCAAAGTCGTCGCGACGCAGACGATCAAAGCGAGCTCCGAAAGCGAAGCTGACAGCTTGTTGGAAAAACTGACTCTCACGATTGAGCAGCAGGGACAAGGCGTGACGGCCACATCGAAGTACGAGAAGAAACCGTCGGGATTGAACTGGGGGTCCTGGCCACCCGTGCAAGTGAACTTCGTCGTGACGGTACCCAGCCACTACAACGTGAAAGTGAAAACGTCCGGCGGAGATATTTCGGTCGATGATCTGATGGGCAAAGTTTACGCCCGCACGTCCGGTGGGAATGTGACGTTGGGCAAAATTTCTCAGGATGTGGACGCCGGAACATCGGGCGGCGATGTGCGCCTCAATGAGGGTCTGGCTAGCGTCAAACTAAGCACGTCGGGCGGCAACATCACGGTTGAACGGGCCATCGGCGCGACGGATTTGGATACGTCCGGCGGCGACATCCGCATCGGTTCGGTCGAAAATACCGTTCATGCGTCAACGAGTGGTGGCAACGTGACCGCGGGAATCGTCGGCGCGTTCAAAGGCGACTGCGTGCTCGATACGTCGGGCGGAAACGTGCGAGCAAATGTTTCCCGCGACGCGACCTTCAACCTCGACGCGTCAACCAGCGGCGGCGACGTGAAGGCCGAAGGACTCACGATTACGATTGAGAAAGGTGGTTCAGGTCGAAGCCGACTCGTCGGCAAAGTCAACGGCGGCGGGCCGCTGCTCAAACTCCGTTCAAGTGGTGGTGACGTGAGTGTGGTCACCCGTTAATCCAGTCACAACGCGCTGGCGTTGGGCATGGGCCGCGTTTCAGTGGAATGATGACACTGAACACGGCCTACGCTGCACTCGTCGCCGACCTCCAACGACAGCACTCGCTCGGGAGCATCGCGGAGCTGTTGGGTTGGGATGAGCAGGTAAACCTTCCGCCGCACAGTGCTGATCAGCGCGCTGAACAACATGCGGTGCTCGCGGATGTCATCCACCGCGAGGCGAGCGCTCCGAGGACAGGCGAGATTCTGCGCCTGCTCGAAACAGGTGAGGGGCTCAACACTCCGTCCGATGATCAACGCGCGGTGATTCGGCAGGCGCGGCGCGATTACGAGCGTGCGACCAAGTTGCCGGCAGAGTTTGTCCGAGAAAAAGCGCTGCAAGGGAGCATTGGCTATCACGCATGGGCCAAAGCGAAGGCGGCCTCCGATTTTTCCAGCTATTTGCCGGTGCTGGAAAAAAATCTGGAGCTGGCGAAACGGGAGGCGGCGTATCTGGGGTGGGGCGATCGCGCTTACGATTACATGCTCGATAAGCACGATCCTGGGATGACGACCGAGCTCATCGCCCAGCTCTTTTCGTCGCTCAAGCAGGAGCTGGTGCCGTTTGTTCGGCGCGTTGCGGAGTCGAACGTGAAAGCGCGGAAAGAGCTGTTGCGCGGGTTTCCGATTCCGGGTCAGCAAGCGCTACTCCGCGCCGTGACTGAGCGGCTGGGTTTCGATTATGGGCGCGGCAGGATCGATGTTTCTCTCCATCCATTTTGTTCGGGCAACGGAGCGGATGTGCGCATGACCACGCGGTTCAATGTCGATGAGCCGCTCGATTCGCTCTTCAGTTCGATTCACGAAACCGGTCACGGACTTTACGAGCAGGGCTTGCCACGCGAGCATCGGGGCACGGCGTTGGGCATGCATGCCGGCATGGGAGCACATGAGTCGCAGAGTCGATTGTGGGAAAATCAAGTGAGTCGAAGTCGCGGGTTCTGGAAGTTCTTCGAGCCGCAATTTCGCGCGTTGTTTCCCGAACAGACCGCACATGTCTCGTCAGACGAACTGTACCTCGCCATCAATGCCGTCGAGCCGACGTTGATCCGCGTCGACGCCGACGAGGTCACCTACAATTTGCACATCATCCTGCGGTTTGAAATCGAACAGCGGCTCTTCTCAGGGGACCTCGCAGTCCGAGATCTACCGACCGCATGGAGGGAGGCGTCGCGCGCTTTATTGGGGCTGGAGCCGGCGAATGATCGGGAAGGTGTGTTACAAGACGTGCACTGGAGCGACGGCGCCTTTGGTTATTTCCCGAGTTACTGTTTGGGGAATATGATGGCAGCGCAGCTGTGGTATCGCGCCTTGGAGCTTCGGCCGTCGCTCGAAAGCGACTTCGCTCAAGGCGATTTCAGCTGGATGCTCACGTGGCTCAGAACTCAGGTACACGCAGTCGGCCGCCGGTTCGAACTTCCGGAGTTGGTTCAACGTGCCACAGGCCAGCCTCTGTCACCTGCGCCGTTGATGAAGTATTTGAGAGAACGCTATGGCGCGCTGTACGGTGCCTGAATGATCGTTTCACTCTGACGATGCTCATCGACACGCACACACATCTCGAAACATTCGCCCGTCACGGGGTCCTGCCCGAAACATTGCAGCGCGCGAGCTCGGCGGGCGTTTCAGCGATGATTGCGATCGGCACCTCCCCGGAGGACTGGGCGTTGTACCGCCAATTAGCGGAGCAGCATCCCGGGTTCATTTTCTATACGGTCGGGCTGCATCCCTGCGCGGTCGAAGCGGATTGGGAGCGAGCGATCGAGCAGTTGCCGTCGTATTGGGCTCCCACGCTGGACGGATCGGTGAAGGCACGTCCTGTCGCGTTGGGCGAAATTGGGCTCGATCGGTTTCATTTGCCGAAGGATGACCCGAAGCAGGCTGAAGTTATTTTCGCGCGGCAACGGGCGGCATTTGCCGAAGGACTGGCCTTGGGGAAAAAGTTCGCGTGCCCCGTCGTCGTGCACTCGCGCGGCGCATTCCTGGAGTGCGTTGAAATGATCGACCGAAGTGGAGTGGACTGGGCGAAAGTGGTGTTTCATTGCTTCACCGAAGGAGAGCGCGAAATGGCGGAGCTTTCTCGTCGCGGCGCATGGGCCTCCTTCACGGGCATCATCACGTACAAAAATGCCGACGCGATTCGGGCGGCGGCGAAAGCTCAAGGACTCGCACGACTGATGATCGAGACGGATGCTCCGTATCTCACGCCGATCCCGCATCGCGGAAAACCAAATGAGCCGGCCTTTTTGCGGCACACCGCTGACTTCGTCGCGGCCAACGTGTTTGGCGTCAGCTTCGAGGAACTGGCTGAAACGACGACCGCCAACGCTCGCGCGTTTTTTGCGATCTGAACGACCGGAGTTACGCCTCGTCGAACTTGCGGGCGAACAGCTGCTCAAGCTCCGTCAACATGGCGGCCGCATCATCACCGCTGGCCAGAAACTTCACTTTCGAGCCTTTGCCTGCCGCCAGCATCATGAGTCCCATGATGCTCTTTCCGTTGACCTGTTCCTCATCCTTTTCGACGAACACGTCCGCTTTGAACTTGTTTGTGATCCGGACGATCATAGCGGCGGGGCGGGCGTGAATGCCCATCTTGTTCTGCACGACCAGCTCTTTGGTGAGTGGCTGTACGGAAGGTGTGGCGTCGCTTTTGTTCATGGTTGTCGGTGGAGGACTGGGCTAAATCCGGCATGCTGAGCCAGCTTGCAACCTAAAAACCCGTCGCCACTCTGCAAGCGGATGCCCAAAACAGCTATCATCGTGCCCTGTCGGCTCGAGTCTACGCGTTTCCCACGCAAGCTCTTACATAAAATCAAAGATCGGCCGCTGGTGCTGTGGGTGGCGGACCGAATCGCGCGTGAAGCCCCGGAATTTCCAGTCTTTTTTGCGGTGGATGATGATCAGCTCAGGGAGTGTATCGCCGGGGCAGGCTTCAAGGTTCTGATGACGAGCTCAGCGCATCAGAGCGGAACGGATCGGATCGCTGAAGCCAATCGCTCGGTGGGTGCGACCTATGTCATCAACGTTCAGGCGGACGAACCTTTGGTCACCGGAGGGCAAATCAGAGCTTTGGCGGGACTGCTCGAAAACGGGGCCGCGATGGCGACTCTGGTGACACCGTTCAAACGGGTGGTGGACTTCTACAATCCGAACCAAGTGAAGGTAGTGCTACGGGGAGATGGGCGCGCGCTCTATTTTTCGCGCTCGAGAATGCCGTTTTCCCGGGAGTTCGGTCTTACGATCGACGACGCCTGGATCCAGGCGAACCCCTGTTACAAGCACTTGGGACTGTACGGTTATGACGCGGAGCTGCTGGAGAAATTCGCCAAGCTCCCCGCTGGCCGCTATGAGCAAATCGAAAAGCTCGAGCAACTTCGCGCCTTGGAAAACGGCTACGACATTGCGTGCGCAGTCACCGAAGATCCGAGCGCAGGTGTAGATACGGCGGAAGACGCCGCGAAGTTCGCCGCGATGGTCGAATAGTTGATGAGCCGGTATCTGGTTTGGTGGCCCCGGGACGATTGCAGGGTTGGCGCTTGAACAACGCTTCAAGTCCATGAATTTTTGTGTCGTTCAGTTTTCTGGCCACGAATGCCCCTCCTCACACCGTTAGCTTTAACCGCACTGCTCGCCGCGGCGTCAGGCGCGGGCGCCGGAACCGCTTTTTTTTGGATTCGTCGTGAGAGGAGGGCACTCGCATCGGAGGTGAGATCGCTATGGGAGCGGCTCGATGCCGTTTTCTACCGCTCTCCGGTCGCGATCAGTCTGTGCGAGCTGGATTTTGACCGCGGCGGGCTGCAGATCCTGGACTGCAATGAGGAAGCTTGCGTGCTGCATGGCGGTTCGCGCGATGAGGTGCTCGCGGCCGGCATTCGGATGCCGGCGCAGACTAAAGAGGAAGCGGATCGGGTCCGCGCGTGGTTTAAGACTCCGCGGCCGGTGGAGTTGTGGCGTGGAGAAACCGCCTTGAAGCGGCTCAACGGCACAGAACTCCCGATTGCGTACGTTTGGACGCGAGTAGAGATTGGCGATCGCGAACTGGTTCTGGCGGTCGAACGAGACATCACCGACCAGCGACAGGCCCAATCGGCTTTGAAGGAAAGTGAGCAGCGCTTCCGCCAACTGATCGAAACCGCCGACTGTCTGCTTTGGAAGGCCCGACTGAATGAGGTCGACGGGCAACTCGTATGGAAGTTCGACATTCCGCTTTCTGGGCTCCGGCAGCGGCTGTTTGCGGCGGCCAATCTCGATCATGAGGAAGGCGTGCTGTGGAGGGGCTTCAATCTCCCGGAGCTCGCGACCATGGACGAACGCTGCAAAACGGCGTTGAAATCAGGCGAGCGGAACTACCGACAGGAATTTCGACTTCTTTTGCCGCGCGAAACCATCTGGCTGCAGGAGCGCGTCGAAATCGAGCAGCTTGGGCCGCGCGAGTGGAATTTAGTTGGTGTGATCGTCGATATCACGCGACTCAAAGAAACCGAGGCTGCGATGCGCACGAGCGAAGAGCGCAACCGGCTCGTTCTGAAGGCCTCCAATGACGGGATTTGGGACTTCAGCGTTGTTGCCCGCACCATGGCGACGAGCGAGCGTTGCCGTTCGATGCTCGGTCTTCGCCAGGAGGATACTCCGGAAAGTATCGAGGGCTGGCGCAGTCGCATTCATCCGGATGACTTGGACCACGAAGCAGCCGCATGGAAACGCTATCGGGGGACCGGCGAGCCATGTGTGTATCAGGCGCGCTTTCGTCACGAGGACGGGAGCTGGCGGTGGTTCATGGTTCGGGCGATCTCAGTCACGAGTGAGACGGGAGAACTGGTTCGAGTGATTGGCAGCCATACCGACATTACAGAACTGAAACGGAACGACCTTGAGCTGCAGCAAGGGCGCCGGCTCAGCGCTCTTGGCGAGCTCGTCGGAGGCATTGCGCATGAGTTCAACAATCTGCTGACGCCGATGCTGCTGCAGACAACCATGATGACGGATGATGCGGCTTCGACTACAGTGCGCCAGCAGCTCAAGCCAGTGATTGATGCAATCAAGGACGCCCGCGATTTGACGCAGCGCATTCTTACCTTTGGACGCCGTGCGACCGGTGACGCGGAGGCACTCGACTTGAGCGCCGTGGTGAACGACCACCTCGAGCTACTGCGGCACACGATTGATCGTCGCGTAACGCTCAATGTCGTGCAGCCCGCGACGCCGCTGTGGGTCTCGCAGAACCGTACGGACATTGCACAAATTATCATCAATCTGGTCCTAAACGCTCGAGACACGCTTTTGGAGAAAGCGAGTGGTCCCGCCATCGAAGGGTGGACGCCCACGTTGACGATTCGCTTCGCGACAGTGGGCGCAACGAGCAACCGGTCAGGCACGTCGAGTGGGTTGATCGCCGAAAAACCCGAGCCGTCAACCTGGCATCGAGTGACCGTGCGCGACAACGGCATGGGCATGACGGAGCAGGTGAAGGAACGTATCTTCGAACCGTTCTACACGACGAAAGAAACGGGTCAGGGCACCGGGCTTGGATTGGCGACCGTCTGGCATCTGGTGAAAACGATGGGTGGTCGCATCGATGTGGAGACACGTCTCGGAGTAGGCACAGCGTTCCATCTCTCCCTGCCATCCGCTCTCGCGCCGATCGAACCGACCGCCGCGGCGGTGGCGAGGCCCGTGATCGCATTGCGCAATAAGTTCGCGCGCATTCTGGTCATCGACGACCAACCGGAAGTGGCGGACTCCCTTTGCAGTATTTTGCAACGGTGGGGCCACAGCGTTTCGATTCTGCGGGACGGGAATGCAGCAATGAAGAAACTGCTCTCGGCTGAAAACGAGTTCGATGTGTGTATCACAGATCTGAACATGCCGGGCGCGAGCGGGTTCGAGGTGATCCGGCACATTCGTGATCGCGGAATCGCCATCAGGGTTGTCGTGATGGCTGGTTACGTTACGGGTGAGGTCCGACAAACGCTCCAGCAGCTAAAGGTCGACGCGATCGTGCCAAAGCCGTTCTCGGTGGCGGATATTGAGTCCGCCATGCGCGACTCCGGCTGGTAAGCCGAAGACCGCCGGTTGCGTTCAGCATCGACGTCAGCGGAAAAATTCCGAGCGTGAACGCGCGACGGTTTCGTCGTGGCGATGATCTCGCCGTACTGAGGCCGGTTAAATCTTACCGGCCTTGCGTGCTTCCACCATCTTGTAGAAATCGAGAAACAGCGGATCGGCGTCGTTGGGCCCTGGTGCGGCTTCCGGATGGTATTGAACGCTGAATACAGGCAAGGAGGTGTGCCGCAGACCCTCAACGGTGTTGTCGTTGAGATTGATTTCAGTGACCTTCGCGCCTCGTGATTCGAGTGACTTGGGATCGGTCGCGAAGCCGTGATTTTGCGCCGTGATGGACACTTTGCCGTTCTCCAGATTCTTGACCGGCTGGTTGCCGCCGCGGTGCCCGAACTTCAGCTTGAAGGTCTTACCACCCAAGGCGTGCGTGATCATCTGATGGCCGAGGCAGATACCAAAAATTGGGTAGTCTGGCAGGAGCCCGGTGACGGTCTTGTGCACATAATCGAGTGCAGCGGGATCGCCCGGGCCATTGGAGAGAAACACGGCGTCTGGATTGTGTTCGCGAATTTGCTCGTGGGTGGCCGTGGAAGGGAAAACCTGGACGTCAAATCCATGCCGGATCAGTTTCCGGAAGATCGAGTGTTTCGCGCCGTAGTCGAACGCAGCAACGCGGAATTTCTTCGTCGGGATGCCGGGCGCGTTCATCGTCGTTCCAACCGGAAGATACGGCTGGTTATGATTGGCCAGGTCATCGGCGCCCCAGATGTAAGGTGCGGCGCAGGTCACGTCTTTCACGTAATCGCTGCCCGACATATCACGCCATTCGCGCGCTCGCTTTACGGCTTCTTCGTCCGAGATCGGCAGCGTTGAGAGGCAGGACTTCATCGCGCCGTCGACGCGCAACTTCTTCGTCAGCGCCCGAGTGTCGATTTCGCTGAGGCCCGGAATACCGTGTTTCGCCAGGTAGTCATGGAGCGAAATGGTTGACCGCCAGTTGGAGACGACAGGTGAAAGTTCGCGAACCACGAGGCCGGCACATTTGGGGCCGCCGGACTCTTCATCTTCAGGACTCAGACCGTAATTTCCAATCTGCACGGCGGTCATCGTGACGATCTGCCCAAAGTACGACGGATCGGTGATGATTTCCTGATAGCCGGTCATGGAGGTGTTGAAAACACACTCACCCGCGATCGTCGCATCTGCGCCAAAGGCGAGGCCACGAAACACACTACCATCTTCAAGGGCGAGAACTCCGGGTTTGGACGAGGACATTAAAGTCGAACGAAAAACCCTCTCGTCCGAACTGCCAAGGGGAAATGTCACTCTTCCACCAAACAGCTGGATGGTTCGGGCGAGTTCCCGATGCGCCGTCCGCCGGTCTAACTGTGAATCCGCGGAGTCGCCTCGAGCAGTCGCATGATGTCGGGCGCTTGGATCGGCTTGGTCAGATAATCATCCATGCCGGCGGTGACGCAGCGTTCGCGATCGCCGACCATGGCTGAAGCCGTCAAGGCGATGATCCGTACGTTCTGATTGCGAGCGCCTGTGCCACCCGTGCGGATATTCACGGTGGCGGCATATCCGTCCATTTCCGGCATCTGACAATCCATCAGGACAACGTCATAGCTGCCGCGACGAAGGGCTTCGAGGCAGGCGAACCCGTTGTCGACGACCATCGGGGAGTAGTTCAATCGCTCAAGCAGGCGACTGATGAGCTTCTGATTTACCAAGTTGTCCTCCGCGACGAGCACCCGAAGGGGGTGCCTCTGGCCCAACGTGTGATCCAGCTCTCCAATCGCGGCCGTTTTCGCGGCCGGCGTAATCGGATGCTCCCGGGCCAACGTCGTGTGCAGGGCATCCAACAACGCCGACTGCCGCACGGGCTTGCAAAGAATGACGTCGAACCGCTTCTCCGGCGCGAACTGCCGCAATTCCTCACGGCTGACGGATGAGAGAAGAACGAGCGGCAATGCGGCACGAGGTTGGAGCGCGGTGAGCCGTGTCGCCAAGTCCACGCCATGCATGTCTGGCATCATCATGTCGAGCAGCGCCACTTCAGCTTTCCCGCCTGCGCGCATGTAGTTGATCGCGTCTTCTGGCCGTTCAAACGCGTGACAAACGAGGCCCCATCGCGCGAGCTGGCTCGAGAGAATGCGCCGATTCGTTTCGTTATCATCGACGATCAACACATGCCGGTTGGAAAGATCGACGTGGAGGTTTTCAGGACTGGCGATCGCCTGTTGTCCTTCCGGAGCGGTGGTTGCCGCGGCGTTGATCGCGAAGCTGAAGCATGATCCTTTTTCGGAGGTATGGGTGAGCGCGATCTGGCCGCCGAGCAGCTGAACCAATCGCCGACTGATCGCGAGACCAAGGCCGGTACCGCCGTACTTCCGGGTCGTGGAGGAATCGGCTTGGCTGAAGGGTTTGAAGAGGCGATCGATGCGATCAACGGGAATGCCTGTTCCGGTATCACGCACTGCGAAGGCAATCCGCGGCGATCCATCTTCGCCTTGGGGATCGACCGATACGCGGACTTCGACTTCGCCGTGCGCGGTAAACTTGATCGCATTGCCCACGAGGTTCACCAGCACCTGACGCAGCCGCGTTCCATCGGTCAAAATCCAGTCTGGGACTCCGTCATCGATCCAGTGCAGCAGTTCGATTTTTTTCTCACTCGCCTTGCTCCAAAGCAGATCGAGTACCTCCTCGATGCAGCGCCGCACCGGCACTGCATGATAATCGAGCTCCATGTTGCCCGACTCGATCTTGGAAAAGTCGAGGATGTCGTTGATCAGCGTTACCAGCGACTCGCCGCTTGAACGGATGGTAAGCAACCAATCGCGTTGTTCCGCGTTGAGTGACGTGTCCAGCAATAGATTTGTGAACCCGATGACACCGTTCATCGGAGTCCGAATCTCGTGACTCATGACAGCCAGGAAATCACTTTTCGCTCGGTCAGCCGCTTCGGCTTCTTCCTTTGCCCTCCGCAGTTCAACTTCCAAGGCCTTCTGCGCCGTGATGTCGATATGAGTGCCGAGCATCCGGATGGGTTGTCCCGCCGCGTCGAAATGGGCTTTGCCTCGAGCCAAGGTCCAGCGCCATGACCCATCTTTGTGCAGCATGCGGTACTCGCATTTGTACAGTTCTGATTGTCGGTGCAAATGGGCATCCAATTCGCGCTCCATCAGCGCGCGGTCCTCGGGGTGCACGCGATCGAACCAGTTTTCTTGAGAGCTGCTGATTTCGTCGTCGTTCAAACCGAAGATTCCCTTCCATCGCGCGGAGCACCAGACCGTGCGCGTGAGAAGACTCCAGTCCCAGACGCCTTCGTCACTTCCGGCGACTGCCAGCTGCCAGCGTTCTTCGCTTTCTCGAAGGGCACGCTCCGCGCGGCGGCTATCGGTCGCGTCGCGATCCATCCCGATGACAAGTTCGCGTCCATCGACTTCGATCCGGCTCGTGAAGTACTCGATCTCGAAAATGGTACCATCTTTGCGGCGGTGTTTCCCAACCCCCTCCAGGCGATACTTTGCCCTCAACTCTGCAATCCAGCCCTGAGCATTTTCCTGTGCCCAAGGCGTGCCTTCGATGATGTCGACGCATTTACCAACGAGTTCTCCGCGGGTGTACCCGTGCATCTCGCAGGCAGTGGGGTTGCAATCAACGATCTTGACGGGGACAGCGGGGTCGTTCGGGTCGAACAACATGATGCTCAGCGGCGACTTTTCCCAAAGAGCGGTGAGTTGGGCCGCGGTCGAAGCGAGCTCCGTTTTCCGGCTGGCCGCCTGCTTGAGCAGGTCGTCCGCGAGGTCGAGAGCCTGCCGCGCCTTCACCGCCGTAAGCACGATAATCGTTGCGACAAAGAGGGTAAGGACCGGGATCACGACTCCCAAACCGGGGTGCGTTGGGGCGAGGTTGATCGTGAGCAGGGCTCCTGCAGCTCCAACACCGACCGACGCAGCTATTGACCCTGTGAGGAGTGCACGTCGGAGGGGTCCTCGAGTCACGGTCGAGAACGAACTACCTCGGGGTAAACTTGGCAAAAGCATTATAACAGCCGGCGACTATCCTAGGGAAACGGCGGGATGGGGGTCACGGAAGTAAAACCTTTCGAGCCGTTTGACAGCGACCCACCGGTGCTTAGGGCTATCGGCACAAAAGTCATGCCTTACACCGAAAATCGCGGCGCTTGGTTTGAGGGCCAAGGCCACTGGCAGCATATACCCGAGTCGGATTGGCGTAACTGGACGTGGCAGCTAAAGAATCGCATCACGAGCGTCGCTCAGCTGGAGCAGTTTATGACGCTTACTCCCGATGAGAAAGCGGGATGTTACTTCGCGGATCAGAAGCTCTCGCTTGCGATCACACCGTATTTTTTCAACCTGATCGACACGGAGGACCCTCATTGTCCGATCCGGAAGCAGGTTATACCGAGATCGGGTGAGTCGCAGATCTCGGCCGAAGAGCAGTTAGACTCGTTGGGCGAGGACGAGCATTCGCCCGTTCCGGGCTTGGTCCATCGCTATCCTGATCGCGTCCTTTTCTTGGTCACGGATCGGTGTGCGGCGTATTGCCGTTATTGCACGAGGAGCCGATTGGTTTCGAACGCCCAAGACTATAATTTCCACCCCGAGTACGAGCAGGCGCTCCGCTACATCGAGTCACATGAGGAGATCCGGGACGTTCTGCTGTCGGGCGGTGATCCGTTGCTCTTGTCGGACAAGAAACTGGAGCACTTGCTCAGCCGGCTGCGCGCCATCAAGCACGTCGAATTCATCCGCATTGGGTCGCGGATCCCTGTCTTTCTTCCGCAACGGATCACGCCAGAGCTGTGCGCGATCTTCAAAACGTATGGGCCGATTTGGATGAGCATTCATGTGAATCATCCGAAAGAGGCGACCGCAGAGCTGCGCGATGCCTGCGAACGGTTGTCATTCGCTGGTGTGCCACTCGGCAACCAGAGCGTATTACTCAAAGGGGTAAACGACGACGTCGATGTGATGAAGGCCTTGGTGCATCGTTTGCTGCGCATGCGGGTGCGTCCGTATTACCTCTATCAGATGGACCTCATAACGGGTGGCTCGCACTTCAAAGTCGATGTGCGCAAGGGCTTGGAGATCATCCAAGGACTTCGTGGCCACACGACCGGTTATGCGGTTCCACAGTACGTGATCGACGCGCCAGGCGGCGGTGGAAAAGTGCCGGTCAATCCCGACTACGTGGAGAAGATCACGGACGACGAAGTGATCTTCCGGAATTACGAGGGGAAGCGTTTCACTTATCCGCTCAAGAGCACGCCACTGGCTCGCGCTGTGCCCTCTGATGCACCGCAGCCGGTCGAGGGCTCGATCGCCCTTTGAACGTCGGCCGCGAGCTGAGACGTGGCCGGATTCTCAATCGAGAGAAAAGGTGGCCGACACGGTCGCGGTGATGGTTTTCTCGAGCGACGTGGTATCGTTGTTCCCTTCCCAGCTGGTTGCGCCTGAGTAGAGCGGATTGATTTGAACCACTCCCATGCGGGCTGACCGGAGCTCTTTTAAGTGCCGGCCGCCTTGGGAGGCGATTTGTTCGGCTCGTGCCCGAGCGTCTTTGGTGGCCTCGGCCATCATCTCGACTTTGGCTTCACCGGACTTGGTGTAGATGAACTCGAACCCTTCTGAGACTAACGCGACGCCCTGCTCCAGTAGCGCGGTGCTTTCCGTGGCCAAGCGGGGCGTCGCCTCGACGTCCGAAGAGCGGACCTCGATTCGCTGCTGTAGGCGGTAACCGATCCGCCGGGTGACGGTCTCATTTTCGTTCTCGCTGGTCCTCGCGGTGATCTCACGGATTTGAAGCGGATAGAGGGAGAATTCCTTCCCGCCGTGCTCGTTCAGAAACGACGCCACCTTGGCTTGATCTTCCTTCAACTTCGCATGGGCCCCAAGGAGCGATTCATCGTCGACCGAATATCCGGCTCGCCAAACGATCAGGTCGGAACGGACGTTTTTCCGCGCCGATCCGGTGACATTGATTACCTGTGACTCCGAAATGCGAGTCCAGGCACCGACGACGGTCAGTGAAGCAAAGGCGATTCCTGCGGCGAGGAACAAGCCGGCGAGCAAGCCAAACAGATGCGGACGAGAGGTATTTTCCATGCGTGAAGCGGAGCAACGGAATCACTCGGGTCGGAGCGCTGAGCTGTCGAAGGAAACCTGTTCACAATTTGCTAGCTACTGATGCTGAGCCAAATGGAGAGGCTTAAAAATTCCGCAGAATCGTGCGGATATTTTTGAGCGTTTTGAAAGCGCCTCCGTCTATCTCCGTGTAGTCAGCACTGTCCTCTAGGACGGTGAATGTTTGTAGTTCTTACGGTTTGCTTGGTGTTAGGTCACTTGAGCC
Source organism: Opitutus sp. (assembly GCA_039928945.1). Taxonomy (GTDB): domain Bacteria; phylum Verrucomicrobiota; class Verrucomicrobiia; order Opitutales; family Opitutaceae; genus Opitutus. Next base: position 11,281 of record JBDSSD010000174.1, on the reverse strand, counting down.
GCCCCGCAGGGGGCGGCTCTTGTGTTTACGAGTTCCGAGCATCCGCGGCAGGACTCAACGAGCTCGGCGAGTGCGCCTTTCTCCCACCATCCCTGCTTTGTGGGGAAAAAAGCGGCGGTCCGAAGACCGCCGCTCAATGCTGGAGCTTTAGCGAACGTTCTATCGGCGCGTGGTCGACCGACTAGGGAGTGTCTTCAAAATCGATGAGTGAGCCAATCGAGTACGGCGGCGAGTTGCACGAAGGCGAGAAACGTGAGTGCGAGTTTCTCGTATCGAGTACTGACGCGTCGGCGTCGTTTGATACGGCCGAAGAAGTTTTCGACTTTGTGACGGCCCCGATAGTAGCCGCGATGGAAGGCGAGCTGTCGGCGCCGCGATCGTTTCGGCGGAATACAGATGCGGGTGCACTGGCAACGCAGCTTGGCCCGAAACGTGTCGGCATCGAAGCCTTTGTCGGCGACGGCGCGGTGCCCGCGCAGATGCGGCAACAGCGGTTCAACCGCGTACAGATCGTGGCGTGGTCCTGCGGCCAGTCCCAACGCGACGGCCCGGCCACGTGTGTCCACCACTGCGGCAAGCTTCGTATTGATTTCGCCTTTGGTCCGACCGATTGCCTGCGGGCTCTGCCCGCCGCGTGGATTCGCGCCGTGTTGGTGCAACTTGATGTGCGAACAATCGAGGTGACGCAGTTGGCCCTGCGCTCGCCGAGCAAGGATCGCAAGCATCCGGCCAAACAGCCCGACCGCACACCAGCGACGGAAACGCGTATAGACCGAACTCCACGGTCCGAAGTGCGCCGGCAGGTCGCGCCATGGCACTCCGGTGCGCAAAACGTAGAGCATCGCCGATACCATGAGCCGGTCGTCTTTGCCCGGCCGACCCCGGCGGCTCCGCCTGCGGGTTTTGAACCGCGCACGGTTAATTTTTTTAGCCCTTCCCACAACGGGTCGGGCAGCTCCCAGTCAAAACTTGGTAACTTCTCCTATAATTTGTGTAGGGAAATTCCGGATATAGACCGGCTCGCGTGGCTATAGCGACTTAAGCATCTCGTCGGGCGGCTCGCTTCGTTTGTGGCCTCGGCATCCGGCGCTCAGATTTCACGAGGCGCGTGAACCCGATGAAATAATCTGGACGGAAAAAGCGCGCTACGTCTGCGCGCCAATTGGCAGGAAGCGGGAGGGGTTGCTGATCGCGCAAACGTTTCGCTTGCGGTCGACGTGGAACTGCCGTTTCACTCCGCCTGCCTGTAGGGGTGTCTTCCGCGGAAGACTGAGATTGCGGTGCGCTCGACCGCTCGACCCTTCGAACCTGAACGGATCATGCCGACGAAGGAAACAGCAGGCGCTGCAATCGCGCCTATATGAGGGGTGCGCGGCGCCTCTTCGGTCGGGATTCCAATTGGGGTTGGCAACAAACCACCATGAAGTCCCCGATCCCGCTCCTCCTCCTGTTAACCGTCTCGGTTGGCTCACTACCCGCGCAAACGACCGCCGGACCGTCCTCCGGGCCAAGCGGTGTGCCGCTCACCCTTGAGACCATCCGCGTCACGGCAGACCTGTGGCAGTCACCGCTCGAACGCATCCCCGCGAGCGTTTCCGTGTTGGACGAGCAGGCACTGAAAGCGGGTGCCATTCGGCATTTTGGGGATGCCGTCGAACAGATCCCGAATCTGACCTTCACGGGCGGCACCTCCCGACCTCGCTATTTCCAAATCCGCGGCATTGGCGAAAACTCGCAGTACGAAGGTGAAACGCCCGATTCAGCGGTTCGGTTTTTCGTGGACGATCTCGACTTCACCGGACTTGGAACGCTTGCCAGCGTCTTTGACGTTCATCAGGTCGAGGTGTTGCGCGGTCCCCAAGCCGGAGCATTCGGGGCAAACGCGGCCGGGGGCTTGATTCGCCTGGTGACGAATGCGCCGACCGAGATGTGGACCGGCCAGGTTGAAACGAGTGTGGGTGGCGACGATCTCCGCGCCGGCGGTTTTGCGGTGGGCGGGCCTCTCATCGCGCGGAATCCGCACGAACTGATGATGCGGCTCGCGGTGTATCAGCATGACAGCGACGGCTTCCGCGAAAATGTAACTCTCCACCGCTCAACGAATGCCCAGGATGAATTTTCCGCGCGTCTTCGGCTCACGTGGAATCCGGTCCCGGTCTGGCAGTGGGAGGGAGCCGTGTTGTTTTCCGACGTCGATAACGGCTTCGATGAATTCGCCCTGGATAACAACGGCGTTCGCACCTACAGCGATCAGCCTGGTCGGGATGAGCAGCGCTCAATTGCCGGTAGCCTCCGCGGGATATTCACCGGAATTGAGGGTGTGCGCTTCACGACGGTGACGAGCGACAGCTGGGTGAAATCTCTTTATAGCTACGATGATGATTGGACGGCTGCGTCGTACCAGGGATTCAGCGAACTTCACCGGTCACGCTCGGTGTTCAATCAGGAGTTGCGCGCTGATTCTACTGCGACGCAGGACGCATTGGGCTGGGTCGACCATTGGACACTCGGGGCATTCTTCTCCCGTATCGCCGAATCTGGCCGGTACACGGATGAAGATCCCGCGAATGTGCGCGGATTGCGGACGCGGTACGAAGCCGAGAACACCGCCTTGTTTGGTCAGGTGGGCCACGATTTTTCTGCGAACACGCGTTTGACGATCGGGCTTCGCACGGAGCGAATCGACCTGAGTGGGCGGGGAACTCGCACTCGTTTCCGCGCTAACAAAGGCACTTTCGATCCCGTCGTAACGTTCGCCCCGACATTTGACGATACGCTGTTCGGCGGAAAAGTGACGCTTGAGCACGATTTCAGCGCGGACCTCATGTCGTTCGCGTCGGTCACTCGTGGCTACAAGGGGGGTGGCATCAATGTCGATGCCCGCATTTCGCCGCCCGATGATCCACTCACCTATGCGACCGAAGACCTCTGGAACTACGAAGTGGGTGTGCGTGGAAATGCCCTCGATCATCGGCTGGTCGGTGAATTCACGGTTTTCTATCTGCAGCGTCGACACACCCAGGTGCGCGACTCCGCCGGATTCGGCGGCAACTACCGGTTCTTCACCTCCAACGCCAATGACGCTGACGTGCATGGCGTGGAGGCGTCTGCCAGCTTCGCGTTCACGAAGGAATGGTCGTTGCACACCACCCTGGCCCAGCTCGGTTCCAACCTCGATCGCTTTAACCTTTCCAATGGAAATACCGGCGGCGGTCGTGAGCTGGCGAATACACCCCACTATGGGTACACCGTTGGCGCGCGGTATCGTTCGGACGCGGGCTTCTTCGCCAACGCGGACTGGGTGGGGCGCGCTCGCCAGTTCGATTCCAACAACCAGAATGAAGCCCGCCGGTCATTTCACATGATTAATGCCAGCTTTGGGTACACGTGGAAGGCGTGGACCGTGACCGTGTGGGGCCGCAATATTTTCAACGAAACCTACGACAAGCGCGTTTTCTTCTTTGGCAACGAGGACCCCGATTACATCGAAACGAGATACGAGGACCGCGCAGACCCGCGGCAATTGGGCGTCACCCTCAACTATCGATTCTAAAAAAGCGTGCTTGGCGGTGCCCCTCGTGCCGCTCGATCGAATCTTTCCGACGGAAGGCCAATTTCCGCACGTGTGTGCCCTGCGCGGTCTTGCGCGCGACGATCGGCGCCTCTGTAATTAGTCGATGATCTCGCTGCATGAAGGGCAGGGTTCCCACGCGAAGAAGGCGCTCGAGCGCGTTTTTACGCTGCGGCTCTCTGTGGTCGGCGCCACGCCACCCGTCTGGCGACGCATGATCGTGCGGGAATCGATGTGGCTTTCCCGTCTGCATGATAGCATCCAGGTGATTTTCGACTGGTTCGACTATCAGACTCACGCGTTCGCCCTCGACGATCTTCGCTTTGGCAACCCGCTGAAACGGGAAGCATTGAGCATCGAGGATGACCGGGACGTCACCTTGGCCGATCTCGATTTAGAGCACCGTGAGCGTTTCACGTATGGATATCATTTCGGGGATGGCTGGCAGGTGGAGATCAGGGTCGAGAAGCATGGCACCATCGCCAAAGGCGTGGTCTACCCCACGTGTACCGGCGGAGAACGTGCCGGACCTCCGGAGGACTGCGGCGGCTTGGAAGCGTTTCACGACATGCTCGCCTGTATCAAGGAGCCGCAGACGGATCTGGGTCGCGAATGGCTGGAGTGGCTGGGCCCGGACTACGATCCAGACGCCTGCGACCTGACGAAGATCAATAAGCTCCTGAAGAAGCTCGGGAAATAGCGTGAGCGAGCCGCCGCTGAACCGCGGTTCCAAGGTTAGCGTCGGATCACGCCGGTCGCCTCAATGCGATTCCGCGAAGCTGGTGATCGAATGCCACTCCAGGACTTCCTGCAGCAACGCTCGCTCGGTCCGCTGTACGATGCGTTCAAGGCTGCTCCAGGTCTGCGTATACGAAATTTGTTTTCGCGTTGAACCCAACACCGAGAGCATTTCGCGATACCTTGCCAGCCGACGGTGAAGATCGTTGATCGAAACCAGCGACATGAATGCCGCCGCCACGACGGGCAGCGAAATGGGCAGGAAATAATAGACGAGTTCCTCCGCTTCGCCGTGCACCTTGAGAAAGTGCCAAGTGTGATCGGTGGCGTAGAGTGCGGTGCACACAATCGCGAACACGGTCGCAAACCAGAATCCAAGTCGGAGCCGTTTCAACAGAGGTTCGGCCTGTGCGAGCTTGCGCGTGTAATAGGCGAGTTGGTCGTCCACGCGCTCACGCAGGTACGCTTCCTTGAACGTCGCCATATCTGCGGGCGTCGCTCCTGTCGTGCGGCGCCGCAGCACTTGCAGCGAACGGGTGAGTTGTCGTAATCCCGGGAGGTCGAGTTCGGCAAACAACGGAGCCGCTCGTGGCAGTCCCCAGGTGGCCAGAGCCGAGCGGCAAAATTCGGCCGCCAGCCGGCATCGCACCCAATGGTGGTGGGTGCCTTGAGCCCGCAAAACCAGCGCGACCGCCAGAGCTCCCAACAAGCACAGCAGCTTGATCCAAGGCAGCACGATCGCATGCCAGCCGAACGCGAGGGCCGCCGCCGCGACGACGGTCGCCATCACGTGCAAGAGCACGGTGGACGCAATCAACCGTCGAAATTGCGGAGCACCCTGACTCGCCGCGTGATCCGTGCGGTGTTGAAACTCACGCACCACCTTGGGCGCCGCGAACGGATTTGGCGTCTCGTAATTACTCGGGGGCGCGGGCGGCAGATGATTGAAGTGAACCAAGTCCAGTTCGCGTTCGGTAAATGCGTCCCAGTTCTCACGTCGCAACTCACCCGTTGCCGAGTCGATGATGACCAAGGGATGTCCGAGCTCCCGCGCATAGCCGACCACGTCCGCGGTGCCCCCTTTGCCGCGGGCGGGTTCGCCATCCCAAACCGCGAGCAAGACATCGCTTTCATGCACCGTTTCCATGCCGGCGTCCAAGTACGCGTCGTTTCGGCCATCGAGCTCCGTCAACACCCGAACTTGCTCGGCCTCGGCCATCAGACCTTCGGCTTCGCGCCATTCGGCGGGAGAAAAGTCCTTCTTGAACTCAGCTGGCGTCAGCGGAAGGACGGCCTGCCACGCGAGATTCTGCCGCATTGCTTCCCGGGCAAAGAGCGTATCACTGCCGGCGGCGATGGACGAAAGCGCCAGCCATTCGCCCGGTGCTGCATGCTTGAGCTCGGTCAGTGCCGACCGAATGCCCGCCGAAATTCGGCTCGGCTCAGCCAGTTGGCGGTGGCCGGTGAAGCCGATCACATGAAACTGGGGCAACTGGCTGGAAGGTTCGGTCATCTCGCGCTGGTGAATACGCGCAAAAGCGCTGGCAGCGGTACCTTGGACTGGCAAGGACGAAGCTGGCCGATGTCTCATGGATGACCGCTTTCTGCCTCATCTGACCAACGATCCTTTGGGCAAAATCACGCGGCGGATTCGCCTTCCGAAAGCCACGTGGGTTTCGGCAGCCACTGCTGCGGCGGCTGGAGCTTTCAAGTCAATGGCGCGCCCAGCGCCCGCAGGATTTGACTGGCTCCCTGGCTCGTTAAATGGCGATTTGGCAGAAGGCCGGGAGCCGCTTGTCGGCGCGCTGTCTAGACGCAGATGCGGCAGCCCAGGGTAGGGCGAGGCGTCCCCGCCGAGCCGTGATCGCCACTTTGCACGGCGCTTCCGAGGGTCGGGTCCTCCGGCGAATGATTTCAACCCCTTGTTGCCGTCGACAAAGGTCGATCGACGTCAACGGCGTGACCGCGTTTCCCAGCAGAGAGCGACATTGAGGAGGTCACGCGTGGTCGATGATTCGGACCTGCAATCAGTCGTTGCTAGCTCTCGGATCTGGTTTTCCATTCGTGCTCCCCATGAAACTTCGCGGTCTATTTTTGTTCGTCATTGTTTTCGTTGCCGGTCGCATGGACGCAGCCACGACCTCGTTTGATGAATGGGCTGAAGACTTCGCGGTGCGCTGGGTGCGGTTGACGCCGCAGATCGCGACGCGGACGCAGTACTTTTCCGGCGCCGAACAAGACGCCATGGATCGTGAGCTCGTGCTCGTGGGAGTGTTCGGCGGCTTCTTCGGGGTAAAGGCCACCGAGAACGCGGCGGAGCTTGGGCGCCGTGGGCTGGAGGAGTTGAAACGATTTCCGCTGGAGAGTCTCACCCCGACGCAACGGACCTCCGCAGCGGTCATCAAGTGGACGCTCGAAGACGCGGTCGCCGCGGCGAAGTTCGCTCGCTACCAGTACGTGTTCGACCAGTTCAACGGGCTGCACCTGAGCCTCGTCGATTTTTTGACGACGACGCACCCGATTCGGCACCCCCGCGATATCGAGAATTATTTGGTCCGGCTCGCCCTCGTGGGCGCGCGGATCGACGAGGGAATTGCGGAAGCGAAGACGGCGGCAAACGCCGGCGTTGTTCCACCGCGCTTCATTGTCCAGCGGATGATCGAGCAGATTGAGGGCTTCACTGCGGCCGCTCCGAATGAAAATGTCTTTGTGAGTACCCTCGTGACGCGCATGGCGGCTCTCGGCGATTCGGTCTCGGCGTCTGATCGCGCCCGCTTCACGGCGGCCGCTGAAAACGAAGTGAAGGCGACCGTCCTGCCCGCCTACCAACGGCTCGCGAAAATGCTTGGAGAACAACGCCCTCGAGCCACCGACGACGCGGGAGTGTGGCGGTTCCCGGAGGGCGAGGCGATTTATCGGCGTGCCCTCGAAAGCAATACGACGACGACCATGACGGCGGCTGAGATCCACGCGCTGGGCTTGCGTGAGGTCGCGCGACTCGAGGCGCAGATGGAAGCGATTTTTCAAAAACTTGGCTACAAAGAGGGCACCGCGCAACAACGCCTGGAGAAGTTGAACGAAAGCCTGCTGCTCCCCGAGCAGCCAGATCCCCGGCCGATTCTGCTGGAGCGCGTCAAGAAGGTCGTTGCGGACGCCGAGCGGCGCTCCGGCTCTGCGTTCGATGTGCGGCCGAAAGCGCCGGTCACAGTTAAACGGGAACCGACGTTCTCCGAGCAGAGCGCAGCCGCTCACTACAGTGACCCTGCGCCTGATGGATCGCTTCCGGGCATTTATTGGATTCCGCTGGCGGATTTGAGTCCGCGGGTCACGTGGCTGGGTGCGGCGCTCAAATCAACGGCCTATCACGAGGCCATTCCCGGGCATCACTTCCAGATCGCGATTCAGCAGGAATCCGCCGAGCTGCCACGGTACCGCAAGCTCGGGATTTTCGGCGCGAACAATGCATACATTGAAGGTTGGGCTTTGTACGCGGAACGACTGGCCGCCGAAAACGGCTGGTACGAGGGAGATCTCGCCGGCGAGCTCGGCTACCTGCACCTGCAGCTCTTTCGCGCGCGACGTCTGGTGGTGGATACCGGCCTGCACGCGCAAAAATGGACGCGACAGCAGGTGATCGACTATGGTTTCACGCCGCAAGAAACCGAACGGTACATTGTTTGGCCCGGTCAGGCGTGCTCTTACATGATCGGTCAGCTGAAGATCATGGAGCTTCGCGAAAAAGCGCGCACGGCGCTCGGCGAAAAGTTTTCGATCAAGGAGTTTCACAATGTCGTGTTGCGCGTTGGCTCCGTGCCGCTCGAAGTGTTGACGCAAGAAATCGAAGACTGGGTCAGTGCCGGTGGATCACGGACCAGGTAGTCATCGACAATCGAGCGGATTACCACCTCGCACGCGCGTGTCCGAAGCGGAGAACGCGATATTTGCGTCGCGCGACGGTCGCGTCCATTGGGTTCCGAGGTGGGTCAGCGCGCTCGGGTGAAATTGACAAGCGTTGCTTCGATCCGGACGACACGGAGGTCGTCCCTCCATTTCGAAGGGTTTGCTTAGCGTAACCATGCAGTCGAGGTTGGAGAATCCTGATAGCCATCGGTCGTGAGATCGATGACCGGCGCGCCCCGCCGCGCTTCCACCGTCTCTCGACGGTGGCTACATTCCTTTGCATGGTTGGGCTTAGTTATCCAGTTCAGTGTCGTCGTCGCCTCATTTCACCGTCGCTCCCCAGCGTCCTTTGCGCGGGGTATCCCGCCTTTGGTTCGACCTGCGGCACCATTGAGACCGCTGCGAAAAGGCAACCGACCGGTCACTGGTCGATGGCCGTGAGGTCTATTGGCTTTCCAAAGTCGTGGCTGTCGGCAATCATCATCGTGCCTCGCATGTCGCCGGATCTTTCCACAACGCCTTGAGAACCAATCGGCGATCCTCTCGAGGCGAACGGCCAAGCCCCGTTCATAGACAACCGCAACATGGGTCTGCCACACCATCGGTGGTTGGGTAACATTGCCCTCGCCGCCGCGATCGGGGCGAGTTCTGTGCTGCTGATGTCGTCGTGCGGACGACGCAGCTCTCACGTGGATAAAAATGTGCGGGAGCAAATCCTGCTTATCGGAAATAAGGACGAACCGGATACATTCGATCCGCACCTGAGCAACGCATCCAGCACCCATGGGATCCTTTCGACCCTGTTTGAGGGACTCGTTAATCTCGCCAACGACGCCGAGACCATCCTTCCGGGGGTCGCGGATCGCTGGGAGATTTCCACTGATACTCTTACTTACACGTTTCACCTTCGCGCCAATGCCCACTGGTCGAATGGCGACGCGCTGACGGCGGTGGACTTTCGCGACTCGTTTCTCCGAATCATCGATCCCAAACTCGGCTCAGAATGCGCCACGTATATGCTCTGCATCGCCGGAGCCCGGGATTTTCTCGAAGGCAGGTCGCTGGATCCTGCAACCGTCGGTGTACGGGTTATCGATGCTCAAACGCTAGCCATCACATTGGCTCACCCCGCTCCCTATTGCCTCAAGCTGCTCTCTCAATGTCCGTTTTATCCCGTCCATCGTGCGTCCGTCGAGGCCGCCGGCGGGTGGCGAATTCGTACGGGAGACTGGACGCGATCCGGTCACCTGATCAGTAACGGTGCCTTCACCCTTGCCGAATGGCGCCAGAACGCGTTCACCCGCGTCGTGCGCAACGAAGAGTACTGGGGCGCGGCGAAGGTGCGTTTGAAGGAATTGCGATTTTTCCCGACCGACAATGAGGCATCGGAGGAACTGAGCTATCGCTCCGGTCAGCTGCACGTGACGTATCGTATACCTGAGCACAAGGTGGCGATCTACGAGCGAGACCGCCCGACCGAAATCCATCTGGCGCCCCTGTTGCGCACGGATTTGCTGACGTTCAACGTCAGCGCCGCGCCGTTCACCGACGCCAGGTTGCGCCGGGCGTTTGCCTTGGCGGTGGACCGGCCGCGTCTCGTGAAGGCAGCGTTGGGCAAACTGGGAATATCCGCCACGGCAATGACTCCGCCTTCCTCAAGTTTCACGCCGAAGCCTGTGGTGCGCTTCGACGTGGCCGAAGCAAAACGACTGCTGACGGAGGCTGGATTTCCCGGCGGTGCCGGGTTGCCGGCAATTCAACTATCGCTGAATGGAAATGCCGGCAGTCCGCTTCTGATCGGCGAGCTGGTGCAGCAAATGTGGCTCGAGAATCTCGGGGTCAGGGTGGAATTGCGGCCACTGGAATTCAAAATCTATCTTACGCTCAATCGCACGAAGGATTTCCAGGTCACCCTCGATGGCTGGTCCAGCGGTATTCCCGACCCTCGTGATCTCCTGCAAACGGCAACCTCCCGCGATCCCAACAATAGCGCCGGCTGGAGCAACACGGAGTTTGACCAGGCGTTCGCCGCGGCCGACGCAACCGGCGCGGTCGCGGAACGCAATCGCGCATTTGATGAAATGGAAGCCGTGATCGCGCGGGAAACACCGTATTCCCCGCTCTATCACGCGGTCCAAGGATTTCTGGTACAGACTACCGTGCACGGCTGGCGGGACAATCCGCTTCGTCTGGTTGACTGGCGAGAGCTGTGGCTCGAATCGCCGCCATAAGCCGTTCATTGGACCGAGATTCGCCCCCAGTCCTTTGCGCTCTTCGGAGGAACGGAGCTCGTCCCTCCATTGCGGCCGCTTTCTCGATACGCAGAGTACGGTCTTTGCCTCGTGCGCACGGCGCAACGGCCACAAGGGATGATTCCGACATAGCTCAGCGCGCTTTCGCGCGGTCGGGTAGACGCATGCGGTAGCCGCCGCGGAGAGCGTCACGCATCTACTGAAATTTCGGCACGAACTCCTCCAACACAGCCTTCGTCAGAATCTCGGGTGGGAGCAGACCCTGTCGCAGAATGAAGTCGTGAAAGGCCTTCTGATCGAATTTGTCGCGCAGCTTCAGTTCCGTCTGTGCGCGAATTTCCCGGATCTTCATGTACCCATAGTAGTAGGACGTGGCCTGACCGGGGGCGCGGTAGGTGTATCGGTCCACCTCCTGGGTGGCGAACGGGTCGGAAAGCCCCACTTCGTGCATCAGGAACCGTTTCACCTCCGCCGGCTCCATCTCACCAAGATTCACCATCGGATCCAAAAACGCGCGCGCCGCCCGTTGCAGTCTGGCTTGAAGTGAGAACAGCTGACCATCCAGCGGGAAGTACTGCTTCATCACCGCTTCACAATACAGTGCCCAGCCTTCGACATTTGCGCTGTTGAAGGCGAACACGGCACGGGGAATCGATACGCCTTGTTCAACCATGGCGGCGAATTGCAGCTCGTGCCCGGGCCGGGCTTCGTGCACCACGAGCGTCCAGGCAAAGGGGCTGTTGGTGAAATCGTCCTGCACCGTTCCAGCGGCTGCAGTTGGATTCGTCAGCGGGAGCACGAACTCGCCGTACTCACCGGT
>JBDSSD010000173.1:0-6459 GCA_039928945.1 Opitutus sp. | reverse complement strand
TGTTCATTTGTGTCCATTCGTGGTTCACTTGGATTGGTCCGGACGTCTTCCGGCCATCTGTGACGACACAACGTAAAACGCTTCAGCCAAGAACCAGCCAGTGAGGTGCAAGGATGGTGCAAGGATGGCGCCAGGATGGTGCAAGGATGACCGAGGCTACACCGAATGCACATCGGTCGGTCGCAATGGGTTTCTGTTCCTAGCCGCGGGTCGGAGACGCCGCGCTACTGGATTGGCGCAGTCGTCGCGCCGGGCGGGACTCCTTCGCAATGACGTGTTCAGTGGTTGGCGGTTTGATCCGTGTTGATCCGTGAAATCCGTGGTTGGATTGAAGGTCGAAAGGTTGACGGAGGTGTGGCGCGTTTGTCCCTGTGCTCCCGCACAGGGCTACGGGTTGGGTGCGAGCATGCGAAGTTCGATCCGACCACGGGTTTCGCGGATGGAACCCGGATGGGAATTTATCGATTCCTAGCCGCGGGTCGGAGACGCCGCGCTACTGGAGTAGAGCGCGGTCTGTGACCCGCTGGTGGTGGATTTGAGGAGCGAGGAGAAAACGCTAATATGATTTCACCAAGGGTGAACTCTTCAGAGTCAGCTACGGCTGCCAGGCATGTTATCATCTTCGAATCGTCCAGTCGGTCGTTTTGCGCAGTAATTCGATCGGCTGGGGTGGCCCAAGAACATGCCCCAAAGACCACCGTTTGCTCGATGCATTCAACTGCTGGTAGAAGAGGTCAGCTAAGGAAATCCCTTAGTCGATGAAGGCTGATTGATACTCAGTGCTCATCACGCCAGCCGAAGTAGCTGGCGATGAATCATCAACATCGCTTTTCACGCTGCTCTCGCCGCGCTCCTGCCATCATCGGCTTGGCTGCGTTTCTTGCCAGCGCGTCCGCCGCGGTGCCGAGCGGAAACTCGAGTGTGCAAGTAGCCGGCTTCTTTAGTCAGGCCTGCCTCCAAAATTCAGAGAACAACCATCCGACGACGAAATGAAACTTAACCACCAAAGAGCTCTGCTCCTCTTCACCCTCGTCTTCCTTGTGGCGTTAAGCGCCACGCGTCCGGCTCTCGCCCAAGACAGCAAGGCGATCATTGATGCGCTCGTCAAAAAGGGCATTCTCACTAATGATGAAGCCGCGAAAATCGCCACAGAAGTAAAGAACGCCGAGAGTGCCGCGAGTGTGTCGACCGGTGGGAGTAAGTTTATTCGAAAGATGGCGCTGCAAGCGCGGCTCCAGTCTCAGTTCGTAAATCTCGACACCACGATCGCGGGCGCAGCCGCGCAGCCAGCGGCGACAAATCACTTTTTGATTCGCCGCCTTTATCTCGGCGTGAAGCCGGAGTTCACCGAAAACTGGTCGGGCAATTTCAACTATGACTTTGCGAACCTAGGGTTCGACGCCGCCTACATCGAATGGAAGCAGAGCCCCTTGCTCGTAGTCGACGCCGGCCTGCGCAAGGTGCCGTTCGGCTACGATGAAACGACCTCTAGCGGCGCCCTTCGGGCGATCGAGCGTTCCCCGACCACACGTTATTTCGTCGAAAGCAACAACGGTCGCCGTCTCGGGGCCGGCAGTTATCACGTCGGACTCTTCGCGGGCGGAATGAGCCACGGTTTCTTTTATAGCGGCGCCGTCACGAATCCGGAACGTGAAGAATTCAGCACGGGCGACTCGACCAGCAACGCCACGCCCGGGGTCAACACAGTCGGCAGCAAAGCCAACAACAACTTCGCGGTGTGGAGCCAACTCGGTTACGGTGGCCAGATCGGTAAGGTGAGCTTCAAGGTCGGCTTTGAAGGCGGCCTCGTCCGCGACCAAGGCGGCAAGGTGCCAGGTGCGGGCGACGACCTTCGGGTCTACAGCGCATTCGCCGACGCCCAAATCGGCGCGCTCAACGTCCAAGGTGCCTGGCTCGGGGCCGCGAACGAACACGGCGTGTCGGTGACGCAGAACGCCAATCCGCGCGGCTTCTGGATTATGCCGAGCTACAAGTTGGGCCGCATTGAAGGTGTCGTGCGCTACAGCTACATTGATACCGATCATCGTGGTATCGACCTGTCGGACGGCATCCGTTCCGCGCCTAGCGGCGGAACGATGAACAAGCTGTCTGAGTTGTTCTTCGGTGCGAACTGCTACCTGAACGGGAACGACACGAAACTCCAAATCGGCTACGTCCGGGCCGAATCGAAGGAGACCGTCACGGGTGCGAGCGCCAAGGCCAGCACCGAAGGCATCCGCTCACAAATGCAGATCAACTTCTGAACCGTTTGGACATCCCTGCCACAACCCATCCACGCAACCATGCTTTCCATGAAAATTATCGCTCAAATTCTTGCGGCTCTCCTCGCCGCTTCGTTCACCACTCTCGCTCGCGCCGACATTAAGGCCCGCGGTTCCGATTCCACAATCCACGTGGTCCAGGCGCTCGCTGCGGCATTTGAAGCCAGCACCGGCAAAAAAGTCGCCGTCGAAGGCGGCGGTTCCGGCGCGGGTGCCAAGGCCGCGATCGCGGGCGATGTGACGCTTGCCTTCCTGTCGCGCGACCTCAATGCCGCTGAAAGGACCGCCGGACTCGTCGGCACGGCCTACGCGAAGGACGGGGTCGCCGTCATCGTTCACAAGAGCAACGGCGTCACCGGCTTCACGGTCGCCGAGTTGAAGGACATCTTCACGGGCAAGACTGCGGCGTGGGCCAACGGCGCCGACGTGGTCGCGTTCAATCGCAACAGCGACTCCGGCACGCGCGAGGTTTTTCAAGAGCAGGTGCTAGGCAAGGAAGCGATTTCGTCCAAGGCAGCCATCAAGCACGACGGAATCATCGTAGGCTCGGTTCAAAAAATTCCGAGCGCCGTCGCCTATACTTCCCTCGGAGAGGCTGACGAGTCCAAGGTCAAGATTGTGCCGATCGCTGGCATCAAGCCGACCAACACCACGCTGAAGGACGGCACCTACCCGATCTGTCGCACGCCGACGCTCGCCACGAAAGGCGCCGCCGACGGCGACGAGAAGGCGTTTATTGATTTCGTCCTCAGCGCGAAGGGTCAGGAAATCGTCGAGAAGAACGGCCTCGTTGCCGTCAAGTAACCGTCCGCCTCCTTCCCTCGGCTCCAACGACTCGCTCCGCGCCATGAATGTTAATCAAAAAATTTGGCTAAGTTTCGGCACGGTCCTCGCCCTCGTTGGTGTCGGCTCGACGCTGAGCTACCGCAAATCCAGCGAAGCCGATCGCTCCATCACCCGGCTCGCCAAAGAATACCTCGCTGAATACAAGGCCGCGAAATCCGCCGCCGAGGATATTTCGATGGCGCGCGTCCACGAACAGGCCTTCGCCTCGCACAAGAACGAGGCCGAGGTCGCGCTGGTGAAAGCCGAGCTCGACAAGGTTCGCGCTGACATGAAGGAACTTCAGGCGGCCACGCCTGACACCGCCCGCACTCAGGCCGCCGGCACGGTCGTCGATCTGATCGACAGCTACGGCAAAACCTTCGAGCGCGCGCACCAACTTCTCGTCCGCCGCGGGCTCAACCCCGAGCTAGGCCTCGAAGGCGAGATGCGCAAGGCCGTCCACGAGGTCGAAGCCAAGGTCAAAGACCAAGGCCTCGCCGAACTCGACGTGCTCCTCCTCATGGTCCGACGTCACGAAAAAGACTACCTCCTCCGTGGCGACCCGGGCTACCTCGATCAGATCAATACGCGCATCGGCGAATTTGCCGTGCAGATGAAACAATTCTCACTCGCGGCCGACCTGCAGAAAGACATCGCCGCGAGATGGGGCGCCTACGCCGGGGCGATGAAGGCTCTCGTCGATGGCGATCGGGAACTCAACGCCGCCTACGAAAAACTCCTCCTCACTGGCAAAGCCGCGGAAGACGCCGTTGTGACCCTCGCCGACTCCTGCTCCAAAGATATCGATACGGCCCAGGCGGCGACGTTGAACGACCTTAACGTTGGTCGACGCGCGGTGCTTCTCATCGGCATCGGCTCCGGCATCATCGGCGCCGCTATGGCGGTGTGGGTTGCTTTCAGCCTTGCCTCGCTCAACCGCAACATTCGCCACGGCGCAGAAGCGGTTGATCAAGGCTCCCGTGAAATCCTCAACGCCTCCACGCAACTCACCCGGTCAAGCCAAACGCTTGCCAGCGGTTCCAGTGAACAGGCGGCCTCACTCGAGGAAACCAGCGCCTCGCTCGAGGAGCTTTCTGCGATGACAAAGCGCAACGCCGACAACGCCGTGCGCGCAAGGGAACTCGCCACGCAAACCCGGGCCGCCGCTGACGGCGGTTCCGCCAGGATGGAGCAGATGAAGCAGGCCATGGACGAAATCAAGGCGTCGTCCCACGATATTTCCAAAATCATTAAGACGATCGACGAGATCGCGTTTCAGACGAACATCCTCGCGCTCAACGCCGCGGTCGAGGCCGCGCGCGCGGGCGAGGCCGGCATGGGTTTCGCCGTCGTCGCCGAAGAGGTACGCAATCTCGCCCAACGCGCCGCCCAATCCGCCCGTGAAACCGCCGGCAAGATTGAAACCTCCGTCGCCAAGAGCGAACACGGCGTCACCATATCCGCTGACGTCGCCCAATCGCTCGCGGAGATCGTAGCAAAGGCGCGCGAAGTCGATGCACTTGTTGCTGAGATCGCGCAGGCGTCCTCCGAGCAGTCGCAGGGGATCGTTCAGGTTAACACCGCCGTCTCAGAGATGGATAGGGTCACGCAGGCCAACGCTGCGACGGCTGAGGAAAGCGCCAGTGCTGCTGAGGAGCTCGATGCTCAGACGAAAGTTCTACAGCAGGCCGCCACTGAACTACTCGCGATCGTCGGCGGTCGCGTAAAACGCGATGAGCCGGAGCCTGCCCACGCTCCCATCGTCACGTCCGCACCCAGTACGCCCTCCCGCCACCTCGCCGAAGTCCCAACATCTCTCCCCCTTGATTCAATCGGGCGTCACCGAACGGGTCGGCGCGGAATTTTTTAACTAAGTCCGACAGGCTGCTGGGCGTCTGCGCAATGACATGTTCACTGGTTCGGAGGATTGGTCCGTGTCGATCAGTGAAATCCGTGTTCGGATCGGGGGTCGAGAGTCTGGCGAGAGTTTGGCGCGTTTTTTCCGTGGGCTCACGCACAGGGGTACGGTTGAGTGAATGCGAACATTCGATCATTCGATCCGACCACGGATTTCGCGGATGGAACCCGGATGGGAATTTTTCGATTCCTAGCCGCGGGTCGGAGACGCCGCGCTACCTCAAGTAGAGCGCGGTCTGTGACCCGCTGGTGGTGGATTTGAGGAACGAGGATCATCAACGAACAACGAACCGTGAAACGCTAATTCGATTTCACCTAGGGTGAAATCTTCCAGTCAGATACGGCTGATCGCCTTCGCGTTAGGGTTGGGAGCACGCTGATCGCGTGCTGTCTGCGATCAGCAGACCCAATTCTTTAATTGCGGAGGCGATTAGCCGGAGCCGCTGAATCAAGATTTCACGTTTGGTGAAATCAAATTAGCGTTTCCACTATGGAGCTCTGCTCGCTGGATTGGCGCGGTCGTCCCGCCGGGCGGGACTCCTTCGCAATGACGTGTTCAGTGGTCAGCGGTTTGATCCGTGTTGATCCGTGAAATCCGTGGTTGGATCGAGGGTCGAGAATCAAACGTTCGATCCGACCACGGATTTCGCGGATGGAACACGGATGGGAATTGTTCGATTCCTAGCCGCGGGTCGGAGACGCCGCGCTACCTCAAGCTGCACCCGATGGATGTGGACTCAACGAGGGAGGATCGAGGAGAACACGAAGGGGTCAAAGGCCGGACCGTCCGGGATGATCGGCGGACTTCTTCTCCGTCTGCCGCCGGACCGCCGCCATGTTGTCCACGAGGTTGGGGTAACGCCGCCCGGCTTTCTTCGCGCGCGCCTTCGCCCATTTCACGTTCGCCGGCGTCAGCTTCGTGCGCTGCTTCACTGGCTTTGGTTTCGGTTTTTCCCAGGGTGCGTCGCGGTGAGTGGGCATGACGCACGAGAGTTCCGTTTGCATCGGCGTCAAGTCGCCGCACGCGCTTACTTCGCCGTGCTTCGAGCCACGACGTTGAACGCAGCGAAATCGCGCTGCGTCCAGGTGAGAAAAAGCCATGCTGCCCGTCGCATGACGGGACCAGCGGCTACGAGGAACGGGTCGCCGTCGAGGTCTACTTGCGACCGCCGAAACCGCCCATCAGGTACACGATGAGAACGATCAGGAGAACAAGGCCGAGACCGCCACCACCAATGGCCGGACCGCCGAAATAAAAACCGCCGCCGCCGAACAGGACCAGGAGGATAATAATAAGAAGCAATGGATTCATACCCAGTTGCCGACCCAGACTACCGCTCACCGTTCCTGAGCGGAGTCACATATATCACATTATTTCAACTACGCCGGGCGTTTTCTCGCGTGTGTTCAAAATTTTGCGACGGCAGTGGGTCTT
>JBDSSD010000172.1:0-97591 GCA_039928945.1 Opitutus sp. | reverse complement strand
AAAAAAGTGGCCAGGCACTCCACGGCACTGGGAGAACGTCGTTGCCGTTGCTACCTTCCGGTCCTGGCGGAGTTCACGCGCCTGCCCATGCATGGCACCTGGCCAACGCGGACCATGCGATGTCTGTCCGACGGCGCAACTGCTATTTCAAGCCCACACCGCACCCACGGAAACACCGGGTCGACGTCGCATCTCCGGTGCGGCGAACCGCGAAACCTTCGCTTAGGTTTTCTGACGATCTGTGGAAGGCGGACGGTCCTGATCGCGGAATTCACCCCGCACCCGCTCGGCCCGCTCGCGGAAACGCTTCCGCATGTCTTCCAGCTTCACGCGTTGTTCTGGCGTCAGCTCGGCGGAGATTTCTGCATGCATCCGGTCCATCACGACTGCGATGTTCTTGATGTTCTCCCGCCGCAGCCGTTGCGTTTCTTCCTGCGCTCGAAGCACGACCGGCTGAACCCTGTTCTTCTGTTCAGCCGTCAGGCCGAGCTCTTCCTCGAGGCGTTCCATCACCTGGAGCCGCAGGCCACGCCGCCACTCGGGGCGATCAGGCCGCATGAAACGCATCGCCAACGGGCCACCACTCACCGCACCGGCGATGAAGACGCCGGTGAAAATCAAGATGACTTTCAGCCGCTGGTTCATGTCCCGGAGCTATCAAAAAGAGCCGCAACCATCGGCTCGTCGGAGAGCAGATCTTCGGACGAGGGTGAGCTGTTCCAAGTGTACCCGGCTGCCACGCTCGTGATCGCGAGCAGTGAAGCCACGCCCAACGCCCGCCAGGAAAACCGATCAAGAATCGAACCGATCGTGGGTTCGGTCGCCGCCATCGCCAAACTGACGACGCGAGTCGAAAAGCCATACGGGACCGTGACGTCATCGTCGATCGGCGCGCGGCGCGCTGCCGCGGTAAGTTTTTGCCAGGCTGTGTCCTCGGGCGTCATGAGCGTTCCTTACGTTTTAGGTCCTGAAACAATTTCTGCAACTTCCGTCGTGCGCGAAATGCCCGCACTTTCACTAGCGAGGTATTCCAGCCGGTGAGCGCGCTGATCTCCGCAATCGTCTTCTGATCCAGATCGAGCATCTGAATAACCATCCGATCCTCAGGCTTCAGCTGCCCCAACAGCTTGTGCACGAGTTCGTGCGCCGCCAGAGCGTCATCCGGAGCCGTCGCATTGTCACTCGTCATCACTGCGTCGATCATGTTCGCCTCGTTCTCCGACAGGTCCGCCATCCGGAACTCCGGCCGACGCTGCTGCGCCCGCAAATGATCGATACAGGTGGTCACCGCGATGCGTGAAACCCAATGGGAAAACGGCACGGAGCCCTGATATTGCTGGAGGCGCGAAAACATCTTCAGAAAAATTTCCTGAGCGAGGTCTTCCTCGGGGACCCGACGCGGCAAGCGAGCCCGGACAATGCGGATAACCATCGGGTAGAGGTGATCAACGAGTTCGCGTGCGGCGGCCTGGTCGCGCTGGCGGACGCGCTCCAAACATCCGACCAAGTCGAACAACTCCTCCTCGGGCATGGGTAAAGAGATGTGAGGTCGCACATAACACGCAAGACGAGCGTCGTCTGACCGGGTTACGCTTCCGGCCGCGCTTCTTGACTTTTTCCTGCCCGTCCGCCTAAAAACTCACCTCCTTGATGCGATTTTCCGCCCAGGCCCTGCTTCGACTTACGTCCGCGCACGATCTCTGAATCGCCGCGTAGCGGCCGATCGTGCGTCCCGCCTGTGCTTAGTCCGCCGCCGTCAAGCGGTGTGTTTTCATCCTTCCTGTTCGCACGTTAGCTCTCAATTTTTCGCACCATGCAGCCTGCTCCTGTCACTAAGTTTCGTTCGTTTCCACCCGTCGTTTTACCTCACCGCCAATGGCCTAATCGCACGCTCACGCATGCTCCGATCTGGTGCAGCGTCGATCTGCGCGACGGCAATCAAGCGCTCGCGCAGCCGATGAGCGTCGAGGAGAAGATCGAATATTTCGAGATGCTGGTGAAAATCGGCTTCAAGGAAATCGAAGTCGGTTTCCCATCCGCCTCCCAAATCGAATTCGATTTTTGCCGCCGATTGATCGAGGAAAACCGCATCCCCGACGACGTCGCCATCCAGATTCTCTGCCAATGTCGTGAGGATCTGATCACCCGTTCGCTCGAAGCATTGCGCGGCGCCAAGCAGGTCATCTTCCATCTCTACAATTCCACGTCGCCTGCTCAACGCCGCTACGTGTTCAATGCCGAGCGTCCCGAAATTGTGCGGATCGCCACGCACGCCGTCTCATTCCTCAAGGAAAAGATGGCTCCGCACATTGCGGACGGCACCCGCATCCGGTTGGAGTATTCCCCCGAAAGCTTCACCAGCACGGAGTTGGATTTCTCCTTGGAAATCTGCGAAGCGGTGACCGACGTCTGGCAGCCCACGGCAGAAAACAAAATTATCCTCAACCTCCCCGCAACGGTTGAATATGCCACCCCGAACGTGCATGCGGATCAGATCGAGTGGATGTGCACCCATCTGACGCGCCGCGATCACACGATCGTTTCTCTGCACACGCACAACGATCGCGGCACCGGCGTCGCCGCGACGGAGTTGGCGCTGCTGGCCGGGGCGGATCGCGTCGAAGGCACGCTCTTCGGGAACGGCGAGCGCACTGGAAATCTGGATATCGTGATCGTCGCGCTGAATCTCTACACGCACGGCATTCATCCGGGCCTCGACTTCTCAGATATCAATCACATCCGCGAGGTTTACGAACGCTGCACCCGCTTGGAAGTTCCGGCGCGCCAACCTTACGCCGGCGAACTGGTGTTTACGGCGTTCAGCGGCTCACACCAGGATGCGATCAACAAATCGTGGGCGGCCCAAAAACCGGGTCAGCCGTGGGACGTGCTCTATATTCCGATCGATCCCGCCGACATCGGCCGAAGCTACAAGGCGATCATTCGCATCAACAGCCAGTCGGGCAAAGGCGGAGTCGCTTACATCCTCGAGCAGGAGTTTGGCTTTCAGCTGCCGAAGCTGATGCACAAGGAAATCGGCAAGGTCATCAATGATCTGGCCGACCGCACGGGACGCGAACTCACCGCGGAAGAAATTCAGACCGCCTTCCAACGTGAGTATCTCGACCGCACCACTCCCGTCGCGCTGGAGCATTTCAAGACGATCGAACGCGACAGCCAGGTGAAATGCGAAGTCCGCTTGAGCATCGACGGCCAGTCGATGACGCTCGAGGGTGAAGGCAACGGCCCGATCGATGCGTTTGTTCGTGCTCTGAGCGAAACCTCGCTCCCGAAATTCGAAGTGCTCAATTACGCCGAACACTCGCTCGGCAAAGGCGCCGAGGCGCGGGCCGTTTCCTATATTCAAATCAAGACCGCCCGCGGCCACTCGCTGTTCGGCGCCGGCATTGATACGAACATCGAGCTCGCCTCCATCAAAGCGATCGTCAGCGCCGTGAATCGCGCCCTCTCGCACTAAGCCACCCTGACAGCAGTTGGTAGGGCGAACCCTCCGGGTGAGCCGCGCCCGACCCCGGCTCGGCGGGACGCCTCGCCCTACCTTTCAATCCGACGGCCGCCCCAAAAAGGCGGCCGTCTTTTTTATTCAAATACGAGCGTCCTCTGAAAGAACGGAAGCACCCTCGTATAAAAGCGGCCGTTTTCCGTCCAGTACCTGTCCCATGGACTCCCCCGAAACTCCTCCGCCTCATGCTCGATTCCGAGGTCCTGCAACTTGCGGCTGAACTCGCGATTGGAGTCCACGTGGGCCTGCGTCGAATCGAACCGCCCCCAATCAAATGCGAGTCCGCGTAAACTCCGCAAATTCGCCGCGGACTCGTCCAGGGTTTCGTCGAGATGAAACGCCTTTTGCGCCTTGCGAAGATTATCCGGCACCGGCTTCGCGGTCGTGCCGTCAAACTCCACGGGGAAATCGCAAAAAAACGGCGGTCGGTTCGCGTTCGGCAGAAAGGCCTGACTGATGGATACGAAGATTTTTTCGCGTCCGGGACCGTTCAGATCGGCCGCCGTTTTCGCCTGGTGCACTTTCTTCCAATCAATATCGATTGAACCCCACGGGAGGGCCCCTGCGCCTGTCGCGACCGGGTGCAAAGCGTAAACGGATCCGAATGTTTCCGCATGGGTCATTGCCAGTTTCAACGCACCGCGTCCCCCCATGAAATCTCCGGCGAGACCGCGACTGTCCCGCTGCCGCAGCGTCCGGAAATGTCCGTCGATAAACGGCACAAGTTCGCCGACCGTAAAGTCGAGCCATCGTCCGCTGACGGGCGAATTCTCGTACAAGCTTCCCAACACCGGGGAGGAATAATCCGCGGCGACGAGAATGAACTCCTTGACCACACCGGTGGCAAATCCCCGCTCCAGGAGCCTCACCAGATTACCGTTCTGAAACACTTTTTCCGCACTCCCGTTGAGCGAGTGAAAGTAATACACCACTGGATAAGCCTTACCCGATTCAGCGTAGCCAGGCGGAAGGTAAACCATGACCGTCCGATTTGGATCAAGCCCGGTCCGATTCTCCCTCAGCACCGATGATTCGAGATGCTCGGTCACGACCGAACCGTGCTTGATCTCCGCCGCATCGATATCTGGAACGGCCGACAACGCAAACGCCACCAGCGCGCTCCCAAGGTACATTTTAAGTTTCATAGCAGAACTGAATTTTCAATTTCGAATCTCGCCGCGCACTCGTCCTGAGCCGCTGTGAGCGAGACATGCTCAGCCTACGCCTATATAACGAGAGCGTCGTCCGGTCCGGTCGGCTCGTACGCTGCCCAGCCGCTCGCCCAAGCTCGTCCCCGTAGGCCAGCGCGCTTGCGCGCGCTCCGTACGCTCCGTCGTCTTCACTGCGGCTCGTCGAGCTCGGAGCGCGCGCAAGCGCGCTGGCCTACACGACCAATCGGCAAACGAGTCTGTTCTGCGCCGTGGCTATACTCCCAGAACCGTGCGACCGTCGGAGCAGCAAGCGCGCGCTCCGCGTGCGACGTCGCTCTCTCAGTCATACATCCCGATCTGCCGGATGATTCGCAACGCTCCGTCGGAATCCCACCGCCAGATTCGGATATTCTTACCGGTGCTCACACCCGACGAATCGCCGTTCCGCCAGTTGGCGACGTGGCTTGCGTACTCAATCACGTACCGACCCGACTCCTCGATGCGGTCGTTCCGGATATCCAGTTTTTCGAAGATTGGCAGATGCTTCACGTGCTCCTCGATGTACGCATCCACCGCTTTCTTGCCCACGTGCATGGGGCTGTAGTTGGCCAGCATCACGGCATCGTCGGCGTAAAATTGCGACCACACTCCGCCATCGTGCTGAATGATGGCGCTCTCGAGCAGACGGTTGTACGCGGCGAGCTCGAAACTGATGCGGTCGTGCACCGGTACACGGGCTTGCAACGCCATCTGGACCGCCGGCACCTGCGAAAATCGCAGGTCATCCGAGAACTCCACCGCACGATCGTGATTCCACGCGGAGGTCACGAGGAGCGGCAGTCGCGCATCTGATTTGTCCCAGATGTCCAGGTACTTCCCGGTGAGCTCCCGCGACTGTCCGTTCGCCTTCAGCGACATCTTTAGGTAAAACGTGCCCATCTCCACCCATCGCGTTCCCAGATCGAGCACTTCACTCTGATCCCGGCGAAATTCCTCGACCGTAAACCGGTCCGCGAACGCCCGGTCATAGGCCGTCGCGTCCGCTTTGCCTAAAACCGTTCTTTGAAACTCCGGCATGAGGCGGATTTGCTCAGCGTAGTACGGCGACGCGAGTTCAGGCCTCCCTTCGAGTACACTCTTCACGTAGTCCGCTCGATAGCGGTCCACCACGGTGGCCAGCGCGCTTGCGTGCGCTCCGGGTTCTTGGACCTCTGTTTGCGGTGCCGCTCCCGACAATGAGCTGCGGACCGCAACGAGGATTACAGCCGCGACGAGCGGCGACACTTTGGGAATATTGATCATAGTTCGATAGCGGGTTGAAGCCCCAGCCTACCGAATCATGCCGCGATCGTCGTCCCATCCGACCGGATCGCACGCATCACCGATCGCGCACACCGACACGATCACGTCGCCGCCATTGTCAGTTGCTCGCGCGGACAACCTACTCCGCGCCCCTCGCCCACGTCTTCACTTCGCAGCGTCGCGAAAGGTCGTCGGCGTCATTCCAGCGTTTCGCCGAAACGCCGTGTTGAACGTCGACTTCGAGTTGAAGCCCACCTCCAGCGCGATCTCGAGGACCGTTTTCTCCCGCGCAGCCAGCAGCAGGTGCTTGGCCTCTTCAATCCGGTGGTGGTTCACCAAATCATAGAAACTCGAATCGAAATCCTGGCTTATCACCTGCGAAACGTAATGGACATTCTCCTTCATCGCTTCGCTCAGCGAACGGAGACTCAGGCGGCTGTCGCGATAAACCCGCTCGACCTTCATTGCCTTTTCCAGCTTTCGCTCAATCCGTTCACGAATGACCGCGGTCAGCCGGGACCGCGCGTACTTTGCCTCCACGATGGCCGTCGCCACAACCGGATTTGGCACCACTATGGGCTCCTCCACCTCCACGATCGAGATCGGTTCGAGCTCAGGCTCTGGCGGGTTGAACATCTGTTCGGTCGCCCTCCGCATCAAAACATAAATGGCGCCCACCGTCACCCCCACTTCCGTGAGAGCAAAAATCAACGTCAGCTCCTTGGGCGCGTGTGTCGCGCACTGCAACGTTCGCAATATTCCCAAGCCCCACGTTGTGGCGACGATCAGCAGCGGCAGCTGCAGCCAGGTCGTCGATCCCCGCTGATCGTCACATCTCGCGAGCAGTAATGCACGGCAGCGCCACAACAACACGGGCACTTGCACGGCGAAAATACCAATGCACGCGAGCATCGTCCCGTGAATGAACCGCGAGTGCATCGCGCTCGTGATCCGATTCGGATTGATGAAATCGTGGCCAAGGTGCGCGTTCTGAATCAGCGGCACCGAGCAGACCGCGCCGACCGCGATGGCGATCAGGTGATTCCTGCCGATCTCCCGCCAGCGCGGTCTGACGCCTTCCACTATTTCGCGGACCGCCAGCCACAAACACGGCGCGATCAATAAGGACCCTCCCATCCGTAAGCCGAGCCAAAGCCCCTTGAGCGGCGTGTCCGGGTGGGCCATCAGGAGCTCGAACGCAAAGCTCAGCGCTTCGATCCCAAGGAACAGTGTGAAATAAAGCGACGGCGTGCCCAACGCACGCTTACGATCCCGCCAGAGCCCGGCAGAAAACACACACAAGGCAATCGCCGCAGTATAAAGTGAGCTTTGAACGCCGTACATGACGGGGAAGACGTGGCGAATTAATCGAAGATTCGAATCGGCGCAGACCGCCTCACCACCTCAGCATTTCTCGGCGAGGAGGAAAGCGGAAAGATAATCAAGGTCCGCATCTCCACCGCTGTAAACGCGTCAATCCCACAGTACCCCATCGCTATGAAAGTTCGCCCCACCCGCTTCCGTCTCGTTTCGACGCTCACCTTCCTCGCTGCTCTGCTCGCCGTTCCGCTCGCTACTGAAGCCGCCGACACGCGCGCAAAATTCCTCGACTTGATCCGTCGCCCGGCGGTTCCGCTGGCAGCCGACGTTTCTGCGCCGACACCTGCAGAAAACGGCGTGGTTCGAATCGCGTTTTCCTTTGCGAGCGATGCCCAGCAGCGGGTTCCCGGCATTCTCACCAAGTCCACCAGCCGCTCTGGGAAGCGACCGGTCGTGATCGCGCTCCACGGCACTGGCGGAAACAAGGAAAGCCAGCTCAGTCTCCTCACCCAGCTCGCGCAGGAAGGTTTCATCGGCGTCGCGATTGACGGTCGCTACCACGGCGCGCGCACCCAAGCCGGCAAAGGGACCGACGAGTACAACGCCGCTCTCCTGCGCGCCTTCGACGCTCCCGCCGGACAACCGCACGAGCATCCCTTCTTCTTCGACACCGTCTGGGACGTGATTCGCCTGATCGATTACCTGGCGACACGCGACGATGTCGATGCCACCCGGATTGGTCTCATCGGCTTTTCCAAAGGAGGCATCGAAGCCTATCTCGCCGCAGCAGCCGATCCACGCATCGCCGTCGTCGTACCGTGCATCGGTGTGCAAAGTTTTCGCTGGGCTTTGGAGCACGACACCTGGCGATCACGCGTCGAAACGGTTCAAACGGCCTTCGACACCGCGGCGAAACACAGCGGAGTGACAACGCTCGACGCCGCCTTCGTCCACACGTTCTACGATCACGTTGCGCCCGGATTGGACGGCGAATTCGACGGTCCGGCGATGCTGCCACTCATCGCTCCGCGTCCACTCCTCTCCATCAACGGAGGCACCGACGCACGCACGCCGCTGCCCGGCTTGAACGAATGCGCAGACGCCGCCCGTCGAGCTTACCATGCTGCCGGGGCGGACGACAAATTCGTGTTACTGGTTCAACCCAACACCGGCCACAAAGTGACCGATGAATCGATGAAGACCGCCCACGCGTGGCTGATCCGCTGGCTGAAACCGTAAGCCTTGCCTCGGTCCTAGCCAGCGCCTCCCGTAGCACCGACTCCGACGTAGGCCAGCGCGCTTGCGCGCGCTCCGTCCAAGTACACCGATCGATATGGAGTGCGGTGGTCTCGACACCGCTTTCGACGGCGCGGCTTGACGCGCCGCACCCGCCAGCTCGGAACCGATCGGTGCCGTCAAGCCGCCACCTCAAAAAGCGGCGTCGAGCCGCCGCACTCCATATCGGACCTCGGAGCGCGCGCGAGCGCGCTGGCCTACGTCAGGACCAAATCACAAACAACTGCTCAGCCTTACCAACCAGCTCCCTTGGTCTTTGTCTGGATGCGAAGGAGAGCGTGATTCGCGGTGATATACAGCGTGCTGCCGTCGTCGCCCCACGCACAGTTTGCCGTCGGCACTCCCGTGTTCAATCGGCCGATCAATTTACCAGTCGGCGAAACAATCAAGATTCCGCCAGGACCCGAGGTCCAGACGTTCCCCTCCCGGTCCACCTTCATCCCGTCACATGAGCCCGGCGCGTCTTTCTTGCTCAGCGGACGGGCATCCAAAAACATGCGCTCGTTCGCGAGCGTGCCATCGGCCTTCACGTCGAAGGCGACGATATGCGTGTTATTCGTTTCGGTGAGCCCAACATAGAGCGTTTTTTCGTCGGGCGAAAATGCGATGCCATTGGGAAACCGTAGCGTCTTGGTCAGAAGCGTGACTTTACCATCCGCCGTGACGCGATACACCCCGTGCCAGCCGAGTTCGGCCAGCGGAGATTCGTCGAGCTTGTCGAAGCCGTACGGCGGATCCGTGAAATAAACGTCACCGTTTTTCCGCACCGCCAGGTCGTTCGGGGTGTTCAGCCGCTTGCCATCGATCCGGTCCGCCACAGTCGAAAACTTGCCGTCTTCGTAACGCGCGACGCGGCGCTCACCGTGCTGGCAAAGCAGGAGCCGGCCCTGACGGTCGAGCGCGAGTCCATTGCTCCCCGGTTCCCGAAAACCCGGTACGTCCTTGAGCAGGCCACTGGGTTTCAAGAACACTTCCGCCTTCGTCGCTCCCGGCGTCCAGCGATAGACCGTGTTTTGCGGAACGTCGGAAAAAATCAGCGCGCCTTTGTACCAGAGCGGGCCTTCTGACCACGTGAAGCCCTCCGCCAGTTTTTCCATCCTCGCGTCCGGCGCGAGCAACTGCCCAAGGGCCGGGTCCAACCGATCGATTGTACCCTCAGTTGGGTACGCCACGTCTTTCGCCGCCAGGCTCAGCATCGAAAGCGCCAAGCCGATCAGGGACAACAGGGGTTTTGTCATCCCACGGTTTGATCAACGGTGGCCCGCGTCCGCAACCGCCTTCCGTCACGACGGCCGTTTTTCTTACGGGCGCCTCTTGCGCCGGCTTGCCGGCCCGATCAACCTCCGTTTGGTCCCATGAAATTCGTTCCCGCCAAACCGCCGCTCACCGGCGAGACCCTCGACTCGCTCACCGCGCGTCTGGCGGAGCGTGGAGAACCCGCCTTCCGCGCTAAACAGATTCTCGATTGGCTCTACAAAAAGCGGGTCCGGTCCTGGGACGAAATGACCAACTTGTCGAAGCCGCTCCGCACCTGGCTCGCCGACACGTTCGACCTCCTGCCCGCCAGCCTTGTGCTCAACAAGCAATCGGAGGACGTGACCGACAAATTGCTGCTGGAGCTGCGCGATCAATCGCTGATCGAAACCGTCATCATCCGGGTGCCTCAAGAAGGCGTGGGCCTGGATCTCTCGCGGAAAACCATCTGTATCTCCACCCAGGTCGGCTGCGCCATGGCGTGTGTGTTCTGCGCCAGCGGACTTGCCGGACTGAAACGCGATCTCTCCGCCGGTGAGATCGTCGCCCAGCTACTCCAAGTCTGCTACCGCGAAGACGTCCGGACGCCTCGCGCCCGGATGGAACTCGCTTCGTTCGACAACATCGTGGTGATGGGAATGGGCGAGCCGCTCGCGAACTACGACGCTCTGATTCGGGCGCTGACCATCCTCAACGCGGATTGGGGTCTCGGTTTCGGCGCGCGCCGCATCACCATCTCGACCAGCGGACTTGTGCCAAAGATTCTCAAACTGGCAGAGGAACCGCTGGGCTTCCGTCTCGCGATTTCCTTGCACGGTGCGACTGACGAAGTACGCGAGAAGATCATGCCAGTGAATCGCGCGTTCCCTCTGGCGAAACTGCTTCCCGCCGCAAAGGCGTTTTCGGAAAAGCACGGTCGCATGATCACGCTCGAGTTCATCCTGATCGAGGAGGTCAACGACTCGTTGCAGCAGGCCGAAAAACTGCGCGACATCGCCCTCGATCTACACGCGCATGTGAACCTCATTCCCTACAACACCGTCGAAGGGCTGCCGTGGAAACGTCCGTCGATCACGCGACAGGAACGTTTCGCCGATATTCTTCGGGACGCCCGGATCTCCGTGACACTACGGCGCGAGAAGGGCCACGAGATCGATGCGGCCTGTGGTCAGCTACGACTCAAGACGGAGAAAGACCGCGAGCTCGCGGCAGTGTAGCCGGATCGATGCAGTTGGTCGGGCGAACCCTCCGGGTGAGCCACGCCTCGAACACGGCTCGGCGGGGACGCCTCGCCCTACCCTGAGCGGCCAACGCGGCCGGCCGACATCAATTCTTTTCCGCTTGCCAGCCATTTTGCTGTTTCTTTTAGCGGAGGGTGAACGTCTTCTCCGCGGAACTTCCGCCCCGAACTAGAATCACACCGCTTCCGCTTACTCCATGATCGAAGTCAAAGGCCTGGTCAAAACCTACGGACCCATTCGCGCTGTCGACGGCGTTTCGTTTCACATCAACCGCGGCGAAATCCTCGGCTTCCTTGGCCCCAACGGCGCCGGCAAGTCGACGACGATGAAGATGCTCACGGGGTTTCTGCGCCCCGACTCCGGAACTGCCACCGTGGATGGTCTCGACGTCACCGTGGACCCGGTCGGCGTGAAATCTAAAATCGGTTATTTGCCGGAGAGTGCTCCGGCGTACCCGGAAATGACGGTCGAGGAATTCCTGCGATTCATTGCCGAAGTTCGGGGCTTCCGGACCAGTGAGTCGCGTGACACCGCCGTCGACCGCGCCGTCTCGCTCACCCACCTGAACGGCGTGCGCAAACAAACGATCGAAACGCTTTCGAAAGGGTACAAGCAACGTGTCGGCTTCGCCCAAGCGCTGCTCCATAATCCACCCGCGCTGGTCCTCGATGAGCCCACGGACGGCCTCGATCCCAACCAGAAAAACGAAGTCCGCTCGCTGATCAAATCCCTCGCCGCCGACAAGGCCGTCATCCTCTCCACCCACATTCTCGAGGAAGTCGAGGCGCTCTGCACGCGCGTCATCATTATCTCTCGCGGCAAAGTCGTCGTCGACGAAACACCGGCTCAGCTGCGCGCCCGCCAACCGGGTGCGCGGCTCGACGAAATCTTCCGCAGCCTCACCGCGTCGGATGTTTAGGCAGTAGCGAGTAGCTGGTAGCGAGTAGCGAGCATCTCGCGAACGCCGCCAAAACTCATCTTCGTCTACCCATCACCAATTTTTTCCCTCCCTCTGACCGCAGGTTCTTCGTTTCCGTCTACTCGCTACTCACTACCCACTACTCGCTACTTTCTTCGCCCGTCCAACCATGCGCCAGATCGCTCCCATCTTTAAACGCGAGTTCCTCGGCTACTTTCGTTCGCCCGTGGCGTACGTTTTTCTCGTCATCTTCCTGTTCGCTTCGGTCGGGTTGGCGTTTTTCGCCCGTGGCTTCTTCAAGGCCGGGATCGCGTCACTCGACAGTTATTTTGGAGTTCTTCCGTGGCTCTTCCTGTTCCTTGTGCCGGCCGCCGGCATGCGCTTGTGGTCCGAGGAAAAGCGTTCTGGCACCGTCGAGCTGCTGTTCACCCTTCCCGTCACCACGCTTGAGGCCGTCATTGGAAAATTCTTAGCCGCCTGGGCGTTTCTTACCATCGCCATTCTGCTGAGTTTCCCGATGGCCCTGACGCTCGCTTACCTCGGTGACCCGGATTGGGGTGTGATCATCAGCGGCTATCTCGGCAGTATTTTGATGGGAGCCGGTTACCTTGGCGTGTGTTCGCTGATGTCTGCGCTGACCAAAAATCAGGTGATCAGCTTTGTGCTCAGTGTCTTCGTCTGCGTGCTCCTCGTCCTGCTCGGCACCAGTATGTTCTCCGGTTTCCTCACGGGCTTTATGCATCTTCCGGTCGGCATCTCCGACCTGATCGCCAACTTCAGTTTCCTGACGCACTTCGATGCATTCACGAAGGGCATCATCGATCCAAAGGACGTCATCTTCTTCGTTTCGCTCACGGGCTTCAGCCTGTTCCTCAACGTCGTCGCCCTCGAACGCTGAGCCATCAAAACGCCAAGAAGCAAAGATACGAAGTGCGATCCATAACTCCGAACTCGTCCTTCTTCGCTCCGACCTTAGCGCCTTCGCGTCTTCGCGCTTAATCCGTCCGTTCGCCCTTCACTTCCCGCCTTCGCCATGAAAATCGGCAGCAAAGCCCTCGCGATCGTCCTTCTCTTTCTCGGACTCGTCCTCGTCAACTATCTCGCCTCTTCCGTGCCCCTGCGCATCGACGCCACGGCTGACTCCATTTATTCGCTGTCCGACGGCACGAAGAAAATGCTGAGCAAGATCGAGGAGCCGGTCACCTTGGATCTCTATTTTTCCAAGGACGCGAACGGTCTCCCCATCGCCTACAAAAATTACGCCGCGCGCGTGCAGGAAATGTTGCGGCAGTACATCCGCGCTGGCCGCGGCAAGTTGACGCTCAACGTCGTTGATCCGCGTCCCGATACGCCCGACGAAGAAAAAGCCACCTCTTCCGGCCTCACTCCACAGGTCGCACAGCAGGACGGAGAACAGTTCTTCTTTGGCTTGATCGTGACGCAGGCGGACCAGCAAAAGACAATTCCCGCCTTCTCGCCGCAGCGGGAAGAGTTCCTCGAATACGATTTGTCGAAACTCGTCTACAGCGTCCAGCAACTCGACAAACGAAAGCTCGGTGTGCTCACCAGCCTCCCCCTGCAAGGGACGAGTCCGCAGGAGATGCAGATGATGATGATGATGCGCCGTCAGCCGCAGCCTTCCCAGATGATCATCGGCGAACTCGAGCAGTCCTTTGAAATCATCCGCGTCGAGCCGACTGCCACCGAACTCCCCGCCGGACTCGATGTGCTGATGATTGCGCATCCGCAAAATCTCACGCCCAAGTTGCAGTACTCGATCGATCAATTCCTCCTTGGCGGAAAGCCTGTGGTGCTCGCCGTGGATCCAGCTTCCGAATACTTCAAGCGCCAGAGCAATCCGCAGCAGATGATGATGGGCGGAGGCGCGCAGAACGTCTCGAGTGACCTCCCCACCCTGCTCCAGGCCTACGGCGTGCAGTACGATTCGCAAAAGGTCGTCGGGGACCTGGAGAACGCGACGCAGGTCCAGACCGGTGGCGGCGGCATCGCCCGTTATCCGATCTGGCTCACGCTCCGCGGGCTCGAGGCCTTCAATGCGAAATCGCTGCCCACGGCTCAGCTGAAAACCGCGATGTTCATCGAGGCCGGCAGCCTGTCCCAAAAGGAAGGCTCCACTGTCACGTTCACACCCCTGATCGAGACCTCCGCACAAGCCGGTGATATCGCAACGTCGCTTCTGCAGTTCGCCCAACCGGATGAGATCGGAAAACAAATCACGCCGAGCGGAAAAAAGACCATCGCTGCTCTCGTCACTGGGAAATTCCAAACCGCGTTCCCGAACGGCGCGCCGAAAGACGAACCGAAGAAAGACGAAAAAGGCGCGCCGGTTGAACCTCCGCCCGCGCCCGCTGCCACGGCGCCGCAGCTGAAAGAATCCACGACCGGATCCAATCTGCTCATCATCGCCGACACCGATTTCCTTTTCGACGACTACAGTGTGCGCAAGATCAACTTCTTCGGCCAGACGGCGGCCGAGCCGTTCAACGACAATCTCGCGTTCGCCGCAAACTCGGTCGAATTCCTCGGTGGTTCGCCTGACCTGATTTCGATCCGCGGCAAAGGCACGTCGCTCCGGCCCTTCACCGTCGTCCGCAAGATGGAGGCCAATGCGCAGAAGCAGTATCAAGCCAAACTGACCGAGTTGGACGCCCGACTCCAGCAGGTCCAAACGAAACTCGGCGAACTCCAGGGTAAGAAAGGCGAAGGCAACCGTCTCGTCGCCACGCCGGAGATGACGAAGGCGATCGAGGATTTCCAAAAGCAGCAGGCAACGATGCGCGGGGAACGTCGCGAAATTCGGCGTGCGTTGCGTGAAGACATTGACCGCCTCGAAAACCGGCTGCTCGTGATCAACCTTCTCGCCACGCCTCTCCTCGTCGGCGTGTTCGGCGTTTGGTTTCACCGCCGCCGCAAACGATGACAACGGCCGCCCTGTCGCCGCAGCACGCGCTGCCGTTGTGCTTCGCTGTTCGTAATAGTGACCGATCCTTTTTCTCCCTTCTCCGACCACTTTTTCTCCCGCGATGAAACTCCGCACCGTCATCGTCACCGTCGCCGTTCTCGCCGTGCTTTCTGCGATTGTTGCTTTCGTCCGCCGGCCGGCGCCGCCTCCGTTAACGGACATCCGGCTGAACCAGCCTCTGGTCGACCGTGCAGCTATCGAGAAGGCGACCAAGCTTCGGCTCACCGACGCTGGCAAAACGGTTGAACTCGTTCGCCAAGCCGATGGCACGTGGCGCGTTCCGTCGTACTACGACTTGCCAGCAGATTTCTCGAAGCTCTCTGGCTTCGTCAGTAATCTCACCGACGCGAAGCTCCAGCGCCTGGTCACTGCGAATCCCGAACGCCTCGCCCGACTCGAGTTCAAGGATACGAAGATTGAACTGCTCGACAATGCAGGGAAGGACCTCGGTACGATTGTGCTGGGTAAAGCCGCGGAGAGTGGCGGGCGCTACGTTCGTTTTGGGGCCGAACAAAAAGCCTATCTCGCAAATTTCCAGGCCTGGCTCGACGCGGACGCAAAGAACTGGGCGGATGCCACGCTCCTCAACGTCAAACCCGAGGACGTGACAAAAATTGAGCTCTCCTTTCCACAAGGCGAACCGGTGACCCTCTCGCGGGCGAAAAAAGACGCGGCGTGGACGGCCACACCCTCATCGCCGAACCAGACGTTGAACACGGAAAAAATCAGCTCGCTGCTGAGCTCGCTGGGCAACCTGCGCTTCACCGAAACCACCGAGCCGACCGATGCGAACGCCATTGCAGCGAAGGCACACCCGCAGACCGCCAGGTTGACGACGTTCGACGGCAAGACGTACCAGATCGCGCTCGGCCGGAAACCCGAGGAAAAGAAATTGAAGGTTCCGGGCTCGAACAAGGACGACAAGTCAGGACCTGGCGCGCTGGGCAAACTCGGTGACCTCAATACCAAGGACGCGGCGCCAAAAACCGGCGACACTCCTGCGACGGACAACAAGCCAATGACACCCGAGTTCGACACGGTTCCCGCGGGCCCTGTGTTCGTCTCCATATCGAGCAGCGATGCGACCGCGCCCGTAAACAGCTTGATGCAGAAGCGGGCTTTCCAGGTCGCCGAGTACGCGTTCACCAGCCTGCCCCATTCGGCCGCCGAGCTCTTCACC
Source organism: Opitutus sp. (assembly GCA_039928945.1). Lineage (GTDB taxonomy): Bacteria > Verrucomicrobiota > Verrucomicrobiia > Opitutales > Opitutaceae > Opitutus. The sequence continues at coordinate 81,422 of JBDSSD010000172.1, read as the reverse complement.
GCTCCGCCAACGGTTACCCCGGCAGCCGCCGGCACGCCGCCCCCGACAGATTCCTCGGCCAAAGCCCCCGCTTCAAGCACACCCGCAGCGTCCACGACCCCGGCTGGACCGCCGCCGCCACAGCCCTGAAGGATCGCCACTGCTGCCCCTAAGTAGCGGCAGAAGAGTGGGTCGGCAGAAACATGGGTGACGGCACCGCCATCGGGTTGCGGTGACCGAAGCGCCCGTCCCGCCAATCTTGGAAAATCTCTGAGCGGCGGCACGGCTCGTGCTGACCTTCCGTCGTAACACGCAATCTCACATTCGTAACACGACGCCTGTCACCATGAATCCCTTCGTTCGTCTCGCCCGGTCAACTGCCCTGACCTTCGCCGCTCTCCTCCTTTCCGTGTCCGCCCTCTCAGGGGCACCGCTCAAGATCGCCTACAGCGACTGGCCAGGTTGGGTCGCCTGGGAAGTCGCCATCCAAAAGGGCTGGCTGAAGGATGCGGGCGTTGAAGCAGAATTTCTCTGGTTCGAATACGGCCCGTCCATGGAGGCGTTTACCGCCGGCAAGGTGGACGCAGTCATGGTGACCAACGGCGACGCACTCGTCACCGGAGCCAATGGCGCGAAGAACGTCATCATCATGCTGACCGACTACAGCAATGGAAACGATATGATCGTCGCGAAACCCGGCGTGAAATCGTTGAAGGATTTAAAAGGCAAAAAAATCGGCCTTGAGGTCGGTCTCGTCGAACATCTGATGCTGCTGAATGGTCTGAAGAAAGCCGGCATGTCGGAGGCCGACGTGGAAATCGTCAACACGCCGACCAACCAAACTCCTCAGGTCCTCGCATCGGGCCAGGTGGATGCAATCGCCGCGTGGCAGCCCAATTCTGGGCAGGCTCTGACCGCCGTCGCTGGATCGAAATCAATTTACACCAGCGCTGATGAACCGGGCCTGATCTATGATACCATCACCGTTTCACCGCAGAGTCTGGCGCAGCAGCGGGCCGCTTGGGTGAAGCTGGTTGCGGTCTGGGACAAAACGCTGGCGTACATCAACGACCCCGCGACCAAAGCCGACGCGCTCAAGATCATGGCAGCTCGCACGGGCTCCACGCCGGAAGACTACGCCGCATTCATTGGCGGCACGCATTTCCTGACTCTGGCCGAAAGCGCCAAGATCATCGCCAACAAAGGAGCCGGCTTCACCTCGTTGACGGGCTCGTCGAAGGCGTCGAACGAATTCAACGTCAGCAATGCCGTGTATAAGGAATCGCAGGACGTGACCACCTACATTGACTACACACTGACCGCCGAGGCGCTCGCCGCGGCGAAGAAGTAGGCCGCCGTTCGATTGCGGAGTTAATCGCTCATCGGGCCGGCGACTTAGCCGGCCCTTTTCCCACCCCTTATCGATGCCATCTCCTCGTCGATTCGCCATTGGCCGTGAATTGTCGCCCCCGCTCCGCCGCACGTTCACGGTGCTTTCGTTCCTGCTGCCTTTGGTGATTTGGGCGTTGGTGAGCTATGTGCCGTGGCTGTGGCACCCGTTGATTCACGTCAGTGAACCGGGCGAGGTCGCGTGGTTCAAAACCGGTTTGCTCGTGGAGCGCGCGGTTTTTGCGGAAGAGAATGCGAAGGTCGCGGCGACCGGAGGGCGCGTCGCTGAAGGCGTGCGGGCCAATCCGGTGTTTCTGCCAGCACCCCACGAAGTTGCCCGCGCCTTTTGGACGGCATTCCGAACGAAGCCGGTGCTCCGCGGTGACCTGTGGCTGCACGAAAGTCTCATTTTAAGCATCAAAACGATCTTCTGGGGCTTCGTGATCTCGTCGCTGATCGGCGTACCGCTCGGAATTCTGTGCGGCGCTTATCCGCCGATCTCGCGACTCACCGAACCGGTCATCGACTTCATTCGCTACATGCCTGCACCGGCCTTTGGCGCATTGGCTGTTGCCGTGCTCGGCATCTACCAAGCGCCAAAGATCGCGATCATTTTCATCGGCACGTTTTTCCAACAGGTGCTCGTCATTTCAAACACAGTCCGGCGCTACGATCCCGCGCTCATTGAGGCCGCGCAAACACTCGGCGCGTCGCCGCGCAAGCTGCTGCTGCGCGTCACCGTGCCCAGTAGCATCGTCGATATCTACAATGACCAGCGCATCCTGCTCGGCTGGGCGTGGACGTACCTGATCGTGGCCGAGGTTGTCGGGGTGAGCAGTGGGATCACCTACTTCATCAACCAACAGGCGAAGTATCGCAATTTTGATAACGTCTACGCCGCAATCATCATGATTGGTGTGCTCGGCCTCGCGACTGATCAGGCACTCGCGTTTCTCGGTCGAAGAATCTTTCCCTGGAAAAGGGCCCGGCCCACTCGGATTGGGACGTTCCTCGACCGGCTCTTCGCTGGCCGCAACGTGCCGCTTATTGCCGCCAAACCCAGCGCATGATCAGCGACCATCGCTCACCTGCATCGGCCGCTCCAGACGGTTTGTTTCCTGCGGTGAACCCCTCGCCACATGAGTCCGCCCCTTCGCCCGGCGACTATCGCACGCAATCGCCGGCCGTAGCGGCGCGTTTCCAGAAAATCAAAGAGCGCCCCGTGGTGCTCGAAATCGAACATCTCGGTCGCGAGTTCACGGCCGGCGAGCGCACGGTCACGGCCTTGCGTGATATCAATCTGCGCGTACATCGCCGTGAGTTCGTCTGCGTCATCGGTCCATCCGGGTGTGGAAAATCTACGCTCATCCGATTGATCGCTGGCTTGGATGAGCCTACGTCCGGCCGCATGCTGGTCGACGGCAAGGAGACGAGTGGCCCGTGCCCGGAGCGCGGGATGGTCTTCCAAGGCTACACGCTGTTCCCCTGGCTCACGGTCAAACGAAACATCATGTTTGGATTGGAAATGAACGGCATGGCGCGGGATCATGCGGACGCCGAAGCGCGGCAATGGATCGAACTGGTGGGTCTGTCTCGTTTCGCCGACCATTACCCGGCGCAACTTTCGGGCGGAATGAAGCAGCGCGTCGCCATCGCTCGGGCCCTCGCACCGAACCCGCGGGTCCTGTTGATGGACGAACCGTTCGGCGCGCTCGACGCGCAGACCCGGGCCCAGATGCAAGCCCATCTGCTTGAGATCTGGCGCAATGTTGACGTCACGATTCTGTTCATCACCCACGACCTCGATGAAGCCATCCTTCTGGCCGATCGCATTCTCGTCCTCAAAGCCCATCCCGGTGAAGTGCAGGAAATGATTGAGGTGCCGGTGCCCCGACCCCGCAGTCCTGGACAGGCCAATACGCCAGAATTCCTCGCGACCCGCCGTCGCCTCGATGAACTGATTCATCCGCCGGTGACCAGCGCGCCAACGGAGAAGCTGCCGATTGTTCGACTGACCGACATCGGTGACGACGTGGAATGAGTGCGTACATCAGTCACGCGCCGCCCGCCGTTGAAACAGAGGCCGGCGATCTCAGCACGGAGATCTCTTCGCACACAAATCATCGACCCGGTCGCTTTAGCCCGGTAGCAACGACCGTCTCCACTCCGATGTCTACCCGTCGCCGACCCCGCCTCGCCCGTTTCAGCGTTTCCCTCCCCTCCGACTTGCTCGACGAACTGGATGACATGGTCGCGCAGCGGAAATTTCCCAATCGCTCCCATGCGATCGCCGAGATGGCGCGCGAACAGTTGCTCCAGCACGGCCAGGAGTTGGGCACCCAGCGCATGGCCGGAACCATCACGCTGGTTTACGACTACCGGAAACGAAATCTGCAACGGAAGCTGGCCGACATTCAGCACAAGAATTTCCTGATGGTCGTCACGTCGATGCACGTGCACCTCGAGCATCACCATTATCTCGAGGTACTGCTCGTCCAGGGACCGGCGCGTGCGCTCCGTGAGCTCGCCGATACCTTGGCCGCCTGCAAGGGCGTGACACACGCGCGGCTGAACCTCACCGCCACGGCCATGCCGCCGCTGCTTTGATGCTTTCGAAGCTGACGGCTGCCCATCGGCCCACCGCTGGGCTTCGGCGGTAAATCGGCGTGCGACTGGCGCGCAGCTTGCTAGTCTTGACGTCACACGTTTCTGCACAAACGTAACACACCTGCCATGGACCTCACCATCAACACCGAGCCAACCGCGCCCCTGTACACCAAGACTTTGACCCACTCCGGTCTGTGGTCGGGCGTCATCAGCCGGGGCAAAACGCTGCGCCTCACCGATCTTGAAGGCGGCGCCAATGTCGGCGTCCTGCTGTACAACGCCGACGTTCCGTCGGAGCGCTACAACCTGTCCGACACGTTGAAGGGTCAGCACATCTTCTACCTTCGGGCGCCTTACTGCCTGCATTCCGACATGGGCCGCATTCTGGCGTCGATCACTGCGGACACGGTGGGCTGGCACGACACGGTCTGCGGCTGCTCCGATGCCGAACTCGTCCAGAAGAAATACGGCTTCAAAAACTATCAGATCGCGCGCAACGACTTTCATCGCAACGCGCGGGACAGCTTCCTGATTGAACTATCCAAGTGGGGACTCGGACCGCGCGATCTGGTGCCCAACTTGAATCTGTTCAGCAAGGTCGTGTCCGATGAGGCCGGTCGTCTCACGTTTGTTCCTCGCCCAAAAACGACCGGCGACCACATCGACCTCCGTTTGGAAATGGACACCCTGGTGGTGCTCAATACCTGCCAACACCCGTTGGACCCCGATCCTGAATACCACCCTCGCGAGGTCCGCATGGAAGTCTTTCGCACCGCGCCACCCGCGGAAAACGACGCCAGTCGGAGTTCCCGCCCCGAGAACGAACGCGCCTTCGCCAACACGGAGGCTTACCACGCGTTGCGTGGGTAGTTGGGAGTTGGGAATTGGTAGTTGGGTTCGAATCCAGCACGCATCGAACGTCCCTCCGACGCCTCAACTCCAAACTCCAAACTACGAACTACCAACTCCAAACTACCAATTCCCAACTACCAACTACTGCCCCGTTCTCTCCCAATGACCACCAGCACCCTCTCCCCCGCTCGCGCCATCTACCGGCACATCATCCCGGCCGGAGATCCCTGGACGCACGAAATCAAGCGCGGACAAGTTCTTCGTCTCGTCGATCTCGAGGGCAACCAGGCCGCAGACACGCTGTTCTACGACGCTCATGATCCGTCGAACCGCTATAGTGCATCGGACACCATTCGCCACCAGGCCGCGCTGTACCTGAGCACGGGAACAACCCTGTACTCAAATTTGGGCGACGCGCTTTTGACCATCATCGCCGACACCTGCGGTCGCCATGACACGCTCGGTGGCGCGTGTTCACGCGAGAGCAACACGATGCGTTACGCGCACGAGAAGGAGTACATGCACGCGTGTCGGGACAGTTTCATCTGCGGCGTGCACGCGTGGCGTCCCGAGCTGGGCAAACGCGACGTCGCGCCCAACATCAATTTCTTCATGAACGTTCCCGTCACACCCGAGGGTCGGCTGACGTTCGCCGACGGAGTGTCGGCCCCGGGCTATTACGTCGAACTCCGGGCCGAGCGCGACGTCATGTGCGTCATCTCAAATTGCCCGCAGCTGAACAACCCCTGCAATGCGTACAATCCCACGCCGATTGAGGTGTTGGTTTGGAACAGCTGATAGTGTCTCGCGAAGGAGCGAAGAAAACGAGGGTATGAATTTAGAAATATCGGCGAACCCTTCTTTGGTTGAGTCAGCGTTCTTATTTCGCTCCTTCGGTAGACACCAACTCCAACGATCAACTATTTCTGCTTAGTTTTACGCCATTCCGCCTTTTGCGAAACACCCATTCCGATGTCATCCAAACGCCTAGTCGCAACGTGTCGCGAGAGTGCCAATAAAACGGAGGTATGAATCTAGAAATTGTCGGCAAAGCGGTTTTGGATTCTGCATTCAAGGCACACTCCAGCTTGGGGCCGGGCTTACTCGAGTCAGTCTACGAAGCCGCGTTAAGCCGTGAGTTGCTTAAGAGAGGGCATCGCGTCGAGCGACAAAAACCCGTTCCAGTCTATTACGAAGGCGAACTACTCGATGAAGTGGGGTTTCGCGCCGACCTGATCGTAGATGGATTAGTTTTGGTCGAGCTGAAGTCGGTCCTGGAAATGCATGACGTGTTCAAGAAGGTCACTTGGAATTACCTCCGGCTAATTCCGCTCCAGCTCGGTTTCCTAATCAACTTCAACGAGTCTTATCTGAAGGACGGAATCACTCGAATCGTTAACGGCGCCGAAGGTAAACCCTTCTTCGCTTAGATCCGTTTTGTTCCTTCGTCCCCCTTCGCTTCTTCGCGAGACGCCAACTCCCAAATACCAACTACTTTGCGTGGTTTTGCTTCATCCGCCTTCGCGAGAAACCCATACTGATGTTTTCCAAAGTCCTCATCGCAAACCGCGGCGCCATTGCCTGCCGGGTCATTCGTACGCTTCGCCGGATGGGCATCGCATCGGTCGCGGTCTATTCCGACGCCGACAAGCACTCGCTCCACGTGCAGCAGGCGGACGAGTCGGTCCATCTTGGACCCGCTCCCGCCGCCCAAAGTTATTTGGATGCGGACAAAATCATCGCCGCGGCCAAAAGCGTCGGCGCCCAGGCGATTCATCCTGGTTACGGATTCCTCTCCGAGAATCCTGCGTTCGCTGACGCCTGCACGGCCGCCGGCCTCGTGTTCATTGGACCCTCGGGAGATCAGATGCGCATGTTCGGGCTCAAACATGCCGCACGGGCCATTGCCCAACAACACCAGGTCCCTCTTCTTCCCGGCTCCGAACTGCTCCGCGACGAGGCGCACGCCAAATCAGAGGCGCAGCGTATCGGCTATCCGGTGATGCTGAAGTCTACCGCCGGCGGTGGCGGTATCGGCATGTCGCTGATCCGCAAGCCAGCCGAGCTGTCGGCCGCCTTTGCCGCTGTCGGTCGACTCGCGAAAAATAATTTCAAGGAGGGCGGACTTTTCCTGGAAAAATTTGTCGAGCACGCCCGTCACATCGAAGTCCAAATTTTTGGCGACAGCCGCGGACACGTTGTCGCCGTCGGCGAACGCGACTGCTCCGTCCAGCGGCGCAATCAGAAGGTGATCGAGGAAACGCCCGCGCCAGGGCTGACTCCGACGCAGCGTGCCGGTTTGCTCGAGTCGGCCGCCCGGCTTGGGAACGCCATCGGCTACCGCAACGCTGGAACGGTTGAATACGTGTACGACAACAGCAGCGGCGATTTTTATTTTCTCGAGGTCAACACCCGGCTCCAGGTCGAGCACGGAGTGACGGAGGAGGTCACGGGCGTGGACCTCGTCGAATGGATGCTGCGTTCGGCCGCGAACGAACTCGATCTCACGACCTGGACACCCGCGGCGAGCGGCGCCTCCATTCAGGTTCGAGTCTATGCTGAGGATCCGGGCAAAAATTTCCAGCCGGCGGCCGGTACACTGACGGATCTCCATTTCGCTCCGTCCGCTCGCATTGAAACCTGGATCGAACGGGGCACCGAGGTCTCGGCCTTCTACGATCCACTGCTCGCCAAGATCATCGTCAAGGGACGCGATCGGGCCGACGCCCTCGCGCGTCTGGACCACGCGCTCACCGACACGCGTATGCACGGGCTGGAGACGAATCTGGATTATCTTCGCCAAATCGTCGCCTCGTCCGGCTTCCGCGCCGGCGGCGTGACGACCAAGTACCTCAACACCCTCCCGTACGCCGCATCGACGATCGACGTACTGGATGGCGGGACGCAGACGACGGTGCAGGATTTTCCTGGACGACTTGGCTATTGGGATGTGGGGGTTCCGCCGTCAGGTCCGATGGACGGGCGCTCCTTTCGACTCGCCAACCGTCTCGTCGGAAATCCCGAAACGTCGGCAGGTCTCGAGTTCACCGTGCAAGGCGCGTCGCTGCGTTTCAATACAGCGGCCCTGATCGCGCTCACGGGCGCCCACATGCCGGCCACGCTCAACGGCCGGCCGATCGCGTTTCATCGTACCATTCAGGTGAAAGCTGGCCAGACGCTCCGTCTCGGAGCGGTCGATGGCCCCGGTCTTCGTTCCTATCTGGCAATTCATCGTGGCCTTGACGTGCCGGAGTACCTCGGCAGCAAGTCCACGTTCACGCTTGGATTGTTTGGCGGACACGCCGGTCGTGCCCTCCGCGCTGGAGACGTACTGCGGATCAACCGGGCCTCCGTTGGACCGTCGAAATCCGATTCGACCGAAGAACCTACGGCCGGCCTAAGCCACGCATCACCCCGATTGCGTTTGGCTCAAGCGTTGGTCCCGGAGCTCACCCGAGAATGGTCCATCGGCGTATTGTACGGGCCGCATGGCGCCCCTGATTTTTTCACCCACGAAGATATCGCGACGCTCTTTAGCGCAACGTACGAAGTTCACTATAACTCCGCGCGGACCGGTGTGCGCCTGATTGGACCCAAGCCAACGTGGGCACGGCGGGACGGCGGTGAAGCGGGCCTGCACCCCTCAAATCTTCACGACAACGCTTACGCGATCGGCGCCATCGATTTTACGGGCGACATGCCCATCATTCTCGGACCAGACGGCCCGAGCTGTGGCGGTTTCGTGTGCCCTGCCACGATTGCCCACGCCGAGCTTTGGAAAATGGGGCAGCTCAAGCCGGGCGACCGCGTCAAATTCACTCCGCTCAGCGCGGAGGACGCGCGCATTCTGCAAATGGCGCAAGATGCGGAGATCGAGTCACTCCGGGCCGCGCGGCGACCGCGCGGTGTGGTTCGTAGTTTGGATTTGGTCGTTGGTACGGCTTCAAGCGCCGCCGCTGAAAGTTACGCCGCGGTCAACGCAGCCTCGTCACCAACGACCAATTCCCGACTCCCAACTGCTCCTCCGGAACCAGCCATCATCCATGCCATCGCGGAACGGCCGACCGCGCCGGCCGTTTGCTACCGCCGCTCCGGTGATGCGAACCTGTTAATTGAATACGGGCCGCTGGTGCTCGACATCGCGCTGCGCATGCGGGTTCACGCGCTGCAAACCTGGCTGGAGCGACACCACATCTTTGGCCTGATCGACCTCACGCCCGGAATTCGGTCTCTCCAGGTGCATTTTGATGCCCGGATTCTGCCGCTCGAACGACTGATGGAGATTCTGCTCCGCGCGGAAAGCGAACTGCCGGCGGTTGACGATATCGAGGTCCCCTCGCGCATTGTTCATCTGCCGCTTTCGTGGGAGGACGAGTCCACCCTGCTCGCCATCCGCAAGTACATGCAGATCGTCCGCAAGGACGCACCCTGGTGCCCCAGCAACATTGAATTCATCCGCCGCATCAATGGCCTGAGCTCGATCGATGAAGTTCACCGGATCGCGTTCGAAGCCAGTTACCTCGTGCTCGCTTTGGGCGATGTTTATCTCGGGGCCCCCGTCGCAACGCCGGTCGACCCGCGTCACCGCCTGGTCACCACGAAATACAATCCTGCACGAACGTGGACGCCGGAAAACGCCGTCGGCATCGGCGGTGCGTACCTCTGCATCTATGGGATGGAAGGGCCCGGTGGCTATCAATTCATTGGCCGCACGTGTCAGATGTGGAATCGCTATAAGCAGACCGCCGAGTTTACGGACGGTCATCCGTGGCTCCTGCGTTTCTTCGACCAGATTCGGTTTTATCCCGTGTCGAATGCTGAGCTGACGCAATTCCGCGAAGATTTTCCGCAAGGCAAAGTGAAGCTGAAGATCGAGCCAACGACGTTCCGACTGCGCGATTATCAAGCGACGCTGAGTCAAAATGCCGAGTCGATCGCGGCATTCAAAGTCCACCAGCAGGCCTCGTTCGAGGCCGAGCGCAGGCGGTGGGAGGAAAGCGGTCAGCTCAACTTCTCTGCTGACGCCGAGTCGTCCGCGCCGGTCGACGAACAAGCGGTTCCTGCAGGCTGCGTGGCCGTTCCCGCCCACATCCCCGGCAATGTTTGGAAGGTCTTGGTCGCACCGGGGGCCGAAGTGCGCGAAGGGGATCCGCTGATCATTCTGGAATCGATGAAAATGGAAGTGACGGTCGTCGCCAGTCGCGCCGGTCGCGTGCGGGAGGTTCGCTGCAGTGAAGGCCGGCCCGTCAATGCGGGAGAATCGCTGATCGTGCTCGAAACGTGAGACGGGACCAGGTCACGCCGCCCGTCGTGCTCAGAACTTCGTGACGCCGGTCCAGAACGTCTCGTCCACTTTCGGGCAGAGCTGCTGCAACTCGTCTTTCAGCAGTCGCACCTTCGTCGCCAGATAGAGATCCTTCTGCAGCATGAAGCGAAGCGTAAGATTGTTTGTCATCAAACCCGCGAAGAGTTCGGCCCGATCTTCGGGCAATGCCTTGAGTGAATAGTCCGAGACGAAACCGGGCGCCGGATGTGAGGCCCAACGGTGTTGTCCCGGCTTTTCCGGCGGCGGTGTAGCGCCGTAGGCAATACCCGGCGCGTTGGCAGCCATCCACGCCGGGTTGCTGCCGATGTCACCTCCGCGCGAGTAATCGAGAAAGTGAAAGAACTCGTGATGGAAGGTTCGCCGCCGATGCAGTTCATCCCCGACCATGGTTGTCGAATCCACGTAAATGCTCGCATTTCTTTCCACGGCGACGCCGGCGATGCGAGTCGAGCCAATCCGCAACTCCCGACACAGGACGATTCGCTTCACCCCCGACAGGCGGATCAGTTCCACCGGGTACTTGGCGAATTCCTTCCGGAGAAACGAGAGCACCATGTCGGCGTTGTTCACTCCGGTGTTCTGCGCGAGGATGGTTCCTTCGGCACCGCCGACTGGATACGGTTCGCCGTCGGCGACGATTTGAATGCCAAAGTCTCGCTTGAACTGAGCGGACATCTGGTCGAGCAGCGGACTGGCCTGGACGGACAATGCCAGCCAGATGTTGATGATCAGAATACGATAGCAGCGCCGCGGCATGCGAAAAACGGTGAGCACGATTGGATGTGATATGTACCAAGCGATTTCACGCTCGATTCCAATCAAGTTCTGCGCGGGTCCACATCTGTGCACATTTTTCATCAGAGAATGCTTTTGCCGTTGCACGTCCGGCGACTCCTTCGGCACAAACGCCGTCTTTTTTCATGCAGACGCAAAATCTTCCTCTCGACTCGATCAATATGTACGGCGGCACGCAGGCGCGCGTGACCACCAGTGATGAGGCTATCGCCAGCTACGCGGAGGAAATGGCGCAAGGCACGCAATTCCCGCCCATTGTCGTTTTCTACGACGGCACCACCTACTGGCTGGCCGACGGCTTTCATCGTTTCCTCGCCGCCAAACGCAACGAGAGCATCGCTATTTCCGCCGACGTACAACCCGGTGGCCGGCTGGACGCTCTCCGCCACGCGCTCGGCGCCAACGCGACGAACGGCGTTTATCGCAGCAGCGCGGATAAACGGAATGCGGTCGAGGTGGCGCTGGAGGAATGGCCGGACCGCGCAAACCCGGTGATCGCGGAAATGTGCAAGGTGTCGGTGGATCTGGTGCGACGCACTCGCACCCAATTGACCGAGTCGGGAAAACTCACTCCGTCGGAGAAGGTGACCGGCCGCGATGGAAAGGAATATCCGTCGCAGATGCAGCGACAGCCGCGCGGAAAGTCCGAGGGTTCCTCGAGCGAGTCATCCGGCGGAGCGGGCGGTGGCGGCGGTCGTGGCGGCAAGGGCAAAGGCGACGCCGGAAATGTCGGCGGCTCCAACCTTGAACTCGAGCGCGAGGCCCGCGCGATGGTGCGCAAAGGCGAAATCAACCCGTTCGAACTCCCCACGATCTTTTCAGCGACTGCGCATGACTACGCTGAAACGGTGATCAATCTACTCGGAACCATGAAAGTCGACGATCCGTTGCGCCAAGACGGCCTGCTGCGGATCAAGCGCTGGATTGAAAAGGCACTCGCCGGCGAACTCGAGACCGCCACCGCCGAATCACCATCGGTCGCATAGCGGCCGGGAGCGTGCGCACGCACGAGCACCTGCGGCTGAATCGTCGGCCGCACGAAGGGATTCTATTTCGGCCGCAATTTCTCGATCAACCCGTCGACGATCGCGGTGGCGTTTGCTCGTATCCGCTGGGCTGTGATATCACGCGGATCGACCCCAGGCTTACTGTTCAGAGCGGCGACTTCCGCTTTTGCTTGCGCAGCACACGCCGTGAGGAACGCCTCTTTCGCCTCATGAATCGCGCCATTTTCCGTCAGTTCACGGGCAGTTCCGGGACGCCCAACGAAAGCAGAGGCAGTTTCATCACCGAACCATATGCGCCAGTCGTCCTCCTCCGCGAAATACACGACCAGTACGCCGCGCTGCGCGACGCCCAGGCTCTCGGCCAGGCGATGCATGAAGGCGCCTGGCACCTTGTCCTGTTCGGCGGTGGGCGAGTTGACCTGCAGCTGAACCAGGACCCGCAAACCAGACGAACGCTCGAACGCCGTCAGCGTTGTCTCGACCCGCTCGGCTGCTGAAGGGTCACGCGGGAGAAGGTGCGCGGGATCGGCGACATGCTTTGGAGCCACCGTCGATTGACCCAGAGCCGAGCCGACCCAGATAATTGCCGCACCCAGCCGCACGCCGAAAAGGATCCACTTCATCTCATCTTAATAGGAGCCGGGGGCGGCCAGACACAATAACGCGTCGCCCTGATCCTGTAATCAGGCGATTTTTCAAGTAAGTTGAGGCTCGCCGCGGTCTCACCACGGTCTGCGAGCTCCGGCAAGTCGGCCCTCCAAGCTTCACGGCGATTTCGTTGTCGCCGCCCAACCAATAAACCGCTCCCCTATCCGCGTTTTACCGTGCCCAACTCCGCCCCTGCTCTTGCCGTGATCGACGGCACCTTGGTCCAACTCACCCGCGAGGGAGTAGCGGCCGGAGTTTGCCCTCCGCTCGCCACTGCAATCGTAGAGTTCCGTCGCGGTCCAATGCGCGTGTACGTGCGTGAACTCGCAGTGGGTTTGTTGCCTGGGATCGCCAACCTTTACTGTCTGGACGGCGCACTGCGCCTGCTTTGGATCGCGCAGTGGCCCGCCGATTTGGGTGCCTGCACCGCCATCGTCGACGCGACCGATGACGCACTCACCGTCGAGTCAGCGTTCGGACTCACGGTTCGCATCGATCCTCACACGGGCGCAGTCATCGGCGTCGATCATCAGCTCGCTGCCGCCGGATAACTCGGGTCGAGAAGTGGCTTTCACTTCGTCCACTGCTGTGCAATTTTATTGCCTATGAAACCGCTCCGTCTCGTCGCTGTGTCGTTTGCGATTTTTCTGTCCAGTGTCGTCGTCTCGTTTGCGGACGCGACGCGGACCAAAGCCGCCAAGCCCGAACATATTTCGTACGGCAAGGAAGTGAAGATCACGGACTATCTCGTTCCTGGAAAAACCACCGTATTCGACTTCACAAGCCAGTACTGTCCGCCCTGCCGCGCCGTCGCCCCGTTGCTGGAAAAGCTGCACGAAACGCGCGCCGACGTGGCGGTCGTAAAGGTCGATATCAATCGACCCGAAATAAAGGGCATCGACTGGGATTCGCCCGTCGCACGGCAATACCGCTTGGAGTCCGTTCCGAATTTCAAGGTGTACGGACCTGACGGCAAGTTGGTCGCTGAAGGCAAGCCGGCGAGTAAGCTCGTTTATAGCTGGCTCCAGTAAGTTTCAGGTGCTCGCAAGGCGGGGAGGGCGCGCTCCATGCACCCGCGAGCGCGAGCGTAAGGAGCATCTTGCACGCGGGCGTCGTCCCGCGAATTGGTTCGCCGTGCGAGCGGACGCACCTACCCACGCCATCCTGTCACGAGCGAACATTACATCGTCACCGCGAATCACGGTCATCTCCGGATCTTCCGCTTTCAACAGCCGACCGGCCACTCCCCGCCCGCGTTCGAAGAAGTTCAGTCCCTCGATTTTCCGGCGGGCCGTCAAAGTTATACCGACCGTGACACCGACATGGCCGGTCGCTTCCAAGGCTCAAAACAGCAAGGCCGAGGACCCGGCGCACCCACGGCACGCACCGGCATGTCCATCGACGAGCGCCTCCCCATGCAGCGGGAAGAGGAACGGCGACAGGTCACGAACGTCAGTGAAACGATCGACTCTTTCCTTCAGGCGCGCCCCGAGGCGACGTGGGATTTCGCCGCCGGTCCGGAGATTCACAGGTCGTGCTCGAACGGCTGGCCCCATCGACCCGCGCCCGTCTCCGCAAAGCGGTGACAAAGGACTTGATTCACCAACCTCTGGAGACGCTGCGAACGCAGTTCGAGTTTCCGGCTCGGCCAAACCCTAAGCGACGACGTGGTCTTCTTCCAACGTTTTGTCGGGCAGCACGCGATCGAAGGTGACGTAGTCGACCGATAACCTGCCGGCCCCGCTGACCACAAAGACCAACAGGAGGAAGAGAACGAGCGCGGAGAACTCCAGCGATTGAGAAGCCGCCAGCAGCCCCTCTGTTCGGTGCACGAAGAATACGGCACCGATCAGAACGGGAACCTGGATGAGCGCAGCGATCCGGGTGAGAAATCCGACGGTGAGCAGGAGTCCGCCGATAAAATGCGCGAGAATGACATAGTGGAGCAAAATGCCATGGGTGAGCCATGATTGACCGGAACGTTGAACGAGGTCCTCGAAAAATCCGGCCGAACTATTGTTGATCAGAAGCAGGCCTCGGGCAAACAAGCCGAGACCGAGATAGATGCGGACGCAGTCGAGCCAGTATCCACGATGCGAATCCGCCCATGCGATGAGCCGTTGCATTTTGAATCCTCCTTGGGGTGGGGTTGAATGGCGCGAAAACCACCTCGCGTCACAGGCGTAACGTTGGTTACCAAGCGGCCGGCCGTCAATCGCCCCGCCCGCTTGTTCGGTTCCCCAAAACTCTATCCACCAGCGATCAATCCGCGCCGCCAAATGCGCTGAACCGTCGCGACCGCAGCGGAATATGCCGAATCAACTCCGCGTGGGTCAGTCCGGCACATTCCTCGAGAGCCGGCGGTGCGTACTCGATTCGGAACGAAGCCGTCCAATCGTTCACCAGCGTCTCGATCGCAACAGGTGGACCGGCCGCCGATGAATCGACGCGTCGCACAAACCACTTGGGATCGGTCAGATCGAGATGAACGCGGTATGACTCGCCGCTTTGTAAAACGCGCACCTCATCCTGCGTGGGTTTCGTCGAGCGGTCGGGTTCGTTAACCGACACCCACCCGGAAGGATCTTCCGTTCGTCCACGTTCCTGAGCCGGGATCATGCGGATCGTTCCACCGGCTCGCACGACCAGTGCCTGCGGAGTCGGGCCATGGTTTTTGAGCTCCACCGTTAAACCCCTCAATCCTGGTCGCGTCGGTGGCGTCATCGAATTAGCGCCGGCCTGCCGCGGGATGGGATCCGGAACGAGCGTGATCCCGAGCGGCTCCCAACGGTAGCCTTTCAACACGGCCAAGCCGTTTGATCCGACCGCTACTTCCATGTTCAACGGGACGCCCGCCTTCTCTGTCTGGACCGTTTGCTCGAACACCCGTGCCGTCCCCTGCTGCATGAAAAACGCTTCAACGCCAAACCGCACGTGAAGGGTGCTGAGATAAATCGCCTCGGCGCGGCCGCGGAGGAATATACCCGTCGAGGGCGGCTCATCCGAGAGTCCCGTAATCTCGGCGACCCCTTCCTCGTTCAGTCGAATCGGCGCATACACGCGCCGATCGCGCACGCGGGCGTTGTAGATGTCCTCGCGTTGACTAAACCAGCGCGCGACTCCGCCTTGGCACAACGACTTCGGCACCGTCGCCACGTCATAGTTGAGCAGCACATAGTCGCCGCGCATTGGATCCTGCGGATCGATCGGTGCCGTCCGGAGATAAACTTTCTGACCGGTACGCAGGACCCATTCGCGTTCGCCGGCCATCCAGGCAAGCACCGCAATCTGCGCCACCACCGCTGCGATCACGAAGAGCCTTTTCACGACTGGATCCTCCCCTCATCCGACACGTGTCGCAGCCGGCGATAGAAAAAGCCCTCGGCGAACAACACGCCGCCGACAACCAGGAAAACCAATCCGCGAATCGCCAGGCTCTCGAACAGATCGAAGTATCGCGCAAAAACCAACGACGCGAAAACCAACGAGCCGAGAACCGTGGATCGCAGGGCGCCGTCACGACAGCCCCGCATCATCCACATAATGGAGATGCCCAAAATTACGAAGTTGAACACGATCGCGATGAACTGCGGGTCCCGGTAAGACCCCACCACCGCCAGACCCTGACAATAAACGAGCGCAATGGGACAGAGCCATTCTTCGGTCGAAACCTTCGCGCGGCGGGCGATCCACTTTCGATACACCACGAATCCCCAGGCAACCAGCGCAGCCGCGAACAACGGCCACCGATAGCTCCAAAGCACAATGGCGGCCGGTGCGTGATCGTTCGACCAGCGCAAGAGATGACGAACCGCCTCCTTGAAGCTCAGCACGTACGAGCAGATCAGAAAACCGGACCAACCGAAGAAGGTCATCACCGCAGAGATTCCGCCCAAGCTTTGCGCGCCCGCATTCAACCGCGCGAGCGCGATCAACAAAGCGGAAAGCGAAAGAAGCGCGGTGAAGCTGCCGCCGCCACCGTTCCAATATCCGGCATTGCCGCCAACAATCAGGTAGGTCGAGGCCAGGACCACCGCCATCAAAACAGCCGACCGACGCTGCCACGCCAGCGGAGCGATCCCAACCAGAATGAGAATCGGCGCCCAATTGGCCGGCACATCATATTTGAAGAGCTCTGCACTGGACCAAATCGAAAGCGTGACCGTTGCGATCACCGCTTGCGGCACGGACTGGAGCGCCCACGCGAGCACGAGCGCACCTGCGCCCCACACGAGGAAGCCGTTTGGGAAGTGCTCGTCGATGTGATACACTTGAGCAACGAGCCAGATGCCCGCTCCGAACAGCATCGTGCCGAGCACCGAGAGTGCTTCGCCCACGTCTCGTTGAGGGTCCCGCGCCTTCCAGCGTAGCCATAGTCCCACGGTGTGAGCGGCGATGATCGAACCGAGGACCAAACCGAGTTTACCCGCTTTCGGAATCTCAGCCCAATTGTAGGCGAGCAGTAAAATGACGCCCAAGCCGATGACCGCGGCGCCGAGACCGGAAAAGATCAGCAGGCCCCACGACTTCGTTTCCTCAACCGGGTACAGCGCGCGAAGCTGCGTCGCCTGTTCAGACGAGATGAGTCCACCTTTCGTCCATCGATCGATTTCAGCCAACAGCCAGCGGGTAGGTTTGCTCATCAGGGTGGAAGCGGCCGGACGAGTCGTAATTCCAAACTCGCGCGACACAAACCGAATCCCGCCGGACCAGTTCAGCCGATTCCGGATCTCGGCCTTTCCGCGCCACGGCCCATCGTGGCCGACGCGCTCGCGTAGATTATATAAAGACGAAGTATCGAGCGATCAGATCACTTTTCGGCTCGCGCCCCTCTTGTCGCAGAACGAACTTGTCATCGGCAGTAGCATTTCGGCCGGCAGCACAACGCTCAGCGAATATACTTAATGAACTTCTCTCTTATGTTCAGCCGACGGTTCTTTGCATTGGGTGTACTTCTCACCTTGGTCTCTGGCTTATCAGCGGCGACTCAGACGGCGAAAGTCGCTTTCTCGGCGCTCGGCATCTCTGGGTCTTTCAATGTAAAGATCGACACCAGCTCGCATGCGCTGGTGAACGTGTTGAACGTCGACCTCGTCATCGACGGCCATAAATACAAAATCAAAGACATCGGTTTCATTTACGACGAAGTCCACAACGTGAACTATATCGGCGGACGTGTAACAGGAGTGGATCAGCTATCCGTCGGCGTGACGGATGATTTTCTGATCTTCTGGAAGCCGAAGATAATTTCGGGTTACTTCTCGTTCGCCAACGCCGCGACCCCTGACCCGCAGTCCGGTTTTGCGGAGGTAATTGTTACCCCCCGCGCGATCGATTGATCACGCGACGCGGTCATCCACGTTGCGATGCGGACAACGTCGCTGATGGATTCACCGGCTCGATCTGACATCGCCGCACGAGGCGCGGCTCTTCGACTGACTCGCCGGACTTCAGTATCCGGGATTTGAACCCGGCGGTCGGGTGAGGTCGTCGAACGCCTGGAATATTTCGAGCGCTCGCTCGTTGGTGTAACGCCGCACCTCGCCGTCGACCGTGAGTTGTACGACCCAGCCCGCACCTCTTTCTGGTCCCGTGCGCTGTCCGTGGCTGACGACAATGAACTCCGTCGCGAGGTCCAGATTCAGCCATCGGCCGTCTGCGACTTGAACGAAGTTCATAGGTCAAAGCCAACCCAGAGAGCCGCTTAACGCAAGTTGATTGTGTGCGACGCGGGTCGAAGCGCTCCGCACGCGCTCGATCGGGTAACTCGAGCCGGTCACTCCCCGGATCCCACGAGGGTTCATCGACCCGCGAACCCTTGATCGATCGTTCCACCGCGGTGAAACCAACCTCCACCGGCATGCTCGGCCGGTTGGTTCCCCATTCCTGGTGGGTTCGATCGGACGTGGGCTCCGTTTCGGGCAGGGTTCATTCACGGTGACGCGACGTGGCCTTGACCCGTATTCAGCGCAGGCAAAGTCTGCGCGCGTGAAAAACCCCGTTCGCCGTACGTTCATTTCCTTTGCGTGCTTCGGTCTGGCGCTGCTCGCGTGCGGCGCAAAATCGGCGTTGATCGACCCGGTTGTTCCGCTCGGCGAAAATACGTTCTCGATCACTCGCCAGGCCAGCAGCGGCTTTTCCCGCGACACTGAACAGCTGAAAGCGGACGTCCGCGAAGAAGCGACGGCCTACTGCGCCGCACAGGGGAAACAGCTGAAGATTGAATCGTTGACCGCGAAAAAGCCGATGTTCGCGCTGGGCTACGCTTCCGCCAAAATTGTTTTCAAAGCACTTGATCCGAATGCGCCTGAATTGGTCGCCGCTGCTCCTGCAGCCAGTGAGAAACCAACCTCCACCGGTGGTCTCTACAATGACCTGCTGAAGCTCGATGAGTTGCGCAAACGGGGAATCCTGAACGAGGAAGAATTTCAGTCGGAGAAAAAGAAGGTCTTGAACCGCTCGCAGTAAGGCTGCGTAAGCGTTTAGCTCATACGACGACCGCGGCGTTCGTCTGGGATTTGGTTGGACCAGTCATTCGCTGCCGCTTCCGCCCGGCACTGCGGCCAGTCCCTGCTCATGCCTGACAATACCGTGGATCTTTCGGCGCGGGTACGTTTCCTACCCGGTCTATGCCGTGCCACCGCCATCGGCGCCGCTGGTTGACGACGGGTGCCTTGGCCACGTTTACCCTGGCGGGTGATCCCGGGATGGACGCCTTGGCGGTCGAATCTACCGCGGTGCACAATGCGGTCACCTCTACGTTGCCGCGATACGATCCGCAGGTTCGCGAAAACTACCTCGCCAACCGTCCTCTTGAGCCGGTTCCGGTTTCCAAGCCACAAGAGTCGGCCGGCAGCGCGTCGCCAACGGCTCCGCTCGTCACGTTGCCGCGCATCGTCGTGCGACCCGGCGAGAAACAGTCGCCCGCACCGCGTCCTTCCCTGCCGCGTACGATGGTGCACCCGCCAGTCAAGGAGGTGCCGAAGGATGAATTTCTCACGCCTGAGGCTGAGGCTGCACGGTTGGTGGAAAAGCATCTGAGCCGCTTCGACCGCTTTTTCCTCAACCGCTTCACGCTCTTCGGAGGCCAGTCAAAGGAGTCGCGCGCCCGCGATGCCGAAGCCATCGAGCATGCGGCGGTGCAGCTCAATGCCATCGCCGACTTGATGGACGTCGCGTCCTCCGAACCGCGCGACCCGGCCGAAGAAAAGAAATTGCGCGATCTCTACCTCGACACCTACGTCAAGCGGCCGAAATAGGCGCACGTGCAGCGATCGATGAGTTTCAGCGCGTTCACCCCTTCCGCCCCTGAACCGAAGCAGAACGCGCACCTGATTGATTAACTTCCTTTCGTCCCCACGCTGCTCCGTTTTGTCGCCCATGCAGTCGTATAAAATCAGTCCTGATCTCGAGCTCCGGATGCTCCAGCTGGGGGACGCTCCAGCACTCCTGGCGGTGGTTGAGGCGAATCGCGCGCACCTGCGGGAATGGCTTCATTGGGTGGATACCATGGTCAAGGTGCGCGATGCCGAGAAATTCATCGCGAGCGCCCTGCGCGAATTCCAAACGACCCAGGCCTACACCGCCGGCATCTGGTTGAATGGGGAGTTGGTGGGCGCGATTGGCCATAATCGCATTGATTGGACTCATCGGATGGCCAACCCCGGCTGGTGGCTCATTCCCAGCGCGCAGGGCAAAGGAATCATGACGCAGTGCTGCAAGGTCGTCTTCGCGCACGCGTTCAATCAACTCCGCGTGGACCGTATTTGTGTGGGCGTCGCGACGGCGAACGCCCGCGGACACTCGATGGTGAAACGTCTGGGATTCGTCCCGGTCAGCACGCTGCGAAATGCCGAGAAACTGCGGGGAAAAAGTGTTGATCACATTATCTATTCCCTCGCCGCCGCGCCTGCGGCTAGCCCGTTGTTTCCGGGGTAAACGCATCAGGCGATGAAACCTCCTTTGATTTCAACGTCACGACGTTTGCAGTACACCGAGGGCTATCTCTCGCTCGGAATGCTCGATGAGGCGGCGGCCGAATTAGACGCAGTCACGAGCGAGGATCAGGGCTCCGATGAAGTGCTGGAACTCACGATCGACCTGCATTCAGCGCGCCACCACTGGGACCGCGCGGTCACTGCGGCCCAGGAATACGTGCGGCGTCAACCGGACGATCCCAAAGGCTGGATCTCATGGGCGTTCGCGCTGCGGCGACTCACCAACATCACGGATGCCGAGCAGGTGTTGCTCCAGGCGGAATCCCGCATCGGCACGACGTGCGCCCTCGTCCACTACAATCTCGCCTGCTATCGTTGTCAGCTCGGCGACCGAGCCGGCGCTCTCCAGCGACTCGCTGTGGCGTGCCGCATGGAAGCACACTGGAAGCGAGCCGCCCTGGAGGACCCGGACCTTGCGCCGCTAAAAAAAGAAATCGCCGCGCTCTCCGCCGAGTGACGCCCCGAGATCGACGATCAGCCGCATCCGAAAGCCAGTCCGTGTGGCCCGCTCCGGAAGGAGCGGAATTTCGCTCGCCGAACTCTGAAATCTCCACCCGCAGTGTTCAGCACCATCCACCGTTGGCCAGCTCCGTACCGCCCGACCGTAGCCCGCTCCGGGAGGAGCGGGACTCCGATCGCTGAACTGAACGAATGCGCGGGATCGTTTTAGGTCACACCCCGAGCTCTCCAGCTTTCCACCGATCCGCGCGCCCGCTCCCGATTAAGCAAGATGCGGTACCACGTACCCTTTGCGGTACTTCCGTGTGAGCATCGCGTTCGCATCGCCAGCGCCTGCGCCCACAAAACGTTCGGCCGCTCCATCGATCGTGAGTGGTACGCCCAAAGTTGCGGGTGTCTCCGCGACATTAACTCCGTTGACCGCGAGGTGCTCCAGCATTCGTCCGTGAGCCTCCGTGAGCAGGGCGTCTCCCTTGATCTTTTCTTTCGTCTCTCCCACCGACGTCGCGTGGCCGAGTTGATGCGAGATGTTTCCGAGATGACAAAGCGTACTCGAAATATGCCCTTCACCGATGGGTCCGTAGAGTTGCTCCGTCTTACGGTTACGCACCACGTCGATGAAATTCCCCATGTGCCGGTCCTCGCCTTTGAACGTTTTGATCACCTGACCCGCCGGATCGTAAGCGGTCGCGTCAAAATACGCGCCCACCACAACGCTGCCGCCTTCACAATCGATGACATTGCCGATCGAAACCCCACGGTATTTGTCCATCGAAGCCGCTGCCGCACCCGCTGCATCCGCACCACTCAAACCCGTGGTGTCTCCGGTGGAAGCGAGATCAGCTCGAGCGGGCAACCCGCGGACTTCGAAGATCAGCGGCGCCGTTGCGTAGTCGTGAACCACGACCTGCGTATTTGGCGTGTCACCATCGTCATGATACCCGAGTCGGCCACCGATGCTCAACGTGTGCCGGGGAAGTCCGGCTTCGCCGAGGAACCAGCGGGCTACGTCCATTTGATGGATACCCTGGTTTCCGACGTCGCCATTGCCGGTGATATACTGCCAGTGCCAGTCGTAGTGCAGTTGCCGGCGGCGTAACGGCTCCATCGGCGACGGCCCGCACCATAGATCGTAGTTGACGGTACTCGGCACAGGTTGCGGCCCGGTGGTCAGACCGATGCTCTTGCGTCGCTTGTAGCAAAAACCGCGTGCGGCCTTGATGCGGCCCAGATTGCCACTGCGGACCCATTGCACGCACTCGATCAGACCTTCGCCCGATCGGATCTGTGTTCCGGCCTGCACCACCCGATTGTACTTTTTGGCCGCCGCAACGAGCTGCCGACCTTCCCAAATGTTGTGCGAAATCGGCTTCTCCACATAAACGTCCTTGCCCGCCTGACACGCCCAGATCGCTGCCAATGAATGCCAGTGGTTGGGGGTCGCGATCGTGATCGCATCAATGTCTTTCGACGCGAGTAAGTCGCGCAGATCCGGGTACGCGGTGAGTCCGCCACCCGAGGCGTTGATCGCCCGCGTCAGCACCGCCTGGTCAGGATCACACAACGCGACCACCCGGACGCCCGGAACTTTCGCGAGACTGGACAGATGGTTCTTCCCGCGGCCATTCAGCCCGAGTACCGCCACCCGTACGTCACCGTTGGCGCCCGTTACCTGTCCCCACGAACGCGCCGTGAGTGCAGCGGCGCCGAACAGCGCCGATTTTTTGAGGAAGGATCGTCGGGAGAAATGGCTCATAATATTTGAAGGCAGGGATCGACGAGGGTTCGTCGCAGGGTCGGATCAGCAGGGAAGGAAACGAAAGCCGTTGGGGTTGGTTTGATGCTCGTGGCGAAAGATCAGCAAAGCTTCGGTCTCCAGGTCGAGGACGCTCAGTTTTTGGTCGACGCGTACTCGCGGTAGAGCTCGGCCAACTTGGCCTCACGTTCGTCGCCTGGATGAAAGACAAAGCGGTACCGCAGTGTCAGAGTTCCACCCGCTGGTATCGTGTAATCGCCGATGTGCGGCTGATCCTTTAGGTTCTCGTAGTCGTGCTGGCCAAATGGATTCGCGCCGAACAACCCATAATCGCGCGCCATCCACCACGTCGGATGCCGCAAGTTCTGCGGGTGATCAAAAATCGCGACTCCGTATACCTTGCCGTCATGCGGCGCGTAGTAATCACACCAGTCCGCCCGCTTGCCCCAGGCGTCTGCGTCGCGGGCGCCCGTACTCGTCACAATGTGACCATTTCCGGGCAGGTCTTTTTTCTGGTATTTGTGCGGCATGGTCATCCACTGCGCCAACCGGATCGCCATCGTGCCGTCCTTGTTGTCGCCGATGAGCAACGACTGATCGGGCAAGGCGTGCCACGTCACTTCATAGTCGATCATCCGCGTGTCACCGTGCCCACGGAACCGCAGCGTTCGCTCGTCGGTGCAAATCAGCTTGCCGTCCGGCGCGACCCAACGATTTCGGGCGCGCAACACGCCCACCTTTCCGCTCTCCGTTTCAAGCAACGTGTCGAGCACGGTCTTGCCTTTGTCCTTGGGCGAGCGGCCGACATCGCCGGTCCCCTCATTCCAAAAGTCCACGCCATTGACCATGCTGTGCGCGAACCAAAGCGAGCGATGCCACGGATGATCGGTATCCTCGCCAGCCGTTTCCTTCATCGGAAAGTCTCGCGTCATGGCCGTGCCGTCCTGCGCCAAAATCGGATAGCAATAAGGCCGTGTCGCTCCGTCGCTGTGGACGTACTCCGTGAAAAGCTTGCCGCCGATCTCGACGCGCACGCGGTCGTTCAGCTTCGTCAATTTCACATCAGGCGCCGCATCGGCTGCCAACAATCCAGTTCCGGTGGCCAAGAGAACCAGGCTTAAAAGGGAAACACGCATAAAGCTCAAAGGGGGAGAATCGGGGAAATTCGAGATCACGTTGTCGCGGTCGACCGAATGGCGCAATCGTACAACTGTAGTATTGTCGCGCGAGCGATTAGATCGCTTTCGCTCATTGTGGCGCCCTCCGCGTCAAAGGTGCGCCCAAATGAGCCGGCGCTTCCGTTGGCAACTGATCTTTGCACAGCTCGAGCAGCTCGATCGTGGTTAAACCGGTTTGCGCCGCCTCATTGGTGTTCACGCCAGTATCTTCCTCCATCGGCTTGAGAACGTCAGGACCCATGAGCATTCGCGGACGCGCTGCGCCGCCGCCGCGACTCAACATTCCCTCGATCGCTTTGTGCGCGAACGCCGGGATTTTGGTGTGCGCATACGCATAGGCCGCGAGTCGCGGCCCGCTCTGTTCGTTCAAGATGTACCGCGCGTCATTGCCTTCCGTCCCGGTCGTCTGGTCCTTCGTCAACACCTCCGCGGGCGCGCCGCCGATGCGGCAGTACTGCAGCCAGGCCGTCGCGAAATCCTTCCGGCCCAGCAGTGGCACGAGTTCAAACATGACTTCGCCGCCACCTTGAATGGTCGCCAAATTATAACTCACCGGCACGGAGCCTTTCGTCAGCGGATCTCGGATCGGCGTGAGTTTTCCGGTGGCGATATCGTAACCGACAATTTGCGCGCCGCCCCCGTGAAGCTTGCCGATGCCGCCGCCCGGCAGATCAGGATTCAATCCGTTCAACTGACCGGTTTGCAGCCAGTAGGGCATCGCCACGATGGAGTCCACGCCGGCGATGATACGATCACGCCAGCGGGTGTCGCCGGTTCGTTCCCATTCGGTCATCCAATTTCCGGCGAACGCAAACCAGTCCGGGCCAATGCGAATGCGAGCGGCGAACTGCGGCTCACCGGGCACCTGCGGAGCAGCCACGCGCATCGGGTCATACTTGGAGGCCGCGACGTCCGAGCGCAGCGTTTCGCGCATCAGATCACCGGTTCGCTCATCCGTCGTCAGGTAGTAAAACGCCCGCCAGTGCGCCGACTGGCTGATGCGGCTCTCCTTCGCTCCATCTCCCCACTTGATCACGTTGTGGCGGGAACCAAGTCCCGCCATGTCACCGAGGTGGTAAACATTCGTTTCGCTCGTATTGCGCGTCAGCGCCTCCGCCAGTCGAAACACGTCCGCCCGACCCGTCCGCAAAAAGCTATACCAAAGCCAGAGCGGAGCGCCGAGTTCGGTATTGTCCCACGCATGCCCACCCCAGTCGTAGTGCCACATGTGGCGTGGCGCCGAGTAGGAGTGCATGAAGTCCCCGTATTGCCAGAAACCATACCAATCCCGCTGATCGACCTGCTTGCGATAGAACTCGAGCACGGAATCCAAGCCGTCCTCGATCGCCTGCTTGAACGGCGTGGAGCGATCCGGGAGGCTCCAAACGCCCAATACGCCGGTCGAGTGCAGGTACTCCGGCGTGGACGCGAGCAACGGCAACCGTGTGCCAGCCGCCGCCATGGCCACCGTGGCCGTGCGCGACGGCAATTCGCTCGTCGGATAGAGCGTCAGCTCGCTGGTCCGCGACACCCCGTAGGCGCGGCTCATTCCGGGTTGCACGTCTTCGTACGATGCGAGCAATCCATGCGCGACCACGTCATAGTGGCGCATGTCCATCTGCGGACCATCCGGTGACCACAGCCACGCCACCAGTTCCGCCTGTTCCGTTCGCGCATGGCGGACCTCCAACGCGCTCGGATACGACTGCCAGAAATTCTTGATGCTGATCCCAAGTCCACCGGTCAGGTCACCGACAAACGCGAAACCGGGTGCGCGTTGACCGGCCGCGGAAAAGAGCCACGTGCTTCGTGGATTGGTTCGTTTGGTAATCGTGAAGCCGTCCGGCGTCGGCTGTGACAATTTGAAATCGTCCCACACCGCATTCTGTTCAAAATCCCTGCGCAGCGTGAACGGCTTTCCCGACTCCTGCGCTTCATTGCCTCCCGCTGGCTGGAGGGGCTCCGACCACAGGCCGCCCTCCTGACCGCCGAAACGAACGTAACGGCTGCGCGGCTGCTCGCGGAGCGGAACGGCGAACGCCACACCCAGACCGCGCACAAAATCTTTTTCCTGATCACCATCGAAGATGAGGGTATGCACCAGCCGAACGGCTGACTGCCCGCTGTAAAAATAAAGCCGGACCGTGAAGGGCAGCCACTCGCGACCCGCGCCCGCTGTCTTGTGTACGCCTTCAAAACGTACGACGGCCCGCACGGGGCCAGACTGCTCAACGGTCACCGTCTTGATCACGCTGCTGAATTTATCGCGGCTCGGAGCATCCTCGGGATTTGTGGCCGGCCCGCTCTGCAGGATTCCGAGCAGGTGTCCGGCACGGGCCACTTCGCGGCCGCCCATCGTGATGGAGTCGATGAAGTTTTCTCCTCCGCGCGTGATCGAACAGATGATCGCTCCGGTATCGACGACGACGGCATTGGCGTCGTCTTTTACCCGCAATGTCCCGGCCGAGGCTTTCGCCGCTTCCGGGGTCAGCGTCAGTTCACCGGACAATCCCGCCGGCACGACCGTGGCGAGCCCGCTCCACTTCAAAGAACCGTCCGGCCAGTACGCGAGCGGCCAGGTTTGGAGGAGAAGCGTTCGGCCCTGCGCGTCGACCAAGCTGAAGCTGCTGTCGCGAGCCACCGTCCCTTGGGCCCAAGGCACACCCCAACTGATGCCCTGCGCGAGATCCGCGGGTACGGGCTCAAGTGAGTGCAGCCGAACGGGAGCCGCGGCTCCCATCGCTGCCGCCGGAACCAGTTGGGCCAGCAACAAACCGGAACACGACGTCAGGAAAGGGGGAAGAATACGCATGTGAGGAAAACTGCGCGCACAGTCAGCCGCGCCACCACGGGGTTGGACCCAGCAAGACGGGATCGCGTTGAAAACGTGACCAACTTTCTTCCGGACAGTCGTAATTTGGCTCCGTGCCGAAATTCTTTAGGCAGGCATCCGCTTGGAGGTCCTCCGCAGCATCAAGCGCACACGCGCGAGTCGGCGACTCGAATTTCTACCCGACCCGCGAGCGCCGTGTATTCTTCGTGCAGGTCTCTACCGGACAGCCTGCTGCTGGTTCAAACGAGCCAGGTTGCGGCGGGGATCTTCGTCATCCGGATTCAGCTCCACGGCTTTTTCCCAATGAAGTCGGGCGAGATCGTAACGACGCTGCCGGGCGTATAATGTGGCCAGATTGTTGTGCGCTTTCGCGTAGCGGGGATTGAGGCGTAGCGCTTCGGTGTATTCGGCCATGGCCGCCGGCAGCCGGTCCGGAGTTTCCTCCAGCAAGAGGGCGTAGTTATAATGCGTAATCGCCTGAGCCGGCGCGAGCCGCAGCGCTTCTTGATAGTGCGCTTCCGCTTCGGCGCGCCGGTCCGGCAACAGCGCCAGCACTTGACCCAGGTTCGCGTGTGCTTCCGGAAAATCAGGACGCAATCGCAACGCAGCTTCGTATTCCTCCATCGCTTCCGCGAGCCGCCCGGGATCCCGCGCCAAAAAATTCGCGTACGAATAGTGAGCGTCCGACCAACCGGGATTTAACTGGAGCGCGGTCACATAATGCGGCCGCGCTTCGTCGACGCGTTCGGGAATGTCCGCGAGCGCGTTCGCGAGATTCAGATGCGCCTCGGAAAAACGCGGATTAATCCGGAGCGCCGCCTGGAAGTGATCGATCGCTTGCCCACGCTGGCCCGTCCAACCGGCAAGTGTATTACCAAAGTTGTTATGCGCTTCTGCGGAGTCCGGTTTCAGCCGCAACGCTTCGCGGTAGTGCAACAACGCCTCCTCCACCCCAGCCGGTGCGCTGGCGAGCTGTACCGCCAGATTGTTGTGCGCCATCCAAGAGTCCGGATTCAGCGCGAGGGTCGCACGATAGAGCGTTTCGCCGTCCCGATAGGTTCGCGCTTGCTGCCGTGTGATCACGACCAACCCAACCACGAGCGCCAACATGCCGACCGCCCCGCCAATTCGCACGTCTCGCGAACCGCGACGCAGCACCTGAACCCCACCCACCGCGACCAGCACGATGATCCCGATGCTCGCCAGATATTGGAAATGGTCCGCGGCATACGAGAAGACGAACGGATAGACGTTGAAAAAACCCAGCGCGGGGAACAGCGAACCCACGAAGTAAAGCCAGGCCGCCAGTGGTCCGCGACTTCGCCGCCGAATCAGCCACAATCCGACCGTCACCGCGATCACCCCCACCAAATAACCGACCCAGCGAAACGCATCCGTCTGAATAGCCCACCGCGGATAAACGAAGCTCAACTCTGCCGGCCAGAACAGCTTTCCCAGATAAAACCAAATCAGACGCGACGCCAGAAGACCGCGTTCCAGAAAGGTAAGGTCGAAGGCCGCACCCTGCGCTCCAATCAAGTTCCGCTCGACCCACGCGGTAAAAAGTCCGGCGGTCATTCCGACGCCGAGCCACGGCAGCAGCGGGGCAACGTCCCGGCGAAGTTCGATCCGCCCTCTCTTCCACCCAATGACGACCAACAAGGCGGCAGGCAGCGTCGCCGTCACACTCTTCGTGCCCAACGCCAACAGGAAGAAGCCACTCGCCGTCACATACCAACGCCAACGTCGCCCCACGACAAACTTCCAATAGGCCGCCGCCGCACTGAGATAAAACAGAAGCGAGAGCGTGTTCTTTTGCTCCGATATCCAAGCGACCGATTCCACCATCACCGGGTGAACGGCAAACAACGCGGCCGCCAGCCATTCCGCTCCTCCAAGACCGCCGCGACGAGTCGCTGCGTGCGTCTTCGGATCTATCATCAAGTCGCTCGCCCATAACTGCCGCAGAAGTCCTGCGAGCAAACAACAGCAGCCGACGTGCAGGAGCAGATTAAGCCCGTGGTAACCAATCGGCGCGTCGCCCCACAGCCGGTGCTCCAACCAAAACGCGGAGTGCAGCACGGGATAGTACTGCTGCGTGGCGTGGAGATCAGACCAAATTCGGCCGAGGCCCGCCCACGATTGGAGATCCGGCCGCGTCACATGAGCCGCATCATCCCAGACCAAGCCACCGCGAATCGCCGGCGCATAACTGGCGATGACCAGCGCCAGAATGACCGCCGCCATCAGCCAGGAATTCAGCCCGTGGCCAACGAGCACCGGCTCCGCCGTGGGCGCCGGCGCGTTTCGGTTGACGCTACCACGTTCGGGATGACGTTTCATTTGCCGACCATCCGCGGTGTCGCGTCGCCGCGCTCGGCCGGAGGTTGCGACGGCGCCGGCGCGTTCACCGGCACACTCCACCATTCGTCCTCATACGGCGACAACTCGCCATGCGAGCAATCAACCGCAGATCTCTCCACGTGCCAGTCACGTAGAGCGCCAACTCCGGAGCGGTGTGCAACCTTTTCGGCATGCCCACCGCTCGCAAAATCCCGTTGGTCCGTCAACGGTCGAACCCTGCCCGAATCTTTAGCGCAGGGGCGAAAACTCCAACGGCTGCAGGAAAATGGATTTCACTTCGGTCGTCAGCTTCCCGCCTTTTTCGGACTCGGTACGGGCTGCAATCCAATCGGGATCCGACTGGAATCCTTTCCATGACGCGGTGGCCGCTTCACGACTGTCGTGCTGCAGCCAGTAAACGAGGGTCTTTCCCGCCCCTTTTTCCGCATCCATCGGATGGAAATACATCCCGTTGGTCATCCCGTGCTTTTCAAAGAGCTTCAGGGTGTGATTGCGGAAGCGCGCGTCCAGATCGGCCAGCTTACCTTCCGCTGCCGTGTACGTGCGGAGTTCAAACACGCCGCCCGTCTTCCCGCTCTTCACCGCCATCGGAGAAAAGTCCGTGGGCTCAACGAACGTCGAATCCACTTTCGTCACCACCTTGCCGTTCGCCTCGTTCTTGTCCCGCAAAGCGACCCACTCGGGATCATCAATGAACGCTTTCCAGGACGCCGCGGCGTCCTGCCGGCTCTTGTGACCCAACAAATAGATGACCTTGTTCTTCAGCCCGTCTTTTTCGTCCGTGGGGGTCCAATAGACGACATTCGTCATGCCATGTTTGGCAAACAGCTGGCTCGCGGCCGTCAATCGCGTGATCAGGTCATTGAAATGCCCGGGTTCCGCGGTGTAGGTCCGAAGCTCGTAAACGGAGACTTCGGGCGCAGCCGAAACGGCCGACGCGATCAAGAGAGATGCCAGGCAACTCAGAAGGATTTTCATGGGGATGGAACTTGAATGACGCACCGCTGGGGAAAGAGGTGCAGAACGAATGAAACGTTCAGACGTTCAGTTGAGACAGTGGGTGTTACTCAGGGTTGCGCTCGCAGGAAGCAATCGCGAAGCGCCTGAACGAATTCTGCAACTCACGACGGGAATCTGGGTTTTCCAAGTTGACGCCGCGCTGTGCCTCCAACCCTCCCGCCCTCTGTTCCGTATTCACGATGAAAAACGATCTCCGGTTCGCCCTGCGAATGATTGCCACGCACCACTGGTTCTCCGCTGCCGTGGTTGTGACCCTTGCCCTCGGAATCGGGATCAACACCACCGTCTTCACCTTGGTCAATGCGGTGCTGTTCAAACCAGTCCCCGTTCCCCGGGGCGAACTGATCGTGACCGTCAGTGGACAGAACGTCACGAAACCCGAGGAACGCTCCGGCATTTCTTATCCCGACTTCCTCGAATACCAGGCGCAAAACCACACCTTTCTGGGCCTCGAAGCCGCGTCGCGCAGTCAAGCGGTCCTGAGCGAGACGACCAATCCGCCCGAGCGCTACAATATGATGCGGACGACTCCGGGCCTGTTTGAACTGCTCCGGATCCCGCCGATCCTGGGCCGCGGTTTCTCTCCAGCCGACGGGAAAGCCGGCGCCGCCGCCACCGTTCTCATTGGTCATCACGTATGGAAAACACGTTACAACAGCATGGCCGACGTCATTGGTCGCGCCGTTCGGATCAACGGAACTCCTGCGACGATCGTCGGCGTCATGCCCGAGGGCTTTAAGTTTCCCAACAACGAGGACATGTGGATGCCACTCGTCCCCACGGCTGAGCTTCAAGAGCGCTCGCAGCGCTCCCTGAATCTTTTTGGCCTACGTCAACCGTCCGTGACGGTGGAAGAGGCGAATCGCGAGCTCGGCGTCATCGCCCAGCGGCTGCGAACCGAGTTTCCGGAGACGAACAAAGACGTCGGCGTCGTCGTCCGCACGTTTCACGACACGTACAATGGCGACCAGATCCGAATCGTCTTCCTGATGATGTTGGGCGCGGTGGGCTTTGTCCTGCTGATCGCTTGTGCCAACGTCGCCAACATGATGCTTAGCCGCGCGGTGGCGCGACAGCGCGAACTGGCCGTGCGCGCCGCCATGGGAGCCGCGCGATGGCAGCTCATTCGCCAACTGCTGGTCGAAAGTGTGGTGCTCAGCGTGCTCGGCGGACTGCTCGGTTTGGGCCTGACCGCGTTCGGTGTCCACGCGTTCGATTTGGCGACGCGTGACGTCGGCAAGCCGTATTGGGTGCAGTTCGAAATGGACTACGTGGTCTTCGCCTATTTCGGCGCGATCTCCATCTTCACCGGGATCGTGTTCGGCCTGTTGCCCGCTCTCCGCGCATCGCGCGTGGATCTGAACAGCGCATTGAAAGATGGCACGCCGTCTGGCGGCAGTCAGCGCGGTGGGCGAATCACCGCCACGCTGGTCGTGATCCAGTTCGCCCTGACGGTGGTGCTCCTCGCGGGTGCAGGCTTGATGATGCGCAGCTTTTTCGCCGCCCAATCGCTCAATCCTTTCGTGCGGCCTCAAAGCGTTTTCACCGCCCGCATTCAACTTCCCGAAGCGAAAGGCGAGCGCTACGTGGAGGCGGTTACGCGCCGTCAGTTCTACGAAAAACTTCTCCCGCAGCTCGCCGCTCTTCCTGGCGTCACGCAGGTAGCCGCGACGTCCCATTTGCCGGGCTTGGGCTCCAATACAAAGGATATCGAAATCGAAGGCCGGCCCAACGCCGATCCGCAACAATTGCCGCGCGCCTCTTACATCGTAGTGTCTGCGAATTACCTGCCTTCGATCAGCTTGCCGATTTTGACCGGCCGCGCTTTCAACGAAACCGACGGCGACCCCGCGAAAGAAGCCGTGGTGGCCACGCGGGCGTTTGCCAACAAGTACTGGCCGAATGCCTCGGCAGTGGGCCAGCGCCTTCGCTTTATCCAGGACAAGAAGCCGGGTCCGTGGCTCACAATCATCGGGGTGAGCGCCGATCTCGTCCAGAACACGCAGCGAGCCGATGCTCCGCCGTTGGTTTTTGTTCCGTATCGCCAGGAACCATGGGGCTGGATGGCGCTCCTGCTCCGCACGTCAGCCGATCCCACCCTCCTGTCCACTCCGGTGCGAGCCACCGTTCAATCCATTGATCAAGATTTGCCTCTCTTCGACGTGCGCACCCTGCCCGCCGTCCTTGAGCGGGAACGGTGGTTTCTCTCGGTGTTTGGAACGTTGTTTCTCGTGTTTGCATTGACCGGACTGCTGATGGCGTCGGTCGGTATTTATGCAGTCGTCGCACAATCCACCGTGCGCCGGACCCGAGAAATCGGCATCCGTATGGCACTCGGCGCCACGGCGCTGGGCATCGTGCGACTGGTCCTATCCCGCGGCCTGGTTCAACTCGCAATCGGACTGGTGCTCGGCCTCGCCGGCGCGGTCGCGGCCACGCGTTTGCTCGATCGCGTGGGATTTCTGATCGCCGTATCGCCGCAGGATCCCCTGGTCTTCGGCGTCATCACAGTCCTTCTCCTCGTCATCGGACTTTTCGCGTGCTGGTTGCCCGCTCGCCGCGCCGCAACCCTTCAACCGGTGACCGCGCTGCGTCACGAATAGCTCGTCATCGGCAGCGCCGGAGGTTCGCTGAGCGAATCCTAACGGAGGTTCAGTGACGCGTACGCCGCGCCGAGTGCGGCAGCAGACTGGATGAAGTTGTATCGGAGCCGCTCTCTTGGTCCGATCGACGCATGCACCACGTTGTTCGCGTAGGAGTGTTTCTGGCCGCGAGTTTTCTTCTTCAGGTCGCAAACGCTGCCGACGCCCCGTCTGGCTCAGGGCGCGTCAAGGCGCTCAAGATCACCATTCTTTCGACGATGCTCGCCGACGGTGACTCGCTCGGCGAATGGGGCTTCTCTGCGCTCGTCGAAGCCGACGGACACCGCTTCCTTTTCGATACCGGAGCACACACCGATATTGTGCGGCGCAATGCCCAAACGTTGAAGATCGATCTCAGCACCGTGCCCGAGGCCATCCTGAGCCACTCACATTCGGATCACGTGACTGGGTTCATCCCCCTGCGCGATCTGCTCCGCGAGAAAACGCCCACCGCCCTCGCGCGTACCCACGTGGCCGAAGGAATTTTCTACCCGCGCCCCATCGCCAGCACCGGGTTGTCCGGAAATCCCGTTCTCTTGTTCAAGCCGGAGTACGAAAAAGGCGGCGGCGAATTCATCGTGCATCAGAAACCGGTGGAACTGTATCCAGGTATCTGGCTGACCGGTCCCGTGCCCCGCAAATACCCGGAGCGCAATTGGAGTCATAGTCGCAACGACCAGGTGATGACGCCCGCCGGATTGGCGGAAGATAATCTACCGGAAGACATGTCGCTGATCTGCGACACGGAAGAAGGGCTGGTGGTCTTGACCGGCTGCGGTCACGCCGGCGTGATCAACATCATCGAGCATGCGCGCAACAGCGTTAGGGACGTGCGCGTCCACGCATTGATCGGTGGACTGCATCTGTTCAATGCCAGCGAGGAGTCACTCGCTTGGACCGCGGGGAAACTCCGCGAGTTCGGCGTGCAAAATTTTCTCGGCGCGCACTGCACCGGTCTCGAGACGGTGTATCGCTACCGGCATGACCTCGGGCTCGACCGGGCGCACGCGGTCGTTGCCGCCGTCGGCTCAAGTTTCGAATTGGGCAAAGGCATCGATCCAGGATTCATTGCGCGCTGAAGTTCGTCCCAGCAAACGACGACCACGAACAAGCCACGCGGCGCGGGCCGCAAACATCTACAGCTTCTTTCATCGCTCTAGTCGCTTGCGTCATGGCGTCGGCGCGATTCAGTGCCGGCTCCCGTGACCCGTGATCAATTGCCTGACGTTCCCGCTGCGCGGGCGATCTCACGGTCGCCCATTCTTCAGGCGCGTGGTGTGACCAAGCGGTTCGGTGATGTCGCCGCACTGCAGGAGTTCGACATCGATGTTCATGCGGGCGAATGCGTCGGGTTGATCGGTCCGAACGGCGCGGGCAAATCGACGTTCATCGGCTGTCTTTATGGCGTCGTGCTTCGGACCGCCGGACAGCTCACGGTGTTTGGACATGATCCAGCGAAAAACGCGCGGGCCATCAAGCAGCGGCTGGGGGTCGTGACCCAGGACAACGCGCTCGACGAAGGCCTCACGGTCGTCGAAAACATGCGCTTGTACGCGCGGTTCGTCGGATTGAGCAAAGCCCAGGCGACGCCGCGGATCGACGAACTGCTCGCGCACATGGCGCTCGAACAAAAACGCGACGCGACGATCAAAATGCTCTCAGGAGGAATGAAGCGACGCCTGACGTTCGTGCGCGCGCTGCTGTCCGATCCGGAATTGCTCATCCTGGACGAGCCGACGACGGGACTCGACCCCGCCGTGCGCCACCTGCTGTGGGAGAAAGTGCTTTCGTTTCGGCAGGCCGGGAAAACGGTGTTGGTGACGACGCATTACATGCACGAGGCGGAGATCCTCTGTAACCGGATCGTCATTCTCAATCGCGGCGCAGTCGTCGGGTCCGGAGCTCCCCGCGACCTCATCCAACGAGAGACGCCGGGGTTCGTGGGAATTTTTTCGCCCGAAGCTGAGGCCCGGCTGCGTCCGCTCATCCGCGACGGCTGGGAACTGTTTCATCAAGGGCGGCAGTGTTGCGTCCGAGCTCCCGAGCTCGCGGATCTGCTCGGGCTGCAGGAACGGTCCGGCATACTCGCGCTGCAACTACGGCCGTCGAATCTCGAGGACGTGTACTTGAAACTGACCGGAAAGGAGCTCGCCGAAGATGAGTGAGTTCGAGACTTCATTCCGGCTCAGCTGGCACGTGGTGGTCCGCAACTGGACCGTGTACCGCAAGGATTTCCTCGCGAACATTTCGCCGACCCTCGCGGATCCGGCGCTCATGATGGTTTCGCTGGGCATGGGTTTGTCTCCCTTCATCGGACAAATCCTCGGCCTGAGTTACGCGGGCTACCTTGCACCCGGCATGATTGCAACGACTGCGCTGTTCACCGCGTTCTTCGACTGCAGCTACGGCTTTTATGTGCGGATGAACTATGAGTCGATTTTCAAGGCGATGCTCACCACGCCCATCGGAGTTCGCGAGATCATCATCGGAGAGTTTCTCTGGGTTTTCTCGCGAGCAAGTGCGATGGGCGGCATCGTTGGCCTCGTGCTCGCGGCCATGGGGCTCGTGCCGCATGCCTGGCAGCTCCTCGTCTTCCCGCTCATCGCCGGCCTCATCTCGCTCCCGTGCGGCGCGATTGGCCTTCTTTCCGCCGGGTACGTGCGCAACATCAACCAGTTTCAAACCGTCTACTCGTTCCTCATCGCTCCGATCTTTTACTTGTCGGGCGTATTTTTCCCACTCGGCGATCAGCCGGTCCTCAAAATCGTCGTCAACGTGTCACCGTTTTATCACGGCGTTCGCTTGATGCAGATGACCGCCTGGGGGCGCGGAACGTGGACGGAGGTGCTGGTCCATTTGGTCGGACTGCTCCTGTTTGCCATCGTGCTCGGATGGCTCGCCTACCGACGTGCCATCCGCAAGCTCACCACGTAGCGTAGTGGGATCGTCGTTACACGGCGACGACCGCCTGAGCCCGCCGAATCGCGGCCTGCAATCGCTGCATGTCGACGGGCTTCGTGAGGTGCTCGGAAAATCCCGCAGCCCGACACGCCTGCAAATCATCTTCCGTGCCGTAGCCGCTCAGGCAGACACCGCGCACCCACGGTTGCTGGGCCCGCAGCCGCGGCATGAGTTCAAGTCCGCTCATGTCGGGCAAACCCACGTCTGAAACAATGACATCAAACCTCTCCCGCGCCGCCATCTCCAATGCCGCCGCTGCGGTGTCGCAATGCTCCACGGCATAGCCTGCATTCTTCAGCAGGCGAGCCAGCACGCGACCGGTGTCACCGTGGTCTTCGACGAGCAGAATTGTCTGCGCAGCACGATCCGTGACGCGGTGTTCGGCGCCCCGCAGCATGGTCCCGTTGGCCTTCGCGACCGCCGCGGAGGCGAGCGGTAGCTCGACCGTAAACGTGGCACCGCAGCCGGGTCCGCTGGACGAAGCGCGGATCGAACCGTGATGAAGTTCCACGACGGCTTTCGCGATCGCGAGACCCAGGCCCAGACCCGAATCGCCGTTTCGCTGCTTTCCTCCATCCAAGACTTGCTCGAACGGTCGGAAGATCCGGTCGAGATTGGCGGCATCGAGCCCGATACCCGAATCCCGAATCTCAACGGCGAGTGTCGGCGGCAATGCGGCCGAGACTTTCGCGATCAACTCGATCTTGCCGGTCACAGGACTGAACTTGATCGCATTCTTCAGCAGATTCCAAAACACCTGCTGAAGACGCGCGCCGTCTCCATTGACGAAACAGTCAGCGACGTCGTCGATCTCAAGGACGAGCCGCTGGTTTCGCGCATCCACATCTGCAGAAACAATCGCGGCGGTCTGCTTCAACAAGTGCGCCACATTCAGATTCTCGCGATCCAGATCCAGCTTGCCTCGCTCCAGTTTCGTCACGTCCAAAAGGTCGTCGACCAGTCGACTTTGAATCGTGGCGTTGCGCCGAATCATGCGGAGATCCTCGCGCGCATCTTCGGGGAGGCGCGGATCATTTTCGAGGACTCCAGCGGCGGCGAGGACCGGAGTGAGCGGCGTGCGGAGTTCGTGCGAAAGCATCGCGAGAAACTGATCCTTCGCCCGATTGGCTTCCTCCAGTTTCTGCGCGCGTCGGGCAAGCTCGTCTTGCGAGCGCAGCGTTTCAGCGAGCAATCCACATTGCGCAGCAACCCATTCGACGATTCGAAATTGCTCCTGCGTCCAATGGCTCTCCTGCAGGCTGCAGGCCACGAGCACCCCAAAAGGCACGCCGGCCATTCGCAGGGGCGTCGCGAGGACCGAGCGCACCTGATCCGATTGAGCAAACGGTGCCGCCACGCGCGGCTCTTTGCCCAAGTCTGAAACATACACCGTCTTGCCCTCCTCCAGCGCGAGTCCCGCGATGGATCCCACTCGCGGCCAGACCTCCGGCAGGGAAGCGACGCCATCTACGGACGCGTGTTCCTCCATTCGCAGTTCGGCGCCCTGAAGGGTCAAAAGTCCAATCGCGTGCACCGGGTTGCCAATGATGCTCAAACCCCGGCGGCACACGTCCACCAACGCCGAGCCTCCGCCTTCTCCAGTACGTGTGGACTCGAGGATGACCTGGAGAATCTCTTCGCGATTCGCCAGCCGCTGATTCACCCGCTGCAGATCTTCGTTTTGCCCGGTCAACTCTTCGGACTGCGATCCGATCTCTTCGTTCTGCTGGGCGAGTTCTTCTGATTGAACTCTGATTTCTTCGTTTTGTTGCGAGAGTTCCTCAGCTTGCGCCTCCAATTCAGAATGTTGAGCGGTGATCCGCTCAACATCCGCAGCGACGCGCAGACGCATCCGGATCAGCAGATGGACCACGATTCCACCCACCACGACGTTGAAGACGGTCGAGCCGAACAGCAGCGCGTCCTCAAACCGGTCGAGCCGGGATGGCGGCATCACCCAGAAAACCTTGGCGGCGGCCGCCAGTACGAAGCAGCTCGCCATGGCCCAAACATGCCAATGTCGCCGCGTCCAAACAGCGATGAGCAGCGGCAACACAAAAGTGATCGGTAAAACTTGTTCTTCGAATAAGAACAGCCGGAAGTATATCCAAACGACGGCAATCACCGTCACCACCCCTGTGCTCAGCCATGATTTTGGAAGACCGGGCGAGCTCATGAGCGTGAATCAACTTTCTGGTAGATGCACGGCGCGATTCGTTTCAGTGGCAGTCCCGCCGGCGGGTGGTCGGCTTTGCCCGTGATCAGATATCCGCCAGATAAAAGTTCCCGACAGAGCGCCCACCAGAGTTCTTCCGCCGCAAAGTGCTCCAGGTAAATTGCCATGTTGCGCCACAAAATGAGATGCCAGGGTCCTCGCTCCACGCCTTCAAAAAGGTTCGCCACCTTCCACTTGGTCGCTCGCACCAGAGCAGAAGCGATCGTGGCGTGGACGGAGCTGATCGTGAAAAAATTCCGCCGCCAATGAGAGTCGAGCACCGCCACACTCTCCGCATCGAAGACGCCGGCGCGAGCGACGTGAATCGCTTCTCGGCGGCAATCAGTCCCTACTAACTCGCAGTCGTGCAGCCGGCCGTCTTCAGCCAACAGCAGCGCGATCGAGTATAATTCCTGTCCTTCCGAGCAGGCCGCACTCCACACCCGCAATCGTTGATCATGCGCCAGCAGCCAGGGCAGAACCGAAAATCGTAGGTGTTCGAACACGGCGGCATCACGGAAGAATTCGGTCACGCCGAGCAAAACCGTGCCCACGACAGAATCCACGAGCTCTGGTTTTTGACGCAGCTGCTGAAGACCTTGCGCCGGCGTAGCGGCCCCGAGCAACCGCAGACACGCCGGAATCCGCCGCGCCAATGCCCGTGCCCGATAGTTGCTGGCCGGCAAGGAACGTGGCGCCATCGCTGCCGTGAGAAACTCACCGACTTCGGGCGAGAGTTCAATCGCCGGCACGGTTTCACGTGGACGCGTTTGCAACGTCACGCTCGTCAGAGCGGGAACGTAGTGACCTTCAAAAAACACGTAGTCCGATTTCATGCAGAAACTGTCCCGAACCGTCGCGGTTGAACGGAGAGCAGGAACGTTCGAGATCAAAAAACGCCCGCGGCAAACCGAGTCAAATCAAGTTCTTCGGCGACGTCTCACGTCGCCTCCACGGCTCGCTCTCACCCCAGCGAACGCCGATTCCGAGCTCTTCGCGCAGTTGCGAGCGGTGCTGTTCTGTGCGACCAATCGACATGCCCGCCGCCGGCCAATTTCCTCACGAAACCACCGAGGAAGGAGAGTTCGCGCGGCAGGAGGATTCGTTCCGGTCGTGGGTGTCCCGCGACGGAAGTACGCCCTTTGCTGCCGAAGCCGGTCGGTATCACCTGTATGTTTCACTCGCCTGCCCGTGGGCCCATCGCAGCTTGATCGCCCGAAACCTGAAGGGGCTCGAAGGAGTGGTGGGCCTATCCGTGGTGGACCCCGTCCGCGATGACCGCGGTTGGGCGTTCCGCGAAGGCCACGGCCATGGCCACGATCCCATCAACGGCTTTCACTTCCTCAGTGAAGCGTATGTTGCGTCCAAACCAGATTACCGCGGGCGGGTGACCGTCCCCGTGTTGTGGGATATTAAAACGCGCCAAATCGTTAACAATTCAGAAGACGATCTGTGCCGGATGTTCGACCAGGCCTTCGCCGATTTCAGCCGAACCGACGTCGTGCTGTTTCCCCGCGAAATCGAAGCGGAGCACGTCGAGCTCGCGACCGACATTTACGAACGGATCAACAACGGAGTGTACCGCGCTGGCTTCGCTACCCACCAGAGCGCTTACGAACGTGCCTGCCGGAACGTCTTCGCCGCGCTCGACACCTATGAGGCGAGGCTCGCGCAACGGAGATTTCTTTTTGGGGCGCGGCCGGTGGAAGTGGATTGGCGCCTGTTCTGCACCCTCGTTCGGTTCGATGCCGTGTACCACGGCCATTTCAAATGCAACCTGCGTCGCATCGTCGATTATCCGAATCTTCAAGGTTATCTCTGTGATCTGTTCCAACAGCCCGGCATTTGCGCCACCGTTAATCTCGATCACATCAAACGGCACTACTACGTGACGCACGACGAAATAAATCCGACGCGAATCGTTCCGCTCGGACCGGAGCTCGATTTGGATCGAGCGCCGGGTCGCGACCACCTGACGTAACCGGTGGTGAAGTCCACTCGGCGCAACGGGCCGTTACCGATGACCGTGATGGAACCCGTGGCCGTAGCCGCCGCGGAAATGTCCTCCGCCGTAGTAGCCGCCACGAAAACCGAGACCAATGCTCAACGAAACCGGTGGATACCAGTACCAGGGGTCATACGTGCGCACCGGGTCGTAGTAAACCACCCGCTGCGAGGGAACGTAGACCACCGTGGGTGGCGGCGTTGTCACCACGGCAGTCGTGGGCGCGGCTCCCGCTGCGGGCAGTAGTTGATAGGAAACTACGTTCACCTGACCATTGCCGAGTTGGTAGGAGACGGTGATTTGCGAACCGGTTTGCTCGATCCGGTTGATCATGGTGCCGCGAGCGGAGGCGGCATCAGTCAACTCCTGCGCGGTGGGCAGGCGGGCCGCGTAGACGATTTGATTCGGCGTCACGGCCATCGAGGGGTCGTCAGGGCGAGGTGCGACAGACACGGACGGCGCGGGGGTCGAGGGCGTCTGCCCGATCGCGGTCGACAGCACTGCGCCGATTGCGAGGAGGAAGGCAGTAGCGATTTTAGTTTTCATACGACTCGTTCTGAGACGCTCAGAACAACCATAAGTGTCGCCATTTTTTGCCGGAGTGCCACTCGCCCCCACCAGATTTGCGACGCCCATTAGAAGCTCGAAATCAGCAACAAACGCGAGCGACCCTTCGCTCAACCTGCTCTTCTGACGCAACCACGATCAAGGCGTCGGCGAGCGACGCCCCTACACCTTCAGGTTAGGCGCATGCGGCGGCTGGGCAGGCGCAGCGCCCACGGCGGCATCGTCAGCCAGTCATCCTTCGCTCCGGTGGGCGACGGGTAGCACACCCGCATCACCGTGCAGTTGCAGGTGTCCTCGAATTGGGGCTGCGACAGGGAAGCCAGCGCCGGAATCTCCCGAAGCGCAGATCTCACGCGTTGCATGAGTTCTCGTCCGGGAACCTTATCGACCTGCAGCGCAATGACCAATCGTTGCATCGCGTCCAAAGCGTCTGGCGGGACAGGACAGAAGGTGGTCACTGGTCCGTTCGCGTCCCGGAAATTCCAGCCATCCGTCAGGACGTACCCGCAGGCGTAGGACACGGCGACCCAGGGAGCACCCAACGCGTCCGCTCGGGACTTCGCGTACTTTCGCGATTCAAAAAGCGCAATCAGCGGATGCTTCGGGTTTTCGTTGAGTCGGATCATCCGGACCGCGGTTTCATCCCCCTTGCCAGCCCGGGTTTTGGAACCGCCGGCGGTTGGAATGAATTTGGTAAGCCAGGACATGGTCAAAACGGAAGGTCGGGGAGACGGATCGGGAGTGAGTGAAGTCAGCGGACGATGCGGAAAAAATCAGGAAGGACGGTCAGCAGGAAACGATTCAGATAACGCTGATTGGTTTCGAACTGAGGAACTTCGACACCTTCCACGGGAAGCTTAAGGTAATTACCAGCTGGATCACGCGCACTTGCGCCAATTGCAGCCCGGCAATGACGGGTCGGGTTACTTGCTGCCACTTTCTTTCGTCTCTGCCGGTTTCGCCTTGGCCGCTTTCATCGCGGCCCGTTCGTCTGCGTCGAGTCGCTCATCGTGGTTCGCATCATAGCGAGCCAGCTCCTCCTTGGTCGTGGTGAATTCAATCGCTTTCTCCTTCGTCGCGACCGCCGCTTCCTTGGTTTTCTCCACGGCTACTTTCCCGGTTTCAACGGCTTTCTCGGCAACCACCTTGCTGACCGCGACCGTTTTGTCTTTCGCCTTGATCGTCGCTTCCTTCGTGGCCGCGTAGGCTTCACGCGATTTCTCTTTCGTGACTTCCGCCGCGTGCTTTGTCCCCGCTGCGGCCTTGTCGTAGAGCTCAATGGATTTCTCCTTTGTCGCGGTCGCGGCTCGCTTCGTCGCGTCGGCCACGTCGTGAGCAGTCTCTTTCACGGCCTCCTTGGCTTTCTCCACTTTTCCTTCCTCAGCCGGCAAGCCGGCGCAAGAAACCAGGAAGCCTGTTGCAACAATCCAGAGTCGGGCGGTGTTCATGAAGCTATTTGGAAGCCGCCACCGTACTAGCATTTACATGTCTGACAATATCGCATCGAGGCTGCGATCGCGGATCGCAGCTTTTTCACAGCCGACGCGACTGCAGGTTCAAATTCCACCCGCCGAGGTCGCTTGCGGTCGCTGGATTCCCGCTCAGCGTCTCGTCGCACGTCCCGCCTAGCGGTGGGGGGTGCCCTGAGGGAAGAGCGTCGGCTCTATCCGGTCGGCCGCGATCCGCGCAGCACCGGCGACCACCTTGTCCAAGCTTTCATCCATCATTTCGCCAGGACGCGGCGAGAAGGTATAGCGGATAACGCCCAAATCCTGTTTTTCGCCGTGATGGAAGAACATCATCGAGGCGCGAAACGTGAGCTCCTGAGGCGTATCCCGAGTGATGCCTTGATAGTAGACCCGCAGCTCCAAGTCGTGCTGCGGCTGGTTGGCACCGAAGCGTTCATCCTTGATCTTGAGCGGCCATTTCCGCTCTTCCAGCACCGCGAGAAAAACCCGGGAGAGTCGATCGTAGGAGTCATTCAGGAGCGACCTCGTGGCGGCCGATTCGACAATGACGACGGTCAACTCACCTGCCTGAGGCGACGGCGAAGGCGTGGTTTGCGCCTGCGCGGCAAGACCGACCAGCGCGAGCAGCAATGCAAATACGGAAAAGAAGCGAAGCGGAGTTTTTATTCGGATTCCAAGGGTTGAAACATGCCACACCGAAACACGGCGATGCCTCTACCATAGCCCATGTTTCAACGCTCTGCCATAGGCGCTACAAATTTTCCCCCACCCGCGCGTTGGTCGCCGGCCGATCACCGGAACGCGACTTCGGAGGCGATTGTGCGTCGTGAGTAGAGTGTTCGGTTTTGGGTCGATCGGTGTTATAAAGATGAGCCCTGATGAGCGATGACCATGAACTCCTCCGCCGTTTCCTCGACGAGTCTTCACAGCGCGCGTTCACCGAGTTGGTTCAGAAGCATGTCGATCTGGTCTATTCAGCAGCGTTCCGTCGAACCGCGGGTCGCGCGCAGCTCGCCGAGGACGTGACCCAAGCTGTCTTCGTCGCTCTCTCCCGACATGCGGCTGCACTTCGTTCCCACCCTGCTCTCCCCGCTTGGTTGCACACGGCCACGCGAAATGCGGCGAGCAATATCATGAGGGCAGAACGTCGCCGCAGCCTCCATGCGAGCGACGCCGTGCGTGCCACCGCGACCGAAACGGGTCCCTCTGATGACGATGCCTGGCAACGGCTCAGGCCGCTCCTCGACCATGCGATGGATGAACTCAGCGAACGTGATCGCGTCGCTCTCGTTCTCCGTTTCTTCACGCGATCATCCTATGCCGACATCGCCCAGATTGACGGCCGAAGCGAAGACGCCGCCCGAGTACGAGTGAACCGTGCGCTGGATAAACTGCGCCAGGTGCTCGCGCGAAGGGGCTTTTCGTCAACGTCCACTCTTCTCAGCGCGACCCTCTCCGCGCAACCCGTCGTAACCGCACCCACGTCGCTGGTCGCAACGCTCCTGCAGACCTACTGGCTAATCCCCGCCGCCTCATCCGGCACGGCATTGATAACACTCATGAACGCGAAAACCACCGCAACGATCGCAACCGCGGCCGCCGCTCTCGCCCTCGGCGTAGCATGGTATCAAACTGCTGAGTTGCACCAACTGCGGCAGTCGGTACGCGGCTTGGCGGCCGAAAGCTCGCGACCATCGCC
Organism: Opitutus sp.; assembly: GCA_039928945.1. Taxonomy (GTDB): domain Bacteria; phylum Verrucomicrobiota; class Verrucomicrobiia; order Opitutales; family Opitutaceae; genus Opitutus. The sequence goes on along the minus strand of JBDSSD010000172.1, from coordinate 37,654 downwards.
ATCGGCCGCCGTGGACCCAGCGGACACTCATCGAACGCCCAAGCTGCCCGCAACCCCGCCGCCAGATCAAACACCGCGCCCAAGCCAAAACCATGTTGCCGCCTCAGGTATCGGCGGAGCCGCCGTGCCAGGCCCTGTCGGTCAGGTTCTGCCATCGAACGCCAACCCGCTGCGCACGCTCTGGGGCTTACGGGCCGACAGCAGCGCCATGCAAGCGTGGTTGGAAGCGCAGCCATCAGAACTCGATCGTCAGCTCGGTCCGGCCTTTCAATTACTGCATTTGTCAGAGCAGGATTCCGAACACCTCAAAGCGATCCTGATGGAGAAATTTCAAACGATCGCTGATATCGCGAGTTCTGCGCAAGCGAACGGCGTCGATGCGACGGATCCGTCCGTGCGTGGCCTGCTCCGAGACGCGACCACCAAGGCGGAGAACTCACTGCGCACCTTGCTCGGCGACACGGCTTATCAACAGCTGCGCGACTACGGCGCGACTCAATCAGTCCGCGAAATCGTGAGGACGCTGGCCGGTGATCTGTACTATTCCGCCCCTCTGACCTCCGTGCAGGGAGAGCAGCTCGTCGCAATCATTGCGCGGGAATCTCCGCACGAGGAATCCGGCGCCAATCCCGCGGCGGCGAACTGGACGCGGATTCTCGAGGCCGCAGCTGGCGTGCTCACGCCGACACAATTAAAAGCGTTCCGCGCGCAACTCGCCCAAGTTCAACTTCGGTCGCGACGCAACCAAGCGTCGCCTGACACAGGTCGCGCGCGCTGATTCCCTCGCGCGCACTCTTCTCCGATCGAGATGTCCTTCCTCCGCCTGCTTCGAGCGCACCTCGATTGGTTTTCTCGCGCGTCGAAACTCAAATTTTTTCTTACCGCCCTGATTGAACTGGTCGCGCTCTCGTACGGCGTCGGGATGATTCTGCAGGTTGTGTTCGCGTTTCCACCTCGCGCCGACCTCTCCGCACTTTCCCCCGTTGCGCTCATCGTTCTCACCACGCTCGTTTCGCCGCTCGTGGAAACCGTGCTTTTTCAGTTTGTGCCCATCGCGGTGGTCTCAGCGCTCGGCGGATCCCGACGCGCCCAATTCATCGCTGCAGTCGGGCCGTTCGCGTTCGCGCATTTCGTCCGCGTGGACGTGCCCACCGGCATCTGCGCGGGCCTCATTGGCGGAGCGTTTTTCGCTGCCACGTACCTCCGATGGGCGCGTGCGTCGGACCTCACCGCTGTGCTGCTCACCACGGCATTGCACAGCGGATACAACCTCGTCGGGGTTGGTTTGCTCCTCACGGGACTGGCTGGTGACGTTGGTCCCGCGAAGCCTTGAGCGAACCCATGAAGACCTGCTCCTGAAAAGTGCGCAGCGCGTCGGGATCACCGATCTGTTTGCTCATGGCACTCCACGGAAAATTCTCTTTGATCCCGTTGTGTCCACTCCGCTCCTCTCGATGTACCTGCTCAGTATTGTGGCCGGCATCGCCTCGTACTTTGTGTCGCGAGGTCCGGACGGACGGCTGATGGCGTTTTTTGCCACGTTCACCGTCATTGGCGCGCTCTACGTGGGGCTGGCCTGGATCACGCGTCATCAACCGATCTGGCCTCATCTCCTCGCACATCTCGCCTGCTTCGGGGTCGCCGTGGCCATCGGCATGTCGCCCAAGCCGCGACTCGATGAGATGGCCGGCATGATGTATTTTTTCGCCCCCGCGTTTGTGATCGGCATGATCGTGCTCGGGTGCGTGGCGCGCTTTCTGGCGCGCTGGATTTAGGCAGGCGATCAGTACTGCAACGCGCCTGAGCCGGCGGTCGCGTTAATCACTCGGGCGCGCTGCGGAACGATTCGATTCCCAGCTTCCAAATGGCGCCCTCTCGGTGAACGTTGACCCGTCCATCAATTTTTTCGCCGCCCACCTTCGCGTACAACCACAACGTCGCCTGGTCTGCATTCACGAATCCGCCCACGATCTTGTACGGCGTCTTCGCTTCTTCCTTCAAAAATTCCAGCAACGGCCCGCGTTCCGCGAGGGGCACGCCTACCAACATCGCCGCCATCGCCGGAATTCGCAGCGGCAAAAGTTCGTCCACCGTTTTCGCCTTCTTCAACGCCGCCACGAAGGCGCGATACGCCGCGCCCGGCTCACCGCCATCCTTGGGCAGTGCTTTTCCATTCTCCGCTGTGACTGGTTGCGCCGCACCAATCGCCCGCGTCTCAGCATGAAACTCCACATTGAAGCGCGGAAAATCCAGATCACCGTCCTCGATCGCTGCGAGTTGCACCCGGCCGTCGAGCTCTGTCGCGGTGCCCGCAAACAATTCGATCTCCCAGTGCGAGCTGGTGAAATTGATCGGTGCACCGTCGGCCGCCGGCGTCATGACCGACTGGAGTTCGTTTTTCCCATCAAGGCCCACCCGGAGAAATTCCACGCCCGCCTCGTGCATCGCCCGCTCCGGACCCATGGTGCCCGCGAGCATTTCGTCCGTCACCGGCTTCGCTGTGAGGAACAGTTTCCGTTCACCGGAATCGCCGAACAAATCTGTTTCGGTGACCGCGAGCGCGTGGGACAACGTGGTTTTCCTGCCGGTTCGCTCCATCCATCCCTTCGCCTGACCGACTTTCAAACCTGTTGGTTTTGTTTCGTACAAGGCTGAGCCACGCCACGTCTCGTCGGGCTTCGCGACGCCTTCGAACGAGACGTCGACCGAATACGGGCTGCCGAAGAAATCCCCTTCCCCTTCGGTGGCGACGCGCCCACCCATCTGACCCTTCTTCCGCGCGGCCGGCTCGAAAGTCCAAGGTCCGGAAAAGCCCCCGTCCGCATGCAAAAGATCGGTCGAGGTCACACGAGCCGTTTCATCGAGCTCCACGTACAAGCCCACGAACGCTTTCTTGCGAGCCAGCGCCACTCGTTTCTGGGCGTCATCGAGGACCCCAATGGGAAGCGGATGATCGGAAAAGAGCAGGGCCACGATCGGTCCGTCGTCGGACTGTTTCTTGCGGAAATAGAGATGCGTCATGCGCGCTTTTTGCGCGCCGAATCGGACGGAGCCGGAGATCTTCATAGGGGAAGGAGATGCGGTTTCGTCGGGCGATACTGCCGCACGAAGCCCAGCGGACGAAACCACGAGGACCATCAACGCGGTGCGCAACGACGGCGCCGAGAAACGACCGGCGAAGCGTGGAAACCTCATCATCGTGAACGGCTCAAAGCGCCGCAGACCCAAACGACATGCAAGGTGAATCCAACCAAGCCGGGCGCTCATGCAGCAGGAACCACGAATGGACACCAACTGACACGAATGCACGAGGGTCGAGATGCGCGCTCACGGAGAAATGACGCACGGTCACGATCTGGTGATTGTCGGTCCGAGCACAAACTCCGCCCATTTCCATTCATGTTCATCCGTGTCCATGCGCGGTCCAATTGCAGGGTTCCGTCTCAGGGGCCATGGTTCAGGAATCGATCAGCGACTTGCACGGACGCGTGCGGCGACTGATACTTTCGTCGATCCGTCACCACCTTCGCCTTCCCATGAGTACCCTGCCGCCTCCTGTCGCGAACAACGATGCCGATCATCTCAAGCTGCTCGCGATCTTTCACTACGTCGTCGGTGGATTGGGCGCGATCTTTGCCTGCTTCCCGCTCATCCACGTTTTTCTCGGCGTGATGATGATCGCGAATCCCTCTTTCATGGGCGGCAAGGACGGATCTGCGCCGCCGCCGTTTGTTGGGTTTCTGTTCGCCGGCATGGGCATCGCCTTCGTTCTGATCGGTTGGGGTGCGGCGGCCTGCACGATCATCTCGGGGCGCATGCTCGCACGTCGGCGGCATCGGATCTTCAGCTTCGTGATCGCGGCGCTGCTTTGCATGTTCATGCCGTTCGGCACCGTGCTCGGCATCTTCACGATCATCGTGCTCAGTCGGGATTCGGTCCGACGGCTCTACGGCGAAACGGTGTGAGAAAAATCATCACGCCGATCACCACGCGCTCCATCATTCGCGAGCTTTTGGGTTTTCGGTGAGTTGACGAAGCGCGCGATTCGCGAGCACGCCGAGCAGCACGCAGGCGATCACCGTCGCAACGATTCCGGCCACCACCATCCAGCGATCCGACACGTTCTCGAAGCGCAGCTGTTCCAATTTCGCCGCGGCAAAGGTGGCAAGTGCCGTGCGCGGGGCGACGCCCAGAAAGGTGCCCACCGTATAGGCGACGAGGGGCACGCGGGCCGCCGCGAGGACGAAGTTGGCCAACGCGAACGGCGCAGCCGGCGGGATGCGCAGAAGCGTCACCACCAGAATTGTCCTGACCGAATCTCGCGCGAGCAACGTGCGGTGGATGGCATCCCAGCGCGGCCGTTCGCGAATCACTTCGACCACTCGATCCCGCGAAATCCAACGACCGATCGCATACGCAATCAGCGATGAAAGAGTGATCGTGATCATCGCCAGCGGCCATCCAGCCGCGAAGCCAAATGCCCATCCGGCCAGAATGGCGCACGAGTACGTGGGCAGGAAGGAGACCCCCATCAGGAGTCCGGCGACCACGACATAGACCAACATGCCGGTGGTGCCTTGAGCGCGCAGCCACGGGCCGAGGGCCGTCAGAAAAGCCAGCAGCACGAATCCGCCGAGCGGTGGCCAAAAGGACAGCACAATGGCCACATAGCCCGACGCTCCGAGGCGGCGCAGTGCGCCCACACGTTTTGGTTCCGTTGTCACAAGGAACGGCAGTGTCGCCCAGCTCCGCATGGCCGCAACCAAAAGTTATCGATGGTTCACGTGAGGGCTCAACAACCGGCTTCGCTCGTTTGCGCACCCGCGTATCCGGAATGCCACTCCACAGCCGGGTCGGTGACCGAAAACCGGTCGGGAACGCGCGCCTCGTCTGCGCCAATCTGAGGACTAGCCGCTCGGCTAAACCAAACTAGCCGAACGGCTCAATGCGCAGCCTCACGGATTTTGGCAGGATGGCACGTTCGTCAGCCAACCATCCCCTCGTCTCATCCTCTCGTCACCATGTTATTCAATTCCCTCACCTTCTTCGTCTTCTTCGCCCTTGTACTGGGCGGATATTGGACGCTGCGTTCGTGGGAGGCGCGCAAAAACCTCCTGCTCGCGGCCAACGCTGCTCCGACGACGCGAGTGGATTCCGTGCGCTTCAGCCGTGGTTGCTGAGGTCGACTCTTGCGTGTGTTGAGCGGATCACGAAGGCTGAAGTCGCCACTTCACTCGTGCCGCTGTATCTAAAATTCTACATCTGGCTGCTGCTCGTCTCGGTGACGGTCTTTGCGCTGGAGCGATGCTTCACCGCGCGTCCCTCGCAACCAGTGATTCGCGACGGCTTCGGTCAGGATCTGTTCTGGCTCGTCTTCAACACGCAATACTTGAGCTGGATGCTGGCTGTCGTCGCGGTGTACCTCGTCGGCTGGCTGAATTCCGCCTTCTTCCATTTCGGAGTGGCGCAACCGGACTCACTCAACCTGCTTGCGACGTGGCCCGTCTGGGTTCAAGCCGTCGTTTTTTTCGTGATCAAGGATTTCCTCGAATGGAATATCCATCGAACGCTGCACCGTGTTCCCTGGTTATGGGAGCTCCACAAGCTGCATCATAGCAGCACTCAACTCGATTGGCTCGCCACGTTTCGCTCCCATTGGGGCGAGATCATCATCTACAAATTGATCATCTATCTTCCGCTCGTCGTGCTCGGCGTCGATGACCGGGCAATCTTCACCATCCTGGTGGTCTCGCTCTTCATGCAGGAACTCGTTCACGCCAACCTGAACTGGGATTGGGGTCCACTCCGCTACCTCATCAATTCACCCCGGCTCCACGCGTGGCATCACTCCGTCGAAATGCACGGCGCCGGTGGACAGAATTTCGGCATCAATCTGGCGCTGTGGGACTGGCTGTTTCGCACCGCGTATTGGCCGAGCGACGGACACGCGCCCAGTGAGTTGGGATTCACGGGCGGGAACGAATATCCGGCCGGCGTATGGCAGCGGTTCTGGGCGCCCTTCGTTCGCCGTCGAGCGCTGAAATCCGCGCACAAAAAAGCTGCCTGAGCTCAACGCCGAGGCAGCTTGAAATAGATAATCTGGATTACTTCTTCCGGCTTTTCAGATAACGCGCGAACAGGCCGAGCGTGAGAACGCCGCCTGAAACGAGAGCAATCGACGCGCCGCTATCCGGCACGCGTGAAACAACGGAGGTCGCGAGTAAGGTAAGGAGAGACATGGTGATGGTGGTTCGAGGTTAGATCCGTGACGTGGCTTACTTCCGACTCTTCAAAAACCGGGCGACCATGCCGAGCGCGAGAACGCCGCCGGTAACGAGTGCGATCGACGTGCCGCTGTCGGGAACGCGCGAAACAGAAATGCTGGCGAGGGAAATCAAAAGTGACATGGTAAACGGGGTTGAAGGTTGCTCTGGACGGACTCGTTCAGCACCCATTACGCCAAAGACGAAACCGATCCGCGGTCAGATCGTTACCCACGTCATGCCAGCAACTTAATTTTCTACCCGCGTCTCGGCCATCCGTCGCGCGTCGCGCAATTTGTAAGCGCGTTCGACAGCGTCACCGAAATTCTGACACTCAACCCTCCAGTTCGCTCGCGCGAATCGCAAGCCGCTGCGCCTCGCCGGCACGCTTCTTTGCCTTCTCCACTCCAAGCGCGTTGAGGCCGAGCGCATTCGCAACGGCCAGTACCGTGCCCACGCCGCAAAACGGATCAAAAATGGTCGTCGCCTGGGCGTGATCACGCGCGAAACGGACTGCATGCGCCGCGGCCTTGACGCCCATCGCCCGGACCCACGTCAACCGACCGGCATCAACGATCACATCGGGAATTGGCAGAACATCGGGACAAATCATCGCACGTGAAACCGCGATAAGGTGAGTGTATCCAGGCCGGCCTAACGTGAGGAGGCCCGGCGAGCGACGGCACACGATTTTGTGAAACAGCACCCGCGCGCCCGCATCCTCGGCCGCACGGATCACCATGGCCCCTTTGTCGATCCAGCCGCCGTCCCGCTTGATGTCGCTTTGAAAAAAGATCGCGACGCTCGCCGGCGGCACGGCATCGACGACGCGTCCAACCGCGTCAAGAAACCAACTCCGCCACACCGGCAACGCCAACCCCACTTCGGATACGTCGGGCAAGGAGGTCACCGCACACGCTCCCGCGATGCAGCCGCGCTCGCGCATCCACGCGATCGCCTCAGCACAGTGAACTTCACGCAAAGGAGCATCGACCATGACCCACTCTCAGCCACCGATTTGTTCTGCGGCAACTGCAACTCGCATACTCGCCGACCGATTCAGTGCGGCACCCAGAGGCATCGGCGTTGGTGCGGTTGAAATTCATCGGCGAAAAAAATCGTCGCCGCCCGCTCGCGACTGGGCTCAGCTGCGATCGCACCACTGCTTTCTCATCTACTCCCATGAAACCATTCCCCCGCATCGTTTCCGTCCTCGCGGCTCTGACCGCCGCCGCCTTCGTGTCCAGCACGGCTCAAGCCATCGAACCGCCGCCAACCGACGTCGTGTTGATCGACCATTCGACCGTCGACCGCGCGTTCGCCCTCGGCCAACCCATCACCATCAACAGTAGCTTCAAGGTGCAGGCCGGCCGCCGCGTCATGGCGGGAGAAGCTGAACTGCACGAGCACGACACCGACATTTTCTACGTGCTGGAGGGAGCGGCGACCTTCGTCACCGGCGGAACCATTGCTGGTGCGAAAACAACCGGACCGGGCGAAACGCGCGGCAAGGAGATCACCGGTGGTGTTCCTCGCCATCTCGTAAAGGGAGATGTCATCGTGATCCCGGCCGGCGTGCCACACTGTTTCACCGAAGTGGGAGGAACGTTCCTGTACTACGTCGTAAAAGTCACCCGCTGATCACCGGGGCGGCTGGCGCGGGACGTACCTGCTTCGCCGCTGCGCGATGGCTTCAGCTTGGCGAGCGAACGCGGTCGCTCGCGCCTTCGAGCGTGTACGCTGCCCCTCTGGTTTCGCGACTCAGCCAGAGCGCCAGCAGGGTCAACAGCGCTGCGCCCGCGAGGTAGTAGCCCACCGCTGACAAGCCGTAGTGATTCGCCAAGGACGTCGCGATGTAAGGAGCCAGCGACGCGCCGAAGATGCCGGCGAGATTGAACGTCATGGACGCTCCCGTGTATCGGACTGCCGTCGGGAACAGCTCCGACAACATCGTGCCCAGCGGCCCGTAGGTCAGACCCATCAAGGCGAAACCGACCACCGTTACGATGACCACGCCATTCAGTCCGCTGCTGAAAATCGGTCCGAGAAAGCAACCAAACAAGACAATCGCGGCCGTGATGATCATCAACGTGACGCGGCGTCCATGTTTGTCGGCGAGCAGCGCCGAACAAGGGATCGCGGCGGCAAAAAACAGCACGCCGAACATCTGAATCACGAGAAAGCGTTCGCGCGTGTACCCGAGTCGGCTGGTGCCCCAACTCAGACAGAACACGGTGAGCAGATAAAACAGGACAAAGGTCGCAACGGCGATGAGCGTACCCAAAACCAAAACGCGGAAATGATCACGGGCGACGACCAACAGCGGCACGGCAACGCGTTCCTTCTTCTCCATCGCATGTCGAAACGCCGGCGTTTCGGTGATCTTCAGTCGCACGTAGAGACCCACCAAAACGAGAAGACTGCTGGCGAGGAAGGGCAGACGCCACCCGAAGCCCAGAAACTGCTCATTGGTCAACGTGTGGGACAGCAGCAAAAAAATTCCACCCGAGCCCAAAAAACCGAGCGGGGCTCCGAGCTGGGGAAACATGCCGAACCACGCGCGTTTGCCTGGAGGTGCGTTCTCCGTCGCGAGCAAAATCGCCCCGCCCCATTCGCCGCCCAACCCGAAGCCTTGCCCAAACCGGCAAAGCGCCAGCAGCAGAGGAGCCAGCATCCCGATGCTGGCGTAGGTGGGCAGCAGCCCAATGACGACGGTCGATATGCCCATCGTCAGCAGAGCCGCCACGAGGGTGGCCTTGCGACCAATGCGATCACCGAAATGACCGAACACCGCTGAACCCACCGGCCGCGCAAAAAAGGCCAGCGCGAAGGTCGCGAGCGATTGCAACGTAGCCGAGGCCGGGTCGGAGGCGGGGAAAAACAATTTTGGGAAAACGAGCACCGCGGCCGTCGCGTAGATATAGAAATCGAAGAACTCGATCGTCGTGCCGGCGAGACTGGCGAGCAGGATGCGGCGCGTGGAGTTGGGCGGCGGAACGGCGGCAGCGATTGAGGCACACATGCGATGAAATGGATACGGTGCGGCACGAAATGCTCGAGTGGGGATCGAACGAGAGCGCGGCGAAGTGCGCCCGTTTATGCGTCAGCCCACCCGAGGGTCAATGCCCGCTTGGGCTCAGCCGGATCCATGCAGTAAGAAACCACGACTGGACACCAATGGGATAGGTGCGAAAGGGCGCTCGTTCGATCGATTCACGGTCACGATCCGGTGACATCTGTTGCAGGTGTAAAGGTTGAAGGAAGACAGAAGGATCACGTAGGCCAGCGCGCTTGCGCGCGCTCCGGTGGGTTACACTCGCGCCGGCAATCTCCCGAACGCGATCGCCGGAGCGCGCGCAAGCGCGCTGACCTACATCGGATCCGTAGAAATCCGTGTCCACTCGTGGTTCAATTGAATGGTTACGGCTCAGACGCGTTGCAGATGCGTATCCTTGAAAGCGCAGTTGTACTTCAAGCCATAGCCCAGCAGCCGGTCGAAACCGATGTGCGCGACCCAGATCAGGCAGAGCGGAAAGAGCGCGGACCGATGGCCGAAATAGACGATCGCCCAAAGTAGAAATGGCGAGGCATAGGTGTGCCCGGCGTTGTACACGCGTGCGCCCGTTTTCAGGCCAAACACATAACCGAGCATGAGCAAATCGGGCGCCAGAAAGAGCAAAGCGAACCGCCGCCATGAACCACCGAGTTCGCGGTACATGACACAAGCCGCGATCAATACGACAAGCCCTTCCAGCTGCAGCAGGAGTTTTGGCGCGGACCCAGATGGGGAGGAGTTCATTGTCGGCTGCTGGAGCCCATCGAAATGTTACGCCGCCGCAACATCGGGTGGACCAGCGGTCCAAAGGCGTGATGATCTGGAAATCATCGCGACGGCGTGATTATTCCCAAAACCTCCGCACTCCCTACGCGTCTATGCGTGCGGTTCAGCCCTGCCACCCCAGCCTGTCCTTCTTCCGCTACCCATGAAAATTGCTCCCCACCACCGGTCGTTTCGGACTCCTTCGTTTTGCGCTGCACTGATCGCCGCTGTGATCGCGCTGCCCATGATGGCGGCTCCGACCGACGACGTTTATCACTTGGGCCCCGACTCCGAGGTCCAGCCCGGCGTCCCGCAAGGCAAGGTGACCGAGTGGGCGCAACTGCCCAGTCAGGCCTATCCGGGAACGCTGCACGACTACTGCGTGTATGTTCCCGCTCAGTACGATTCGAAGCAGCCCGCCTCGCTTCTTATCCTGCAAGACGGTCAGGCGTGGCTGCGGCTGACGGGCGACTATCGCACGCCTTACGTGTTGGATAACCTGATCTACCGTCGAGAAATTCCGGTCACGATCGCCGTCTTCATCAACCCCGGCCGGAAACCGGAACAAGCCGTCGCCAGCGCCTCCGAATGGGGCGACCGCGCCTCCAACCGCCCTCAGGAATACAACGCGATCGATGACAAGTACGCCCAAGTCATCGTCGACGAACTGCTGCCGGTGCTGAACCGGGAGTACAACTTGTCCAAGAATCCCGACGATCGGGCGATCGGCGGCGCCAGTTCAGGTGCGATTGCGGCGTTCACCGTGGCGTGGCACCGTCCGGATCAATTTCGAAAAGTGATCAGCACCATTGGCAGCTTCACCAATCTCCGCGGGGGGCATGCTTATCCCGATATGATTCGGTCCAGCGAACGGAAGCCGATCCGGATTTTTCTCCAGGACGGCCTGAACGACAATCGCGGTCTCCGGCCCGGCAGTGACCCATCGACCTACAACGCCGAACGCGACTGGCATGCGCAGAATATCAAGATGGTCGCTGCTCTCACGGAAAAAGGCTACGACGTGAACTACACCTGGGGCATCGGGACACACTCGAATAAACAAGCAGGCGCAATCTTGCCCGAAATGCTCCGCTGGTTGTGGCGCGATTATCCGCGAGCCGACGATCCGCGCGATGCGAGCAACCGCGGTTTGCTGGTACCGGTCGGAGAACCATCCACCGCTCCGACGACGCCCACCGCACCGACCGCGGCAGCCGGTACCGCCAAGTAACCCGGTTCAACGTCGGGCGGGGCGCACCTCGTCCGACCCTACCGGGCCCCACTATTTCGAAGCGAATCTTGCGTCCTGTTTTGCCTCAACCGCGCAGACGATTACTGATTTTCACCGCCCATAATCCCCAAACCCCAGAGCCATCATGGAAAGAAAAACCGCCCACGATTTTGATCAGGATCTACTCGATGCCTACGACTACTACGTGCATGGCCAGATTGATCGGCGCACGTTTTTGGAACGCGCGGCCAAGTACGCCGTCGGTGGACTGACCGCCCTCACTTTGCTGGAAATGCTGAGTCCGAGCTACGCGCTCGCGGCCGAAGTTCCCAAAGATGATCCGCGCGTCACGTCCGACTACGTTAAATACCCGTCACCCGCCGGAAATGGGGAGATGCGGGGCTTGCTGGCCAAACCGAGTGGCGCAACGGGGAAACTGCCGGGCGTGGTGGTCATTCACGAGAACCGCGGACTGAATCCGTATATCGAAGACGTCGCGCGCCGTCTCGCGGTGGCCGGCTTCCTCGCGTTTGCACCGGACGCCCTGTATCCGCTCGGCGGCTATCCCGGCAATGACGATCAAGGTCGCGAGATGCAGCAAAAATTGGATAAGACCAAAATGACCGAGGACTTTGTCGCAGCCGTCCATTTTCTGCACGACCACCCCGACTGCAATGGCTCGATGGGCGCGATCGGATTCTGTTTCGGTGGCGGCATGGCCAATACGCTCGCGTGGCGGTTGCCGGATTTGATCAAAGCCGCCGTGCCGTACTACGGCGGTCAGCCTTCAGCCGCGGACGCGGCGAAAATCAAGGGATCGCTCCTGCTCCAGTATGCGGAACTGGATACCCGCGTTAACGCCGGCTGGCCGGCGTACGAGCAGGCGTTGAAAGCCGCCGGCGTGGACTATCAGGCGTACATCTATCCGAAGGTGAACCACGGGTTTCACAACGATACGACACCGCGCTTCGACGAAGCCGCCGCCCGCCTGTCCTGGACGCGGACGATTGAGTTCTTCCGGAAGAAACTGACGTAAGCGCGGTCGAATCTCAGTCCGGCTGGTACGTAGGGGCGTCGCTTGCCGACGCCCGATCGTGCGAACCACGACAAACGATCAGGCGTCGGCAAGCGACGCCCCTACGCGAGCCGCGTAGTGCTTCTCGACCCGGCCGCGCCAATCAGTTGGCCGCTGCAGCTGCGGTCACTCCCACCAGTCGATCGATGTCGCTCTGCAGACGGAGCACAACCTGCTCGGCTGCGGTGACGGAAGCTGACTTGAAGGCGTCGCCTCGCTGATAGCCGACAAACGGAAGCCACGCTTCCGAACGCAAACGCCGTCGCTCGTCGACGAGCACATAGAGTGGATCGCGCGTGATTGAAACCGGCGCGGATTCAACGTCCGTCGTCGCCAGCGCGTACCCGAGGGCCGACAGAACCGCACGGGCGATCATCAGATGGCCACGGTCATCCGGATGAACGCCATCAGGCGTAAACGTGAACAGGGGATCTCGTTCGCGCGCTTTCGCCAAGGCTTCCGACATGATGCGGTGAACATCCACCACCAGCACATCCCGGTCTTTCGCGGCGACCTCCGCAGTCGCGAACTCCGCCAGGACTTGGTCGTAGCCAACGAACGGTTTCGAATAACCAAACTCGGGTGAGGTCGCCGGCACCGTTTTTGCCCGCAGCGGAATCGCGTCAAACACGGGCGGCGTCAGCAACACCAGGCGCGCTCCCGCCCCGCGCACGTGTTCAATCAGCCGGCGCAGGCCCGAGGTAAACGCCTGCAGTCGCTCGGGCGACGGCGGATGATAAATCCCATCGTTCATGCCGTAGCACGCGAACACCGTGGTGGGTTTCGTCGCCTTGAGCGCGCGCTCCAATCGTTCCAAAACACCGGGCCGCGGAAACGGGTGACTTGCCTCCGACAAACCGGAGAGCGTTTCACTCGAGAGTCCGATACTGATCAGGTCGTGATGCGACGCGGGTCCCAGCCGAGCCAGGTGATATTCCAGGAAAGAAACATACCGGCCATCCTGCGTGATGCTATCGCCCATCACCAAAACACGTCCGGTCGTCAACGCGTTCGCCCACGAACCCGCGGGTTGCGCGGTTTCCGCGGGAAGCAGCGGCGGCACAAGACTGGCGATGGCCAGCGTGATGCCCGCGATGAGGCGCATCGCTTTCAAGCGCGGACTCGACAACTGGCACGTATTCATCAGCTGAAGACGTAACGTTTACTTGCTCGCCACCGGCGCCCAATGATAGGCCCGCAGAACATTGTCCTTCATCAAGGGAATGATCAGCAGCTGACGGTCGATGACATACGAGTGATCAGCAGATCCCTGGACCAGTTTCATGATGGGCTCCGGCTTACCGTCCGCAGAAACATGGAGCACATCGCCAGTCAGCCAGTCCGTCACCGTGTACCCGCCACGGCCATCTGGCTCGAGACCATCAATGTGGCAGATGGGTTGATTCCCGATTCTGCCAATCGATTTGTCGCGATACGAGATCGTCGAGATATGGCCGACCTGTTCCTTCCCACTCGCATCGCGGATCGACCAACCGCCGAGCAGGAGACGGTCTTTTTCCGCTTTCAAACCATTGAGTCCGCCCGTGACCGCAGCATCGAGCTTCACCCACGCCTCAAACTTCCCCTCGTGCAGACGGAAAATCGTCAAAAGCCGTCCGCTGCAAACGTACACGTTACCTTCGCTGTCAGCCGTGCAGTCATTGAACTTTCCCGGACCGTCCGTGGGCGCATACCGGTTGAGGATGGCCCCCTTCGCGATATCGATCTCGACGAGATCGTTGTCGTCGCCGGCGTACAAACGTCCGTTCACAACCGCGAGGCCCTTCGGGTTGTCGAGACCGGTGACCCATTTCTGCTGAAGGATTTTCCCGTCGAGACTCACGCGGCTGATGAACCCATCGCCGGCCGGGGATGTGGCGTCATGTCCTCCCATGTTCGATACATAAAGTTCGTGACGCACGGTGTCGTGCACGACGGATTCGGGAGCCACTAAACCCGTGGCTTCCCACACAAGATCAGGTGCGGCAGCAGAGGCCAGACCACCGGTTGAAAGGAACGCCAGGGCAACGATGAAGATTTTCATATTGGGGAGGGGAGCCGTTGACGATGCCGAGGCCGCAGCCGGTGACAAGCGATGAGAACAGCGGTTAAGATTTCGTCTTCGGCCGCGCGCGGCGCGCCCCGCACGGCACTTTCCGTTCGCGCGATTCGCCGCTAAACAACGAGGCGTGGCTGCTTCTGCCAGGAGGAATAGGCGTGACCGCTGCCGCAATCTGCGCAGCCAGCGACGTTTTGCAGCGTAGCGCAGTTCGGGCATACGCCCGCGGAGGCGAAAAGATCAAACGGCTGACGGCACTGCTCACAGCGCCAATAAGGTCCGATCGGCGGGGAGGCCTGGCAGGTGGGACATTCGAATTCCGACCGGCGCGGAAGCTTTTCGAGCTCCCGGAGACTTCGTGCATGCTGAAAACTGCGCCAGCAGTTCGAGAGTAGAAACAGGGAGATCAGCCCGATCCACATCGATTCTTGCCAGATGGCCAATCCCACCAATGCCGCTCCCCCGAAAAATCCGATCACCGTCGCAATCATCAGGCTCCGGGCACGGCCAAACGGATACCAGAGCAAAGAGCGCAGGATCTGTCCGCCATCCAGTGGATAGACGGGAAGAAGATTGAACACCAGGAGACTGACGTTGATCGCCGTGACCGCGCGGATGAACGCATACACGTCAGGCATTTCCTGCCGCCATCCCGCACGCTGGCTGAAAATCAGAACGCCAAACAAGACAGGCAGCAGGACAACATTCACCAAAGGTCCGGCGGCGATGCTCCAAAGCGTCGCGCCGGGCCGCGACGGCGGCGCAACATAAGCGACGCCGCCCATCGGCCACAAAACGATCTGATCCGCCTTTCCACCAACCTGCCGGCACGCCAGCGCGTGACCGAACTCGTGCGTCAGCACGATCGCGAACAAAGCCAAGTATTCAAACGCCGCCCACATCGGTGACGCGTAGTTGGGCAGACGCGTTGAAATGGAGTAGAACGCCACAATGAACCAGGACCAGTGGAGATAAACATCGATGCCCCAGAGCCGGAAAAGTTTGATCGAGCCCTGTCGCGTAGGAGCCATCAGGGACCGCTAGCGAGCAGCTGACGAAGTGCAACGCCTGTTTGGTAGAAGGCGTTGTCCTCGGCTCGCCGCGCGACGCGCGCAACCTTGTCGGATTCCAGCCGTCTCTTCGTTGCCCCCAAAAATATGAAAACCTACCTCCGACTGATCGCCGTCGCTTGCGCGGCATGTTCCCTTCCACTGGCCGTTCAAGCTGCCGAGCCGGCTGCCGCGACCGCTCCAGCTGCATCGTCACCGACCGGCACATGGACGTGGAGCCAGCCCGGCCGCGATGGTGCCACGTATGAGCAAACGCTGAAACTCGACCATGCGTCCGGCAAACTCACCGGCACGCTCGTCGGCAATGGCCAGCGTCCCGACGTCGCGATCGGCGACGCGTCCTTCAAAGATGGCGTCATTGCCTTCACCGTCACGCGTGAGTTCAACGGCAATACGATCGTCATCAAATACGAAGGCAAACTCGACGGCGACAGCATCAAGGGCTCGAGTGAACGCCCCGGCCGCGATGGCGGCGCGCCCCAGAAGCGCGACTGGGTCGCCACGCGCGCGAAGTAAACCAGCCAGTTACTCTCACTCACAGGCCGGTCAATCGACCGGCCTTTTTGCTGCTCAGTCAACGCAGCCCAGGGAGGCTGGTCCGACGTGCAACGCGAAATTGGATAGCTGAAGCGGCACCACGAACTGAATACAAGGAAGGTATGCCACGACTGGATGTGGACGATTCGGGCGTTAGAATTTTCGCTGGGTGACTGCCACCGTGAGCAGGCCGCCCGTAACAAGGTTGTTACTGGATTCTAATTCCCGGATCTCCAAACAACGGCAAGGTCGGGTCCGACCGTGCTCCCACGGTCTCGATCCTCAGATCAAAGGTTCATCCCCAGATCGGCCTCGCCGGTCACAACCCCCAGTCATTATGAGAAATCAGCTAACCCCCGAACGTGGCAGCTGCCACGTTCCCCCATCGGTGCGGCGCTTTGGCTCCATCCGCCATACCACCACGATGGCATTGGGCATCGCCCTTGCCGTCCTTGCAAACTCCTCCGCCGTCGGCGCCCCCATTGCTCATCAATATCAGCAGACCAACTTGGTTTCCGATGTAGCGGGTGCCGCCGCGGTCACCGACGCCAATTTGGTCAACCCGTGGGGCCTGTCACGGAGCGCCGCGAGTCCATGGTGGTCGGCAAACAACGGCACCGGCACGTCGACGCTTTATACCGGAGCGGGAGCGAAAGTTCCCTTGACTGTTACCATTCCCACTCCAGTCGGCGAAGCGCCTCCGTCGGCTCCGACCGGCACTGTGTTCAACGACTCTGGTTCAACGACGGACTTCCTGCTTGGTCCCGGTCAAGCGGCGCGGTTTTTGTTCGCGACTGAGGATGGTACTATCGCCGGCTGGGCGGGGGGCACAACCGCGGTCACAAAAATCAACCGGCACGGCTGGGCGATCTACAAAAGTCTCGCGATTGGGAACGTGAACGGCGCGAACTACCTCTATGCCGCGAATTTCCTCGCGGGGACCGTGGAAGTCTTCAACGGAGCCTTCAACGAAGTCCACTTTGGCGCCGATGCTTTCCGCGACTGGTCGCTACCGGGCGGCTACGCGCCCTTCAACGTCCAGAGAATTGGTAACCGGCTCTATGTTACGTACGCCAAGCAGGACGAGGAAGGTATCGACGAAGTCGCGGGACACGGCCGTGGGTATGTGAACGCGTATTCCCTCGACGGCGTACTACAGCTGCGACTCCACACGGGGTATTGGATGAATGCACCTTGGGGTGTCGCCCTCGCTCCCGCGAACTTCGGGCGTTTCAGCAATCTGCTCTTGGTCGGGCAGTTTGGCAGTGGTCAGATCGCGGCCTTTGACCCGATGACCGGACATTTCCGCGGACTTCTTCGTGGCGCGCCAAGTCGGCCTCTCAAGATTGATGGACTCTGGGCTCTCTCTTTCGGCAATGGTGCTGCCGCCGGCCCGGTGAACACGTTGTATTTCACTGCGGGACCAGACGAGGAAACCCATGGCTTGTTTGGTTCAATCGCGCCGCTTCCGGGTAAGGATCACGACGCGGACGAACAGGACGACGACGAGGACAAACCGTAACGTCCGTGTCAGTCTGAACCAGAATGCAGCAGCTTACGGCTGCTGCATTCTGCGTTGAATCGCACGCAGCCTGCCAAGGGCGACCTCCGCCGCGTTCCCGCATAACGCGCCTGATCGCCCATTCCAGGGCGATAATGACGAGAAGGTTTTCCGTGCTGCACTCCGACGTGGGTGCGATTCCCGATTTCCTGACTCCACATCCATCGTTTGGGATCAGTGTCATCTCAGTAGCTTCCCGACTCACGTGGGTGCAGCCCAAAGCGCCCTCTTGACTCGCCGACGCGGGTTTCACCAAGTGACTACGATGCACGCTCAACGTCGTTTCACTTCCCCTTTCCTCTGGACCGTCTTCCTCCTGCTGGCTTTAGGCGCCTTCAGCGGCTGCCGGCGCGCGGAGTCGCATGCCGTGAAAATGCCGCTCGAAATCAAAAGCTCCGGCGGCAAGCACGCGGTGATGGAAACCGACAAAGGGAACATCGAGTTCGAGCTGTTCGAGCTGGAGTCACCCACCGCGGTGGAAAACTTCCGTCTCCTGGCCGAGCGGGGTTATTATAACGGCCTCACGTTCCACCGCGTTGTGAAGGGCTTTATGCTTCAGGGTGGAGACCCACAAGGCACCGGCGAAGGCGGAGAAAGTGCGTGGGGCGGAACATTTCCCGATCAGATCGACCGGTCCTCACCCACCTACAAAAATGGTTACCACCGGGGAATTCTCGCCATGGCCAACTCGGGTCCCAACACGAACGGCAGCCAATTTTTCATCATGCATCAGGACTACTCGCTGCCGCCGAGCTACGTCATGTTTGGCCAGGTTATCAAAGGGATTGAGGTGGTAGACGCGATCGCCGCCACCCCGACAACGATGGGGCCGGACGGCAACCGCAGCCGGCCCACGACTCCACAGGTGATCAAGAAGATCACCATCCTGCCGTAACTCGCGTCACTTCGTCGCGAGCTTCCAGCCGGAGACAATCGGGTAAACGGCCGTGCGCCAGGTCTGATATCCGGTTGGATTCAGATGGAGTCGATCGGGGACAAAATCCTCGGGTTTCGACGAGCCGTCCGGCAGCGCGAGGGGCATGAACGTGTCGCACAGCGTGACGTTTGGATCCGATTTCACCAAGGCCGCGATGCGCGTGTTCAAATCACGGATTCGTTCCGGATAGGTGTCATCGCCTTTCCGGGGCATGACCAAACACCAGGCAATGGGAATCGTTGGGTAGGAAGCGCGGATCCGCGCGTGCAACACGCGGAGGTTATCCGCGATTTGCGCTGGGGCGGTGTGTTCGCCGAGATCGTTGGTCCCAATCAAAATCACCAACGCGCGCGGATGGAGCGACAGGACGTCTTCTTCCAACCGGTAAATCAGATTCGGCGTGGTATCACCGCCAATGCCGCGATTCACGACCTTCACTCCGAGATCGGCGAAATCCTTCTGCAAGGTTGACCAGCCTTCCGTAATGGAGTCGCCGACGAAGACGATGGCATTGTGTTCATCGGCCTTGCTGCGCGCGAACAAGGTTCGGCGTTCGACGTTCTTCGCGCGAAACCCGCTCCACGAGGAGGTGCGTCCGGGCACCGAGAACTCGCCGTTCGCCGGCCAGAACGGATCCGCCGCGACCGGCTTAGCCGCAACTTCCGCCGGTGCGACCGCGGTGGCGGGCGCAGAATAAGCCGTGAGCACGGCGAAAACCAACCAGACAGGGGCAATCAATTTCTTCATGGGGAGTAAGGGTGACGTGCACTCTGATTCGATCGACCGCCGATGCAACTGTCGCGAACGCGCGACGCCGAGGGCACGCTACGATCAAACGTCGAATGACGTCGCCCCGCTCATCGGAGGACTGCCGGCCGTCACCGCTGCGGTTTCATCGTACGACGAAACGCCCATTCGTTTCCACTTACCGGTGTGCCAACGCCACAGATTGATGCCCGCGCGAATGATCTCGTCGGCCGCAAAGAAAATCCAGAAGCCAATCAAGCTGAGGTGCCAAAAGTGATTCACCACCCAGACGACCGGCAGAACTCCCCAGATGAAGATGATCGCAATCAGCAAAGGAAAGCGGGCATCGCCCACCGTTTTCAGGCTGAAGCCTCCCACGATGTTCACCGAGCGCGCCGGTTCAAAGAAGACCGCGATGAGCAGGAGGCTTCGGCCCAGATGAGTGACCGCGGTGTCGGTCGTGAACGTGCCCAGCACCCAATCTGACATGATCCAGAGCGATCCCGCATACACCAGCGCGACCACCATGCCCCAGCGCACCATCCGCCAATACAGACGATCCACATCTTCGTAACGCCGGGCGCCCATCCAATGCGCCATCAAAATCTGACAGCCGAGCGCGAGGGACACGGAAAACGTGATCTGGAAAACCTGCGCGCGCGCGGCGTAGCTGTTCGCCGCCATCGAGACGATGCCCAACCCGATGATCATCTTCGAGAGAATGATCTGCTGCACGGAATAGCTAAACGGTTCCAAGGCGTTCGAAACGCCGATCCGCAGCATCGGTCGGAGCACGCCCAACATGTCCCGTTGTGCGCCGCGCCAGTAGAATTTAACTCCCAATCGGACGTGCACCAACCATACGGAAACGGCCGTGGCAATCGTCACGCTGATGACGGATGCGCTGACGATGCCACGAATGCCCCAACCGAATCCCAAGACGAAGAGAGCGACCAACAGCAGGTTGAGCCCGGCGACGGTCACGGCGTTGTACATCAGCCAATGCGTCATCCCGCGCGAGGACAGCACGGCGTTGTAGCCGACCAGAATGCCGAGCGGCACGAAATACCCACACATCGTGCCGAGGTACGCGCCGCCAATTTCGTTCAATGAAGCATCGAGTCCCATCCAGCGGCCAATATCGTGCGCGAACCACGCCATCGCGGCCGCGAAGGCCATCCCCATGGTCGCGGTGAATGCGAGGTTCATCATGTACGTGGGCACGACCTTGTGGGTTTGTTTCGCGCCCATGTACTGCGACGCGACGGAAATTCCGGTGCCGGCAAACACAGGAATCACAAATGTGCCCAGCCAGATGATCGGCAGCAGCTGGCCAACCGTACCGGCGATCTGGTCGGACAACCGGCTGAAAAACCAGAGGTCAACCAGCAGCACCACGCTATGCGTCAGGTTTTGCAGGAAGATCGGCCACGTGAGGTGCAGCAGGTTTTCCGTGCGGAGCGTGTGGTCAGGCATGTGTGGTCGGGCGGATCAGAGCGACGAGATCGACCGCGGTGGAAGCCTGCTTCAAGACCGTTCTCATTCCGACGTTAGAGCGTACTGCGGGGCCTCCCTGCGCTGGACAATGCCGATCCCCCGCACGTTCGACCGCTGCACCGCTCAGCGGGACGTCCATTTCCTCACGACCGGATGCACCTGCCGAATCGCAAGGAAAAGCAGGAAAAGCGCACAGGCTCCGATGAGCCCGGCACGAACCACCGTTGCCTCACCCAGCGATAGTCCCAACCCCGGTCCCACCGCGACGTACGCCGCCAGGCAAAACGGGCACTTGGGTATCAGGACCAGGCCAAGCGCGGGCAGAGCCCAACTCGCGCATCGCTTCGGAAAGCGACCGACGATTGCGCGCTGAGCGCTTCTCCAGGGCGCCGGAAGGTAGCGCGGCGTCTCCGACCCGCGGCTCGAATGCACAGTCGTGACTTCGCGAAGGAGTCTCGGGCTCACTGGCAACCCAGCTGGATCGCCCCAGCGCGCCCTGCGCACCTCAGGATGACCTAATGGCGGGCTCGAACCACCATCGGCGGCCAGCGGCTCCGTGGTGGTCTTCAGTCGCGAGAGGCTGTTCATCGAACTCAATTGTATCGCCGTACGGCTGCTGGCCTCGATCGGTCGAATCATTTTCAACCGAGCGCCAGCCAGACCTGCATGCCACCCATGCCGGTGCGGGGATCGAAATCCGCCGCATAGTACTCGATAAAGTCGACCGCCTTCGGCGCACCCTTGCGGTGCTTCTGGCCAGCATGCGGCAGCCACTCGTGCAGGATCGTATGGACCGTGTCTTTCAACTGCGAGACATGTCCGTCGTGCGGAAAAATCGCATACATCTGCGCCGGGATGGTGATCTGGGTCCAGCCCTCTGGCAGACCGCTGGCCGCGTTTACTTCCACGCCCGCCATATAATCGAATGAGCCACACGTGTTGAACCTATCTATGCCCAAGCCGTACGCCGCGCCTCCGACCTGCGCTGGAAGTCGGCCGAAATGAGGCGCAAGCCGCGCCCAAAGCGCAGGGATGTCATTCACCGTCTCGGCCGAGAATTTTTCGCGCAACCCGGCAATCGCGTAGCTCTTTTTTTGTTCAATCGTTGGTTCAGCCAATTTTATGACGTGGGCTTCTGCGGGATGGTGGAAGTGATCAGTGGTTTGAAGCGCGTTAAATCGCGTAGTCAGTGGTTTCAGTCGGCTCGATGGCTACACCCAACCGACAACCGTTTACCACGGGTTACACGGATGAGCGCGATGACGGAAATTGAATCTGAGATTCAGATCCGTGATTTCCGTGTAATCGGTGGTCTCTGGGGATTTGAGGCTGAAAGATGAAACGACGGGAATTTTTGGCCGCGGATTTCGCGGATGCTCGCGGATAACGTATGTACCGGGAACGGGCTGGGGTATGGGCCATGGGTGACTCGGAAATTTTGCGGCGTCAGAAACACAACGAACGGCGCCTTTCATTTTGGACAATTGTCCTGAAAATTCCCGCAAGGGGTGTCCGCGCGCCGGACTGTCGTTCGTTGAGGAAGTGAACGACACGATCAACCCACCCACCGAGGCTTCACGATGCCAACCCAACCCTCCGCTTTTCTCCTGCTGTTTCGCAACGCTTCACCGGAAACCTACAAAGCTTTGTCCCCCGAACAAAACCAGCAGGTTCTGGAGCGCTGGAATGCCTGGTACGACGATCTCGCGGCGGCCGGCAAATTGCAGTATGGCCATCCCCTCGAGCCCGAGGGACGCGTCTTGGTCGGACGTGGTGAACGGGCTGTCGATGGCCCCTTTGCTGAATCGAAGGAGGCGATCGGCGGCTATTTTTTCCTGACCGTCGCTGACCTCGACGAGGCGACCGAAATCGCCCGCCGCTGTCCTGGCTTGAAACACGGAATCACGGTCGAAGTCCGGCCAATCGCGGCGTATTGCCACCTTGGTCCCATTGGCGCCCCGCAACGTGAGGCCAGGATGTTGGCAAAGGCGTCAACATGAGACATCGCCGGCCCCCCCTTGACCTGAACCGTTTCGATCGCTTCGGATCTATGCGTTCAGCCATGTCCATGCCGGATTCCGCTTCTCCTCAACCCCGCGACGCGGCGCCACCCCAACCCGGCGCCCTACCCGCTTCAGGAGTGGTTGAACATTTCTTCCGCCACGAATCCGGACGACTGCACGGCGCGCTGACGCGACTCGTCGGCCCGCAAAACCTGACGCTCGTCGAAGACGTTACGCAGGAAGCCATGTTGCGGGCGCTCCGCACCTGGTCGATCGGCGGATTCCCGGCCAATCCATCCGCGTGGATCACGCAAGTCGCGATGAACCTCGCCCGCGACGCGCTGCGGCACCAACGGATGTCGGCTTCGAAGGAGCCCGCCGTCATCACGCACATCGAGCAGACGAGTTCGACGCCGCCGGATACGAGCTGTGATGAGAACCAGATCCGCGATGACAGTCTTCGACTGATGTTTGTGTGCTGCCATCCGCTGCTCGCGCCGGACGCACAGGTTGTACTTGCGCTGAAAGTACTGTGCGGCTTCAGCACGGGAGAAATCGCCCGCGCCTTCCTCAGCAACGAGTCCGCGATCGAGAAGCAGCTGACGCGGACGAAACAGCGCATTAAGGCGGCCAAGGTTGAATTTGATCTGCCCGCCGGTGAAGAACTCTCGACGCGACTGCAAGGTGTGCTGGGAGCGTTGTACCTGTTGTTCAACGAAGGCTATAAAGCCTCCGCCGGTGACCGCCTGATTCGCGAGGACCTGTGTCAGGAAGCGATTCGACTGACCTCGCTCCTGATTGCTCATCCCGCCGGCAAATCTCCCGCGAGCCATGCGCTGCTCGCTTTCATGCTGCTCACGAGCGCGCGATTTCCGTCGCGACTCGATGACAACGGCGATCTTCTGCGGCTCGATGACCAGGACCGCTCGCAAT
The DNA here is from genome assembly GCA_039928945.1 of Opitutus sp. Classification (GTDB taxonomy): domain Bacteria; phylum Verrucomicrobiota; class Verrucomicrobiia; order Opitutales; family Opitutaceae; genus Opitutus. Next base: position 13,921 of record JBDSSD010000172.1, on the reverse strand, counting down.
GGGATCAGGCGTTGATCACCCGCGGGCTGTTTCACCTGAACGAGGCGGCCGAAGGCAGCGAATTAACGGAGTACCACATTCAGGCCGGGATTGCGGCGTGTCATTGCACGGCGCCTGATTACGCGTCGACGAACTGGCAGCGCATTCTCCGCTACTACGATGATCTGGAACGGATCAAACCATCGCCGGTCGTCGCGTTGAACCGCGCGGTCGCCGTCGCTCACTTGCACGGTGCGCAGGCGGGGCTCGACGTCATCGCCGCGATTCCTGATCGGAGCCGGCTCGAAACGCATTACCTGCTTCACGCCGTCACGGGCGAATTGCAGTGGCGGTTGAAAGATCATCGCGCCGCCGCCGATAGTTTCCGCCGCGCGCTCCAGCTCGCGCAAGTGGGACCCGAGCAGTTACACCTGAGCCGCATGCTGGAGCGGTCGAAAGACATCGCCGCCGCTCTGGGCTAAGGCGCCCAGCTTAACGGCTCGCGCCGCGTTCCTGACGATCAGGTTTTGTCGATCGACGCGTCGCTGATCGGATCGCCGCTTGCCAGAGCGCGCACGCACCGCAGCGTTGCGCGATGCGTTTCCACCCCGAACGTGCCCCTGCGTTTGTCGCCGGCTTGCTCCTGACGGCGACGGTCTTCGCCGCTGATCAACCCGCGTCGGCCGACAATTATGCGAATGATCCGTATTGGTATAAGCCGGGACATCCAAGCGCGCCCGCCGAAGCGACCGGTATCAAAGCGCCTCCTGGTTTCGCGGTGGATCGCGTCCTCACGGTTCCGCGCGAAATGGGTTCATGGATTTCCCTCTGCGTCGATCCCGCCGGCCGACTGATCGCGGCGGCGCAACAGCAACCCGGACTCTTCCGCATCACGCTTCCGCCGCTCGATCAACCAAACGCCACGGCGCAAATCGAAAAACTCGGCGGCGCCGCGGCCACCATCGGCTGGGCCCACGGCTTGCTGTGTGCGTTCGACAGCCTGTACGTCACCATCGCAGAGGAGAACGGCCAACGGGATCGCGGGGTGTACCGTTTGGAGGATACAAACGGAGATGGTCAGTACGATCGTTCCAATCTGTTGTTCAAACTCGACGGCGCCGGCGAGCACGGACCGCACAACCTCGTCGTAACTCCCGACGGCAAATCGCTCCTCCTGATGTGTGGCAACGGCACGAAGGTGCCCGCGGACATCGTCGCTCGTCGACCCGCTACGACGCCGGGACCGGATCACTTGATGCCGCCCGGCTTTGAAAGCTCGCATTACTCCACGCAAGGCTGGGCCCTGAAATTTCACCCCGACGGCAGCGACCGCGAACTCATCTTCAGCGGACTACGCAATAGCTTCGACCTCGCCTTTGATCAAAGTGGAGAACTCTTCACGTTCGACTCGGATGCCGAGTGGGATCTGGGCACGCCCTGGTACCGTCCGACTCGCATCTGTCATCTGGTGCCGGCGGGCGAGTATGGCTGGCGCGACGATGCCGCCGTTTGGCCGGCGTATTTCGAAGACAGCGTCGCGCCGGTGCTCAACATCGGACCCGGGTCACCCAGCGGTTTGATCTTTGGGTTCGGGGCGAAATTTCCCGCGCGCTACCAACGCGCGCTCTTCGTGTGCGACTGGACCTTCGCTACGGTGCACGCCGTGTTTCTGCAGCCGCAGGGCGCAACCTATCGCGCGGAGATCGCGGAGTTTGTCGGCGGAGCGGGCCTGCCGTTGACCGAAGTGGTCATCGGCAAGGACGGGGCCATGTACTTGCTCGTCGGCGGCCGTCGCTTGGGTTCAGCGATCTATCGCGTTCGCTATACGGGTAGCGAAAATGTGGATGCCGTCGCCGCGCCTCACCCGCGCGCCGAAATCATCCACCGCCACAACCTGGAGGACGCTCAACTGAGGTCCGATCCAGACGTCGTAAACAAGATTTGGAGCGACCTCGGCAGCGCGGACCGGGCGCTTCGTTTCGCGGCCCGGGTGGCGCTGGAAAAGCAGCCCGTGGAACGGTGGCGCGAGCGGGCGCTGCACGAGCAGAATCTCGAAATCGGATTGGCGTCCGCGCTGGCGCTCGCGCGCCAAGGTACGGCGGATGACCAGACGGCGGTGTTGCGCACCGTCGATTCCTGGCCGTGGCCGCGTCTCAGCGCAGAGCAAAAACTTCGGGCGTTGCGCGTGGCCGAACTCGTGCTCGCCCGCAGTGGAGAACCGACGAAGCAGGATCGCGCGAACTGGCACTCAATCCTATCGGCGCCGTTTCCTGATGCGGATTCGCGGGTCTCGCGGGAGTTGTCACGACTGCGTTGTGCGCTGGGCGATACGACGATCATTCAACCGCTGCTGACATTGATGAATGCCGATACCGGCGAGACGCAGGCAATGGGCACGGCCTATTTCGAACGGAATTCCAAGTATGGTCAGGCGGTGCGCGAAATGTTGGAATCTGCGCCGCTGCTCGAACGTATGCATCACGCGCAAATGCTCCTGTGGCTGACGAATGAGTGGACGGCCGATCAACGACGGGCCTATTTCCAATCGCTCGCCGATGCCGTCGCGTTTTCGAAAGGGGGCCACCGGTATGCCGAATTCTGGCACCGCATTCGCGATGCCGCTTTGGAGAGAATGCCGGCGGCAGAACGCCCCGCTCTTGCGGCGATCGGTGCCGCCTCGGCGTTTACGCCGGCCGGAGAAAACGTCCCGCCACCGAAAGGTCCCGGTCGGGAATGGACGGTCGCGTCAGCTGCGACACTGGCCTCAGGTCACCTCTCCCACCGCGACTTCAAGCAAGGCAAGGCGATGTTTTCGGCCGCAGGTTGCGTGGCGTGTCATCGGCTCGGCGCCGATGGTGGAACAATCGGACCCGACCTCACCGCCGTCGGCCAGCGCTTCTCCGTACCCGAGCTGCTCGAATCCATCGTCGAGCCGAGCCGGACCATTTCGGATCAGTATCGCATGGTCTTGTTTCGGACGAAGGAAGGTCAAACCTACTCGGGCCGCGTGCTATCGCGCGACGCCGACGCCACCCGCGTCGCCACGAACCTGATGCGCCCCAGCCAGACGATCGCAATCCCGAACAATCACATTGTGAGCGAGGAAGCGTTGCCCGTGTCTGTGATGCCTTCCGGCCTCGTGGACCTATTGAACGAAGCCGAGCTGCTCGATCTGCTCGCGTACCTCGTCAGCGCCGGCAACCCCCAACACCCCGCGTTCTCCGCCGCGCAGTCTCCGTAGCATCGCATGAAAGAGCGGGTCAGAGACCCGCTCTACCCGTAGCGCGGGTCTCTGACCCGCGGCTTGGAAACCTTTAACCTCTCCCCGCCGCGCCCCCCGCCCGTCCGACCGTCAGCCCGCCGCCCTCTCCTTCGCCGCGATTTTCCCCAGTCGCTTTTGGGCAGCACCCCTACAGACGCTTTCCGCTCGGTGAGTATCTTCGGCGCATGATCACACCCTCCTCCCAGCCCGTTTCCCGCCGTCACCCGCTGCATAACCGCGTCGTCGTGATCGCCGGAGCTTCCAGTGGAATTGGACGTGCCGCTGCGCACGCCTTCGCAACGTGCGGAGCGCGTCTCGTGCTCGCGGCCAGGAATCAGCAGGCACTGGCCGACGTCGCTGGCGAGTGCACCACGATCGGAGCGCATGCGCTCGTCGTGCCGACGGATGTGAGTGACGCGGCGGCGGTCGCCGCATTGGCGCGTCGCGCGGTGGACGCTTTTGGCCGCATCGACGTTTGGATCAATAACGCGGGCGTGGGGCTTTTTGGTCCGTTCGAGAACGCCGGGATCGAGGTGCATCGTCGCGTGGTGGAGATTAACTTGTTTGGCGCGATGAACGGTGCGGCGGCGGTCCTCCCGTATTTCCGGCAGCAAGGCGCCGGCGTGATGATCACGAATATTTCCCTCGGTGGATTCGCGCCCGTTCCCTTTGCCGCCGCGTACACCGCCGCGAAGTTCGCGTTACGCGGTTTCATGGCGTCGCTCCGCCAGGAACTCGCCGACCGTCCTGATATTCATATCTGCTCACTTTTTCCGGCGGTCATCGACACTCCCGGCTTCGAGCACGGGGCCAATGATTCTGATGTGGCACTGAGTGCCGGTCGCGTGGTGTTTCCGCCGCAGAAAGTCGCGGCTGCCATGGTCAGCCTCGCGCGGCGCCCGCGGCCTGAACTTCCCGTGGGCTGGCCCTCGCGACTGGCCCGCCTCAGTTACGGCACTGCACCGCAAACCACGGAGCGGCTACTCGGCGCGGTGTTTCGTCATTACGTGCGCAGCTCGCCGCCTCAACCGCGACGGCTCGGGAATCTCTTCGAGCCTTCACGCGGGAGAATGAGCCCGAGCGGTGGGCGAAAGAACCGCGTGGGCGCCACGCGCATCGGCTCATCATTGGCGCTCGCCGGCCTCGTCGGTCTCGGCGGCGCGTGGCTGCTCGCCCACTCGGCACACCGCAACCGAGATTAACACCCGTCCAGCGCCGATGGGTGGCGCGCTGGCCACGCCACCGGTAGGATCCGTTACTCGCAGCGAATCGTCGCGCGATGCGCGCGGAACCTACTCGGCTTTGAAGCCGTTTCCGGTCGCCGCCCAATAGATGCCGCCGTAAAGGTGGTGCAGAAACATCGCGTCGGAATAAGCGGCCGGCAGGTGACCCAGCTCCGTATAGAACGCCCGGCCGCCATCATATTCCTGATACCAGCTGAGCGGATGGAAATTGCCCATGCCCTGACCTTTTCCACGCGGGCCCCAATCGGCGGCCGGCTTGTAGGTCGATTCGTCCACCGAGAGGAGGAACTTCAGTTTGTCAGAGGTCGGCGGCCCAAACTCATACCACTCCTCAGTCCAGAGGAACCGTTTGGCAAAACGATCCATGCCGGGGAAATTGTAGTTCTCCACCTTGATGGTCGCCGTCTGCACCGCGGGATGAATTTTGAACATATAACCCACCATCTTCGTGTACCAGGGCCAGTCGTACTCCGTATCCGAAGCGCTATGCACGCCGACAAATCCACCGCCGGCGCGAATGAATTTCTCGAACGCCGCCTGCTGCTCGGGATTCAACACATCTCCCGTGGTGAGCAGAAAGACCACCGCTTTGTACTTTGAGAGCTCCTTGTCATTGAACACCCGATTGGCGTCCTCGGTCCAAAATACATTGAAATCATGGAGCTTGCCGAGTCCTTGGATGGCCGTGACGCCAGCGTTGATGGAGTCGTGATGCCAGCCGGCGGTTTTGGAAAACACCAGAACGCTGAACTGTTCAGCGAAGGCGGCTCGGGCGCCGAGTAGCGCGAGCACAAGAGAGCAGAGTCGAATGAGTTTCATGGGGTGTGGTGGAAATGGGACTGACGTACGTCAGCGGCAACCGTTGCGAAGAGAATGGGGCCCGCAGCAGCACGCCAAACGGAAACCTTCGTGACCTGACGCGGTGGCAAGGGTTGCATCAATCGCAGGTCAGCGTTTGTTGGTGCCTTCCTTCCCAGGTGGTCACCTGGGTCACAGCCCCCTACCCCCATGAAAACTGTCTGTCGTCTCCTCGCGTTCTGCGTTCTCAGTCTCGTCTCGGTCATCTCGATCCGTGCCGCTGACTCCACCAAACCTGCGGCGTCGAGCGACGTCATTGCCGCCGCCACCGCTGCTGATGTCGAGCGCATGGCCGCAATGATCGCCGCCGATCCGGTCCGCCTCGGCGCCATCTTTGCGGACGACCTTCGCTACGCTCACTCGAGCGGCAAGGTGGATCACAAGGCCTCGCTGATTCAATCACTCGTCTCGCACCAGACCGTTTACGAAAATTTTGACGTGAAGGAGCGCACCGTGACCGTGGTGGCGAATGGCGCAGTGATGATGGCCGGGCGAACGATCGCGACGACCAACAACGCCGGCCAGAAGCAGCTGATCGATCTCAACTACCTTTCCGTCTGGCGCGAAGAGAACGGGAAATGGCGTTTCGTCGCGTGGCAATCCTGTCGCAATCCTGCGCCCATTCCGCCCGCCGCCACGGCACCCGCGAAACAATAACGGCCGTGCATCACGCGATGAATATTTTCCGTCCACTCCCCCTTGCCCTCGCCAGCTCGCTGCTCAGCTCAGCTGCGGTCGGTCAGATCAATACTGTTCAGACGATTGCCCCCGGCGTGTATTTTCACGAGGGCGACATGCGGCGCGGCCACTGCAATAATGGTTGGGTCGTGTGCGACGATTTCGTGTTCGTGATCGACGCGAATTTTCCGTCGGGCGCGAACGTCGTGATGCCGAAGATCAAGGAAAGCTCCGACAAGCCCGTGCGCTTTGTTTTCGACACGCACCACCACGGTGATCACGCGTACGGCAACAAGGTTTGGGCTGACGGCGGCGCGACGCTTGTCGCCAACACCGGCGTGCTCGAAGAAATGAAGTCCGTTGAGACGGCACGTTTCGGCGGCGCGCCGGGCCGCTGGGAGCAAGCCGCAAAGGGCCGTCCCGATGTCGCGGCGACGGAGCTGAAACCACCGGTGCTGCTCTTCCCCAAGGAATTGTTTTTCGACGACGGGAAACACCGCATTGAGCTGCACTGGTTCGGCGTCGCCCACACGCGGGGCGATGGCTTTGCCTGGCTGCCGAAGGAGAAAATCCTTTTCACCGGCGACGCGTGCGTGAATGGACCACACAACTACCTCGCCGATGCCAACGTCGGCGACTGGATCAAAACCCTTGAGGCGGTGAAGCAACTCGGCGCAAAAATCGTTTGTCCGGGCCATGGACCGATCGGCGGTCCCGAGATCATCATCGATCAACAGGCCTATTTCATCGCGCTCGTGCAGCAGATCAAAAATTTGAAGGACGCGGGAAAGACGCCCGCGGAGGTGAAGGCAGCATTACCCCAAGTCGTCCTCGAGCTGAAGAAGACGCCAAACATTGCGCGTTTCGTCCCGACCACACTCGACGGTCACGCCGAGCGCGTTTACCGCGAACTCGGCGGCGAGCCGTTTCCGCGGTAAGCCGGCAAGGACACACTCCCTCCCGCTCTTCAGCGAAGTTTGATCCAGTCGCGCGGACGCTGCCCACAATGGCGGCGCCCACGGTCCGTCCACCTCGACTAAGCCGGACCAATGCATTTGAACCGCGGATATCCTGGAGCGGAGCAGCCGCAACCAAGACGGTGAGAACCGCTAATCTTCGCTAATCATCGCTAATAAAATCTGAGGAACCATCGGGCGTTTGCGCTTCACCGATTAGGCGAGGCACGCACGTCACAGCACCGAATTTGACCTCCGAACAAGAAGCGAGGATTAGCGGTTCAAAAGTGTTGGTGGGGAATGTTTGCAGCGAAACATCGTGTTCGGATATTAGTATTACGGATAGGCGCGGATAATCCAAAGGCAGAACCAGGCTGCGAAAACGGAATCCATCACGAACTGGAGGGTGAATTTGATCGAGCTCCCTGTTTTGCTTTCAATGCCTTGATCCGCGTCAATCGGTGCATCCGCGGTTGATTTCGGCTGTATCGGGTGCGACTAAGCAGGTGCGGCGCCTTCAACCACCAGCCGGAGGCAATCCAGCCGCAGCCGCGCGTTTTCGATCGCTAACCGCGTTTGATCCAGCTGCTCCGTCGCGAGCTCGATTTCAGCCGGGCGCACCAGATCGTTGAGTTTTTGCAGATCGATCAGCCGTTGACGGTCGGCCGAGAGTACGGCCGACGCTTTGGCCGCGGCATCCGTCTTCAAAGCCTGCGTCTGGAGCTCCGCACGTGCGGTCGCCGTGGCAAGCATCGGCTTCAGAAGATTGAAATTGAATCCGGGGCGTTCGAGGAAGCGCTGGATCGTCGCTCCCTCAAAATCGTCCGCGATCGCGCTCGCGCTGCGCTCTTCCGTGAGATCTTTCCCCCGAACGTCGACGAGCACCCGCACGGGCGTCGGAGCGAGAAACTGATCCACGTGCCAGCGAGACTCCGCGACCGTCTCCAGCACGAAAATCGCTTCGAGGAGAAGATTCGGCTGCTTTGAGCGAATCACGCCGAACGCGGTCGTGCCTGATTTTGAGTCGATCAGGAGGTCGATCGCATCCTGCACCAGCGCGTGATCGGGCGAGAGAAAACGGATGTCCTCGCGCACGATCGCGCGTGCCCGCGTGAACGTCGCCAGCATCCCGTCGTGCGGGATGGAGGGGAATCCTTCGATGTACGCATGACTCGGATCCAAAAAAACATCGCCCTCTTCATGCTCCTTCGTGCGGACGCCGAAATGGTCGAGCAGCTCGAGCAGGAAGTTCCGCAAGTACGGATCGTCATCCACCGCGCGAATGCGATCAATCACCTCGCCCGCAACCACTGGGTTGAACGAATTCAACTCGAGCAATCGATCGCGCCCCTTCTTCATTTTCAACGAAAGGACTTTTCGAAACTCCACGGTCGTCGCGATCAACTCGTCCAACCTTTTGCGGCCCTTTTCGCCGCCGTCGCCATAGCTCAACGCGAGTTCCAGCAGCGGGGTTTTGAATTTTTCCTGGTAGTCGTTGCCGCCGTGGAGCGACGTCTCGAATGCGTCCAGCCCGCGATGATACCACTCGACGACGCATTCTTCGCTGCTGCCGAGGGTATACGGCACGTGAATGCGGATGGTCTGGGTCTGGCCGATGCGATCGAGCCGGCCAATGCGCTGCTCGAGCAGACCAGGATTGAGCGGCAGATCGAAGAGCACGAGGTGATGGGCGAACTGGAAATTCCGGCCCTCACTCCCGATTTCCGAGCAGATCAACAATTGCGCGCCCTCCGGCTCGGCGAACCACGCGGCATTCCGATCGCGCTGCACCAGCGGCAAGCCCTCATGGAACAACCCCACTTTGATGCTGATCTTCTCCTGCAACGCGGCCTCGATCGCTGCGACCTTGCGCTGGGATTTGCAGATCAGCAGGACTTTGGCCGGCCGGTGTTGCTTCAAGAAATCGACGAGCCAGTCGATGCGAGGATCTTCCTTGAACGAGTACCGCACGCTCGCTTCTTCCCCCGTTTCCTCCGCCCGCAGCTCGCGCGCGATGCGGGCGAGTTGCGCGAGGTTGTTTTCCGGTAGAGGCGCCGGACAAAATTTGCGTTTCGGGAATCCACTCATCGCCGCTCGCGTGTTGCGGAAAACAACGCGACCCGTGCCATGCTGGTCCAGTAGTGTCTTGAGCAACGCCTCGCGCGCGCCCGGTTTTCCCGTTTCGAGCGCCGCGAGATGTTCCGCCAGTCGCTCGGGATCGCGGTTGAAGATCTTCGTCAGCTCACTGCGGTCTTTCGGACGAAGCGGTTTTTGCTCGAAGATTTTTTCGGCAATCCCCGCGACCACCGTGAAGCTCTCCGCTTCGCGCTGAAACTGCGCATAGTCGGCATATCGATTCGGATCCAACAGCCGAAGACGCGCGAAGTGACCTTCCGGGCCCAATTGCGTCGGCGTCGCCGTCAGCAGCATCAGACCGGGCGATACACGTGAAAGCTGCTCGACGAGTTGATACTCGGGACTCGCCGCCTCCGGCGTCCACACCAGATGGTGCGCTTCGTCGACCACCACCATGTCCCATCCCGCCTCGACCGCTCGATCGCGCCGCTCGGCGTTTTCCGCAAGGAACGAAACGCTGCAGAGCACCAATTGAGCGGCAAGAAACGGATTCTGTCCGGGATCGCTTTGCTCGACGGCCAGACAGCGCGCTTCGTCGTAAATACTAAACCACAGATTGAATCGGCGCAGGAGTTCAACGAACCACTGGTGCGTCAGCGATTCCGGGACCAGAATCAGCACGCGTTTCACCCGACCGATGGTCAGCAATCGCTGCAGAATCAGACAGGCTTCGATCGTCTTGCCCAATCCGACTTCGTCGGCGAGCAGCACGCGCGCGATTTGCCGCGATGACACCTCCCGCAAAATATAGAACTGATGCGGAATCAATTCCACGCGACCGCCGAGGAATCCGCGGACCGGTGATTGCCGAAATCGAGCCTGGGCCTGCAACGCGCGATACCGCAGATCGAAGACCTCGCCCTCATCCACCTGGCCGGCCATCAGTCGTTCTTGGGGAAGACTCACGCTCGTCACGTCGGAAATGCCATCTTCCCTCGCCCGGCGTCCCTGACCGACATACACGACGAGACCCTCTTCGGTCTCGACCGACTCAATACTAAACGTGACGCCTTCACGCGTGGTGACCGATTCGCCCACGCGAAACTCCACGCGCTTGAGGACGGGAGTACCGAGGGCGTAGAGCCGACTTTCGCCCGTGGCCGGAAATTCGAGCGCAATCCGCCGGGCACTCTGATCGATGCTCACGATCCGCCCCAAACCCAACTCAGGTTCGCGTTCACTCATCCAACGTTGCCCAACAGCCACAGGAGACATGACCAGGATGAGACGTCAGAATCGCAGCATGACAAGTGATGAGTGCGGCACATTCGCGCCGCCCAGCCATCCGCCGTCCGATTGGTCACTCGGCCCACCGCAATCGGCCCATAGGCAAGGAGCACCCGGCTGCTATTCTTTTGCATGCTCTTACCACCACTTTCCCACACCAGCAGCAATCCGTGTTCTGATCACGAGGAGACGCGAAACCCATTCGCCCCCGGTTCGGGGAGTCTGCTCAGCAACGGACCACAAACCCACACCATCATCCTGATCGTTGCGCTCGCGTTGGTGGTATTCCTGTTTCTGGGCTGATTTGAGTTCAGCTCCACCGGAGGTGCGAGCGCATCGCCGTTAAGCGCCGACGGACTTCGACGCGTAATGCGGCAGGAGTTGCTTCAGATGGCCCTGCACGATTGAAGCGATCGTCTCGGCGGGCAGCGTGCCCTTGTGGAGCTCGAAAACCGCCACCAGCAATGCGAGTTCGATGTCCACGTTCTTGGCTGTGGTCGCCTTCATCTCCGCGACAATCTGCAGCGCCTTCTTCTCGGCCCGCTTGTAGTCCTGGAAATTTTGTTCGGTCGGTGTCGCCATCTCCTAACGAGTCGCCCGTCGTCCCTGAGCGTCAAGCCCGCAATGCGACCGCCTGAGCGCGAGAGACCGTTACGCTGCCGTGAACCCACGCATTTTTCGGCGACTTTCGTTCGCGTCCTCTGATCCCTTCCCTACTTTCCCGCCATGCCGATATTCTCACGTTCGTGCGGTCGTTCGTCACGTGCGCAACTTCACGCCCTGCTGATCCTCGCCCTGGGGTTCGTGCTGCAACCCGCGTTTGCCGCCGGATCGATCTTCCCATATCCGCACAGCAAAACCGTGCTGTCGAATGGACTGACCGTGATCTTCATCCCGATGGAGAGCCCGGGCTTGGTCGCTTACTACTCGATCGTGCGCACGGGCAGTCGTGACGAGGTGGAGGCGGGCAAATCCGGTTTCGCCCACTTCTTCGAACACATGATGTTTCGCGGCACGCAGAAGTATCCCGCCGCGACCTACAACTCAATCCTGACGAAAATGGGCGCCAATGCCAACGCCTACACGTCAGACGATCTCACCGCGTACCACATGGTCTTTGCGAAGGAAGACCTCGAACAGGTGATCGATATTGAAAGCGACCGGTTCCTGCGACTTTCGTACGACCTTCCTGGCTTCCAAACGGAAGCGGGCGCCGTTTATGGCGAATACCGCAAGAACATCACGAGTCCGTACGAAGTTCTGAACGAAAAACTCCAGGACCTCGCCTACGACGTGCACACGTACAAGCACACGACGATTGGTTTCGAAAAAGACATCAAGGCGATGCCCGAGCAGTTTGATTACAGCCGCTCTTTCTTTCAGCGATTTTACCGACCGGAGAATGTCATTCTCTTGATCGTCGGAGATGTGGACGCGGCCACCACGTTGCCGCTCGTGCAGAAATACTACGGGAACTGGGAGCGCGGATACACCGCACCAAAGATTCTGCCTGAGCCACCGCAGCAACAGGAGCGGACCGCTGAGGTCGTCTATCCGGGGAAAACGCTGCCCATCCTCGACATCGCGTACAAAGGCGACGCCTTCGATCCCGCGAATCGCGACTACGTGGCGGCGCTGCTGCTGGAAGAGCTGGTCTTTGGCTCGACGAGCGAGCTGCACAAGAAGCTTTTGCTGAAAGAACAGAAGGTGCAGTCGCTCACCGGCAACGTTCCGATGAATCGCGATCAGCCCCTGTTTGAGGTGATTTCGATGATCAAGGATCCCACTGATCTGCCCTACGTGCGGGACGAGATCTACTCGGCGTTGGAAACCCTGAAGTCCAAGCCGATCGACGACGCGCGGCTGAAAGATGTGAAGCGGCGCAGCAAGTACAGTTTCGTTATGTCACTCGACACACCGGACGCGGTTGCCGGTGGCCTCGCGCGGTTCATCGCCGTGACCGGAGATATCGCTGCCGTGGAAGCGCTGTACACGCAGATGGACTCGATTACATCGGAAGACTTGATGCGCGCGGCGAAAAAATATTTCACGCCGGAGCGGCGAACCGTGGTGGTTTTGAAAGGAGCCCAATCATGAGACGCGTGATCATCCTCACCTCCGCGCTTGCGCTCGCGTCCGCGGTTTGGGCTGCGCCCGAAGTCGCATCGTCGGAGAAACCCACGGTCTTACTCCCGGTCGCGAATGACCCCACGGTGTCGTTTCGGATTTGGTTTAAAGTCGGAGCCCAGAATGATCCGGCTGGCAAGGAAGGCCTGGCCGCACTCACCGGCGCGATGATGACGCAGGGCGCGACTCGCCGCCTGCCGTACGAGCAGATTCTCGACCGCTTGTTTCCGCTCGCGTCGACGTACCGCGCGGCGACGTCGATGGAGATGACCGTAATTTCAGGCCGGACGCACAAGGATAACTTGAACGACTTTTATCCGCTCCTGATGGATGCGATCCTCACGCCCGCGTTCCGGCAGGATGATCTGGATCGGCTGCGCAGCGAAACGTTGAACTACCTCGAGAACACGTTGCGCTTCGCCAGTGATGAGGAACTCGGGAAAGCCGTGCTGTACGGTGAGATTTTTCCGGGCACACCGTATGGCCATCTCACCGCCGGCACCATCGCCGGCGTAAAGAGCATCACGCTCGAAGACATCAAAGGGTTCTACGCCGCCCATTTTACGCGCGATAATACTGTCGTAGGACTCGGCGGCGGCTTTGAGCCGGCACTCGTTGAACGCGTGAAGACGGACCTCGGAACGTTGCCGGCCGGGACCACCGCCTCAGTCGCCGCGCCCAAGGCAATTCGCGCGACGGGGCTACACGTCACGCTGGTGGAAAAGAAAGCCGAGTCGACGGCGCTCAGCCTGGGCTTCCCGATCGACGTGTTGCGCGGGTCGAAGGACTGGTACGCGCTCGCGATTGCCAACTCATGGCTGGGCGAGCACCGCAATTCGAGCAGTCACTTGTACCAGGTCATCCGCGAAGAGCGCGGCCTCAACTACGGCGACTACTCGTACATTGAACATTTCCCAAATGCCGGGCGCCGCTTTATCCCCCCGGTGAACGTCGCTCGCCGCCAGCAGATCTTTGAGATCTGGATCCGTCCCGTGCCGCACCCGGTGCGACACTTCGCACTGCGCGCAGCGCTGCGCGAATTCAAAGCAGTCATCGAGCGCGGCTTGACCGCTGAGCAGTTCGAGCTTCAGCGCAATTATCTCCGGAAATATGTGCTGCAGTATGCGTCGACGACGGACGAGCGTCTAGGTTATGCGCTGGACGATCGGTTCTACGGTATCGCCGGCAGCCACCTGGAAAAATTCCGGCAGATGATGGACGAGTTGACGCTCGCGGACGTGAACGCCGCGATCAAGCGGTACTGGCAATTTGGCGACATGCAGATCGCGATCATCACGCAGGACGCGACAGCGTTCGCCGACGCGTTGGTCGCGGATGCGCCCAGTCCCATCACCTATACTTCGCCCAAGCCCCCAGAAGTGCTGGAAGAGGACAAGGCGATCAGCACATTCCCGCTTCACGTGAAACGCGAGAACGTGAAAATCGTGCCCGTG
>JBDSSD010000171.1:0-62063 GCA_039928945.1 Opitutus sp. | reverse complement strand
GGGGGGGCGACGTTTTGGTGAAGCACGACGCATCCACAGCCGAGTTTTCTATGAGAGCCTTCGGGGAAAGGTCTTTCCCCCCGGTCGAGTCTGCGTCTCGCCCTCCCCATTCTAGCGGGGACACCCCGCAACGCCCCGACGCCGGCTGACGCCGGGATTCTTCCAGCTCTCGCTTCCGCGGTCAGCACTCCGGTGCTCCCGCTACGATTCCGGCTCCGGCCATTCGCTGCGGTCGGAGACGGCTTGGTTCCCGCGCTCACGGCCGCCTCTGGCGATACGTCGCCCCAGCGCGACCTTTCGCCAGGATCGCTCCCGGTCGCGGGCTCCCGTCGCGACACCGGCGGCCTTGCCGCGCTACCACCTGCGCCGACTCCTTCCTCCACTCACGGCCGTCGCCTGCACTCCGCTCCCGCGCCTGCGCGCCGAGCGCTCTCGCTCCCTTCAAATGGGTTTGGTCAGCCGGGCTGCGCCCTCCGCATTTCGGATACGCTCACACGCCGCTGGGCTTCGGATGCTCGCTCTCGTTGCGCCGCTCGCGCATCCGCAGTGAGCAAAGCCACACCCAGAGGGCTGCCTGATTATAGCACCTGCGCCGGCTGGCAGTCATCGGCGCGAGCGCCTCCGCCTGTCCGCGCCTCAAGGTATTGCTCGCTACGCTGCGCTCCACCTTGCGCGGACGGTGCTGGGCTCCGGCATCCCCCCGGGGCGGCCGATTTTTCGGTTCGGCTCGGGTGGGGTCCGCGTAGCGCGGCCCGCTACATGATGCGCCCTCGTTGGGGCGCTGATTAGCCCACCAAAGTCATGAACACATCCGTCCTCGTTTCGCCCGCTCGCACCTTCAAGGCGCTTTCTTCCGATGATCTCCGCCGCTGCGCTCCCTCGGTTTTCGCCGACCACGCCCGGCCCGGCGTTTCCTCTCGCTACACGTTTGTTTCCACGGCGCAGGTCGTTGCCCTGCTCAGTGCCGAAGGGTGGGAGCCCGTCAAAGCCTCTGAGCAACGCGTGCGGTTGGAGTCGCGCGTCGGTTTCCAAATGCACGAGATTCGTTTCACACGTCGCGCCGACCTTGAAGCGGGACCGTTTGAAGTCGGGAGCACCCGCGCCGAAATGGTTTTGCAAAACGCGCACGACGGCAGCCATGCTTACCGGATTGATGCGGGACTTTACCGCTTGGTTTGTCGCAACGGCTTGACCGTGGCCGACGCGGATTTCGCCCATGTGTCCATCCGGCACGTGGACATTTCCGCCGAGGCGTTCGCGAAGGCCGCGCAGTCCGTGGCCGAGAACACGCCGCGCGCGCTGGAGGCCGTTGCAAAGTGGCAGGCCGTGCAGCTCCCGCAGGCGACGCGGGTCGAGTTCGCCCGGCGGGCGGCGGCCCTGCGTTGGGATGCCGACCAGCCGGTGATGAAGCTCCTCAGCCCTGAGAAGTTGCTGACGCCGGTGCGCTACGGCGATGCCGGTGCCGATCTCTGGACAACGTTCAACGTGGTTCAGGAGCACTTGGTTCGCGGCGGTGATCGCTACATGGGTTACACCGAGGGCATGGGGATTCGGCGCAACCGCACGCGTCCTGTGGGCGGCCTCAACGAGGGCCAAAAGCTCAACAAGTCGCTTTGGATGCTCGCTAGCGAGTTCGCCAACAACTGAGCACACCGGGGGGCTGCTCGTTGGCCGCTCCCCTTTTTCGGCGGGTGATCTCCCGCGATTCCGGTAGGGGCGCGCCGCTGCAATGCGCGGCGCGCACCCTTCACTTGCTTACGCCGGCCAGCATTGGCTGACCGACGCTCTTCAAAAACATCAACAATCCGCCGGCAACGCCGGTTCAAAGCATCATGAACAACTCAACTCTAGAAATTCCGGCGGCCGACCGCTCAACCAGCTCGGCGCGAGGTTCCCGTCCGCTCGTCAATCCCGAGGAACTCTCCCAGCTCAAACGAGAACTGCTTCAGGCGGAAGTGCGCCTGGCCAAAGCACGCGCCACAGCGGCCGGCACCGAAGTGGACATCAAAGTTCTCAACGCCCGCATGAAGGCCCTCACGAAGTAACAAAATCTCGGGGGAAAAACGGCCTCCGGGAAATTTTCAGCCCACTCTCACGCGTGGGCTTTTTTCTGTCCTCACACCGCCACGATCAGCCGCCGAGTCCGGCTTCGCTTTTGACCGTTACCTTGCGGCTCACAATGCGCGGCGTTTTCCCCCAGCTTTCGCCCCAGCTTTTCAAGCCGAGCCAGGCGCGAACCTCCGCATCAGCTTTCTTGCCGTAGTCGAAAATCGAAATGTAAGGATGCAGGGCGCCGCGCCGAATGTCGGCCCGGACCTTCCCTCGGCTTTTGTAACCGGCATTGCGTAACGCTCGCGCCGTCCTCACCCAGATGCCCGCAAACGGGCCGGAGGTTTCGAGGTGCTTGCGGTTGTCCACGAGCCGGAATTTCAGCCGCGAACGGGAATCATGTGAACAAGAAAACGATTCACCGCTAGCGCTGCGACGGAGCCCGATCCGATGCTCGCTTCGCTCGATTTCTTTTAGCTCTGCCCCGTCCGTAGCGCCCTATTTTATGGGCGGTCAAGGTCGTATCGCTGCGCGATCTCCACCACGCGCAAACATTCCGCTTCCCCCTCGTTGCGGATAAATCCGCCGCCTCGGCGCTCCATCCAGCGCTTTGACTTTTCGCCCATTCCGAGCCGGCGCTCAATCGGGCAGCACCCGCAATCACTCAACACGAAGTTGAGTAAGGGTTCCGCAGCTCGCGCGAGCGCTCACCATGCGCGTATATGAAGCCAAACTGGTTTATTCCCTCGTTTCCCTCGGCGACGAAATCCACCTGAATGCCCCGGCGGCCATCGCGGCCTACCTCCGCTCCGCCTTTGAGGAAAACCCGATGCAGGAAGCGTTTTACTGCGTCTATCTCGACCGCAAGAATCATCCCCTTGGTCGCCATCTGATCACTCTCGGAACGGTGGACTCGACGGTCGTAGCCCCACGCGAAGTTTTCCGGGGAGCCATTCTGGCAAGTGCCTCCGGTTTGATCGTAGCCCACAACCACCCCAGCGGCGATCCGGCACCCAGCCAAGCCGACATCAGCGTGACCCGCACGCTGCGTGAAGCCGCCAAGATTCTCCAAATCGAATTGGTCGATCACGTCATCGTTGGCGACGCGAAGTCCGACCCGCTAGGTCGCGGATTCTTCTCCTTCCGGGAGGCGGGCTATCTGTGAGGCCACGGGGTCCGGCACCTCACTCCACGCCATCACTAAACGTCGGCGTGTCTTGACGAATCTATTCTTACCGCCATTCTTACTTCAAGGTCGCCAACAACGAAGAGGCCCGCAACTCGCTACAGTTACGGGCCTTTAGAAATTGGCGTCCCCACGGGGATTCGAACCCCGGTTCTTACCGTGAAAGGGTAGTGTCCTAACCGGGCTAGACGATGGGGACTAACCGCGGAGCGCGCACGCTAGGCTGCCGACCCCCTCGCGCAAGGATTTTTTCCGTCCCGTTTACCTGGCCACCGTCGCTTCTTCCACAAACCGACCTACGGAGCGCGGTTCAAACAAGCGCTTTAACTGCAAAAATCGCCTTTCCACCCAGCGATAAGACATCGCGGCGATCGCGAGGCTCATCACCAACTTCACCCCGAGCCGGACCGGCAACGATGCCGTCGGCATCAACTTCTCGACCATGTAGAAAACCGGTAGATGGAAGAGATACAGGCCGTAAGAAATCCGGCCCACAAACACCATAAACCCCAATCCCAATGGTCGCGCCAGCAGCGAGTGCCGCCCAACGACCAAATCCGCGACCACCAGAGCGGCGGCGGCGGCGACCAAGACATAGCCAATCCACCCCATCCAGGGACTGTACCAGGTGACGACGTGAATCACGGCCAACACGCCCGCCAGCGCCACAGGCGCGAGAAAGCGCCCCAGCCATTTGCTCTGTGTTTCACTGAGCCCCACCCCGTTCAGGCCTTGAACGAAATAGGCGAGAGACGCACCCGTCATCAAAACGTCCATTCTCGTATCGAGCCCAAAATTGATCCGCTCATCAGAATAGATTCCAACCCGACTCGCCCGGTACACCGCGATCGCCAACGCCCCGACGATCAACACCCCCATCTTCGTGCGGTTCGTCTTCACGCTACGCTCCAACGCCAAAATAATCACGGGCCAGATGAGATAAAACTGCTCCTCGATCGAGAGGGACCAGCAATGGTTCAACCACGTCAGATGAAATTTGTACAACGCCAGCGCCCAATTCGCCGTATAGCTTAGAGCCAGCGCGATTTCGGTCCCCGGGAACCGCCGCTCGAGCAAAATCATCCCGATCGCGACCAAGGCACACGTCAGGATCAAGGCCGGAGCGAGTCGAAGAAAACGCCGTGCGTAGAAGTTCCGGAAGTTGATCGTTCCGTGCTCGCGGAATTCAGTCGTCAGAATCGTCGTGATCAAAAAACCGCTCAGGACGAAAAAAAGATCCACGCCCACTCCTCCGCTGCGGAAATAGGGGACGCCACCATGCGCCGCGAGTACGATGCTGACGGCGACGGTGCGCAGTCCATCCAAACTGGGATAATAGGTATGTTTCACCGACGAAACGCGGACGCTGTTATTACCGCTTCAAAGCACAATCCTCGAGTGCTCGTCATAGAACCATGTGAGGGCTTTACTTTCACGAACTCGACGCCTTAAACCTGCGATTCCAAGTTCGTTTGCTGGTCGCCCGACTAACCCACCCGCTCCGTTTCACCATGACGTTCGCTGAAATCGCCGCCGCCCTCCCCCGCACCGCTGTCACCACCATCGATGATTTGCCGTTCCCGCGCATCGCGTCCGGCAAGGTCCGCGAAATATTCGATCTCGGCGATGCCTTGCTCCTCGTCGCCAGCGATCGGCTTTCGGCTTTCGATGTCATCTTGCCTGACGGAATTCCTGGCAAAGGCGCAATCCTGACCCAGATGAGTAACTGGTGGTTCGCCCAAACCGAGGGTGTCATTCAGAACCATTTGCTGCCCGACCAATCGGGATTGCTGGCCAACCGGTACAAGCTCTCCCGGGATTTACAGCTGCGTAGCATGGTGGTGCGCAAATTGAAGCCGCTCACGATTGAATGCGTGGTGCGCGGCTACCTCGTTGGCAGCGGATGGAGCTCGTATCAAAAGACCGGCGAGGTCTGCGGCATCCGCTTGCCCGCGGGTCTGCGTCAGGCCGACCGTTTGCCTGAGCCAATCTTTACGCCCACCACGAAGGCTCCGAAAGGTCAGCATGATGAACCCATCAATGACGCGCAGGGGGCTGCAACAATTGGTGCCGCGCTGTATGAGAAGGTGAAGGCAACAAGCCTCGCACTGTATCGGTTCGGCCATGACCGTGCCAAACAGGCGGGGATGATTCTCGCCGACACCAAGTTTGAGTTCGGTACCGATTCAGCCGGGAATCTTTATCTGATCGATGAGGTGCTCACGCCTGATTCCTCACGCTATTGGCCGGCCGAAAGCTACGCCCCGAATCAATCACCTCCTAGCTACGACAAGCAATTCGTCCGCGACCACCTCCTCGCGGTGAAATGGGATCAGAAGCCGCCTGCGCCGCGCATCCCAGCCGAGGTCATCTCGCGCACGCAGGAGAAATACCTCGCCGCGTTAAAGAACCTGCTCGGTTGAGCGTTCGCCGCAGGGCGAAAAAAGCGACCGTCGGAGCAACGCGTCCGTTCGTGGGCTAAAACGTCAGGACGGAAAAAATTTCGCGTCTCGCCCCTCCATGAACGCGCGTCTGTTTGCGAAACGACCCGTGCAGGTCAGCGTTTGACCCATGGGCGAGTCCGCTGAAGTGCTCACGTTCCTGTTCCGCGATGCCGGCGGCATTCCAAACAATCCGGTTTTGCCCGTGCTTGTGTACAAACGCGTGAGCGGTGCATCCGCCGCCAAACCGGAGTTGATCGCAACGTGGTTTGAGGAGACGTGGCCGAAGCACGGCTGGCGCGCCGCATGGCGCTACGGCGTCTACGATTTCGCGCATTACCACAGCACGGCTCATGAAGTGCTCGGCGTCTATCGCGGCCACGCGTCACTGCGCTTGGGCGATGGCGTGGGGGCGACGTTGGTCGTCGAAGCCGGTGACATGCTCGTCCTTCCCGCGGGCACTGCCCATCAAAATATGGGATCGAGTCCCGACTTCCATGTTGTCGGCGGGTATCCCGCTGGCCAACACGCCGATCTCCTTCGCGGCGAACCAGGAGAGCGTCCCGCGGCCGATGAACGCATTGCCCGCGTACCGAAGCCAAAGGCCGACCCAGTTTCCGGTTCAAACGGCCCGCTCGTTAAGAGCTGGCGCCTCAGCTGACCAGCTCGCGGCAAAGGCGCGCCCCCGTTCAACCGCCTATTGCATCACGCCCGTACGTCGCACCGGCGCCACCGCGCCGCTGGCCACCCGCAAGAGTTCGCGACGCAACCAATCCAGCGCCGCGTTCACGGCCCGGGCCTTGATGGTCGAACGTGGCCCCGGATAACTTAACTTTTTCGACCACACTCCATGCGGCGCATGCAGTGCGATAAAAATGGTGCCCACAGGATTACCGCCAGCACCGGTGGCCTCACCACTGAAACCAGTCACCGCAAGGGCGTAATCAGCCGCGAGCGTTTCAGCGGCTCCCGTAGCCATCGCGACCGCACATTCGGCGCTCACGGCTCCATGCTGGAGCAACAAACACTCGGGTACGTCGAGCAGCTGCATGCGGGCATCGTTCGAGCAGCACACCACGCCGCCCGCGAAAAATTTACAGGCTCCACAGATTTCGCTGAACGAATTCGCGAGCAATCCGCCCGTAGCGCCTTCGGCTACAGCCAGCCGTTTCTCCTGGGCCCGCAGCAAATCGCTCACGATTTTCGCCAGCGAATCATGACCATAACAGGTCAAATCTTCCCCCAACAATCGACCACACTCCCGAGCCGCCACTTCCAATTCCGCCGCAGTCAACGCACCGCTGGTCGAACTCACGCGACAATCGACCATCCCTTGATGCGCGCAAAACGCCACGTTGAGCGAATCGCCGTAGCGGTCGAAAATCGGTTGAAGCTTCGTCTCGAGCGCTGACTCTCCCACGCCCGCCGTGCGAATTTGGACGTAGGCTTCCCGATCCAATAACAAGCCGAGCTTGGTCAACCGCGGCAGCACCTCATTCACCAGCATCGGCTGCATTTCGTTCGGGGGACCAGGC
The DNA here is from genome assembly GCA_039928945.1 of Opitutus sp. Lineage (GTDB taxonomy): Bacteria > Verrucomicrobiota > Verrucomicrobiia > Opitutales > Opitutaceae > Opitutus. The sequence continues at coordinate 54,852 of JBDSSD010000171.1, read as the reverse complement.
AGCATGCAGAGCACGCGTCCATCCTGCTCGACCCACAAACCGGGAGCCGTCCCATTCGCATTCGGCAGGATTTCTCCGCGCTCAAACTTGTAGGCCTGCTTCAGGTTGTTCGCCGTCATTTTGCGACCAAACGCCGCAAACCGATCAGAGATCGCCTTCTCGACGGCAGGCTCAAAAACCAATTTCTGACCCAAGACCGCCGCCAAAACCTCGCGCGTTCGATCATCACAGGTTGGCCCAAGTCCACCGGTCGTGATCACAACGTCGGAACGGGGCCAGCTTTCACGAAACTGACGGGCAATTGCATCCGCGTCGTCCGTGATCGTCACGTTTCGCTGCAACGTCACTCCGCGCCGTCCGAGTTGCTGGCCAATGAACGCAAGGTGGGTATTCGTCGTGAGCCCAAGTAACAACTCGTCGCCCAGGGTGAGCAGTTCGTAGTGAACCTGACTCACGGGTTTGTGGCTGCGGTTGGGGTGAAGCGATGAAACCATACTTGCGAGGTTTACGATTAGGCGAATTCTAGCAAAATGCCAGCCAGCGACCCGGTAAATATTAAGGAGAAAGTCCGGCATCTCCCGGATAAGCCGGGCGTGTATCTGATGAAGGATCGCCTTGGGCGAATCATCTACGTGGGCAAGGCCAACAGCTTAAAACGTCGCGTGTCGTCCTACTTTCAGCCGGGTCGCGCTCGCATGCTGCTGCAGCCCAAGATCCGGGCGCTGATTCCGATGATCACCGATTTCGATACCGTCGAAGTGAAGTCCGAACCTGAAGCACTTTTGCTGGAAGGAAAACTGATCAAGCAATGGCGGCCCCGCTACAATACTGATTTTACTGACGACAAACGGTTTCTGCTGGTGCGGGTGGACCCCCGCGAAGAACTGCCGCGATTTCGGCTAACCCGCATCAAAAAGGATGACCGCTCCCGCTATTTCGGCCCTTTCGCCCACAGTGGCCTGCTCCGCAAAACACTGACGCAAATGCGACGCCAATTCGGAATTCTGCTCGGCGACGTCACGCCGCAAAAGCTGCCGGATGGCACGTGGCAACTTTACGATGACGTTCGGCAGGAGATCTACGGCGGCGTTCAGACGATCACCGCCGAAGCGTATCGGCGACGCGTGGACGACGCGTGCACCTTCCTTGAAGGCAAGTCTCGAGAATGGCTCGAAGCTTTGCGCGTTGAGATGACCGAGGCCGCCGAACGCCAGGCGTTCGAAAAAGCCGCCGAGCTTCGTGACGTCGTTTTTGCGCTGGAACAAACGCTCGGAAAAACCCGACGGTTCGAGCGCTTGGACCCGACGCGGCCGGCCCGCGACGAAGAGGCCCTCCGGCAGCTCGGCGAAGCGCTCTCCCTCGCCGGCCCGCCGCGCACCATTGAGTGCTTCGACATCTCGCATATCTCCGGAACGTTTGTCGTGGCCTCAATGGTCCACTTTGCCGACGGCCGCCCGGACAAGGACAACTATCGCCGCTTCCAGATCAAAAGTTTCATCGGCAATGACGACTTCCGCGCCATGGAAGAAGTCGTCGGCCGGCGCTATCGGCGACTGGCCGAAGAGGGAAAACTCTTTCCTGATCTCGTGGTGATCGATGGCGGGCGCGGCCAGATCGGGGCGGCACTGAAAGCCTTCGTCGGCCTCGACGTGATGCCGCCGCCCATCATCGGCCTCGCGAAGAAACAGGAGACGATCTTCTTCCCCGACGAACGACCGCCGCTAAACCTGCCGTTGAACCACCCCGCGCTGAACCTGCTCCAGCGTATCCGTGACGAGGCGCACCGTTTCGCGAATACCTACAATGCGGTGCTTCGCTCGAAAAAGATTCGCGAGAGCGTACTGGAAGATTTCGCCGGTCTGGGCCCCGTTCGACGCGGCGCGTTGCTCGCGCACTTCGGCAGCATCGACCGCTTACGAGCGGCCACGGTCGAAGAGATTACGGAGGTCGAAGGCTTTGGTGATAAGCTCGCGGCCGAGCTGTACGCGTTTCTCGCTCGGAAAGAGGAAACGATTCCACCAGACGTTCCTCCTCCTGATGAGAATCCGCCTGCTGCCTTGGCTTAAGTCGTCGCTGTTACTCGCGCCTCTGCTCGCGCACGCAGGAATCACCCTCGGCCCTGGTTTCAAAGATCACGCGGTCGTCCAGCGCGGAAAGCCTCTGCCGGTGTGGGGCCAGGCGACACCCGGAGAGAAGCTGGTGGTCACTTTCCGCGGACAAACGCTCAACACCACGGTGGACGCGAACGGTCGTTGGATCGTTTATTTCGAGCCGTTCGACGCAAGTGCCGAACCCGCTGAACTGACCATTGCTGGAACTGAGACCGTCGTTGTGCACGATGTATTGGTCGGCGAAGTCTGGCTGGCCTCAGGCCAGTCGAACATGGAGTGGCCGGTGTCCAGCCTGCAGGACGACGAGAAGCAGATCGCGCAAACTGATCTTCCCAACCTGAGGCATCTAAGAATTGAACATACCGTCGCAGGAGCCCCAGCGGAAAGCGTGAGCACGAGCAGTTGGGAATCAGCTTCTCCTCAGACGGTGGGCGGATTCACCGCGATCGGGTACTTCTTTGCGCGAGAGCTCCAGCGGAAACTCGGGGTACCGGTTGGAATCATTCACAGCTCATGGGGCGGCACCGCCATCGAAGCATGGATGAGCGAGAACGCGCGGATGTCCACCGCGCTCGGCACCGCGATTGAAGCACGCTGGAAAGAGGCGATGGACAACTGGCCACCTGAGCGGGTCGCGCAGTATGCCGTCGAGATGGCGTCGTGGCAGAAAGGCGAGGAGGAAGCAAAAGCCACCCAAACGAAGAACCCCCTGGCGTGGCCACAACCCCCGGCCTCACTCGACTCTCCCGCGCGACCGGGCGGATTGTTCAACGGTATGATCGCGCCTCTCCAGCCAACCGCGATCCGCGGCGTGCTGTGGTACCAAGGTGAATCCAACGTCGGTCGCGCGGGTGAATACGCCGAATTGTTGACGGCGATGATTCACTCTTGGCGGGAAAACTGGGGTGATGACAGCCTCCCATTCTACGTCGTGCAGCTGCCGAACTTTGCCAACGGCAATCCCGGCGGTCGCGAATGGGCGCGGCTGCGCGAGGCTCAAGCAAAGATCCTTGAGCTGCCCGCCGCGGCGGTGGTGGTGGCGATCGATCTCGGTGATCCGGAAAACCTTCACCCCCCGACGAAGATGGAATTAGGTCGCCGACTCGCGCTCGCCGCCAAGTCGCAGCTGTACGCAATTCCTGGGGATTACTCTGGTCCGGTATTTGAAAGCGCGATGCGAGAGGGCTCAACGATGCGCGTGCGGTTCACACACGCGGACTCGGGATTGGTCTCCCATCATCGCCCCGTCCAGTCGCTCGAGATCGCCGGCGCTGATCATGTCTTTCATGTCGGGGTCGGGAAGATCGATCGGAACACTTTGGTTGTTTCGTCACCCGAGGTGAACGAGCCGGTGGCGGTCCGCTACGCCTGGAGCAACGCGCCAGCGGCCAATCTCTACGACGGCTCTGGTTTGCCCGCGATGCCCTTCCGCTCCGACGACTGGTAAGGTCGAGCCATCTCGCCTGCTCTTATCATATCGGCGGATGTCGGCCAAAAAAAAGCGGCGAATCCGAAGATCCGCCGCTCGTAAGGAAAACGAAGATAATCGGTCAGCGTATCACGGGACTTCGTACACCTCGACCATCGCAGCTCCCGTAGCGCCGCCCGATCCGCTGACATCTGCGGAGTAGATGCCGGGCGCGAGCGTGACGAGGATCGCCGCGTCCGCACTGCCGGTCGTCAAGGCGAAGCCGCCGGTGACAGCGGCTGCTGCGGAAATTTCAGCAGCGGACGCTGCCGGATAATTCGCGGAGGTGGTGACGGGCGTCTGCCAGTTGTTGTTCGTGGCAATGACACCGGTTCCGATGTGGTTGAGGCTCACGATCGGATCCGACAACGGGCTGGCGACGCCTTGTCCAGCGAGCGCGGGTCCAATGCCTCGAATCAGCATCTTCTTGGCGGTCGTGCCGGTGATGACGAACCCACCGGTTACATTGTGACCGGCCGACACAATTCCGCGCGCCGAGATGTTCACCAAGTGAGGCGAATTCGTCAGCGGTGGGGTCGCCGACGCGTCGTAGACCTCGGCCATGGCGGATCCACCCGCAGTGCCGGGATCGCTGACGTGAATGGAGTACGGTCCGGGGGCCAAGGTCACGATCACGGCAGCGTCAGTGCTCGTCGCCGTGAGTGGGAACGCACCGAGGCGAGCGAATTCCTGCGCCAAGGTGGCGCCACCACCCCAGCTGTTGATCTCCTGGAGGAGCAGACCAGCCGAGTTGTAGATCTTCAAGTTCGGTGCACTCAACACGCCGGTCACACCATAGGTGCTCAATCCCGGTCCAATCGCACGCAAGAGGATACTCTGCGGACTGCTGCCGGTGATCACGAAGCCCGCGATGATCGGATTGGACGACGTAACATTTGCGAGCACCGACAGATTCACGACTCGACCTGCGTCTGACGTCGAACCGGGAGCACCCACGAAAAGCGTTAGCGTTGTGGTACCCGTACCAAGTGCATTCGTCGCCGTTAAGACCACGTTGAACGAACCAGTCTGCGTGGGCGTTCCGGAGATCACTCCCGTCGCGGTGTTCAACGTCAGGCCTGCGGGCAGCCCGGTCGCTGAATAGCTCGTGGGGAAACCCGTTGCGGAGATCGCATAAAGGAAGCTCGAACCCGACGCGGCGCTCACGGCGGTGGCGCTGTTGATCACCGGCGTTGCGGGAACGTCATTGCCAAAGTAGAACTGCGTCTGCGATCCGACAAGGCCCGCTGAGCTGTTGGGTGAAGCCGGTACAATGCCGCGTACTCGAACGTACGTTGAAGCCGTGGCAGACAGCGCGGCACCGGAGAGCGTCCAGTTTGTGGATGCGCCGATGCGGCTGCCCTGACCAGCGGTGGACCAATTGAAGTTGTCCGACGAGATTTCGAAGTTAGCCGCGTCGATTTCCGGAGCACCCCCGGAACGCGTCCAGGTGATCACAGAATGCGAGGCATCGACGGTGAATGATTCCGTCACCGGGGTCGGCGCGGAGATTCGCGCCAAACCGAACCGGGGCAAATCATCGACGAGGCTGAACACGCCACCGATCAAAATCTTGCCATCACCTTGAATCGTCAGGGCGGTTACGGCGCCATTTGGCACCGGGATTCCCGTTGAATCGAGTGCACCGTTGGCGTTCAGCCGCGCGAGATAGTTGCGACTGCCGCCACCGATCGTGGTGAAGCTGCCGCCAACGACGATGTGACCATCCGTCTGAACCGCGATGCTCGAGACGCTGCCGTTGTTACCAGCGTTGAAGGTGCCATCCGCAGATCCGTTGGTGTTCAGACGCATCAACGAACTTGCCGTGCCCGTCCCACTGGAGATTAACACGCGCCCGTCAGCCTGCACCGCAATCGCACGCACGGGCGCGCCGACGGCTGGAGTGAACGACGCGTCGTTGGAGCCATCGGTGTTCAACCGGGCCAGATTGGACCGGCCAGCCCCGCCAATGTTGTTGAAAGACCCGCCCACCAGGAGCTTTCCGTCGGCCTGTCGCACGATCGAGAATACGTCGCCGTCGGCATTTGGATTGAACCCAGGATCCAACGTATCGTCGGTCCGGAACCGGGCGATGCGACCACGGCCGCTACCGGCGATGTTGGTGAACGAGCCGCCGATGACCACCTGCCCGTCAGGCTGGGGACTGAGCGCGAAGACCGCACCATTCGGATTCGGCTGAAACGTTGAACTAATCGAACCATCGTTGCCAAAGAGCACCACGTTGGTGATCGACAGACCGCTGATTCGGGTAAACGCCCCTGCCACCAAGAGAGAGCCCGATGGTTGCACGGCACTGAAACTACCCACCGCAATGACGGTGCCGTTTCCCGCGGTGAGGATATTCGAAACGTTGCTGTCGAAGTTCGGATTGAAGCTCGCGTCAATCGAGCCATCCGGATTCAGGCGCACGGCACGATTCCGTGGCGTGGCGGTCGCAGGATTGTAGACCGTCGCACCGGGTTCAACCGCCGTAAAGCCGCCACCAACGAGAATCTTCCCGTCCGGCTGTATGCTCACCGCTGAGACCGGTGCGTTCGGGTTCGGGTTGAAGGTTGGATCGAGGACGCCTTCGGAGGTGATCCGCGCCAAGTAATTTTGTGTGACCCCTCCGATGCTGGTAAACGTTCCGCCGACGACAATCTTGCCGTCGGACTGCGCCGCGAGCGACCCAACTGCTCCGTTCAATTTCAAATCGATCGCGTCCAGGGATCCATCTGAACTCAGGCGGGCGAGAGCACCACGGCCGGTCGGCGTCGCCGCCCCGTTGGGCTGCAAAGCGGTGAAGTTTCCTCCAATCCAAATTTTGCCGTCGGCCTGCGCGAGGATCTTGCGCACCGTGCTGTTGGTGTTGGGATTGAAATTAGTGTCCAAGGTGCCGTCGCCGTTCAGACGCGCGATGAAGTTACGGCCGGTCGACGTGGTCGCAGTGTTGGGCTGCAGCGAAGTGAAATTGCCACCGATGATGATTTTGCCATCGGACTGAAGCTCAATCGCGAGAACCTGCGCCGATACGTTCGGATTGAAATTCGCGTCTGGCGTTCCGTCTTCATTCAGCCGCGCCATGTTGTTGCGGGTAACCCCGGCAATGGTGGAGAACTCGCCGCCGACCAGAATCTTTTTGTCCGGCTGCACTGCGATGGTATTGATCGTTCCGGTGGCCGCAGGCGTGAAAGACGTGTCGCGTGTACCATTGGCGTTGTACCGAGAGAGACTTCCGATCGTACCCGAGTCAGCCAGGCTTCCGGTCAACATTTTCCCATCGGGTTGAACCGCCACAGCAACAATCGAGCCCACGTTCGGATCGGATCCGAAACTAAAATCCGAGCGCAGTTCACCGTTGCTTTGGAGCCATGCGAATCCCCCGTGCTGAGTGGCCCGAGGCGCTCCTCGGGCTGGCAGCTGAGCCACGGTATGAACCGGGCCGTTGATCGTTGGCGCGAACCCGAAATTCGGCACACCGTCGGCCGTAAATCCGGCGATATTCGAGCTGCCCGCGCCGTTGAGCCCAGAGAAGGAACCGGCGGCGAGAATGCTTCCGTCGGACAGCGTCACGAGCGACTCAATTGGCGCGCCACCCGCGGTCGCCACGTCGGAAGTGAACGACGTATCCACGACACCGCTCGCAGGGTTGACCCGGGCGAGGCGGTTGCGGGCGACTGGAGTACCCCCGCCGCCGACTGAGGTGAACGCTCCGCCGACCAGGAGTTGCGAGCTGTTCTGCGCGAATCCAACCACTTGATTGCCGGGCAACGTATCCAGATTCAGATTGAATCCGGTGTCGACAGTCCCATCGGAATTCAAGCGAGCCGCAAAATTGCGGACGGCGACCGTGCCACTGTTCGGTTGTAACGTCGTGAAGCGTCCGCCAACCAGGATGTGGCCATCGGACTGGAGCGCGAGTGCGTTGACTGGCGCATTAGCGTTCGGATCGAAGGCGGCGTCCAGCGTACCGTCCGCGTTCACGCGTCCGATATTGTTGCGGGTGGTGACGGTAGTGGCGCCAGCCGGAGCCATCCGAATGAAACTGCCGGCGAACACGACTTTGTTGTCAGTCTGCAGCAAGATGGAGCTGACAATGCCATCGACGTTCGGATCAAAGGCGGCGTCCAGCGTGCCGTCGGCGTTGACTCGTGCGAGTCCGCGACGACCTACCGTCGCGGCGCCATTCGCATTGAACGTAGTGAACGCTCCGCCAACGAGGATCTTTCCATCTGGTTGAACGACGATCGCGTTGACGTTCGAGTTCGGCGTCGGGTTGAAGCTGACATCCAACGTTCCATCAGCATTGATGCGCGCCATGGCCGAGCGAGACACGGGCTCCGTCGTCGAATTCGGGCGCAGCGCGCTGAAGCCGCCACCAATCAAAATCTTTCCATCCGACTGCAACGCCACCGTCGTGACCTGACCGCTCGGTGCGGGATCGAAGCCTTCATCAACGGTATTGTCGGTCTTCAGCCTGGCGATATTCGAACGGGAGAGTCCTCCGACCCGGGAAAAGGATCCGATGATGATCAGCTTGCCGTCCGTTTGCTGGGCGAAGCCCAACACGACTCCGTCCACGTCGACATTGAACGATGTGTCGAGTGTTCCATTGGCAGACAACCGGGCGATTCCCCGGCGGGTCTGTCCGGCGATGCTGGTGAAGGATCCGCCCACCATGATTTTTCCGTCCGACAACAGTGCGAGCGATTGCAATCGGCCGTTCGCATCGGGTCGGAAATCCGCGTCCAAACCGCCGGCCGCCGTGACGCGAGCCACGTGATTTCGAATCGTTGAGTTTCGCCCCGTTCCTGACATGGTGGTGAATCCACCGGCCAGGATGACAGAACTGTCGGACTGAACGCCAAAGGCGTAGACGCTGAAATTCGGCCCAAAGAAAATGGAGTTATCAAGCGCTCCGTTCGGAAAGAGACGGACGGCATAGCTTCGGGAGCCCCCGCCGATGCCCGAGAACGCTCCGCCCACCAGGATGCCACCGTCGCGATGTAGTTTGATCGTGGAGACCGGTCCGTTGGCATTCGCGAGGAAGGTGCTGCTGACGGTTCCGTCGGCATTCAACCGGGCCATGTTCGTCACCGCGATGGCCGTGTCGGCATTGTTCGGTTGGAGAGTCGTGAAGCTGCCGCCGATGAGAATTTTCCCGTCTGGCTGCAGTTCAATCGCGGCGATGGCATTGTTCGCTTTCGGGTCGAATGACGCATCCAGCGAGCCATCCGCGTTCACTCGGGCGATCCGATTGCGAGCGGTTCCTCCCGAGCCCAGCGTCGTAAATCCGCCGCCGAGGAGAATCCTGCCATCAGACTGAACGGCGATCGCCAGGACCACCGAGTTCGCGTTGGGATCGAAGGCATCGAGTGTTCCGTTCGCATTGAAACGGGCGATCCGGTTGCGGGTGGCGACGGTTCCCGTGCCATTCGGTTGAGCCGTGATAAATCCGCCACCAATCAAAACTTTTCCATCGGGCTGCACGGCCACGGCCGAAACTTCGGGGGTAAGGCCTCCGCCAACATTGGGGTCAAACGTGGCGTCAAGTGAACCATCGGCGTTCAACCGCGCCGCGCGATTACGAACCGTTCCACTGACGGCCGTGAATTTGCCGCCGATGACGATCTTTCCGTCCGCCTGCAATGCCATCGCATTGATCTGTCCATTTACACTGCTGGTAAAGGAGTCGAGACGCCCGCTCGGCAGCAGCCGCGCGATGTTGCTGAGGGCTACGGTGCTGCCACCGTTGGGCTGTGCGCTGGTGAAGCTACCCGCCACGAGAATCTTCCCATCTGGCTGCACGGCCACGGCATAAACATTGCCGTTGATGTTCGGATCAAATCCGTCCGCGGCAGTCGAGGTACTTTGGGCCCGAACAAGGGGTGAAATGGAGGCAATCAGCGCAAAACCAAACCAACGCAGCGCGAAGCGGAGAGCAGAAGCAATGGGCATGACAAATATCTCTGTTAGTAGGGATCGAACACGAAAGGAGCGGAGCAAAAGGCCAAAGGGCAGCGTTTCTCCGCGAAAAAGGGTTCTATGACAAGCCTCCTGCTCGGCCAAGGCAAGCTTCCGGCGGCACACCAGCGGAATTGCAAATGGGGGGACGGGTCACGGGCGCAGTTAGTGTGCGCCGCCGAATGTGAAGTTCCGGCAAATTCAAGGGCTAACGGTCATGCTTGGATGGAGACGATTGGCCACGCCTTCACGCGTCCTATCGCGGGGATATCGTCTGGGATCGGGACCCTGCTGGGCCGCCCTAAACAGCTGTCTTCTCCGCATGAAGTGGGCGAGGCATTCCGACCTGACGTCCACGGGCTTGGGCCGCGCACTGGAGCCTGTGCCACGCCAGCCGGCCGCGCGAAAGCCACGGCGCCTTTCAAGCGCCGTGGCAGCAGGGAACAGCGGGGCTGGATTTTCCGCTGGTTTAGAAGTGGAAGATAGCGCCGACGGAATACTCCGCCGAGTTGTCATCGTGCCGGACGAATTCGTACTGCGCCCGCGCGGTAAGGCTCCATTCCTGGTTCAGCCGATACGTGGCCTTCACGCCGGTCTCCACCTCGCTCGAGTTGAAACCGGTCGCCCGGACAAAGTTCACGAACGGAGTGACGACGAACGCCGGCGCGACTTCAAACTCTGCGCCGACGCCGAGCTTGTACGTGAACGAATCGTCATGAATCCCGGCCGCCTTCGCCCATTCCCAGCCCACGGCGGCCGCCGCGAAAGGCCGCCCCCACGCCAGGTTCGTGTAGGACTTCACGCCAACATCAAGATCCTGGACCTTCGCATCGAAGGTGTCGAAATCCGCCTTTGCCCAACTATACCCTGCAGTCAGATCTAGATCCGGCCGCAGAGGCTGATTGAACGTGAGACCGAAGCCATCCGCGTGCTTCGGCCCCGACAGATCGATATAGTTATATGACACCTCCGTATAGCGTGAACCCAGCAGACCACCGGGGGCCGCGTCACCGGGTGTGGGCACCGCAACATTGGCGCTTTGGGCTGACGCCACCGAGGCGCCGAGCGCAACCGCTGCTGCCAGCATGAGTGTATTCAATTTATTGTTCTGTTTCATATTATTGGCTTTTGTATCCCCATCGCGGTGACCGATGTCAGGGCGCAGGGGAGCGGATATGACCGCGTGCCGACGAAAGGTTCCTCATCTAAAAATCAGCCCCGCCGACGTTTTAGTCGGAACATTTCAAAGTCCGCCAGGCGACCCGCTTGCGATTTTCCGAGCAGCCACTATGCTGCCGGGATGAACCTCCGCTCCTCTACCCTCCTCACCGTCATGTTCTTTTCCTCCCTGCTCTCCGTTTTTGCCCGCTCCGAACCGCTCAAGGTGGGCGACGAAGCGCCGGCCGTGACGGGCGTCACTGAAACCGGCGCGCCCCTGGCGTTCGCCGACGTGTATAAGAAGCAGCCCTACACGCTGGTTTATTTCTATCCGAAGGCCGACACGAGCGGCTGCACCAAACAAGGCTGCTCGCTTCGCGATGCCTACGAGGCGCTGACCAAAAAAGGCGTCGCCGTCATCGGCGTCAGCCACGATGACATTGCCGCGCAAAAAGCCTTCAAGGAAAAGAATCACTTTCCGTTCACGTTGATCGCAGATGATTCCGACACGGTGATCACGGCGTTCGGCGTTCCGCATATTCCCGCCACGAGCCTCGCCAAACGACAGGCATATCTGATCAAAAACGGCAAGGTCGTCTGGACCGACTATAGCGCTTCAACCGACAAACAGGCGGCGGATGTCCTCAAGGTCCTGGAGGCGGAGAAGAGCTAAACGCCGGTAGTCTTGCTTGCATGCTCTGAGCGCGTGGCTGACCGCGCGCTCAGCTCTGCTGCCGTTCCCGCGTCACAGCTCGTGATCGCCCGAGCTGCGTAAGACGCCCGCGCCGGGGTCGTCCCGAACGCGTGCGATCCAATCACCAATGAGTGGATACCGTTGCGACGCGTCACTTGGCCACGGCGCCGCCACGAGATCAATCACCCGCAGCGCTCCGTCGGCACAGCGAACGAAGTTTCGGGCGTGCAGATCAGCAACGAGCCAGGCGCGGTCACGCAGGAAATAGAGCCGCGGATGATCGCGGTTGGCGCGCAGGAACCGGGAGGGAATCTCGATCAGTCCAGCAGGTAGACGGCGCGACATGTCGTCCCCTTGCGGCAGCGGCTCGCCGATCGTCTGTTTGGCCACCACGATTCCCTCCGGCGTGATGCCAATCACCTCAGTCGGTAATCCGAGTGCGTCGATCAGGAGGAGTTTTTCGAAAACATCCCGATAGCTCCCCGGTTGTGCTTCTGCCTCGAGCAGTCGTTCTTCGTCCGGACGAAAAACAAAGGTGCTGCCGATCAGTTTCTCGGTGCCTTCGACCGGCCGGTAGAATTTGTAGATGGAAGCATCTTCGGTGCTGATGAACGCGGATGCCTCCACTCCGCTATGCAGGTAACGCAATCGCGGGCTTCCTTCTTCGAAGTTGAGGGCCGGACCCTCGGGAAAGCCAAAATCCTCCAATCGACAGAGCGGGACGAGCTCGCGCCATTCGCGAATGGCCTCACCCAGTCTCGCCCACAGCGGATCCGCCAGCTCGAGCAGACTTATGGCGTCTTCGGGGAGCGTGACGAGATCGCGGTCTGGATCTGTTGCCACGCCACATTCGGCTGCGAGCGCGCGGAGCTGATCGAGCGCTGCCAGTCGGCGCTGGTGATCGTCCTGAAGACCGGCGCGGACGCCTTCGTCCGGGAGATATCTCCCTTGGATGAAGGTGGAACGACCGGTGAAGGAGTCTTTTTGCATGCGTGGCTCATCGCGTGCGGAAAGTCCGCTGGACGACCGTCAATGGCAACCGAAAGTTACCCCGGGTTGCGAACACGTTATCCCCAGAACAGATCCGGCAACAAAGGGCACTCAGCCAAACAATTTTCGTGGATAGACGCCCCGGTCGACCAGATCAGCGAGAGCCGCCACGACCCGCGGCTTATCGTCCCGGTACGTGATGCCAAACCACGAGGCGTCCGTCGCCAGCACGCGGACACTCGCCTGCCGAAGCGCGATCATCTTCGAAACTGCTGCCGGAAGGTAAAACTCCGCCTTGGGCTCGTGGCCGTGCTGGGCGAGGAATTCACGAAATTGTTGATCCAGGCCGTCAAACACCTGCGGAGGAAAGCCCCAGCAGTTCATCGAAACGATCTCGTCGCCCGTAAACGCACCGCCCGGCCCGACGTGCGAAGCGAGGATTCCCGTGCGCTCAGCAATCGAACTTAAACGGCTTTCGCCTTCACTCGTACAGACGCCGCGTGAAACCGCGCCGTGCTCCGACAACGTATTAGCCAGCCGAAAGCCAACAATGGCGCATTCGACGGGCCGGTCTGTTGGCGCGGGTGTCACCATGCCCGCAAAAAAGCGGGCGAGCTGCACAAACGAATCCAGCCCATAAAAATCGTCCGCATTGATGACCGCGAAGGGCTCACGCACGGATTGCCGCGCGCACCACACCGCATGCCCGGTGCCCCACGGCTTCTCCCGTTCCACTCGGCCCACGACGCCAGTGGGCAACGTATCCAGGGACTGGAACACATAATCGACCGCGATGCGTCCCGCGTACTTCGCTCCGATCTGCTCGCGGAACACAGTCTCGAATTCGCGACGAATCACGAAAACGACGCGGTCGAAGCCTGCCCGCACCGCATCGAAAACCGCATAATCGAGCACCGTCTCTCCCGACGGACCAACCGGATCAATCTGCTTCAGCCCGCCGTAACGGGAACCCATGCCGGCAGCGAGAACGAGGAGCGTGGCGTGCATCGCGCTCAGCAGAAACACGGCGCGGGCGCGGGAGCAAGGCACGACATCATCTTCCTCTTCAGGCCGCGCGGGCGAGAACTCCGCCATCTCGTGACCCTTCCATCACCAGTTGTTCGTGCCGCCGAGCATCGATGTTGCGGCCGCCGATTGGAAGCACGAGTCCCCGTCCTCGTACTTTGCCCGCAAGCACGGCGGCCAGTCCAACTGCTCCGGCGCCTTCGGCAACGATCCCTTCCTGACGCGCCAGCACGCTGATCGCCCGGGCGATTTCCGCTTCAGTAACCGTCACCACATCGTCGACGCGCGGCGCGGCCAAGGCGAACGTCGCGTTTCCCACCTTGGCCACCGCGAGACCGTCGGCGGCGGTCGGAGCGAGCAACGCGGCTCTTGGTGCACCGTGCAAACAGGCCGCGAGAAATCCGGCCGCGTTTTCCGGTTCCACCGCGATGACCCGCACGCTTGGACGAAGCGCCTTCACCACCACTGCTATTCCGGCGAGCAAACCGCCGCCTCCGACCGGCACGACCAACGTGTCGAGCCTCGGCGCCTGTTCGAGGATCTCCAATGCCATGGTGCCCTGCCCTGCGATTACCCGGAGATCATCGAATGGATGCAGGTGCGTGGCGCCGGATTGGGCCGCCAAGCTCTCGGCGAACGCCTGCGCCTCTTCGAACTTCGTCCCGTGAAGCACGACTTCGGCGCCCAATCCGCGGCAACGCGCGATTTTCACCGCAGGGGCCGTGAGTGGCATCACGACCGTGACCTTCACGCCAAGTGCTGATCCATGATAAGCGAGACCCAACGCGTGGTTTCCTGCCGAGGCGGCCACAACGCCTCGCACCCGATCCTCTTCCCGCACTGACAACAAGGCGTGTCGCGCGCCCCGCTCCTTGAATGAGCCCGTGCGCTGCAGATCATCGCGCTTGAGCCAGAGCTGAATGCCCAATTCCCCACTCAATAGGCGAGCCGGCGGGCACGGCGTGAGACGCAGTCCGCCGCGCAGGCGCAGTTGCGCCTGCTGGATGTCAGAGACGGACAGAAGAGGTGTTTTCATGGGCAATAAAAAAGCCCTGAGCGAAAAGCTCAGGGCTACGGAAGACTCGTGGTGTTTTACTTGGTAAAGTTACACAGCCACTCGCCGCCGCCCTGAGAAGGGGCGAATCATAATCGCGGCGATCATAATGGCGCGGTGCTGCATTTCAGACTCAACCAAACCAACCGAAGGCGTTTTGTCCAGCCCCAGCTCTCCGACTGAATGTTACGTATTACGTAACATTCGTTTCATCATCCCGGAGACCGGCCGCTGCGCTTTTGGGCAACCCAGTGCAGCAGCATCAGCGTCCGTTCAGCATCTGGCATGGCCGTTCCGGCTTTGATGTACTGGTGCAGCCGCGACGGCGGCACTCCGAGGATCCGGCCCAATTTGGCTTTCTCACCTCGCACGGCGAGGTGCGGGCGCACGCATCCGACCAGCGCGTTCCACATCGGGGTGCCACGACCCGGGCGAAGGGTCGTTCCTCGTTTCGGCGCCGCGCGCGGAGCCTGCGCATTGGCTGCCCGGGTGAGCTCGCGCGCGAGCACAACCATGACGTCGGCCACGACAAACATGGCGTCCAGCTTGGGATGAATGGGGTTGTTCACAATGTTACGTATTACGTAACATTGTCCGCGGCGAAGCTCATTCGCACCATTGGTGTTTTCTTTTCGGCGGGCATGCGCCAAGGCTCGGTCTGATGGCGGCTCCCGCGAAATCTACTCTGCTCCCGCACGTCCGCGTTCTCGCCACCGGTGGGACCATCGCAGGCGCTCAAGTCGGCGATGCCTCTCGAGGTTATCACGCCGCAGCGTTGTCAATCGAGGCGTTGATCGCGGCCGTTCCTCAACTGGCCACCCTCGCTCATCTCGAGGTCGAACAAGTCGCCGCCATTGGCAGTCAGGACATGGACGAAACGGTGTGGCTCGAACTCGCCGCGCGCGTGCAGGCGGCTCTTGCAACGCCGACCGTGGCTGGCGTGGTGATTACCCACGGAACGGATACGATGGAGGAAACGGCGTTCTTCCTCAATCTGGTGGTGCACTCAGCGAAGCCCGTCGTGCTCGTCGGCGCCATGCGACCAGCCACCGCCATCAGTGCGGATGGTCCGATGAATCTGTTCAACGCGATTGCTGTCGCGGCCGATCCACAAGCAGCCGGACGCGGTGTGCTCGTCGTGGCCAACGATGAAATTCACTTCGCCCGCGAAGTCACCAAGACCAATACCACGCAGGTCGGAACGTTCAGGGCCACGCACCGCGGTCTCGCCGGCCTGGTCAACGCCGGCCGTCTTCACCTCTACGCGCCACCCGTTCGGCGTCACACGCTCGGAAGCGCGTTTTCGTCCGCACCTCTTCCCTCGTTGCCGCGCGTCGAGATCGTCTACGCTTATGCGGGCATGAGCCGAGACTCCATTGATGCTGCCGTTCGATCCGGCGCACGTGGCGTCGTGATCGCTGGCGTCGGCGACGGCAACTTGAACGCGGCGGCTTTGGCCGCGGCCGCCGAAGCCGCCCAGGCAGGAATCGCCGTCGTACGCAGTTCCCGCACCGGCGGCGGAGTCGTCGAACGCAACATCGAGGTCGACGACGACCGCTTGGGCTTCATCGCGGCGGATGAACTTAATCCACAAAAAGCCCGAGTGCTCCTGATGCTCGGTCTCACGCGGACCGTTCAGCCGCGCGATCTACAGGAGCTTTTTTTCACGTATTGAACGCGGGGTTCAACCCCGTCCCGGTTAGCGACAGCGGCACGTCGAGGCGCAGGCCTTGCGATCCACGCCGATCTACGTCCACGCTGTGCGCGTGAACCCGTCTGCTTTCCAGCTCCCTGCATGGTTCGACTTGGGCGCGACCCTTGCCTTCGCGCTCACGGGCGCGCTGGCAGCGATGCGTCGAGGCTACGATATCGTCGGCGTGTTTTTTCTCGCACTCGCGTCCGGGATCGGGGGCGGTCTGATTCGTGACGGCGTTTTCATTCACAGCAATGGGCCCACGCCTCTGTTGACCGATCCACGGTACATCGAAGTCGTCGTGGCGGCGACGGTGGTCGGCGCCGTTTTCGGGCGCTATCTGCACAACTTCCACCGGGTCATCGCAGTGATTGATGCGGTCGGGCTCGGGGCCTACGCCGTCTTCGGTGTGCAAAAGTCGCTCGATGCGGGCCTCGCGATTCCCGCGGCCTTGCTCGTCGGCGTGATCAACGCCTCCGGTGGCGGACTGTTGCGCGACATCATCACCCGGCAGGAACCGCTCGTTTTCCGTCCCGGCCAATTCTACGTTCTGACCGCGCTGGCCGGTGCCACCACGTTCGTCTTTCTGACGATGAACACGCGACTCGAAGCAACCGCCGCTGCACTCATTGCCATCGCGCTCACCTTCGTTTTCCGCGCCCTGTCGATCGCGTTCAACTGGCGCACGTCATCGCTCGGACTCGACGCCGACACTCCGAGCCAGCCCGTTGCATAGCCACGGGCGGATCGGCCGAAGCTGCCGCAGGGCATCGCCCGCTCTTGGTCCCCACCCACACCGTGGAACAACTTACGTCGATGACCACTCCTTCTCTTTTGTCTCATTCAGCCGTCACTCGATTGAAGCGCAACGTTCGGCCGCCACTGCAAAGCTCTCGTCAACGCTCGGACGCTCTGCTCAATTCCCAAGCCGCCAGCGACTTCCCTCGTTCGCCCCGCCTCCTTCTCTCGCTCGCAGTTTCACTGCCGCTCAAGCACCCACCCCATGGCCAAAGTCATCATCGAAAACCTGGTTAAGACTTATCCGGAAAAAAGTGGGCCCGGAGTGACGGCAGTAAAGGGCATCAATCTCACCGTCGAAGACCGCGAGTTCATGGTGCTGGTGGGCCCTTCGGGCTGTGGCAAGTCGACGACGCTGCGCATGATCGCCGGATTGGAGGAGATCACCGGCGGTACCATTTCGATCGATGGGAAAGTCGTGAACAACGTGCTGCCCAAAGACCGCGACATCGCGATGGTTTTTCAGAACTACGCGCTCTATCCCCACATGTCCGTGTACGAGAACATGGCGTTCGGTTTGAAGCTCCGGAAGTTTCCGAAAGCCGAAATCCAGGCGCGCGTCCGCGAAGCCGCGGCGATGTTGGGGCTTGAAGCCTACCTCGACCGAAAACCCAAAGCGCTTTCCGGCGGACAACGCCAGCGCGTCGCCGTCGGTCGTGCCATTGTGCGGAAACCCAAGGTTTTCTTGTTCGACGAGCCACTCTCCAATCTCGACGCAAAGATGCGCGTTTCCACCCGCACCGAGATCTCGAAACTCCACGCACGTCTTGGCGCGACCATGATTTACGTGACCCACGATCAGGTCGAAGCGATGACCATGGGGGATCGGATTTGCGTGATGAAGGATGGCGACATCATGCAGGTCGCTGAGCCGCTCACTCTGTATAACCACCCGGCGAATTTGTTCGTGGCCGGTTTCATCGGTTCTCCGCCGATGAATCTCTTCAAAGGGACCATTCAGCGCGCGGGCAATCACCTCTCGTTCGTCGAAACCAACACTGTGGGCACACCCATCACCATGGCGCTCACTGAGGCGCTGTCGCGAAAAGCTTCCGCCTATATCGACCAGCCCATTGTCTTCGGCATCCGACCCGAAAACGTACAAGACTCTCTCACGGTGACGCAGCCCGATCCGTCGCGAACGGTGGAAGTGAAAGTCGAGGTTTCGGAGCCGATGGGCGCGGAAACGTACCTCTATCTCGATACCGGCGCTTCTTCATTTATCGCCCGAGTTCGACCCACCGACCGATTCGAGGTGAATCAAAAGGTGAACGTCACGTTCGATCTCGATCAGGCGCACCTTTTCGATCCGTCGACCGAGAAAGCATTGGCCTAGCCTGCCCAGTGCCGGGCTCCCGCGATCCGAAAACCGAATCACTGGTTAAGCCGACGTTGGCTTCAAGCGTTTGTAGAAAATCGCATTCGACTTGAGCGTTCCGTCCGGATCCATCGCATAGTCCGGTATACCGCTCGTGAGCGTGTACCCGAGATTGGCATAGAACTCGGAGGCTCCGCCGGAGCCGACACTGGTATCTAGAAACAGAAGCGTGCGTCCGCAGCGCGCCGCTTCCGCTTCGATCGCGTGCATCAACGATGCTCCGATTCCGCGCCGCCGGGCGGTGTTTAGCACTAAAACCTTTTGGACTTCCGCGCGGTGCCGGCCGTTCGGCCGGGATTCCAAGGCCAGCTGGGCTGAACCCACCAGGCGACCGTCATCATCCACGGCGGCCAGCAAAACCCGGGTCGGGCCCTGCAAATCGCCGATGATTTTGGTCCAATACGCGGCCGCCTCTCCAGGCTCCATCGGGTGCAGATAGCCGATTGACGCACCATGGCTAACCGCATCATGCATAAGTGCTTCCAATTCGTTCTTACGCTGCAATGCCGCTTCGAAAGAAAGGCTTTTGATCGTCATGTTCGGCGTTCGGGTCGGAGCAACCGTCGTGCCTGATCGCGCGGTTCGTCGCAAGGTTTGACTTGGAGAGCCCAGTTCTGCCAGTGTCCGCGCCCGCTCAGTTTCATGAATATTTCAGGCAACATAATCCGATTTCCCCACCAGACGGCATCGTCTGTGCGCCGGGACCATTCGGAGCAGGAGCCAGCGAAGATCGTGAGCTTCCCGCCGCCTGACCTGAGCGCACTTCCTTCCGACTTGCAGGAACGCGGACAGGTCTTCGCAGCACACCGCATCGTTTCGCGCGTGGCTGATCAGCTCGACTCGATCGTCGCGCTCTGACGCGCTCAGCGCTTAAGCGCCGGATCGACGCTGGGTGGTCCGAGGTTCGGCACCATTGGCCGACGCTTTCTTCGGCGGCTGATCAATCGATGCTTTCAACTGATCAATCAGCCCGCCTTTGGCTTTCGTCGCGGCTTTGTTCTGCTGCACGCGCCGCTGCAAAAAGGCGAGGACCGCCTTCTCCTCGGCATTCAATTTCGTGAGTCCGCCGGTGAGCGCTTCCTTCGCCTTGGCTTCGATCTGTTCTACGGTTTGCCCAGCCAGGTAGCTTTCCATTACGACCGGGTGAATGTAACATTTGCGGCAAATCGCCGGTGTATTGCCCAAGCGGCTCGCCACGCCCTCGATCGCCCGCACGAGATTTTTCTTCGCCTGCGTCTTCGTCTCAAACTTCTCGAACGCTCGCAACATCACCGCCGCCAGCACTGTGCCCGCCCACGTTCGAAAATCTTTGGCCGAAAACTCTTCGCCCGCAATCTCCCGCAAATACTCATTCACATCCGTTGAGCCGATCTTCTGCGCATCGCCGTTCTCATCGAGGTATTGGAAGAGGTCTTGCCCCGGCAGGTCTTGCGCCTGTCGAACAATCGAAGCGAGCCGCGGATCGTGCAGATCAATCTCGTGATTCTTGCCGCCCTTGCCCCGGAACTCGAAGTGCAAGGTGCCACGGCCAATCTTCACATGCCGATCGCGCATCGTGCTCAGTCCGAAAGAATGATTCTGCTTGGCGTACTCTTCGTTTCCGATCCGAACCAACGTCGTCTCGAGTAAACGCACCATCGCCGCGAGCACTTTCCGGCGATCAAGTTGTCGCCGGCTCAGGTCGCGGCGTACCTGGCGGCGGATTTTCGGGAGCGCCTTGCCGAACGCGATCATCCGTTCGTACTTCGCACCGTCGCGCACCGCCGACCAGTCCGCGTGATAACGGTATT
This sequence comes from Opitutus sp., assembly GCA_039928945.1. Lineage (GTDB taxonomy): Bacteria > Verrucomicrobiota > Verrucomicrobiia > Opitutales > Opitutaceae > Opitutus. Next base: position 34,728 of record JBDSSD010000171.1, on the reverse strand, counting down.
GCTTGCGGCCGCGGTCGTCCCGTCCCGTGGCCTGAATGTGGCCGTTTTCCAGCGGACAAATCCAAACATCCGTCCATGCCGGCGGGATCGCGAGTCGCTTGATGCGGCCCAACATCGCCGGGTCTTTAATGACAGTCCCGTTTACCCCGCGATACGTGACCCGTTTTCCCGAGAGCGTTCGCGTAATTCCCGGCGAGTGGTCGGAAACATAACGCAGGCCCGCCTCTCGTGCTGCAGCTATGCTCTCCGGACTAGCCAGCGCCGACGCCTTCGCATCAACAGGGGAATTTTTAATCGCGCGAACCAAGTTTTAGGAGGCTGAGTCAGCCCGAACGTTGATTCCGCGTAGCATCATCGAAGATGCCGAAACGTAGCGCGAAGCCACACAATCGGCCATCGGGGAAATTCCGGCAGTGTGCAGAAACGCGAGTTCCCGCAGGGGCCCCTCGATGAGGCGACGTCGTCACTCGACGCCGAGTCGGAAGCGCTCGTCCAGGAAGCGCTCGAACGCCTGCGTCAGGGCCGCACGACGTTTGTTATCGCTCATCGCCTCTCCACCGTCGTCAACGCGGATCGCATTCTGGTGTTGCGCGATGGCACCATCGCCGAGTCGGGCCGCCACGCCGATCTGATAAAACAAAACGGCTATTCTGCGTCACTCGTCCACCGAACAACCGCCGGTTTGATTCAAAACGACGGCGACTCACCCGGATGACTCGGCAACCGATCAAGCAGGAAACCAATCCAAACTAAGCCCGGGCGCTGGTCAGTGTTGCCAGTGCCCGATCGAGTGCAGCGACGCTGACGGGCTTGATGAGATGAGTATTAAAACCTGCGGCCCGGCTGCGCTCCATGTCTTCAGGCATGCCATAGCCGGTCAGCGCAATCCCGCTGATCGCGGTCTGCTCGCGCATTTCTTTCATGAGATCGTAACCCGTGCCGTCGGGCAGCCCAATATCCGAAATCAGAATATCAAACGATTCGCGGGCGGCCGCTTCCCGGGCCTCGGCGACGGAACGGGCTGCAACCACCTGATACCTCCGGCGCGACAGGAGCTCGGTCAAGGTTGTGCACGTTGGCGCGTGATCTTCCACCAATAGAACGCGACGCATGCCGTTGGCGTTCCCGACTCCCGACTGCTTTGCCGGCAACCGGCTTCCATCGGCCGCAGGGTTGGCTGAACCGTTCACGGCCAACGGCAATTCGATGGAGAACGTCGCGCCGCAATTCCGTCCGTCACTCGTAGCATGGATCGAACCCGAATGCAGCTCGACCAACATACGCGAAATGACAAGACCGAGACCAAGACCGCCGTACCGCCCATTGCCATTGGAAGCGTGGTCGCCTTGCGCAAAGGCGGCAAAAATCCGGTGCATTTCTTCGGCCGTCAAGCCGAGGCCCGTATCCGTTACCTGGACCTTGAGCCGTTGCGTCTCCACCACCACTTCGCTCGCAATCACCAGCTCGCCTTTGGGGGGCGTAAATTTCACGGCATTTTTGATGACGTTCCAGAAGATCTGTTTCAGCCGCATGTCATCGCCCAAGACGGAATCCTGGCCCGCCTGCAACCGTACGACGACCCGGAGCTGCTTCTGCCCAATCTCATGCCGCAGCATGACAAGCGCGTCGTGCACCACGGAATGCACCGCCACCGGCCGCACCGCCAGCGCCACCTTGCCGCGAGAAATCGCCGTCAGGTCCAGCAGATCGTCGATCAGCCGGGCTTCGAGCGTCACGTTCTGGGCAATGGTTTCGAAGTCCGCCCGGACTTCAGAGGGCAGGTCGGCGTTGCTCGCCGCCTCACTCGCGAGCAACAAAACGGGATTCAGCGGTGTGCGCAGTTCATGCGAGAGCCGGGCCAGGAATTCGTCTTTCGCTCGCGATGCCTCCAACGCTTTGTCCCTTGCCACGGTAATCTGTTGTTCCGCCAGTTTCCGCTCTGTGATATCCGTAATCACCGCTACGATACCTACGATCTTGCCATCAGGTGCTCGCTCAGGTTCGTGGATCACAAAGACCCAGCGCGGGCCAAGCGAGGCATAGGCAATTTCCGCTTCGAACTCGACACGCTGCCCTTGCAGCGCTCCCTCGATGTGATGGCGAATCGCGAGATACGGCTCCTGGCCCATGACCTCGGTGAAGTGCTTTCCGATCAGGTCCTGCGGCTCGAAGCCAAACCGCGTCGCGTAGGTTCGATTCACGAACTTGAAGCGATGATCCCGATCCAGCTGGGTGATAAAGACCGGCGCATCGTCCGTCACCAGCCGCAGCTGAGTCTCACTCGCGCGCAGAGCATTCTCGATCGCCTTGCATTGCACGAGTTCACGCTGCAATCGGGTGTCGCTCTCCCGCAGCGCCTGTTCGCGCTGCAATAACTCCGCGTTGACCCGCGTCAACTCGGCCGTCCGCGCGGCCACACGCACCTCGAGCTCGTTGTTGATGACCCTCAGCGATTCCTCGGCGCGTAGTCGCTGCGCAACTTCCGCCTCCAATGCATCGTTGCTGGCTGCAAGCGCCTCGGTTTTTCGAAACAGTTCAACGAAGACCGCAATCTTCGAACGCAGGATCTGTGGATTGATCGGCTTGGTCAGGTAATCGACCGCCCCGCTGCCGTAACCTTGGAGAATATCTTTATCCTCCTGAAAGTACGCGGTCAGAAAGATGATGGGGATGTGCTGCGTGCGACGCCGCTGCTTGATCAAGGTCGCGAGTTCGAGGCCACTCATGCCTGGCATCTGAATATCCAATACGATCGCGGCGAACTCGCCGTCGAGCAGCAGCATCAACGCGCGCTCCGCCGTCAAAGCCCGCACCAGGTTGTATTCCGGTGAATCCAGCAAGCTTTCCAGCACATCGAGATTACGTGCTTCATCATCGACGAGCAGAATGTTGGCTTGCCGTGCTTTCGCGGCCTTCGCGGCGACTGGGTTGTCGAGAGGGGTCATCGCGTGCGGGCGTGGAGGGTTTCCGGATCGAGGTCGGAATCCAAGCTGACGAACACCGTTATGGAGGAGCGGTGGCTCATCGGTAGAGCCACACCCGGAGGAGGGAAAGCAGTTCGTTCGTGTTAACCGGCTTGGCGATGTAATCGGAAGCGCCGGCCGACAGACATTTTTCCCGGTCTCCTTTCATCGCTTTCGCGGTCAACGCCATGATCGGCAAGGCGCCGAACTTCGGATCCTTGCGGATCTCCTTCATCGTTTGATAGCCGTCCATCTCAGGCATCATGATGTCCATGAGCACCACGCCGATGTCCGGCTGCGTTTGAATCAACTCAATCGCCTGCCGGCCGTTCATCGCGCTCACGACGTTCATTTCCTGGTTCTCCAGCATCGTGGTCAGCGCGAAAATGTTTCGCGCGTCATCGTCCACCACGAGCACCTTGCGTCCGCGCAGCACTTCGTTCGAGGCATGCAGGTGATCCAGCATCTTCTGCTTGTGCTCCGGCAGATTGGTCACGACGCGATGCAGAAACAGCGCGGTCTCATCAAACAATCGCTCGGGCGATTGGACGTCTTTCACCAACACGCTCTTCGCCACCGCGCGCAACTGACGCTCTTCATCTTTCGTCAAATCCTTGCCCGTAAACACGACGATTGGAATATCCCGCAGCGCCGGCTCGGCCTGTAATTTGTCGAGCAGCTCGAAGCCCGTCATGTCGGGCAGTCGAAGATCCAGCACGCAGCAATCGAAGGGTTGGTCGAGCAGCTTGTTCAACGCCTCCGCCCCGGTGGCCGCGGTCGCGATTTCGATGTCGTCGTGCTGGAGCAACGCCACGATGCCGTCCCGCTCGATGTCGTTGTCCTCCACAACCAGCAACCGCTTCATGTGGGGCTCGACGAACTTCTTGATCCGCTCAAAGCAGTCCTCGAGCCCTTCGGTCGTCGTTGGCTTGACCGTATAGGAGAAGGCGCCCCGCGCGAGTGCATGGGAACGTTCTTCATCGACCGAGATAATCTGGACCGGAATGTGCCGCGTCGACGGGTTCAGTTTCAGATTATTGAGCACCGTCCAGCCGAGCATGTCCGGCAAGAACACATCCAGGGTGATCGCCGTCGGCTGATATTGTCGCGCCAGGGTGAGCGCGGCGTTTCCGCGCGCGGCGACGATACCCTTGAAACCCTTCTCGCGCGCCAGACCCAGCAGCACGCGCGCATAGTGCGGATCGTCTTCGACGATCAACAAGCTGCGGTCGCCCGGCTGGACTAGATCACGGTCGTCGAGGATCACTTCTTCGCGCGCCGCCGGCAGCATGATCGGCGTAGTGGACGACGGCGTCCGCACTTTGTCGTGCGTCGGCTCCATGTAGAACAACGGCAGATACAAGGTGAACGTGCTCCCCTGGCCCGACACACTCTGCAGTCGAATCTCGCCGCCCAGCAGCGCTGCGAGTTCACGCGAGATGGAAAGACCAAGACCCGTGCCGCCATATTTGCGGCTCGTGCCGGCATCCGCTTGTTGGAACGCCTCGAAGATCAGCTTCTGCTTTTCGGTCGCGATTCCAATGCCGGTGTCGCTGATCGCGAATGCCACCACTTGACTGGCCCGGCTCAGAACCGTGTGACCGGGCGACCAGCCCGATTGTGCCGGCGAGACCTTGATCGAAACCTGTCCCTGGCCCGTGAACTTGAACGCATTGGAGAGCAGATTTTTCAAGATCTGCTGCAGCCGCTTCGGATCCGTCGTGATGACGCGCGGCAACGTCGGTGAGAACTCCACCTGGAATGGCAGACTCTTCGAATCGGCGATGTGCTGGAAATTCCGTTCCGTCGCATCCCGCAGCGAGTTGAAGCTGATCTCTTCCGCTTCCACCGTCACGGTGCCCGACTCGATCTTCGACAAGTCGAGGATGTCCGTAATCAGGTTGAGCAAGTCCGAGCCCGATGAGTGAATGTTCCGGGCGAACTCGATCTGTTTCTGCGAGAGGTTTCCTCCACCGTTCTCTGCGAGCTGCTGACCCAAAATGAGAATCGAGTTCAACGGCGTCCGGAGCTCGTGCGACATATTCGCCAAGAACTCGGATTTGTATTTCGACGTAAGCGCGAGCTCCGCGGCTTTTTCTTCGAGGGCCCGCCGCGCCTGCTCCACTTCGCTGTTCTTTCGTTCGACTTCCACGTTTTGCTCGGCGAGCTGCCGGGCTTTCTGCGCTAGCTCTTCGTTGGTCTGAGTCAGCTCCTTCTGCTGCGACTGCAACTCGACCGTAAGCTGCTGCGATTGCTGCAGCAGGCCTTCCGTACGCATCGTCGCCTCAATCGTGTTCAACACGACGCCGATCGACTGGGTCAATTGTTCCAAAAACGTGATGTGCGTCACGCTGAACGGATGGAGCGAAGCGAGCTCGATGACCGCCTTCGTCTCGCCTTCAAACAACACCGGCAACACCACGATGCTCGCCGGTATGGCTTCGCCCAGACTCGAGTGAACCCGTGTATATCCGGACGGAACGTCGTTCAGCAGAATGCGCTCTTTCTCCACCGCACATTGCCCGACGAGCCCGTCGCCGAGCGCGATGTGCTCCGGCTGTCCCGGACGTTGCGCATATCCCGTCAGCAACCGAAGCGTGGGGCGCTCCCGCTCATCGACCACCATCTGGTAAATCGTGCCTTGCTGCGCGTCGACCAACGGTGCGAGTTCCGACAGCAGCGTCTTGCCCACGGTGAAAAGGTCACGCTGCCCCTGCAGCATGCTTGTGAACTTCGCCAGGTTCGTCTTCAGCCAATCCTGCTCCTGATTCGTCTCCGTCGTATTCCGGAGATTGTAGATCATCGTGTTGATGTTGTCCTTCAGCTCCGCGACTTCACCACGCGCATCGACCTGAATGGACCGCGTGAGATCGCCCTTCGTCACGGCCGTGGCAACCTCCGCAATCGCGCGCACCTGCGTCGTCAAATTCGCCGCCAGCAGGTTCACATTTCCCGTCAAATCCTTCCATGTACCCGAAGCACCGGGCACGTGCGCCTGACCGCCCAGTCGGCCTTCAACACCGACTTCGCGCGCCACATTCGTCACTTGCTCCGCAAAGGTCGCAAGGGTGTCCGTCATGTTATTGATCGTTTCCGCGAGCGCGGCGACTTCACCTTTCGCTTCGACCGTCAGCTTCTGGCGCAGATTCCCATTCGCCACCGCCGTCACGACTTTCACAATACCAGACACCTGGTCGGTGAGATTGGCCGCCATGACGTTCACCGAATCGGTCAAGTCCTTCCACGTCCCGGCCACGCCCTGCACCTGCGCCTGACCGCCGAGTTTGCCTTCCGTACCCACTTCGCGCGCGACGCGCGTCACTTCCGCCGCGAACGCGTTCAGCTGGTCCACCATCGTGTTGATGGTGTTCTTCAGCTCGAGGATCTCGCCCTTCACGTCGACCGTGATCTTGCGCGACAAGTCGCCACGAGCCACCGCCGTGGTCACCTCCGCAATGTTACGGACCTGCGCCGTCAGGTTCGTCCCCATCGCGTTCACCGAGTCCGTCAAATCCTTCCACGTGCCGGCCACACCGGGCACCACGGCTTGCACGCCGAGGCGACCTTCAGTGCCGACTTCGCGCGCCACGCGCGTCACTTCCGACGCGAACGAGCGCAGCTGCTCCACCATCGTGTTGATCGTTTCCTTCAGCTGCAGAATCTCACCGCGAACGTCGACCGTGATCTTGCGCGACAAGTCGCCGTTCGCGACGGCGATCGTCACCTCGGCAATATTACGCACCTGCGTCGTAAGATTGTTCGCCATCGAATTCACATTGTCGGTCAGATCCTTCCAGGTCCCAGCCACGCCCGGCACTTCAGCCTGGCCGCCGAGTTTGCCCTCGGTACCAACTTCACGCGCGACGCGAGTCACCTCGGAGGCGAAGCCGTTCAGCTGATCCACCATGACGTTGATGGTGTTCTTGAGCTCGAGAATCTCTCCGCGCACGTCGACCGTGATCTTGCGCGACAAGTCGCCTTTCGCGACCGCCGTCGTCACCTCCGCAATGTTACGGACCTGACCGGTCAAATTGGCCGCCATCGAATTCACGTTGTCGGTGAGATCCTTCCACGTGCCGGCCACACCCTGCACCTGCGCCTGGCCGCCGAGCTTGCCCTCGGTGCCGACTTCGCGCGCCACGCGGCTGACCTCCGACGCGAAGGCGTTCAGCTGGTCGACCATCGTGTTGATCGTGTTTTTCAACGCGAGGATTTCGCCCTTCACGTCAACGGTGATCTTGCGCGACAAATCACCTCTTGCCACCGCCGTCGTCACCTCCGCGATGTTGCGCACCTGACCCGTGAGGTTGGTCGCCATCGCGTTCACCGAATCCGTCAAATCCTTCCACGTGCCACCCACGCCGGGGACCAGGGCTTGCCCGCCGAGTTCGCCTTCGGTGCCCACTTCGCGTGCGACGCGTGTCACCTCAGCCGCGAATCCGTTCAGCTGGTCCACCATCGTGTTGATGGTGTTCTTCAGCTCCAAAATTTCTCCCTTCACGTCGACCGTGATCTTGCGCGACAGATCGCCTCTTGCGACGGCGGTTGCGACTTCGGCGATGTTACGCACCTGACCGGTCAAATTCGCGGCCATCAGATTCACATTATCCGTGAGATCCTTCCACGTACCCGCCACACCTTGCACCTGGGCCTGGCCACCCAGCTTGCCTTCCGTACCAACCTCGCGCGCCACGCGGCTGACTTCCGAGGCGAAGGCGTTCAGCCGGTCGACCATCGTGTTGATCGTTTCCTTCAGCTGCAGAATCTCGCCCTTCACGTCCACCGTGATCTTGCGGGACAAGTCGCCCAGCGCCACGGCTGTCGTAACATCCGCGATGTTACGCACCTGACCCGTCAGATTCGCCGCCATCAGATTCACGTTATCCGTCAAATCCTTCCACGTACCCGCCACACCGGGGACCTGCGCCTGGCCACCAAGCTTGCCTTCCGTACCTACTTCACGCGAAACGCGACTGACCTCGGACGCGAAGCCGTTCAGCTGGTCGACCATCGTGTTGATCGTGTTCTTCAACGCGAGAATCTCGCCCTTCACGTTGACCGTGATTTTCCGGGACAAATCGCCGCGCGCCACCGCCGTCGTGACTTCCGCAATATTACGCACCTGGCCGGTCAGGTTCGTCGCCATCGCGTTCACCGAATCGGTCAGATCCTTCCACATGCCGCCCACGCCCGGCACGATCGCCTGGCCGCCGAGTTCGCCTTCCGTACCCACTTCACGAGCCACGCGCGTCACCTCGGCCGCAAATCCGTTCAGCTGGTCGACCATCGTGTTGATCGTATTCTTCAGCTCCAGAATTTCTCCGCGAACGTCGACCGTGATCTTGCGGGACAAATCGCCTTTGGCCACCGCGGTCGTCACGTCCGCGATGTTACGCACCTGCGTCGTGAGATTGTTCGCCATCGAATTCACGTTGTCCGTGAGATCCTTCCAGGTGCCGGCCGCGCCGGGCACCTGCGCCTGGCCGCCGAGCTTGCCTTCGGTGCCGACTTCGCGCGCCACACGACTGACCTCCGAGGCGAACGCATTGAGGCGGTCGACGAGCGTGTTGATCGTTTCCTTCAGCTCGAGCACCTCGCCTTTGACGTCGACCGTGATCTTGCGGGACAAGTCACCGCGTGCGACCGCCGTGGTAACACCGGCAATGTTACGCACCTGCGCGGTCAGGTTGGACGCCATGGCGTTGACCGAGTCGGTCAAATCCTTCCACGTTCCCGCCACGCCGGGCACGACCGCCTGGCCGCCGAGCTTGCCTTCGGTGCCGACTTCGCGGGCCACCCGGGTCACTTCCGCCGCAAACGAACGCAGCTGATCCACCATCGTGTTCACCGCTTCCTTCAGCTGCAAAATTTCGCCGCGGACATCCACCGTGATCTTTTTCGAAAGGTCACCGTTCGCCACGGCGATCGTCACATCGGCGATGTTACGTACCTGCGCCGTCAAATTGCCGGCCATCTGGTTGACCGATTCAGTCAATTCCTTCCATACGCCCGACACGCCCTTGACCTGCGCCTGACCGCCGAGTTTGCCCTCCGTACCAACCTCGCGGGCGACACGGATCACCTCCACCGAAAACGCACCGAGCTGACCCACCATGCCGTTTACCAATTTGGCGGTCCGCAGGTATTCGCCTTTCAGCGGACGGCCATCCAACTCGAGCGGCATCGATTGCGAAAGGTCCCCCTTTGCCACGGCGCCGATGACGCGCCCTACTTCCACGGTCGGTTGCGAGAGATCGTCCACCAACGCATTGATCGCCTCGACGCGCTCGGCCCAACTGCCCACCGCATCCCCAATCGGCAGACGCTCGCTGATCCGACCTTCCTCACCCACGTGTTTGCGCAGCCGTGACAAACCGGTGTTGAACCGCTGCATCCGCATCGCAATCACGTTCAAGCTGTCCGCCACTTTTCCTTCCAGGCCCGTCCAGTTGGACGGCAGCTGCGTAGTCAGCTCGCCATCGCGCATCGCGTCGAGCGCGACCACGAGCTGCTTCATGAATTCTTCATAGGACAACTCGGACCGGCGAGAAGCGTGAGTGACGGTATTGTTTTTCATGGACGCAGATGACGCAGCAGCGGAAAAGAGAAACGCAGTGACCCTGTCACGAGGGAGCAATGAAACGACAGGGGCGGGTCCGACGATATTTCGAACCTTTGGATTCAGGGAAAGCCAAAAGCGGCTGAACCGCGCGCGACGCAGTCAGCCCTGGACTCTCATTCATGAGTGAAGCTGGAAACGGCACGTAAAAATGAGCCGAGAGGACGGGAACATCGTAGGCTAGCGCGGTAAGTGGTTCCGCATCTGCGCAAAAATATTTACACGGATACGGGAAGTTCCCTATATCATTTAAAGGGAATTACAGGGCAGCGCCTCGGCTGCGATGGCGGACCGCGACAGTCGCAACAAACTCACAATCCCCTTAGCTCACCTCAAGTGTGCGGGTAAAATCCCCACCGGCGGCCGAGCGAAAGACACTCGTCAACTTTGCCAACCGATTCAGAACATGTCGGATGTCGGAGGGACGCGGCCGCCGCACATACCCCCAGTTCGAGACTACGCTGCATCGGCCAGCCTTCGTGCCAGCCAAATAAAACACCGGACGCGAGGGCATCGCCGGCCCCAGCCGTTCCCGCGATCTCGGTACTCGGAATCCGGACACTCGATTGCCAGACACTTTGTCCGTCCGCCGAACACGCGTACGCGCCCTCGGGAAAATGAAGAATGGCCCACTTCCGCACCCCGCGCTGGAGGAGACCGCGCCCCGCGGCTTCGACGGCCGTCCGGTCCAACGAAGCGCCGCGGCCTAACGACATGCCCGTAACCTTTTCCGCTTCGAAGTCGTTGGCGAAGACCAGATCGATGTCGGGCAACAGCGGCGTGATGACTGATTTAAAGCGGTCGCCATGCTCGCTCACGCAATCTGCCGACGTGACCAACCCGGCGGCGCGGGCGCGGCGAAAGACCTGAGCGGCCCGGGCGCAACCCGAGTCGTCGAGCGTATCCAATCCGTCGAGCAGCAAGAGATAACCCAGGTGGAAGAGTTTCGCATTCGTCTGCGCGAAGTCGAAATGCTCGGGAGCCAGGATCGCGTTCGCACCGCGTTGGTGGAAAAACGTGCGCCGCCGCGTCGAAGCTTCGGTCATGACATCCGTGTAGGATGTGGGCGCCGCGGCCGTCACGCGCAGCTGCTTCATATCGATGCCATGAGCCCGACAGTCATCCTGGATGATCCGCCCACTCGCATCATCGCCCACCAGCCCGATCGCCTCCCGCGGAAACGTCGCGCCGAACCGCGCCAGATTTTTCAGCAGATTATACGCCGAGCCCCCATTCCCCCACGACTGGCTGAGGATCGACGCCAACGCATCCTGCGGCGGCCACGTGTCGATCACCTTCACGTGATCCACAATCCAGTTTCCGCCGGCGATGATTCCGTTGCGCATAATCAGGGTAAAAATCGATCAAACCAGTGAACCCGCCCGCGCTGCAAGAGTGCTGTTCTCCCGCGGGCAGCGGCTTCGTGCGCACCTGAGCTGTCGAGCCCACCAGAGCTCAAACCATCACAGCGTGACCACGCGTTGCTCACGCTGCGAGATCAACGCCGCCGCCCATAGCTCATGATGCGCCACTGCCTCATCGGGCGTTGCACAGCCAAATCGATTTCCGAGTTGTCCGACCCGCTCGGTGAGAAACGCGGCCCACATCTGCTGCAGCACATCCGGGAAGCCGGGTTCGAAGATCCCGCCCGTGATCGTCTTGAACGGCATCGCAAAACCAAGATCGGTCTTTTCCCACGTTTGCTCTTTGCTGCGTCGATATCGCCAGAACGTCTTCGGCTCCTTCGTGGAGAAACGCACTCCCGCCTCGGTGCCCAACACCTCCAGGCTCCACGTGTTGGTTTCCGTCGGCGCCATCCGCTTCATCTCCAGCGTGAGTGGAACGGGTTGTCCGTCGACCAAGGTGGTCGCGTGGAGAACCGCGTTGTCCCACGTATCGCAGTTCGCCATCCCACCGCGCCCGTCGGGCCGCTGCGTGATGATTTTCTGTAATTGCGCGTAAAGTGACACGGGTTTCCAGCCGAGGCGTAAGGGCACGTGCGCGGCATGCAGACCGAGGTCGTTCATCACGCCGGCCTCACCGCAGAACTGGGCTTGCCGCTTCCAGTTGATCGGTTTGTCGGGATCAAGATCACTCGAGTGCAGGAAACTGTTTTTGATCTCGAGGAAACGGCCCAGCGCACCACTTCGAATCAACTCGATCGCGCGTTGTACGCCCGGCAGAAACGGAAATTCTGAGGACACGCGCACGAAGCGCCCGAGTCGCACGGCCTCATCGCGCACGCTGCGCGCCGCAGCCAGGTTGATCCCGAACGGTTTTTCGGCGAACAGATCCTTCCCCGCACGGATCACATCCAGGTAAATCGCTTCGTGCAGATGATGCGGTACCGCGACGTACACCACGTCGACGTCCGGCAACGCGAGCAAATCCCGATGGTCCGAAAGAAAATGCTGCACCGTCGGCACCTGGCGGAACCACTCCAGGGCCGATGCGTTGACATCGCACACCGCGACGAGCTCGGGTCGGACTGGACAATCGAGCAGCGCGAACCAGCGGCCAAACGCGCTCGCCACCTCGCGGCCCATCAACCCCGCCCCAATCACTCCCACGCGCACCGTTGCTGGTGAACTCATGGTGCGCACTCCGAGGACTGCTTCATGCGGTGCGATAACGTCACAAAAATTTCATCGCCGCATCGACCGACGCTCCGTCGTGGACGACCGCCATCAACGCGCGCGTGATGCCGGCGGGATTCGGGTGCTGAATAATATTGCGGCCATAAACGATGCCGGCAGCTCCCTGCTGCATCAGCACGCTCGTCCGCTTGAGGATCTCCGCCTCTGGCGCTTTGCTGCCACCGCGCACGAGGACCGGAATGCCACCCGCCGTTTGGATCACCTGACCATAAAGCGTCGGATCATCGGTTGGATCCGCCTTGATCACGTCCGCACCGAGTTCAACCGCCTGCCGAACCAACGGCAGAATTTTAGCCAAGTCCCCGTCGACCATGTAACCTCCCGCTTTCGCGTTGGGTTGAAAGACCAGCGGCTCGATCATCAACGGCATCCCGTAATGGTCGCACTGCGGCTTCAGGCGCAGGATATTCTGAATACACTGATCCGTGACGCCCGGCTGCTCGGGGATCCGAAATAAATTCACCACCACGCACGCCGCATCAAGTCGCACTGCCTGGAGCACGGCTTCTTCGATGATCCGGGAGAACAGCACGGACGGAAGCGCCGTCCCGTAGACATTCGCCACATCCGTGCGGAGCACCAGCGCGGGTTTTCCTCGGACGGGCAACTTCTGTAGATGGGCGGCCTGTCCGATCGTCAGCTGAATCGCGTCAGGCGCAGCCGCTACGATCGTCTCCACCGCCCGTGGCAAATCCTCAATTCCCGCGAGGAAGGAACCTTCATTGAAAAATCCGTGGTCGAGCGCCACGTCGAAACAGCGTCCCGTACGGGGATTGAAAAGCCGATGCAGGCGGGCAGTTTTCATAGGACTTCTTTCAACGAAGCGTGTGGTCGGCTCAGACGAGAAACGATGTCCTTCGCCGTCGCTCGATCCATCCGCGCGAGACTGGCTTGGAAGTTTCGAATCACCCGTGCCTTCCCTTGAAGGTCAACTCCGCCACCCCACTCTTGTCCAATTGACCCAACCCAAGTGCCACCATCCGGTCGTACTGGAGTTTGGTCGCGCCCGCGAGGGGGAGATGCAGCCCGGCCTCGCAGCCCAGAACCCAGGCAATCGTGCTGTCCTTCGCGGCGTGCGCCGCCGAGAAGTAGCAATCGTGCGCCCGAAGCTGCATGTCTTCACCGTCCGTCTTGAGCACCTGTGAGTTGGCGCCGGTCTGCAGGAAAACTTCGCGCAACATGTTCAGCTCGAGCCCAAGCGCCGCGCCCAAGCCCAAGCCTTCCGCCAGCGCCGCCGTGTTCATGTTCATGACCATGTTGACGAGCGCCTTCACCTGAGCGGCTTGACCTGTACCGCCCACGTAACGCAGCGCGCTGCTGAGCTTTTCCAGAATGGGTTTCACCCGATCGAATTCCGCCTGCTCGCCGCCGCACATCAGGTAAAGCGTGCCCGCGCGGGCCTGAGGAATCGACGACGCCATACAGGCCTCCAGGGATGAAGCGCCCGCCGCCCGCGCCCGGCGCTCCACTTCCACATGCGTGCGCGGTGAAATCGTCGCGCAATTGATAAACCGCTTTCCCTTCGCGCCATTCAGCAGGGAATCGCCCGTCTCTGCGAAAACCGCGAGCTGGGCCGCATCGTCCGTGACCACCGTGAAGACGACGTCAGCCGCCGCCGTGGCCGCTCCCAGCGTTTGCACATGCGTCGCGCCCAACTCGCGCGCCAGCTCGGCCGCGGACGGAGCGTGAACATCGTAGACCGCTGTGACGGCGTAGCCGCATTCTTTGAGTCGGCGGGCCATATTGGCGCCCATTCGACCGACTCCAACAAAAGCAATTTTTTCAGGCATGGGGAATAAGGAGTTAACAACGTGAAGTGATTCACGCCGGTTTGTGAATCAAAACCGCTAATGTTTTTTTGTCTCATGCCCGAGCGCTCCTTCAAATCGGAGTGGCGCAGATGCTGACTCCAACTCGGCGCCGCGCCACGGCTTACGCTCACCCAAAAAAATTTCTTTCGTCCGCGCTGCTGGCCCGTTCCCTGCTAATAACAAGACGGTCTCGTCCGCTTAGCGGAGAGACTTTTGGGGTAACATAAGCAAGCAATGGGCGGACCGCTTAGGGGTAGGCGGTCCGCCCTCCTCCCCCAGCCTGACCACGTGACGGCTACCACGTACGTTTGATCGGACCTTCTCCTTGATAAACGAGCCGCAGGCCCCAGTCATCCGCTGAAATGTAAGCGGCGCGGAACAGTCGATCCTGCACCTTTTGCGGCGCCCAAGAAAGCCAGTCGGGCTGAACCACCGAAAACGCTTTCCACGTCGGAAAGTGCGGAAGATTGATCACGCCCACGAGATCCGACGTGAGCGTGCCGGAGTCGACGTTGCTCCACGTTCCCGTCCGCGGATCAAACCACTCGGCGCGGTACACGCCGTTCGGCCTTGCACCACGCACTTCGGCCATGGGCGCGCCTTTTTCGAAATACAGCAGGAAGATGTTCTTGTCCGGCGTTCGCGCACAATACGCCCAGCCTTCGTAGGCGCGCAGCTGCCGGTCTTTGTTGGGCGAAACCAAATCCGCCAGCGGCACGAGTTCCTGGTACCGCTTGCCAATCGAGAGGGCAAAGGTGCGCAGGTGCTGCATCTGCGCACCCGATCGCCAGCGAAACGCGTCCCACATTTTTACCGGTGAATTCGGTTCGATGTCCGCGCCCCAAATCCCTTCCGCGCCGTACGTGTGACCGGCGAACCCGCCCGACAAAAAGCTGCCGTACATGCCGGAACGACAAAACAGATCGTCCCGCTCCGTTCCGCCTTCAGCCCCAAATCGATACCCTTCGCCGCCCAATCCACGCACGTCTTTGTACCCAGCGTAATACGGCTCGCCGTTCAGCGCCGGTCGGGGTTTCGCCAGGTTATAGATCTCCGTCAGGTACCAATAATAGTTATGTTCCCGTTTGTTGCCGGTCTGATGCAGCGTCACCCAGCTGTCCGCGCCCCAGTTCGTCAGCGACGACGGATTCGAATTCGACGACAGCAGCGTACCGAACGGCGGCAGTCCGAATTTCTCCTGCACCACGCGCACCGCGTCCGAAAACTCCGCGGCACTCACCGTCTGCTGCAGAATATCCAGATGCACCGGCGCGAGTACGGTGTTGTTCGCCTGATAGCGCGCAAAGATGTACTGCATGAAGCGCGCGTACGAATCGGGCCAGCCATGGAAGCGTTTCCAACACGGGCTCGCGTCGCGCCGTGACACTTCAATGAACGGAACGAAGCCGTTCGCATTCAGGAAATCGATTTTTCGATCCAGGTACTTGAAGTACTCCGGATTCAATCGGTCGACGTCCGCGAACACGTCTTCGAAGCCCGGCACTTTGCCGGGAAAGAAGAACGGCTTCCCGCCTTCGTTATCCATGTTCTTCGCACTTCCCGTACCGAATTCCAGCCACGCGAATCGAACCGGAGTCTTGTCCGCATCCGTCATCGTCAGACGAAACGGTCGTCCGTCCGTGCTCCAGTTCGGAAACGCGGCGATCACTGCAATCCAGTTATATCCCTGGGCCTTCCGGTACCGCACGTAATCCTGAAAACCCGCTTCGGGACCAATCTCCCGCGGCTGATCGTCGTCCTTCCACTTGAAGCGATTTGCGCCGAGCGAAAACCACGTGTCACCAATCGCGAAATACGGCGTGCCGTCGGGGAACTCCAGCGCGTGTCCATTGGCGGTCGCGCGAATCATTCCGCGGCGCACCGGATTCGCTTCTTTCTCCGCGTCGGTCCACGCGATCGCCTCAAACGTCCCCGTCTTCCCACTCAGGCCCGCGTCCTCCGGCATCGATCCGCTTTTCCATCGCCACGTGCCCGGCTCCGTCGCGAGCACCCGCACTTGAAAAACCTGGCCGCCGTCCCAAAAACCATAGACGCGCTTGCTGAAGCCGGGTCCTTCGAGATCCACCCAAACGATGACCTCGGTGTACGGATTCTTGTACGTTCCGGTGGCGGTGAATGTGAGTTCGTGTTTGTCCCACGCGTGGATGGACGCGGCCGTCGGAGCCGCGTCCGCTGCGCGAACATGCGCGGAGCACGTCGCCAGCAAGACCATCATCGTCACCACTGTCATTGCTCGATCGATGCTCGAGCTCACAAAGGTCCGCATGCAGCTACTCCGCCAAAACCCGGCCGCGTTTCAAGCGGCGATCTGGCCTGAGCTCGAGACCGCTACCTTAAGGCGACGCGTTCAACGTTGCTGGCGTTATCGCGTCGCACCGGGCGGTGCGCTTTCGGGCAGCACTTCTGCGCCTTCGATCCTGAACACGAAAGCGTGCTGGCACGGCGCCGACTCTGGATCGAGCTCCGGCGCCGCAATCGTCAGCGCATTGCCCGATCGCCGTGATTTTAGATATCCCGTCACACCCAACATCGTGATGCGGGGATTATCGGGGGCACGTACATCCTCCAGCGTGAGCTCACTGCCTGGCCATCCGGCCGAGATGGCGTAGAGCACGCCGGGTTTTTTCGTGAAGAAAACCTGTTTCACCGCCCGGCCCGCTTTGGAGTGCTGACCAATCTGGTCCATCAAACTATACTTCACCATGTACTCCCCATATTCCTGTTTCGGACGCTCGCCACTGGTCCACTGACACGAACGGCCCGCGAATCGTGTGCCATAAATCGCCTCGCCGTTGACCTTCAGCCACGCGCCGATGTCGAGCAGCCGCTGTTCCATTAACGGCGGAATCGTGCCATCGGCCGACGGTCCGATGTCCAGCAACAGATTGCCGCCCCGGCTCACCAGGTCGATGAGCACCATGATAAACTCGCGCGAGCTCTTGTAGTCGTCGACCCGCTCCAGCCGGTTCAGTCCGTACGAAAACGCCATCCCGCGGCTTTCCTCCCACGCGTGCGAATCGTCCTGCATCCCGGCCGCGTACTCAGTCGTCCAGTACCCGCCATGCTTGTGGCGTGTCTCCTTGCCCCAGCGGTCGTTGATCACGACTTCATCTTTGCTCGGACTCTCGTTGAACAACCACGCGAGCAGTTCCTCGCTTTTCCATTCCGCCGACGGCATGTCCCACTCACCGTCGCTGAAGATAATCGACGGCTTGTACCGCGAGACGACGTCCTTGAACTGCGGCGTCATGTGTTCCGTCACATAGCGCGCGTGGTCGGTCGTCCAGAGCGGATTGAACCATTCGTAGAGCGAATAATAGAAACCAAACTTCAGCCCCTTCGCGCGCGTCGCCTCCGCGAGTTCACCCAGTAGATCGCGTTTCGGTCCAATCTCCGCCGCATTCCAGGGTCGGCCCCACGTGCGACTCGCCTCCGCGCTCGGCCAGAGCGCGAAGCCTTCGTGATGCTTGGAGGTCGGCACGACGTATTTGATTCCTGCGCGCGCAAACAGGCTCGCCCATTGATTCGCGTCGAAAAGCTCCGCGGTGAACCGCGGCGCGAAATCCTGATAATTGAAATCGGCGCCGTAGGTCTTCTGATGGAATTCCCGCCAAACGGCATCTTCCGGCTTCTCGCTCTTGATGTGATTCCAGTACCACTCGGCGTACTCACCGTGCTTGCCCCATGCGGGCACGGAGTAGACGCCCCAGTGAATGAACACGCCGAACTTCGCGTCGAGAAACCACGTGGGCGTGGGTCTCTTATCCAGCGAGGCCCAGTTGGGCTCGTATAACGGGGCGGCCGGCGGCGGGGTCGCGGCGGGCAGGAACGAGGTCATCGAAATCGTGGCGCCAAACAGTGCGGCCGACAGACAAAGGTTACGCATAAATCGAGAGGTGGGGAAAGACGTCCAGCGCTGAAACGCCAGCCGACCGCTTCAGATATGATTCGGTTCCGCCCGTCTGCAACCCCGCACGCCGCGGCCGAATGTTACGTATTACGTAACAAGTCAGGGCGCGTCGCTTGACGTTCGTGCGGTGGTCGCATTGCTCCTGCGCATGAATGTGGCCGACGATGACCAGACTTTCCTCCGCGAGCTCGTAAAAACATCCCGCCAAAAAATCCATCACGTCGAATGGACGGATCGCGACGGAACGGCTCGTCAGACGTCACTGACCGGCGCCGAAGTGGTCCGCCTCAACCGCATCGCGCAACAGCTCAAGACGTCGAAAAGCGAAGTCTTGCGGCAAGCCGCTCACGTGCCTGTCGCAAAGTAGATGGAAGACCGTCAATCCGACCACGGATTTCGCGGATGAACACGGATGGGAATTGAATCAGAGACCGATCATGTCGGAACGTGTGCAAGCTGTAGCCAGTCGAGCGTACTGACGAAGCGACGCATCTGATATTCCAGCTGGATCGCCGCAATCGCCCGCCGATTCCGCGCTGACCGGCTCCTCGGATTCGTCTCCCACTCCCTCGCTCCCGGATGGCCGCGCCATTGACGTCTCATCCGGGTCGATCCGCGAAATCCGCGGTCGGATCGAGATCGACCAAGTGCGGCGCGTGTTTCCAGTGCTCGCGGACGTAGCGCGTGGTCTTCGACCCGCGTGTTCGAATCTTTGTTCTTCGCGTACGATGGATCGCGGGTCAGAGACCGCGCGCCACTTCCTTATGCTCTTGCGGGCTGTTCCCCTCCCCTCGATCCGATAACGGCGAAGACGCCGATGCCATTGCGGATTCAGCGCCTCACTTCATGGTGCGACAACATGCGTCGCGCGAATCAGTCCTGCCCTCCTCTACGGTCGCTGCGAGTCGTCGCAGGCACTCTGTCGGCCATAACGCTCGCGCTGCTCGCATCCGGCTGCTCCTTGTTCCTGCGCTCCACGCCCACGCCTATTCCGACCCAGACCTCGCGTGCCGACCAAACGACGCGCGCTGAAACGTTGGTCGTCTTTCTCCCGGGGCGCGGCGGGCGGATGGGGGATTTTGAGCGCAACGGCTTCCTTTCTACCATGCGAGCCGCCGGCGTCCGCGCGGACGCGGTCATCGTCGACGCTCATCTCGGTTATTATCTTAAGCGCACTGTGATCGATCGGCTCGCCGCCGACGTGCTCGAGCCCGCACGCGCGCAAGGTTACCGCCGGATCGTCGCGGTCGGAATCTCATTAGGCGGTTTGGGCGCGCTTCTCACGGAGCGCGAACGTCCCCATGCGCTCGACGCGATCGTTCTGCTCGCCCCTTATCTCGGCGATGATCGGAAACTCCTCGCCAGCATCCGCGCGGCGGGCGGACCGCAAGCATGGGCGGCTCATCGCGATTTACGCGCCGGCGAAGTGGACGAACAGATCTGGACGTTCCTTGGCACGCACCTGCAACAGCTGCCACCCACCTGGCTCCTGAGCGGACGAAGTGACCGGCTCGCCGAAGGCCAACGCATGCTCGCCGAAATACTCCCCCCAGATCGCGTTCGTTTCGTCGAGGGCACGCACAGTTGGACCGCGTGGCGCGTCTTGTGGCGCGAAGTGTGTGAAAGCTCGCCCGTGTTCGCCGCCGAACGCCGCTGATGGCTTCTCTTCGGTTCGCGCTTCCCGATGGACAACCGCATCACCTTCGCCGCTTCTTGCCGTCACACCGTCGCCGCCTACCGTCCTTTTTTGTGAATGCCCATGCCGCCTAAAGTCGTCGTTCGTAACCTGAAAAAATCGTACGGCGCAGTCGAGGCAGTGCGCGATGTCAGCTTCACGATCGAATCGGGGGAAATCTTCGGCCTGCTTGGACCGAACGGCGCGGGCAAAACGACGTCGCTCGAGTGCCTCATTGGCTTGCGCGAGGCCGACGCGGGGACGCTCGAGGTCTGCGGTCTCGACGTGCGGAAGAGTCCTCGAGAGGTGAAGCAGAAAATCGGCGTCGCCTTGCAGAGCACGGCGCTCCCGGACCAGGTCACACCGCGTGAAGCGCTTAAACTTTTCGGCTCATTCTATCGCGAGCAAGCGGACGTCTCCGGCCTCCTCGAGCGGTTTGCGCTTTCGGACAAAGCGGACGCGCGATTCGTGACGCTGTCGGGCGGGCAACGGCAACGACTCGCTTTGGCTCTCGCATTCGTCAACCGCCCCGAACTCGTGCTGCTCGATGAGCCGACCACCGGCCTTGATCCACAATCACGGCGCGAACTCCACGTGGAAATTGCGCGGATGAAGCAGGAGGGTCATACGGTTTTGCTTTCGACCCATTACTTGGAAGAGGCCGAACGCTTGTGTGATCGGATCGCGATCATCGTTCACGGACAGATCGTCGCGACCGGTTCGCCGCGCGAGCTGATCGCTCAATCGACCTCGCGACAGCTCGTCACGGTCGTCACGACCACTCCACTTGGCGAGGCTGCGCTGGCCCGCCTTCCGGGTATCGACGAACTCAGAATCGAAGGCGCAACCGCACGTTTCCGCACCACGCAAGCGACCGCCACGCTCGCCGCCCTCACGGCGTTACTGGAACAGCAACGCGCTGAACTTATCGACCTGCAGGTGCGGAAAGCGTCACTCGAAGACGTGTTCCTGCAGTTCACCGATGCGAACAAAACCGCGAGTGATCGCGGCGCTTCGTGATGGAATCTAACTTTTCCGCCCGACGTTTGCGCCCATGAAGGGATTGCTCCACCACCTCGGTTCGTCACTGCGCCTCCATTTCCGGAACCGGATGGCACTGCTGTACGGCTATTTGTTTCCGCTGATTTTCCTCGGCGCCTTCTGGGTGCTCTACCGCCATGATCAGTATCCGCTGCTTCGACACATGGGCGAATTGCTCACGGTGAGCGTGCTGGGCGGCGCCTGCTTTGGGCTGCCCACCACGCTCGTCAATGAGCGGGAACGCGGGGTCTGGCGACGCTATCGACTGACGCCGGCACCGACGTGGTTGCTCGTCGCAAGCACGGTCATCGCCCGCTATTTCATCGTTCTCACCGCCGGCCTGCTGCAACTCGGCGTCGCGCTCGCCGTCGGCATGCCGCGACCCGAACACCCGATCGCGCTCGCCGTCGCCTTCACCCTCGTCGCATTCGCGTTCATCGGACTGGGATTGGTGATCGCGATGCTCGCCGACAACGTGCCCGCCGTGCAGGCGCTCGGACAATGCATTTTCCTGCCGATGCTGATCATTGGCGGAGTGGCAGTGCCGCTGGAAAGTTTGCCCGCCTGGGCGCAACACCTGTCGGCTTTTTTTCCGGGACGGTATGCCGTCGAGGTCTTGCACCAGTGTGTGACCGGCACGGGCTTTTCGCCGCTCAACTTCGATCTGCTGGCGCTCGCCGTGATCGGACTCACCGGATTTCTCGTGGGGGCAAAACTTTTCCGGTGGGATGCGCAGCAGCATTTTTCGCGGCAAGCGGGCAAAGCCTGGTTGCTCCCCATTCTGGCCGGATGGCTGGCGGTGGGTGTAGCGGCCGAGGGACGCGACCGCGTCATCATTCCCGTTGCCTCGAAGCCAGCCGTCGCCGCGAAGCCGACCGCACCCCCTGCTCCGGTGGTGCCGCCGCCACCTTGGGCCAACCTGACTCCGAAAGACGCCGACGCGCTCGATTACGATCTGCCTCCGGACGTCGGCGTGGTCTCGCCGATGGCCGGCTCCGATCAACTGCCGGACGAGTGGGTAAAGCCGCAGTTGGACAATGTTCGAATCATGCTGCCGTACTGGGTGCCCTCGAAAGGACCGGACGCGCTGACCCGCGTTCGCCACGCGCTCTATGTCGCGGCCGTGCCGGACGCGGCGCAGGTTCCGACCGAAGCGTTCGTCCCCGGCGTTGTTTTGAATTACCTCGAGCTCAATTATCCCAAGGCTGATCTGATCAAGATCCTGACCTGGATTGCGCAGCACCCGGACGAGGGCAATCCGATCATGACGACCTCAGACCTCGGACTAAAAGCCGCAGTGCGCGATCCGATGCTGGTGAAAGAGCGAGCGCATTATTACGCCATAAAATTCGTAGCGAAGCTGACGAACCATTCGTACTGAGACGCGGTTTGCCTCACGCAAAGGCCGCGAAGGGCGCCACGGCGGATCGAGAAGCGAATTCCTCGTAGCCCGCTGCGGGAGCAGCGGGAGGTTTGGAGGTTCGGGGGGTTCGGGACTTTCGCCAGAGAGTCCGAGCTTTCAGCGCTCCGTCCCTGTGCTCCCGCACAGGGCTACGAAATAAACCAAGAATCCGTCGCGCCCTTCGCGCCCTTTGCGTGAGGCCACCAAACGCCCGCGTTCAAACCCGCTGGCAAAACCACACCACACCGGCCAGCGCGATCATCAACGAGAACGCGGGTTGCAGCCGGGGAACGAACATGGGGCGCGACCTCGCCCATTTGATCAGCGGGACCAAACAGGCGGCGACCGCGAGCTGCCCGATTTCCACGCCCGCATTGAAACTCAACAACGGCGGCACAATCGCGAAGCCCGTGACTCCCGGCAGCCGTTCGCCCAGCGCGCTCGCGAAACCCAATCCGTGAATGAGCCCAAAGCCGAAAACCACGGCGAGCCGGTATCGCGGAGCCCGCCGCAAAAAGACATTCTCCACTCCGATATACACAATCGAAGCCGCAATCAGCGGCTCAACAATCCTCGGCGATAGCGAAACGACGCCCGTCGCCGCCGCCGCCAGCGTCAGCGAGTGCGCAATCGTAAACGTCGTGACGACCGCGAGCACGTCCCGCGTCCGCACCGCGACCAAAAGGAGTGCGAATAGAAAACAGAGATGATCAAAACCGGTCAGGATGTGTTCAATGCCCAATAAAATGAATGAACTCCAACCTGGCGCTCGCGGCGGGGCAGCGCGCTCCGTGCCGCCGGCGGTCGTTGTGGCCGGCAAATCATGCGTCGCGTTGCGGCTGTCCAGCAGCGCCACGGGATCCGGCGACTCACCGACCGAGAGAATCGAGCGGTGACCAAACGGCAGCTTCGTTAACATCGGAAACTCAAGCCGCAGCACGCCCGCGGGCACCCGGCTCCAGTTCAAGGATACAACGACTTCATCGGGGCTCGCGGTACCGCCGGCAATTTTCAGCTCGGGCGCGGCGTGAAGCGTTCCGTCGACCGTTAGTCGCACGAGCCCGTCCGTCGCTCGGATCAGTTCGGGTCCGAGCGACTGCAATGTCCGGTCGTCCGGTCGTTCAGCATCGACTTCCCCGGCAAACAACGGCGCCAGATCGCTCCAGTTGTACGTCAGCGTGACGGCGATCCCGTCGCTCGTGCGCGACACGTGGGCGGAACTCAATCCCGGGTCGTGAGCCTGGGCACTCGACGCAAAGGCGAGGAGCAGCAGCCAGGCAATCCATGAGCCGAGACGTTTCATTGGGAGAAAATTAAAGGCAGGGCGGTCGTCAGGTCGAGCCACACAGTTTGTTTCCGTGTCTGCCCGACGGTTCGTCCGCCCTGCCTTGTTGGTTAACAGCGATTAGCTGGTCCGCTTAGGGAGCTTCGTGCGAATGGTTACGACCGTTGAACGGCGTACCGGCATAAGGAAACACTTTGTTGTAAACCGCGTCGTTCTTGCTGACGCTGTCGATGCCATCGGCGTTGAAGTTGCTGATGTTAAAGGTCGCGGGACGCAGGTCGTTCACCAGCGCCATGACCGCAATATCAATCACGTCATCGCCAAAGCGACGGCCGTTCGGCCAGCCACCGGGCAACGCACCGCCGCCAAATCCAGGTTGGATTGTGCTGATGAGCACATCTCCGCCGAAGATACCCATGCGACTGAACCCGACGTCATCCGGATTCGTAGGATGGGCGAGCCCACCGCCGGCCAGCCGCGCCGCCGCCGTCGAAAGGTCGACCTTGATCAAGTCAGGAATGAAGATGCCGACCAAATCGGTGCGGTTCATCGTGGGGAAGCCGCCGCCGCCGTTGAAGATCAATGCACTGATCAGGGCACCGAGTTCGGGGGACGAAGCGTACTTCGCAAAGAGCTTTGCATCCTGCGTGGGCTCGGTGCGGTTGTAGAGATCCTTGTCTTCGATCGCGATGAGCGCTTCGCAGAAAAGAGGATTACCCTGCCGACCGACTTGCACGTAGTCGCCATGTGACGTGTCCTTGTCCTTCCGCTGTGTGCCTTCAGGCAGCACGCTGACGCGCTGGCGGCTGGTCGTGGCATAGACGCCGGCGACCTGCTGATCGCCACCCAGCTGAGCGAGTGGAATTTCGAGAACGATCGTATGCACATTGAAGCCGCCCTGACTGTCGAAGGATGACGAACTGATTGCGGGATTGCCACTGAGGACGCGCAGTTGCAGGAGGTCAAAAATCGCATTGATGTCACCGTAGAACCCGTCTTCGCGCTGCCCGGCGAAAACGCGGTGTCCGGCGAGCGAATACACCGACTGGGCGGTGTAACGATCGAGGCTGGCGTCATCCGCCACGCCATCTCGGGCCATGAGGTCACCATTGTTCGCGACGTTGTAATAAGGCGTGGCGACACCCTGATTGTTCGGCGGTACCATCCCCCTGCCCAGAACGGTCGACTTGTGCGTGCGCTCGTTGATCAGCGTAACCGTGTAGTGCTGAACCAGATTCTGTCCGGCATCGCCGACGTTTTGAATGACGCCCAAATAAGAGGGCAGAATCGTCTGCTTCGACTTGTACGTGGTGTCGAAGGTGAATTGATACGTGTAGGTTGCGCGACCAGCCGCGAGATCAGCGCCAGTCGACACGTGAATGTCATACCGTACCTCATCGTCGAAATTGTAGGTGTTGGGACCTACGCCGGGTTCCTCATGAGGATAAACGGCGAGGGCGGTCGTGAGATACTTTGCTCCAGCCCGTTGGCTGACGAACGCGTAAACGTCGGTGGTGTTGGCGGAGGGATCGCGGGTGATCAGCGGAGCGTCCTGGTGACTGGAGGCACGGACGAGCAGGGGCGTGGCGGTAAGCAAAGCCAGCGCGGCGACTCGGGTGAGTACGCCCGGCGACTTGCGGGGTATGGACATGTTTTTCATGATGTTTTCTGCGGTGTGGTTTCGATACTGTTACCCACAGAGCCGGAGCCCTTGGGTAACAGTTTAAAGGATTCGTCGAGCAGCGATCGCTCGGACGGAAGGAGGAGTGGGGAAAGTCGGCGGGCGCGATTCAGCAGGTCCGTGGCGTCGGAGCTGTGCGCGAGGGCGGCCGTGCGGCCGGCATGCAGGAGAACACGTGCATCGACCGTGCCCTCGGATAATGCGGCGCGTCCGTGAACGAGAGCGGCCTCAAGTTGTCCGGACGCCGCGAGGGCCAGCGCATTGGCGCTGTGCGTCATGACGTCGGAGCGTGTTTTCAATTCAGCACCGGCAAGTCGTACAGCGGTGGCTGGGTCCAGACCGCGCGTGGCAAGAAACAACGCGACCGTCCTGGGATCTTCGGCGACTCCTTCCTTCACGAGGCGGCGTTCTTGTTCGATCGCCTCGGTTTCACGGCCAGCGGCGCGGAGCGCTTCGGCATAAACCCAACGCGGCTCAGGCAACGGCAGAATGGCCGCAGCGCGCGCAAGGGGAACCAGCGCGTCGACGGCATGACCTGAGGTAAGCAACAGGCGACCCTGCAAAAGCAGGGCCGGTTGAAACTCGGGAACGAGTTCCAGCGCACGTCCGACAAAAGTTGACGCCTCCACCGCATTGCCTTGCTGCCACACGAGCTGGCCGAGCCGGACGAGACACCACGCGAGCGCCCCGGCGTCATCCCGCCCTCCGGCCCGGACCGCCATCGTTTGCAATTCGATCGCTCCGGCCAGGTCCCCTTTGATCCATCGGATGTTC
Organism: Opitutus sp.; assembly: GCA_039928945.1. GTDB lineage: Bacteria > Verrucomicrobiota > Verrucomicrobiia > Opitutales > Opitutaceae > Opitutus. Next base: position 8,889 of record JBDSSD010000171.1, on the reverse strand, counting down.
GCGGCCCGCGCATAGGAATCGAGGCTGGGCTTGAGATCGACCATGTGCTGGTAGGCACCGGCGGCTTCGGCAATGCGTCCTTCATCATACAGCGCATCTCCCAATAACGCGTAATCAGAGGGCGCACCGCGCGCCGCCACCAGCTGGCGCCCCAGTTTTTCCGCTTCAGCGAAACGATGCCGAGAGTGCAGCACGTGCCCACGCAGCAGCCACGCCGAATGAGGCATATCAAAGCGCTGCTCGAGCGAATCCGCAGCGAGACCGGCGAGTGTATAAAAACCGGGGTCGGAACTGACGCGCGCTTTGGCGACAAACAGCCAGCCCAGTCGCTCCATTTCCGGACCGGGTAACGGCGATTTCTTCAAGCGCGTTTGGCTGGTCCGAATTTGCGCGTCCAGCGGAGTGCTGCCGGTCGGCTCAATTAAAAGAATCTGCGGAACCGGATTTTTCGCCAATGAGCCGGCCGGTGATTCTGCATGCACCATCGAGAAACTCGCGAGCAGGATGCACGCTGCGATCCAACGGTATTTTTGCGCGGGGGCGGGCTGCATAACCCATCTTACGCGCAGTATCTGAAAATGGATGCAGGGCACGTTGGAGAGCAGTTGGGAATTTTCGCTTGCGCGAAATTCAGGACTACGCCCCTTACCCGCGGCTGCTGGCGACCCCGACGGTCTGCAGTGGTTCAGCCCTCAGGCCCATTATCGTTCGTTTGCGTTTGGGAGCCATGGCTCGCCAATTCCCTGCGCGAGAGCCCGAAGATTCATCAGCGGCACGCAGAATCTTCAACCGCGCTTCGGGCGGCCTTTAGTCGCGGATACAGTGGCGAAGCGCGCCGGTGACGCCCCTTGACGGCGTGGGTGTCCGCGCACCGTAATGAGGAGTGAACGGCGTGGTTCAGCATTTTCTTCTGACGTTGCGGTTACATCTCCGGAACCGCAGCGCCCTGCTCTACGGGTATTTGTTTCCAATTATCTTTCTCGCCGCGTTCTGGGCGCTTTATCGGCATGAGAGGATTCCCCTGATGCTCCACCTGGGGGAACTTCTCACAGTGAGCGCACTGGCTGGTGCGTGTTTCGGCCTGCCAATCACCCTCGTCGCCGAACGCGAATGTGGGTTTTGGCAGCGTTATCAACTCACTCCGGCCACGCGATGGAGTGTGCTCGCGAGTACGCTCGCGGCCCGCTGGGTCATGGTTGTAACGGCCGGAACACTACAACTGTCCGTTGCACTCGCCGTGGGGATGACGAGTCCGGCGCATCCCTGGGCCCTTGCGTTGATTTACGGCGTCGTGTCCTTCGCCTTCATCGGACTCGGCCTCGTGATTGCTGGCCTGGCCGACAACGTTCCCGCGGCGCAGGCGCTCGGACAATGTCTGTTTCTGCCGATGCTGCTGCTCGGAGGTGTAGCCGTCCCCATCGCCAGCCTGCCGGCGTGGGCCCAGCACGTGTCAGCGTATTTGCCCGGTCGTTATGCCGTCGCCGCGCTGCAGGAAGCGGTGACCGGGCGCGATCCGCGCCGAGCCACGTTCGATTTGCTCGCGCTTGCCTTCATCGGTGCCTGCGCGCTGATCGCGGGCGCGAAGCTCTTCCGCTGGTCGCCCGGCCGCCGCTTCCGGACAATCGACGGCAAAGCCTGGGCGCTCGCGGCGCTGGCCGCATGGCTCGTCGTGGGCGGAGCCGCGGAGTTCCGGAGTCGTGTTTCAGCAAAAGCCCTCGATCCGGCCGCGAAAGCACCGGCACCTCCGCCCGTCGCACGCGCGCTTGAGCCTTGGGAAAAGGTCACCGATGCCACCATCGAGGCGATGGATTTTACGACGCCCAGCGACTCAGGGTTGGTCACGCCGATCGCTGCCGCCGACGAAGTTCCGGACGATGCCACCGACATGACGCTGGCGAAGCTCGAGGGCGAGCTGCCGCACTGGGCGCCGGGTTTTGCAACGGATCCGGTGCAACGCGTACAGAATCTACTCTCGGTCGCGGCGGTGGTCGACCTGCTGCAGAATCCGGTGGAGCGGTTCGTGCCCGGGCTGATCGAGCAGCGACTGACCAAAGAATTCACGTCCGACAAACGCGTTCGAGTGCTGGCGTGGGTGGCGTCGCATCCGAACGACGGCACCGTCATCATCGATGTGTCGGATCTTCATTTGGGTGGACCCGTGTCGGAATCCGCCGTGCGCGAGCGGGTGCAGATTTACGCTACGAAGCTGCTCGCGCGGGGACTGCGTCGGAAGACCACGGGGCAGTAGGGGCGGGCGCGTGAGGTTTCGGAGCGCGCGCGAGCGCGCTGGCCTACGTGGGAGACGTCGGTCTCCGGTTGGCCCGCTCCGGGAGGAGCGGGATCCGATTTCTCGCCCCTCGACTGGCTATTTCTTTTCCGCGACCACAGGCGCGGGCACAGCCGCTGGCGCGGGTGGCTCCATCGGATGCTCTTTCAAGAGTTCTTCCGGTCGGTAGAAATCTTTGCGGTCCTTCAATGCGGCGCGGATTTCCTTCACTTTGGAAACGGCGACCGGTCCGCCTTTCTCCTCCGGCAACGAGCGCGCGTAAGTGAGCACGGCGGCGACTTCTTCGTCGGTCAACATGCCGGCGAACGATGGCATCGGTGGCGTCAGTCCTTCCTTGTAGGTCTGTCCATTGACCGTGATCTCACCGATCAGACCCTGCAGCACGATTTTGATCAGCCGGTCCTGACTACCGGCAATCCATTCGCTCTTGTTTAACGGCGGGTAGATACCGGTGACGCCTTCCCCGGCCGGTTGGTGACAGGTGATGCAGTGCCCGTCGCGTGAATACACCTCGCGTCCCAGCTTCCACAACTCCGTTCCCTGCGGCCCGAGCTTTTGCGAGATGGCTTTCGGCACTTCGGCCGCCGCCTGGAGCTTCCCAAAATCCAAATCACGCTTGAGGTAGGCACTCGCCACCGCGTTGGTGGCCTCACCATCGGGAGTCGCCGCGAGCAAAGACCGGGCTTCCTGTTGCAGTGGCACCAACGCGAATAGAGCCACGTTTTTCATCCAGTGATCCAACGGGCGCCGCAGTGCTTCGAGCACGATCGCCGCGCCGTCTGTTCCGCCCACCCACGACGCCGCCACCATCGCTTCCAATCGTACGCGCGCGTTTTCATCCCCCGCGGCTCGCCGCAACAGCGCGGTGTGATCCGGGATGTGACGAAACTCGTGCCGGACAACCCGGACCGCCGCCGCCCTCAACTGGTGCGACTTTCCGGTCAAACAACGTTCAAGCAGCGCATGATCAATCTGACGCTGGCCCCACGTGACCCATAAACCTTCGAGCAGGAACCGTTCATAGTCGGGATCATCGCGGCTCAAGCTCGCAACCCACTGGCTGACGGCCGGGATGACCTCAGCCGCCAGACGTCCGCGCAACTCCCGGTGCGCACGATAACGCGTGCGATATTCCGGTTCCTTCAAATGGGCAAGCAACGCTGGCACCGATTCGCCGGCCACGATCGCCGGTTGTACGAGGGGCCGCGCTGGATACGTCACGCGGTAAATGCGTCCGTGTTCGTGATCCCGGTTGGGATCACGGGCCGAATGCTGCATGTGTCCGATCAGAGCGTTGTGCCAGTCAACGATGTACAACGACCCGTCCGGCGCGATTTCCATGTCCACCGGCCGATAATTCGGGTCCGAGGATTTCACCAGTTCACCGCGCAAATCGCCGCGAAAGCCCGATCCCTCCTCGCGCATCGAGTACTCGTTGGTGCCAAGAAACCCGATCGTGTTGTTCACGATCAGGTCGCCTTGGATGTCATCGGGAAAATGGCGGCTGTAGATAAATTCGGTTCCCGCCGTCGGCCGCACGCGATGCTCCGTCAACCGGATTTCTTCTGGATACTCGATTCCGAACGGCAGCTTCAACGAGAGCGGCAGCAGCCAGAAATTATTTCCCGACGAGGCATCCGAGATGAAATTCTGACCCCATTGATCGAATGAAATGCCCCAGGGATTATTGTAGTCGTACTGGCTGAACCGCTCCAACCGCCAGCTCTTCGGGTCGAATCGATAAACGCCCCCATCGTTCGTGCGAACGCACCCGTACGGCGTCTCCACCTGCGAGTGCAGGAAGCGCCCCTCCTGCATGTAGAACGAGCCGCTCGAATCCGCGACAAAGGCGCTGATCGCGTGATGCGTGTCGTGTGAATCAAACCCATGCAGAATCAATTCGGTCTGGTCCGCCTGATCATCACCGTTGGTGTCGCGCAGCAACACGAGATTCGGTTGCTGTGAAACGTACACGCCTTCGGGCGTGATCTCGAAGCCGGTCGGCAGATGGAGGCCGCGCGCAAATATCGTCTCCTTGTCGGCGCGTCCGTCCCCGTCCGTGTCTTCGAAAATCAAAATCTTGTCGTCCGGTTTGTGATCGCCGGGCCGGTAATGCGGATAGCTCGGCAGGACCGCGACCCACAAACGACCTTTGTTGTCGAAGGTCATCTGCACCGGATTCTGCAAATCCGGCCATTCACTTTCAGCCGCGAACAGCGCGATCTTGTAGCCCTCGGGCAAAGTGAAGTGCTTGATCGCTTCATCGGCGGTCAGATATTTGATCGGCGTTTTCACGTTAGTCTCCACGGGGGTCAGCGCTTTGGTGCCGCTGTCGTCGACCGTCAGATCGGTGGTCACTTCCTGATCGACCGCCCATAGCCGCTCGTCGCGGAGCGCGGTCATCTCCCGCATCTTTGCGATTTCCTCCGGATAATTCTTATCGCCGTATGGAGCATTGCGGCGCCCGTAGACGTGCACGCCGTTGACCACGCGATAGTCGTTCATCCAAAACCAATTCTTCTCGTTCACGATCTGGCGCACCCGATCCGGCGCCGCATGCGAGGTGATTGCGCGAGCTCCGTACAGCGCGTCCGCGAGGTAGGGCGCGAGCTGTCGGTAACCGGCTTCATTGAGGTGCGCGCCGTTGATCGTGAGCGGCGACTTGGCGGCCGCATACCACGAAGCGGTGGGCGTCAAGAGATCAACGAAGCCAACCCCTTTCTCCTGGGCCACCTTCCGCATCGCCTCGGTGTACAGCTTCAGATTGGCGTTCTCTTTGACGCCGTCGGGGAGATCCCGTTGAGCCGACAGATTTTCGAACGCGATGGGTGAAACCAGCACGAGACGGGGCGCAGCACGGCCGTTGTACTTTTGCTTCAACGTATGATCGACGAAGGCGGCGAGCTCTCCCGCGAAATTATCCACCCGCGTTGGACCATCGAACGACTCGTTGAAACCGAAGAAGGCCAGAACGGTATCGGCTTTGCACAGCGTCAGCCATTCGTCATCGGACGGATAAAATCCCTTGCCCAGATGCATCGCGAATTCCGGCCGAAATTTTTCCGCGCCGGCAAACGCCCACTGCGTTTCACGTCCGGCGCGCGGCCGATACGCCGGCGTGTCGCCGGACTGGCTCATGCTGCGGATAAAAAGTTTCTCCGCCGGGTAACGCAGGTGAAGGAGGGTTTCGAAATGCCCAAAATATTGCATCCGCTCGCCGAGGGCGTTCCCGATGAAAACAATGTGCTCGCCCGCCGCCGGTGCCGGCAAGGCCGGCTCGGCCGACGAGCGTGAAGCCAAGGCGGCAAGGAGGAGCAGCAAACTCACACGGAAACCAAAAGACGGGGTACGCATTGAAAATAAGTAAGGGTCGCGCCGGTTGATCCAGCGGAGTTCAGTTCAGGAGAAGGGAGTCATCCCGCGTGCGATTGGAAACGTGCGACGCGAACGGGTTCGGAGAAAGTTAATGGGCGAGCAGCCAGTCACGGATGCGGGGATTGAAATCGTCCAGATGCTCCCAATGAAACGCGTGGCCAGCGTCCGGATACAAATGCAGTTCGGCGCCCGGGATTCCGCCGGCGACCTCACGAGCCATCCAAGGCGGCGTGAAAATGTCGGCGTCGCCGCCGATGACCAGCGTGGGACAGGTGATCAGACCAAGATCTTTGAAGGCGTTGTGATTGGTGCAGGCGAGCGCTTGCGCTTCGAGCGCATGAAGCGGTTGTGGGTCGCTGACGGTCGCGGCTTCAGCCCGCCCTTGCACCAATTCAGAATACGACGCGGCGGAATCCCACGTCTTCTTCGAGAAGATGAGCAACTGAATGTAGTGCGCGAATTCCTCGGGGCGCAGTCGGGCTTTGAGCACGCCCATCAACTCGAAGATTCCCACGGCGTACCGATCACAGCGCGCCCACGGACACATCAGCACCATCGACCGAACTTTCGCCGGATGCCGTAGCGCGAGCTGTTGCGCAATGATGCTGCCCATGGAGCAGCCGACCACTCTCACCGCGCCCAATCCGAGTTGGTCGATCATTCCGGCCAGATCGTCGGCCATCATCGAGCTCTGGTAGGGTCCCACCGGTTTGTCGCTCTGACCTACCCCACGATTGTCCGGCATCAGGCACCGAAAGTTCTGTTGCCAGAACGCTGCGTGCCTGGCCCAAACCGATCCGGGAGCAGTGATGCCCATGATCAGGAGCAACGGCGGCCCGCTCCCCTGTTCAGCGTAATAAAGCTGAATTCCATTCGTTGAAATTTTTGGCATGAGCGGAAGACCTGACGAATCAACGCGCGGCACCGATGCCGGGCAACAAGGAGTCGGTGATCCAGCGACCGTCGTGCATCGTGACTCCATCCGGGTCGTTAACGGCTTCGCGGCCTTCATCTTCACATATAATCCAACCGCTGAAACGTTGCGCGATCAACCACCGCGCGATGGAGGAAAAATCCACTTTGCCCTGCCCCATGATGCAAAACTCGGGCTCGCCGTTCCAATCCTTGAAGTGCACCAGGTTGATCAACGAGGCGTAGCGTTTCATCATCTCGAGCGGATCCATGCCGCCGTTCGCCATGTGACCGACATCAGGAGTCCAGCCCGTGACCGATGCATCCAGTCGCTCGAGGATCACGGCGTAATCCTCCGCGGTGCGATTGGTCGAGCTGTGCGGCGAGTTTGGGTGATAGCTACACGGCACGCCTGCGTCCGCCGCGCGCCGCGAGACCGTGTTCACGTTCGCCGCGAGATTAAGTCGACGCGCCTCAAGATCATGTCGCCCCGACGGAAGTTGCACGGTGCACAACAGCGCTCCGGGAAACTGCCGGAGCAGAGCAATCGCTCGATCGGCCTCGCGCCGCTCGTCATCGGTTTCTGCTGATCCATTCCACGGCAGCGCCAAGGCGATCGCCGCCAGTTCCACACCCGACGATTGGAGTTTTTCGCGGAGTTTTCCGGCATCAGCGAGTTCACCCATCCAGCCGTGAATCGGTTCGATGCCCGTGAAGCCGGCGCCTGCGGTGACGTCGATCATGTGATCGAGCTTGCCCGCGTGCGTCTTGCCCGAGCCGTGCATGAACCACGTGTAACATTCCGCACCGAAGCGGAAGGGCAGAGTCGACGGCTGACTCATGGGAGCAACGCGCTCGGGGCTTTGAAACCAGCGGGCACCACCACGCGCTCGAATGGACGCGTCGTCTTGCCCAACGCAAAATCCTCGGGCTTCAGTCCGCGCGCGACCCACGCCTCGGCGTCCACAAATCCGTAGAAACTTGGCTCATACGGATCAATCACCGTCACGTCAGCGTGCGCGGGTACCGGCTTACCCGCGAACTCACAAACCACGTTCACCAAAAGGCGGCGAAGATCCTCGCTCAGCAGATCGATGGACGCGCCCATCGTGGTGCAGAATGCGCGGCCGGATTTTCCGCCGGGGATCGCGTAGTCTCGCATCCAGGCGAGCGGCATCATCGGTTCGTTCTTGGCGCCCTCGACGGCTGGCGCTTGTGGATCGAGCGTACTGGTCACCTGGCCGCGCAGAAGAATCCGCGCCTCCGCATTGAGGTGCGTGACGCCATACACGTCCGTCGGCACCACGATGTCTTTCACGCCCTGCAGGACCGCCGCGTTGGCGTGCGACGGCTCGAGGAGAGCCCGCGTCCCTTCCACTTTATGTTTACCGTGATGGTTGACCCAAGTCTCACCGAGCACGACCAAACCGAAATCCTTCCACTTCAATCCATCCGTTTCCGCATCGCCGGTGAAGGCGTGCGTCGCGGTGCGGAGTCCGATGACGGGCTTTCCCGCTTTCAAGTAATCAGCAATGATCCGCAGCTGCTCGGGTGGCAGTTGCCGGAATCGCGTGGCGATGATCAGCACGTCAGCGCGGGCAAGTGCCTCCAGTCCCGGAATGTTTTTCTGAAAGTTGGGGTTGATGATGCCGGTCGTCGGATCGACCGCGAACAGCACCGTGCATTGAAATCCGTGTTTTTGGCTCAGGATTTTGGCCAGCATCGGCATCGACTCCTCCGACCGGTACTCTTCATCGCCCGAAATCAGCACGACGCGCTTTGGGGCGGCCGAAGTAGATCCACCGCTGCCTCCCGCGCTGAACTCAAGCCAGGGCTGCGGCGCGGCCGCGAGACTGACGACGGACGAAAGCAAGGAAGCCATGAGAAATCGGATCAACATAAGTAAACAAATTCGAAGGGGCAGCTCGAGCCGGGGGTTGGCGGTCATCAGGAACTAGCGTTACAATGCGGCGTATCGCCACTTTTTTCCCAGTTTGAAAATCCAACCCTGCGGGCAGCATCAATCCGACCTCCAGCGCCCCCTTCCCAGAACCAAGCGCGGCCAGAGAGTCGCATGCTAAGCCGGATCCATGCAGTAAAAAACCACGACTGGACACCAATGGGACAGGTGCGAGAGGGGCGCTCGTTCGATCGATTCACAGTCACGATCCGGTGACTTCTGCTGCAGGTGTAAAGGTTGAAGGCAGACAGAAGGATCACGTAGGCCAGCGCGCTTGCGCGCGCTCCGACGGGTTACACGCGCCGGTAATCTCTCGAACGCGATCACCGGAGCGCGCGCAAGCGCGCTGGCCTAC
>JBDSSD010000170.1:0-46457 GCA_039928945.1 Opitutus sp. | reverse complement strand
GAGATCGCCAAGCTCGCCGGCTTGGCGCCACTGCCAGACGATAGCGCCCAACGTCGCGGCGAACGCCACATCGCCCACGGCCGCGCTCCGGTCCGTCGGGCACTCTATCAAGCCGCCCTCGTCGCCGCTCAACACAATGAACACTTGCGACCGTTCTATCGGCGGCTTCGCGCCAACGGTAAACCAGCCAAAGTCGCCCTCGTCGCCGTCGCTCGAAAACTCCTCGTCTTCCTCAACCGCACCCTCACTGACTCCGATCCCTTCCCAGCTTAAACAAGACAGTTGCTCCAATTTGGTTTGTAAGGATCGCCTGTCTTGCGAAGGAGGCCTGGCAACTGCAGTTAGGCAATGGGGCCGCTAGACGCCCGTCCGCTAGACGTGACAAGTCAAACCGGGACCCCTTTTTCAGTCCACTGGCTGGGAAGGTGTCCATGACTCGCGGCCCCAAGTTCTTTTGACCGTGCCGCTCCAACCGCTTTCGCCTTGCGCGTATCGGAGACCTGCACCCAAAGCGCCGGGAGCGTTCGCAGCATTATCTTCACGTCCAAACCCAGCGACGGGTTCTTCGCATAGTGAATATCCAGGCGGATCATCTCATCAAAGGTCGTTCGGTTTTTCCCTGAAACCTGCCACAGGCCAGTCAATCCTGGTACGGTGCTGAAGCGCTCTCGCTGCGCGGGTGAGTACTGCCCGTATTCATATGGGATGCATGGCCGCGGTCCCACCAGGCTCATTTCCCCGCGGAGCACGTTGATGATTTGCGGCAGTTCATCCAGTCCCGACGCACGGAGCAGCCATCCTCCCCGCACGAGCCGGCAATCACCCCGCGTGTCGAGCTTGTGCATCGGGACGTTCGAGCGGACGAGCTCGGCGAAATGGGTCTGATGAGTCGTGATGTCCGCCGTGACGTGCATCGTGCGAAATTTATACAGCTGGAACCGGCGGCCGCGGTAGCCCACGCGTTCCTGCGTGAAAAATATCGGTCCGGGACATGCGATCCCGATCAGGATCGCGGCAACAAAGGTGCAAAGGGCGAGCACCGGCAGTGCCGCCAGGCAACCGAGGATATCCAACGCGCGCTTCCAGGTCGGGAGAGGTGCCGTACGGCGATCCCAGCAATCGTGATCAGGCGGATGGCGGAGGCTGGAAGAAAGCCGAGCGGAAAAGATCTTCATAATGCGATCCTTGACCGCGCCGCAGCCTAGTCGAAATGGCTTCGTCCTGACATGGGCCAATCGAGTACTAGCCGATTGGCCCATGGACAGCGGTCACGGTTGACGTGCGGTCGGCGTGTCCGAGTTCACCTTCATCAGGAACCAGCGCCTCTTGATCGGGCAACTCAGAGTTGGAAACGAGGCCTGTCTGACGTTGAGGACGACGCGTCAGCAACAACCGGATACAATTGTCCGAGATCCAAAGAAGCAGGAATGTGAAATCCCGGAGCAATCGCCTCAACCTTTGACATGGTCCGCTTGAACCGCCGGACGTGCGTCTCAAGGCCGACGCCAACAGGTTTTTTCGAAGCCGACTTCAACGGTCCGAGCGTCTGCAGGTCTTTCCGACCGGCCGCCGCATTTTCAGCTGATCTGTCCACCCTGCTCCAGCAGCCCGACCCCTTCCGCTCGCCCCTGCCGTAACAGACGACCGCATGCTGGCGATGCAGGTCATGACAGAACTGACCCGCGATATCGGACAGGCATTTCTAAAGATTCAAAGTCGGATCCGGGCAATAGAAGAGGCCCAAGCATCGACACGTACTGAATAGTAGCGGCAAGGGGTCGAATTCACCCATGCACTCGGGGAGCCAATTGTTTTTCCAAATCTAGAGGTGCAGCTCGCGCAGGATCGCTTCCTTCAGTGATTGCGCTTCCGGACTGGAGAGCCGGCGGGGATGGGGAAAGGGAACTTCAAACGTCGCCTGGATGGTGGTCGGACGCGGTGAGAACACGTAGATGCGATCGGCGAGGTGGATCGCTTCTTCCACGTCATGGGTGATGAGCACGACGGTGTGTCGCTCCTCGCCCATAATGCGAAGGAACTCTTTGCGCAGCTTGAGACTCGTGAACGAGTCGAGCGCGGAAAACGGCTCATCCATGAAGAGGATCGCCGGCTTCACCGCGAGGGCACGGGCGAGCTCGACTCGCTTCACCATGCCGCCGGAAAGCTGGTGCGGGTAGCTGTTCTCGAAACCTTTCAAGCCGACGAGGTCCGCATACCGATCCGCAATCGCCGATCGCTCCGCCTCGCTGGCGTGGCCGAGTCCGAACATGAGATTCTGCCGAACCGTCAGCCACGGAAACACCGAGCCTTGTTGCGAAATGAGAATGCCGTCCTTGTTGGCTCCGGTCCGAGGTGCGTGGTCAACGAGCACGCTGCCGGAATCCGGCTGCTCAAAGCCGACCAGGATCCGCATGAGCGTCGACTTGCCACAGCCCGACGGACCCAAGATCGCAATCGTCCCACCATCGGGCACACCGAACGAAACATCGCGCACCACCTCCAGCGTTCCGTTGTGACCGGAATAGCTCTTGTGGATGCCGTTCACGAGGAGCTTCTGCCTGCTCGTAGACGCGTCGGCGCCATTCTCGCGAATTGTGGTTGGATTATTTTCCATACTTCCACTTCACCGAATTGAGGCCCTCAAGCAGGCGCATGAAGCCGTCGAGCAAAAGGCCGATGAGCCCAATCATGATCATGCCCGCGATCACCAGATCATAGCGGTTACCCGCGTTGCGCGAATCGATGATGAGGTAGCCCAGACCCGAATGGAGCGCGATCATTTCGGCGGCGACGACGACCAACCACGCCACCCCGAGACCAATGCGCATGCCGATGATCATTTCCGGCAACGCCGCCGGGATGATCACCTGGAGAAACAATTTGCGACGGGAAACCGTGAAGTTCTCGGCCGCCCTCAAATAGCGTTGTTCGATCGTCAGCACGCCGGCCGCCGTTTGGACCACCATGGGAAAAACCGACGCGATGAAGATCAGGAAGATCGGCGAAACGTTACCGACGCCAAACCACAAGATCGCGAGGGGAATCCAGGCGATCGGCGAGATCGGACGCAGGATCTGCACGACGGGATTAAGCGTCGTGTAGAAGATCTGAATACGACCCATCAACAGCCCCAGCGGCATCGCGACCAACACCGCCAATAGAAAACCCACGCTGACCCGCATGAGCGATGCGCCCACGTGTTCCCAAAGCGTTCCATCGCGAGCGAGTTCCCACGTCGCCGAGACCACTTGGAGCGGCGTTGGGAAAATCACACTCTGGGTCCACAAAACGGCGCCCCACCATAAGGCGAGGAGCGCGGCCAGCAGCGTCAGGGGAAACAGAATCTTCTTCAGTGTCATCCGTCAGCTTTCTACGCTTGATGAGAGCGAAACGTCGACGAGAGGCTTCGCACCAGCTTCCGCGCCCGCCACGTCAACCGTCGCACCGGAGAGTCGGGCGTGTCCTCGACCAGGACCGTCAGCTGGCCGCTCGCGTGCGCCGTGCAGGCAAAGAGATTTTCCGAAGCCACATGGAACGGCAGCCGAAAGCTCTGTCCCGGCATGAGCAAGGTGGGCCCGAAAATCTGCGGCACGTCGTCGAGGTTGCGCAGATGCAGGACATCATGGACGCCCAGCGTGAGGAAAATATCCGACGGGAGAATTTCGACCTTATCCCCCGCCATCCGGCGCGCCCACGTGCCTTTCGGGATTTCGAAGTTTTCCTCCCGTGACTCGAAACGCACGGGGAGGAACGCCGCGACGGCGACCGCCAGCACCGTGACGGACAGAACGACCGCGAGGAGAGCGCGATGGCGGCTAAATAGACCTGACCTCATTCCGCGAGTAAGACTTTGAGGTCGTGAACGATGTCGGCCTCGGTCGTGCCAAAGGGAATCAGGACGCGCAACCGGCCTTCGCGATCAATCACGTGAAGTGAGGACGAGTGATGCACCTCGTAACCCAACTGTTTATTTTTTGAGGCCACCTTTTCGGCAATAATACCGTAGCTTTCCCGCACCGTCGCCAGCTCCTGCTCCGTCCCCGTGAGACCGATGAAACTGAGATGGAACGGTGTGACGAACTCGCGTAGCCGCGCCGGGGTGTCGCGAGCCGGATCAACGGAAATAAAGAGGGTCTGAACATTTTCGCTCTGTGCGCCCAAGTCTTTCCACACCTGCGAGAGTTTCGCCAGGGTCACCGGGCAAATCGTGGGGCAGGAGGAAAACCCAAACGCGACGAGGACCACTTTTCCTTTGTACGAGGAAAGCGCGACCGGCGCGCCGTTTGATCCCTGAAGTCGAAACTCGGGCGCCGCACGAGGGGGATCGAATACGCCCGCCCTGAATTCTTCAGCCGCGGAAGCGGCCGCGATCAGCGCCGTGCAGAAAAGAAACGCGATTCTGACGAAGGAGAGTCTCACAGGGAAATGATCGCAGGCTTCGCGGCTTTGACGAAACGCTCGTCCACATACTGCTCGAACGGCACCGGATTCTTGAGCGTCCCTGCCGCCACGGATAGTCCCATCAGCTCATCAAATTCGGTGCGGATCATGCGCATGTCGCCATAAGTGACTCGGTCCGTCGGATTTTCCATCACGAAACGGATGATGCTGGGATCCTGGTTGAAGAAGGCTCGACCCGCCGCGATCTCGGACGCCTGGTTGCGGTGCGCCTGGTCTCGATCCAGCCATTCGCCCGCACCCATGACGCCGTTCACCAGCTCCTGCACCAGCTGGGGGTTTGTTTGTATCAGCTCTTCGCGGACGGTGAGGACGCAGCAGATGTAGTTACGCCATTCATTGCGGGTCATTTTCAGCGGCGTGGCGTAACCTGCCTTCTGGGCGGCGGCCCCGAACGGCTCTCCTGTGCAGTACGCGTCCACTGCCTTCGCGTACAGCGCAGCAGGCATGTCGGGCGGCGCCATTTCGATGATCTCGACGTCTTTCGGCGTCATCCCTTCCTGCGCCAGCATTTTCCGTAAGAACAAAAAATCGACGGCGAACCGGCTGGGGATGGCGATGCGTTTGCCGGTGAGACTCTTGAAGTCTTTGTATCCCGAGTCGGTGCGCACCATGATGACCGCGCCCGAACGATGACCGAGTGACACGATCTTCAGCGGGATTTTCTTGGTCGTGAGATCCATGACCAGCGGCGCCAGCATGTACGCGGCCTGAACCCGGCCGGCCATCAGCGATTCTTTGATCTCGGGCCAGCCGTTGTACTTGCTGTACGAAAATTCCGGGCCCGAAACTCTCCCCGCTTTCAGGTCGGCGGCGCGCGCGCTGCACGCAATGGGAAGGGTGAGATTACACGTGACTGGAAGGCCGCCGACGACCAACGGCTCCGCGCCGCCTTTGACATTCTTGCTCCGGCCGCAGCCGAATAGCGCCAGCGCGGCTGCGCCGCCGATAATCAGTTTCCGCCGATCACTGTCGTGGTCCGTCGCCATTCGTGAAGGTTTGGAGGCTCTCCCGACAAAAATCCAGCACCCTCGTCAACTTCGGCAGGCAACGCAGCGACCCACCTGCGACCTACATCGTAGCGCGTCGCTCCGTTTTATTGCGCGAAGTCGTCGCGCGTACTCCGGACCCCTTCTCTGCTTTGACTTGCGCGAAGGCCGCGACAGCCATCAAGAGCCCGCGTTCGTTGCCTTGAAGTATGCTCCGGTGCACCTAATCACCAAATTGCGTGCCGGGCCCGCTTGGCGCCCGTGGGAACAGGAATTTCCACCTCAACTTCGGTCCCCTCGCCCGTTGCTGATTTGATCCTGAGATTGCCTCTGACGTAGGCAGCTCGCTCACGCATGCCGAGTAAGCCAAGCCCCGCGTTCACGCCACGTAGTCGGCGACCTGGATCAAAGCCCACGCCGTCATCCTTGATTCGCAGCCGAATCATCTTGTCCGTGCGACTGAGCTCAACGTCAACGTGGCGAGCGCGACCATGCTTCTCCACGTTTTTGAGTGCCTCCTGCAGGATGCGATAAAGCGCTAGTTCGATATCCGGGGGCAGACGTTCCGGTAGCTCCGGGCAAACGAGATTCACCGTGGTTCCGCTTTGCTCCGCGAAATGTTTGGTCGCCGTGCGAAGCATCACGATCAAACCGAGCCGATCGAGTACGCCCGGTCGCAGATTGCGGGAGATGCGTTCCACTTCCTCGCCTGCCTTGGTGATCATTCGACCGAGCTTAACGATTTCCTTTTTGGCAGCTCCGTTCGGTCCGGCTATGGTTCCTAGCAGCATCTGGCTGCGAAACCCAATCGCGCAGAGCAGCTGAGTGATTTGATCATGCAGCTCCAGCGCAATCCGGCCCCGTTCCGTTTCCTGCGCCTGCACCACGCGGTGCGTCAGCGCGCGCAGCATGTATTCATTCCGACGTGCTTCGGTGAGGTCGGTCACGACCATGCCGATCGCCGCGCCGCTAGAACCGACCGCCACGGTGCGAATCGAAATCTGCGCTGGAATCGCTGACTCGTCGGCGGCCGTCAGCGTCATCTGAACTTTCGCCCCGATCTTGTCCGCCCGCTTCACTAAACTCCGCAGCGTCACCCCATCTTCGACCGAAAGAAATCTCGTGAAAGAACTGCCGGTTACGTGCTCGAGCGGGTGTTTGATGAGTCGAGCAAAGGACTGATTCGCGTAGAGCACCATCAGGTCGGCCGTGAGCGTCAAAGCCCCCTCGTTCATTGACTCGATCAGAACCCGATAGGCGTGTTCCGCCCCTTGCAGCGTGAAAACCTGAGGGCCCTGGGTCCCGGGCACGACGACCGTATCGATCTCGTTATTACGAAGGGCGCGGAGAGTCTCTTCTGCCGTGACCACCCGAGCACGCAGCCGGGCCAGTGCTCCCCCGTGAGCGGCGCGGGAGGAGCGGGTCCCTGCGAGCTTTTTCAAAACAGAAGCTTCCGGCCAACGATTGGAGCGAGCTTGGGTAACGAGAGGGCGAGATTCAGCAAGCTGCCGATGAAACGTCTCTCGGGGCGCGGCCACTCTTTCACCAACGTCGGAGTGGCAACAATCTGGTGCAGCCGCGCCATGCGCGGCTGCTGGTAAATATCGATGACCTGCAAATCACAATCACCGAGCAACTGCGCAGCGCACATCTGTCGGACATGGAGAACGGCCTGCTGGGACCGAGCGGTGGCACCAGCGACGAAAAGCCGCAGGACGTATCTGGCCGATCGATTCAACCGGAGTCGTTTTTTCGGCCGTACCACGTTGGCCGGTGCCTTTCCCGCGCGCCGTGCGGGTGATTCTCGTGAGTTACTCACGGTGAGGTGCGGCACCGGTGTTCACCGAGCAAAATGCCGCGGTGCACCAGTTGCCTTTGACGCTCATGCGAGTTGATCGGCCGGGATTTCCGTGATCATGCATTCAATCGTGAGCAGCAAGCCGGCAATCGACGCCGCGTTTTGCAGCGCCATACGGGTCACTTTAGTCGGATCAACCACACCGGCCTTCACCAGGTCCTCGTAGTCTCCCGTGGCCACATTGTACCCATAGTTACCCTTGCCCGCGGCCACTTGCGCAACGACCACGGAACCTTCCACCGCGGCATTCGCGCACAGCATCCGAATCGGCGACTCAATCGCACGACGAATGATCTGGGCTCCGACCGCTTCGTCGCCCTCGAGTTTGAGGCTGTCGATCGCTTTTGCGCATCTCAGCAGAGCGACGCCGCCACCCGGGACGATCCCTTCCTGCACCGCCGCGCGCGTCGCGTGCAACGCATCTTCAACGCGGGCTTTCTTCTCCTTCATTTCCGCTTCCGTCGTGGCACCGACGTGGATCACGGCGATACCGCCCGCCAGCTTTGCCAGGCGCTCCTGCAGTTTTTCGCGATCATAGTCGGACGTCGTTTCCTCGATCTCGCGGCGAATCTGTTTCACCCGCGTTTGGATATCCTTCGATTTTCCACCGCCCGCGATGATCGTCGTGGCGTCGTGCGAAACCGTGATGCGCTTCGCGGCTCCCAGGTCTGCGACCGTGATATTCTCGAGTTTGAGGCCGAGGTCTTCCGTGATGCATTTGCCGCCGGTCAGAATCGCAAGATCCTCGAGCATGGCTTTGCGCCGATCTCCAAAGCCGGGCGCTTTGACCGCACAGACGTTGAGAATTTTGCGCATTTTATTGATCACGAGCGCGGCCAGCGCCTCGCCCTCGACCTCTTCGGCGATGACCAGCAGCGGCTTGCCGGTTTTCGCGATGGTTTGCAGCAACGGGAGCAATTCCTGCAGCTGCGAGATCTTCTTCTCGTAAATGAGAACGTACGCATCCTCCAGGACGGCTTCCATCTTGTCGACGTCGGTCGCGAAGTACGCCGACAGATAGCCTTTGTCGAACTGCATGCCCTCCACGATATCGAGGGAGGTTTCGATCGATTTGGCTTCTTCGACCGTGATCGTCCCGTCCTTGCCGACCTTGTCCATCGCATCCGCGATGATGCGGCCGATGGCCTCATCCGCGTTCGCCGAAATGCTGGCGACCTGGTGAATCTCTTCGCGGTCGCTGACTTTTTTCGAAACGCGCGCGAGCTCGACGACGGCTGCCTCCACGGCCCTGTCGATCCCGCGCTTGAGGAAGATCGGATTCGATCCCGCGGTCACATTTTTGAGGCCCTCCCGATAGATCGATTCAGCCAATACCGTCGCGGTGGTGGTGCCGTCACCGGCCTTGTCGGACGTTTGCGAAGCCACCTCCTTCACCATTTGCGCGCCCATGTTTTCGTAGGGATCCGAGAGCTCGATCTCCTTCGCCACGGTGACGCCATCTTTTGTCACGGTCGGCGAACCGAATTTCTTGTCGATGATCACATTTCGACCCTTGGGCCCGAGTGTAACTTTGACCGCTTGCGCCAGCAGTTGGACTCCGCGGAGGATTTTGTGGCGAGCGACTTCGTCGAAGATCAATTGTTTAGCAGGCATAGTTGGAAAAAGTTTTTGTGGGTAAACTGAAGAAAATGGGATGAGGACGTCTTGGTCTTAACCGGATCACTACAGCCGGAGATCACGGATTACGCGGATTGACGCGGATGAATAACAGGCCGTTGGAAAGCCCGACTCGGAATTGAACAGAAGCCAACGAAGAGAACAAAGAGCACCTAGTGGTCGTGCGACTCTTCGTTTCCTTCGCTATCTTCTGTAAACAGGATTGGAATTCTGTGGCTTGGTTGCGGCTTGGCCGCGGGCTAGAGAGCGAAAGGATCAAAAACAGGCCGTTGCAAAGCCCGACTCGGAATTGAACAGAAGCCAACGAAAGGAACAAAGAGCACCAGGTCGTCGTGCGACTCTTCGTTTCCTTCGTTATCTTCTGTAAACAGGATTGGAATTGTGGCGTGGTTGCGGCTTGGCCGCGCGGTGCTATCCGCGGCTGAAAATGAATCGGGTGAGAGAGCGATACATGGGCCGGGTGGGACGAAAATTCATTCACCGTTCGCGAACGAGCTGACACGTGTCTCGGCCGATTTCTCATTCGTGTCCGTTTGTGTCCATTCGTAGTTCGCTGCATCGTCACCGCTTAGCTCAGGATTCCGAGGATGTCGTCTTCACGGACGACGGTGTACTTCTGCTCGTTGACCTTCACTTCCGCGCCGCCGTATTTAGCCAACAGGACGCGGTCGCCGACTTTGACCTCGAACGCCGTAAGCTCCCCGTTTTTCTCTCTGTGGCCCGTGCCGAGGGCGATGATTTCGGCCTCCTGTGGCTTCTCTTTCGCGCTGTCTGGAATGATGAGCCCACCGCGAACCTGCTCCTTCTCTTCGATGTACCGGACGAGGATCCGATCGCCCACGGGCTTGATGTTGAGGAGCATCGCCGGCGCGAGACGAGCGCCCTTGGAGGCGGTGGACGCGGCTGGTCGAATAGGAGGCTTGGTAGTCTTCATCGTGGTTCTTGGCAGGTCAGCCATTTTATAAACCGTTTGGATTAATAACGATGTCTATCTCTCAATACGGTCGCGCGCCGCGCCAACACATTGCGGGGCCATTCGCTTCGATTGATCTTTAGAACGTTCGAGCGCTCCCGGCGCCCAACCCTCACGTTGCGGGCAACGTGAAGTAGAAGCAGGCCCCAGCGGAGCACGGCTCGTAGCCGCAAGAGCCCTGTTGCATTTCAATCAAGCGCTTCACCATGGGTAAACCGTAGCCGTGAGGGGCGTTGGCCTCATGCAAGCGTTCGAACGGGAAAAAAAGGCGGGCACGCCTTTCAGGCGTCACTCCGCACCCGTTGTCGCGAATCCAAAACCGGTGCTGTCCGTTGCCGCGCGTGCAGCCCAATTCAATGGCGAGTGGTTTCACGCGCGCGTGCTGAAGACTGTTTTGGATGAGATTCTCCCAAACGAGAGCGATCCACGGGCTCACCCCTCTGACCGGCGGCCACTCTGCACACGGCGCGACGGTCGCGATGGTTGCGCGAATGGAAGGGGACAATCGGTCCAGCGTGACAGCGATGATTTCTCCCATCTCCACCATAGTGGTGGGCGCGACCTCGGCCGTTGTCTTGAGAAAGACGTTCAGCCGATCCACGAGAGCAGCCATTTCGCTGACCGATCCGGAAATTGAA
Source organism: Opitutus sp. (assembly GCA_039928945.1). Taxonomy (GTDB): domain Bacteria; phylum Verrucomicrobiota; class Verrucomicrobiia; order Opitutales; family Opitutaceae; genus Opitutus. The sequence continues at coordinate 35,903 of JBDSSD010000170.1, read as the reverse complement.
CCATGGAAACATTCGGCGAGCGGGTCGGGTGTGGGCGAAAGGTCGATTAACCCTTCATTCGCCGTGCTGATGCAATTGAGGGGATTGCGCAGATCGTGGCTGAGCCGCCGACCGATCGTGCGAAGATCACCACGCAGTTGAGCATTTTCCCGCTCGAGTCGGCCGACTGCCATGGCGTCGGCTGGTGGCGCAGTGACGCCGCAGTCTTTACTCACTACGCGCCGAGTCGCCGTTTTCCGGATCATTTCGTTGCGGTCGTCACCTCGACGATGAGTTTTTTCAACCGTTCCAAACTGATCGGCTTGGTGAGGTGATGAGAAAATCCTGCTGCCCGGCTTTGAGCGATATCCTCTTCCATGCCGTAACCGCTCACGGCGATTCCCGTCAGTCCATGGCGTTCACGGAGCACGCGCATCATCGCGAGACCGCCGCCTTCATCGGGCAGGCCGAGGTCACTGACAACAATGTCGAACGCCTGCGACGCTGCCAACTCGATCGCTTCTTGCGCCGTCTCGGCCGCACAGACGTCGTTCTTCGCCGCCTGTAAATAACGCTGCAGGGTGAGGCGAGTATCCTTGTGGTCCTCCACCAGCAAAATACGCAACCGTACCGTCGTCGCGTCAGGTGCTGGTACCATTGGAAGCAATACGGTGCGACCTGCCCCCGGGGTGAGCGGCAGCTCCAGCGTAAACGTCGCTCCCAAATTCGGACCAGGACTCGTTGCGCGGATCACGCCTCCATGCGCCGCAGCAATCGAAGTTCCAATCGCCAGTCCCAACCCGAGCCCTCCAAATTGCCGGGTGACATGGCGGCCACCCTGCTCGAATGCATTGAAGAGCTTCAGGTGCTCGGACGGCTTGAAGCCGATGCCCGAGTCTCGCACCTCGACCCAAAAATTTCTGTCTGCGCCGTTTCCTGTTCGCACGGTCACGGTTCCGCCAATCGGCGTGAACTTCAGTGCATTGCGCAGGAGGTTCCAGACCGCCTGCTGTAAACGCACCGCGTCACCCATGGTCAGTGAATTCGGCGCGGCTAACTGAACGTCGAGCGAAAGGGATTTTTCCTGGATCTCAGCGCTGCAGATTTCGATCGCTCGACGAATGACGTTGTGGAGATCGGTCGGTCCAAGATTCAACTCGAGTTTACCCTTCGCGATGCGCGTAAGGTCGAGCAGATCGTCGATCAGATGTGCCTCCAATTCGATATTGCGGCGAATGAGGCCGAGGCTGTGGCGCACGTGATCCGACAATCCTTGGGTTTGTTCGAGCGCGACGGTCTCCATCAGCGCAGGATTGAGCGGCGTACGCAGTTCGTGGCTCAACGCAGCGAGGAACGCGTCCTTTGCCAGGTTCGACTTGTCAGCGACGTCTTTCGCAAGCTGCAAATCCTGCTGCTGCTTCTGCTCAGTCAGATCGGTGACAACGACGCACAGAATGTTCTGCTCGAGCGCGGGCAGGCGGCTGGCAGTCAAGTTAACGGACAGCGTGGTGCCATCGCGGCATTGTAACAGGCATTCTTGTTTCACGACTCCGTGGTCCTCGGTGAACACGGTGGAAAGCCTTTCCCACGCGGCGGCGACAAAATGGTTTGCCATGCCAGCGCTGATCACGCGCTCAATCGGCGTCTTTACCATTTCGGCGAAACGCTGGTTACAATAGAGAATGACTCCATCTTGCGAGGCGGTGATCGCGCCTTCCTGCATCTGCTCCACGTAAACGCGGTACCGATCCTCCACGCCCGTGAGGCTGTAGATCTGGCTGCCGGCGGCGCCCTTCACCACGACTGCATCCACCGCTCCGCTCTGAATTGCCTCGATGGTCTCCTCGGCTTCGCGCAGCCGATCCGTGAGCGAGGTGAATTCCTGGTCCGTTATCCAGCGGCCTTTCGACGTCCGCCCTCTCAGGGGAACAGTGACGCGATCAGGCGTTTTCACGCTTCGGGCTGCAAGCATCTGCTTTGCGGATCGAGATGGCATCCTCAGAGTGCCATCCAGGCGGTGGAAGCGGAGCGAACGGCTAAGTTGAGTCCAACGAGAACTTTTTCCCGATCGGACAAATTCCCAATCAACCGCCGCGATGGAAGCGGCGTAATCTTGATCAGCGTTGGAGCAGCGATGATCTGTTCATTCGTGGCTTGCGAGGGCTGCTGGTAGATGTCGATGACTTCCAAATCGTAGCGGCCCGGCAGAAATTCTTCACACAGCGACCTCACGTTGGCGATGGCTTGGCCCGAACGTACGCTCGTCCCGGAGACGTAGAGTCGCAGTGCATAGCGCTGAGTTTTCGAGGTCTCAAACAACAAGGCCTCGAACTCCGCTGTGCGGTCGCCTTCGGCCCGCTTGCCTGCTTTGCGCCTGACGGGCTTCTTCGCTGCAGACCGGCGTGTTTTTTTCGCGGCCATGGCAGAAACTAGCTCGTGACGCTCTGCTTCGATTTGAGAGGAACGTCCATGCCGACGAGCACCCGCTCCACGTTGGAGAGATTACCGATCACGCGCTTCACGGGTTCGGGCTGTTTACGTACCAGCGTGGGCAAGGCGACAATCTGGTCGTCGTGTGCACGATGCGGCGCTTTCGTCAGATCGATGACCTCGATCTCGTAGTGCCCGGCAAGATGTGCGTCGCAGATGCTCTTCAGATTGGAAAAAGCGGTGAGCGAATTCTGGGTCTCGCCGGCAACGTACAATCGCAGCAGCCACGGGCCGGGCTTGGCAGAGTTGGCTTTGGCGACACGGCGAATCTTTGCGCCACGCGGTGCGGGTGTTTTGGCTCGGGCGGGTCCGACGCGGGGTTTCTTTTTTGAAAGAGCTGCCTTCTTGGACTTCATAAGCGGTTGGTTCCTTTCCGGGTTTTGCCCGCTTGTCGGCTCTTGGCTGTAGCCAACCGGTCGGTGACGATCTGGTCAGTGATCGATTGCTGGCTCGCCACGGCGCGGCCGAATTCTTTTTTCTCTGCCTCGAAGCCGGCGCGCAGTGCCTCGACTTGCGCCTCGACCGCCTGGCGGCGGTAATCCAACACGAGTTGCTTGCGCTCAATTTCCTCGCGCAGCGATTTTTCCCCGGCGGCGTCCTGCGATTCCTGGATGAGGCGAGCAGAGCCGGTGAGCACACCCGTCGGACCAAGATAGGTCGGCACGAGCCGAAGCCCTTGGGAAGTGATGAGAAACTCCCGCACTTGGTTGGAGTGCGCCATCCCCCGTGATTTCAACACGTAGAGCCCGCGGTTCCGTTCGCCGCCTAACTCAATGTCGCTCAGCAGTAGCCACGTATCGACAATTGAGCTCAGACATTCATCGGCGCTTTCCATCGCATTTCCGCCAGCGGTGAGCCCGACGAAAAATGCCGTGATGACTCGTTTCCGGAGAAAATCGACCAACCGGATGAGCATGTTGTTCGACTCGTCGGAATTACCGGCCGTTGCGAGATTGGTCACCGGGTCCAGAATCACGACCGCCGGTTCAAAGTCGTCCACAAGCCGGTGAAGTTGGACAAGGTGCATTTCGAGCCCGTGCACGGTGGGTCGCGTGGCGTGAAACTGGAGCAGGCCGGCCGCCACATGAGGCGCGAGATCGATGCCGATCGAGAGCATGTTGCGCAGAATCTGCGCCTCCGATTCCTCGAACGAGAAATACATACAGCGTTCCCCGCGTGCGCAGGTCGCGTTCGCTAGACTGGCAGCAAGACTCGTTTTCCCCGTGCCAGCCGTGCCGCTGAGCATGACGGTACTGCCACGGTAGAAACCTTTCCCGCCCAGCATCTCGTCCAGCTGCGGCACACCGGTGGAGATGCGCTTGTTTGAAACGTTGTAGTCCATGCTCGCCGAACTGAGCGGCAGCACGGAGATCCCCTTTGTATCGATCAGGAACGGATACTCGTTGGCCCCGTGGGTTGAACCGCGATATTTCACGATGCGCAGGCGCCGCGTGGAAATCTGGCCAATCACCCGGTGGTCGAGCAGTATGACGCAGTCAGATACATACTCTTCCAAGCCGTGCCGTGTGAGCTGACCCTCGCCACGCTCCGCCGTGATGATGGTCGTCATTCCGCGCTCCTTGAGCCAGGCGAATAACCGGCGCAGTTCACCGCGCAGAATGGCCTGATTACTCAAACCCGTGAAGAGCGATTCGATGGTGTCCAGCACGACACGTTTGGCGCCAACGCTGTCAATTGCATGACCGAGCCGGATGAAAAGTCCCTCCAAGTCGTACTCCCCATTCTCCTCGATCTCGTTCCGGTTGATGGCAACGTGATCAACCACCAGCTGCTTGCGCGCGACGAGATCGGCGATGTTGAAGCCGAGCGATGCGACGTTTTTGCGGATATCGGCGACGCTCTCCTCAAACGTCATCAACACTCCTGGTTCGCCAAACTGCGCTGCGCCGCGGACGAGAAATTCGATGGCGAGCAGCGATTTGCCGCACCCGGCTGAACCGCACACGAGCGACGGGCGTCCCGCGGGGAGACCACCGCCGGTGATTTCGTCGAATCCAGCAATGCCGGTGGGCACTTTGACGAGGTGATCGGAGCCAGCAATCGGTCTGATTTGTTTAACCATGGGAATATTATTCTGACTGCGGGAATGCGGGATTTACTCGCGTGGCGGGGCGGTCGGACCGCCGGATCGTGATCAGGTGGGTTCGCCGAAAGACCTCGTCGAGGGAAAGGCGCTGGTCGAACGCGGCTGGACTACAGCCACCAAACTCCGGAAAGCTTTGGGGAAGAAAGAGCACGTAACGTACGCGGAGCAACCGCGACCACCGTGTTGGCGAGCCCGAGAGAACCAGGGCGTCGGTTCCAACGATCCAGACAACTTACCGCGGTATCCCGTTGGAACCTACTCCCAATGTCGACGTAATACCGCTGCGATCGCGTTCAAACGACGAGGCGAGCCACCCTCCTACCCGCGTATTTCGCACGTGGTTACATACGCTGGTCTGCCTCGCGAGGTCCGGTATTGCTGACAATTTCTCATGTTGCCCGTGAAAACGCGCGAAGTGCCGCGTACGGTCGAAGATAAGTCCAACGGGATGGCCCCGCACGGCATTACCCAAGTGGACGCGATGGTTTGGGGAAACTCGTCGTATTTGAATCCATTGGTTCTTAAGATGATCAACTCGCCGAGGACTTGGGGCGACAAACCAACTAGAAATTATGAGAGACGATTATTTGCAGGCGGCACTTAAAGTGATCGATGATCCCAACATCCTGGTGAACGTCGTTTCTCGTCGTGTGAAACAGCTCAGACGAGGCAATCGTCCCCTCGTCGAGTCACTCGAGAAACTTTCGGCGGAAGACACAGCGCTCCGCGAAGTCGCCGAAGGCAAGATCGCCTACGAGCTACCCACGCTGGAAGAAATGGAGCAGCTCAGACGCGTCCCACCGCCGCGGTCCGTACACAATACGAACTTCAAGGCCGCCTGAGGGCCAAGGAGAGAGTCGGCGCACAGCGTACGCGCGGTGCTGACCGCTCTTTCGATTCTTGTCAGGGGATCGAGTCCAGTGACGGAACCACGTTCGAAAACCGGTCCATGAGTTCAGCGAGTGCCACCCGGTGCACGATGTCGGCCGAAAGGGTTCCACCGTCCGCGGCGCGTAGATCTCGGGTCGCACACGCGTCTGCGATCACCGTGTTTTTGAATCCAAAGTCGAGAGCCGCGCGGGCGGTGGCACTGACGCACATGTGGGTCATATATCCGGAGATGATGACGTGAGTGCGTCCCCTTTTTCTTAGCACTTCCGCCAGCGTGGTGCCGGCAAAGGCGTTGGGCAGTGTCTTCGGAATGATCACTTCGCCGGGCAGCGGTGCCGCTTCCGGGGCGAAGGCAACCAACGGCCCTCCCCGCTCAAACACACCGCGGCCCGCTGAACTTATCTGCTGGATATGGATGATAGGCACGTGAGCGGCACGAGCCCGCTCCAGTAGTCTCGCAGTCTGGTGCAGCGCCGCAGTGACGCCGGCCAAAGGCAAACGTCCGTCGACGTATTCACGTTGTGCGTCGATGATCAAAACCGCGCATTCGGTCAGCGGCGGCATCGCGGGAACTGCGTGCGTCATTTCCAGCAAGGTTTTCGGCGCCGCAGCGCTCGTGGAGTACAGGGCGGCAAGCGCCGCGAGGTGATAGAGCCGTTTCATGGCGACGATCATACCGCCTCTTGAATCGCCTGACTAATGCCTCCTTTTGAGGCTCGTATGCTTTTTAGTTATAAGCCTTGAATCAGAGGATGGAGCTGCGACACCTGCGGTATTTCATAGCTGTGGCGGAGGCGCTTAACTTCTCTCGCGCGGCAGCGCAACTTCACGTGACCCAGCCGGCGTTGAGCCGCCAGATCCGCGACCTGGAACTGGAACTTGGCTGCCGGCTCTTGCTGCGAGGCGCCAATGCCCGCACCGAACTCACGCCTGAAGGCCGCAGGCTTCTCGTCGGCGCGAAAGGCGTGCTTGCCGCCGCAGAATCGCTCGTATCGGAACTTAAGGGACGCAGCAATGTCGTGCGCTTCGGCCACTACGGTGCGCTGTGGCTCGACCACTTCTCCCCGGTGCTCCGTCAGTTTTCCAAGCGTCACAAGGGACTCGTTCTGCAACCCGTCGAAATGACCCCACGCGAACTCGTCGGAGCGTTGCGCAACGGCGAGATCGACCTCGGCCTCGTGGGTTTGGTCGACGAGGCAATGCGTCGAGAGTTCCAAACCCGACAGGTTGCCGCTTATCCGACCTTGCTGGCCTTGTCGGCCACGCATCCGTTGGCGAAGCGGCGTCGGCTTCGGCTGGATGAACTTCGCCACAATAGTTGGGCAACCTGGAACCCGCACGACTTTCCGGGTCGCAAGCAACTCCTGGTCGACGCATGCGGGCGCGCCGGCTTCAAGCCCAGGATCGTATTTGAGACGGACAGCATGGCGTCGTTGCTCATGCGCGTGGCAACCAGCGACGTCGTGGGCCATGTCATTTCACTTTCGAAAAAGATGCCCCATCAAGGGATCGTTTTCGCGCAGGTCGATCCACCGACCGCCTTCATGTCCGAGCTACACGCAGCATGGCGGCGCAATGACCCTCGAGGGGAAATGATCGGTAAGTTAGTCGAGCAACTCGCCTCGCACCCGACTTCATAGCATCGGATGACGGTAGTGCATACGTTCAGGATGCGCATCAACCGCGAGGCGCACCCTGCTCCGATCAGGCGGCAGCGTGGGCATGGTGCCGCCGCAAAGCACCGAGCATCGGGTTCCAGGTCTCCGGTGGTTCGAACCGTCTGGGCAAACACGCGAAGCCGCTACAGTCGGAAAACGTCAGCTGATCTCCATCAACAATCCGCGTAGGACAGCGCGCTTGCGCGCGCTCCGGCGTCGTGCGCCACTCCCATCGCGACGCTTCGAACAAATCATCCGAGCGCGCGCAAGCGCGCTGACCTACGTCCGAATTAGGACGATCGGAGAGATGGCGGCCGCGGGGCAACCGAGGTGCCGATTGAGTTGTGATACGCCATTGCGTCGGCACATTACCCCTGACCCGACGGGCCGCGCCTCATGTATCCAGCGACTGACCATGCCCGTTCCTGACAAATCTTCGGCCGAAGCCTGTCTTCCTTACACAAGGCTCAGTGCTTGCGTCCGAGTCGCGGCAAGGCGTGGCGTGATTTGAAAGCGTGGATTGCCCAATCGTTGCGGGAGACCGAAGCGCTCGCGATGCCGGGAGTGAGCGAGCTTATCTTGCCTAACCGCTTTCCGGCGAAGCGCGATCAGGTCTTTGAAGTATCCAACGATCTGCGCAGCACAGCAGAGTCAGTTCGGTCTCGAGCCCTGGCGCTTGCGCCACGTTCGAAACCTTGTGACTCAGATCCGCTTCGCACCGAGCACGACATGGCCGCGCGGCTGGGCGCTGGGGGACGTTGTGCTGTCCTCCACCGTGACGAAAAAGTTTTGCTGGCCCGATTTGGCGGGAGCGTCGGTCGCCGCCAGCGAGAACGAGTAGAGGCCGCGCGTCGCGCCGGATAACGGCAGCATGCCGGCATCGCGAATCGAACCCGAGGCCGTGTCGACGATCCAGAGGTGATAACGCTGACCGGACGCAATCGCAGGAAGTTGCTTGATCGCGATGAAACCCTGGCGGCTCGCTGGATCGAACAGCGCGTAGCCACGGTTGTCGCGGTCCGAGGCGTGGGGTTGAACGGGAAGTCGCGCCGGATTTTCCCAAAACTGTTCGGCGAGCGAGGCGAGTTGGATGAAGCGCGCGTCGGGATCCTTATTCGTGTTGGGAAACGGCAGCTCGGTGAGCGTGCTATGCTGCGGATCCAGTGAGACCAGCACAACCAGCGGCTGGGGACGGCGCAGACTCTGCACCGCCAGCGTGCCAAGGCTGAGCGTGATCACGGCCGCAACGCCCCATCGAAGGAACGAGCTCCATGGGAACGGATGCGAGCGGGCTGCGACCGGCGACAAGTCGGTGCGGGCGGCATCACCGAGACGGGATTCGATACGCGCGAGCACATGGGCCGGCGGTTCGCTCGGCGGGAGAGCGCGGATATTCTGCGCGAGCGCAGCCTCGAACTGACGAACAAGTGACGCAAGTTCCGGTTCGGAGAGGAGCCGGGCTTCGAACGCCGCGCGATCGCCTGGATCGAGCTGGTCGAGGACATAGGAACAAGCGAGTTCTTCGAGTTGCGAATTCATGGCTTGGCGAGCGTGGTGCGCAGATCGAGCAGTCCGCGCCGGATCCAGGTCTTGATGGTTCCGATGGGCTGATTGAGCTGCCGGGCGATTTCGGCGTGGGTGAGTTCAGAATACAACGCGAGTTCCAGCGCCTGTCGCTGATCGGGAGAAATCTCGGCGAGCGCGTCCTGTACCTGATGCGAGGTCTCGCTCGAGACCGCGAAACGGCGCGGCGTTTCTTTCGTGGCGAACTCCGACGAACGATCCACTTCAGTGGCGAGTGGGATGAGCGTCGGAGCCGCGCGATGCCGGCGCAAGTAGTCGATGCAGGTGCGGCGGAGAATGGTCACGGCCCAGGTGAACGGGCGGGATTTTCGCGGATCGTAGCCATTCGCATGGCGCCAGATTTTTACGAATGAATCCTGCAGCAGCTCTTCCGCCGCAGACCGGTCGTTCACGAGTCGAACCGCGAACGCAAATAGAGGTGCGCTGTAGAGGCCGTAAAGTTCACGAAATGCGACGCGGTCGCCCACGCCAATGCGCGCGAGCAACTGAATCTCAGCCATCGAACTTTCGTTTTGTTGGGTCACAAACGAGCGCAGCTTAAGGCTTGGGCTGGACAAGCTGCGGAAAAAGAATCGGCTCGATTTTCTTCGCGGCAACGGCGGCGGCGCCACGGAAGAGTTTTTCCAGGAAATCGTCCATCGATTCACCTCCCGACCAAATCTGGCGGTGAACAATCAGGCCAAAATCGTGCTTCGTGCCATGCTCGGTCAGTGTCATCCAGCTCCGAAACCTAAACTCCTGGGGTAAATCCTGGCCAATCGGCTGGAGGTAGACGCGCAACTCAAGCTCGTGGTCCGGAGTGTTGGAGGCGAAGCGCTCCGCCACGATTTTTACCGGCCAATGGCGACGCTTCGCCACCTCCTGAAACGCAAGATCAAGCCGGTCGTAATCCGTGTTGGAATTAGCTCCCAAGCTTCCGCTTTGATCGACGGGAGTAATCACAACCAACGCGAGTTCGCGTTCGGGTGCCTGTTTCGGTGACGGCGGCGCAGCTGGAGGCGTGGCCGCCTGACTGGTGGCGAACAGCAACGAGAGAACAAACGGGGTGAGGGCGAAACGAATTTTCATGTGGGTTTTCGATGGTTGGCCACTTGTACGTAAATTCGCGCCGGTTGGATTCAACTCGATGAAGCGAAGAAGAATGAAACTCGCATTGAACCGGAGGCTCAAGACTCAGTCGAACCGGACGACACAGAGGTCGTCCCTCCGTTGGAGGCGATCCGACGTGGGCCAGCGCGCTTGCGCGCGCTCCGGAATCCGAGGCCTACATCAGCCGATCGCCCGGAACCAAGCTCCTACGACGAGCGGTTCGGAGCGCGCCCAAGGTCGCTGACCTACGACTCGCAGGCCGACCCACCGCGTGGTTTTGAGCGAGCTCCCGGCTTTGATCCGCGACCCAATCCTATTCCATTGATCGTCCTCTGCATCCGTGCCCATCCGTGAAATCCGTGGTCTCCGGTGGATTGTTTCGAACCGACAGACATTAACCACCGACTGCACGGATCGACACGGATGATGCCCGATCGCCCACCCGCCTAGGGCCCGCGCAGCAGGCGCACGTCGAAGACTCCGCCGGCGAGCCCTTTTTTGGCGACAAAGCGAACCGTCACGCGCCCGTCCGGAGCAGAGGCCACGACGGCGGCAGGAATCGCATATCGCTTCTCCACAAACTCCCCCACCTTCTCGCCGACGAGTTCCTGCGTCGCAATGAGCGTGTCGTTCGCCAGGATGTCGAACTGACGTCCGGCATCAGAACCTGAATACGTCACCGCCAAGGTCACGTTGCGTTCGCCGCGCGCGTTGAAGGTGTATTGGAAATCACGGCCGTGGCGCCAGTGGCGGCCGTTGTAGAGTCCACTCTCGGTGTCTTCGCCGCGGAACGCGTGCTCGACCTCCGGTTGCTGTTCGCCCGGCGCAACGCGATCGAGCGTGGCCGCCTCCCGCGCCGCCCTCGCCTGCTCGGCCGCGGCGAGTTGTTTTCGACGCTCGGCGAGACCTTCGCGCGTGGTCGTCTCCCAGTACATTTGATAACGCGCATCATGGAGACGGAAAAAGGGGACGAGTGATAATCCTTCGGGCGCCGCTGGTTCGACTACGTCGCCGATTCTAAAATGCAGCGGTCCTGCTTTCGCATCCGCCACCACCTTGTTCGGAATCGCGGTCGGGTCTGCGAGCAACACCGGCGCCTGGTCGAGTGGCTGTTCCGGTCCGGCGGCGACGTGCGCCATCCGAGAATCATCGGCGCGCAACCCTTTCAATTCCCACGTTCCCGCCGGATGCGCCAGCACGATGGGGCCGCGCAAGATCGCGTACCAGGGCGAGCCGTCGGGCAACCCTTCCACCGACGTATGCATCGGCAGCGTGAGTTCCACCGTGTCGCCGTCGTGCCACTCGCGGTGCACCGCCACGTAGGAGGAAGGCCCGCTCGTGACGGGGACGCGGGTGCCGTTGATTTGAACGACAAAGGCCCCAGCGCTGACCCAGCCCGGTTCGCGCACGTAGAGCGTGAACGTTTTCGGCTGCGTCAGCGTGAGCGTAAGGCGCGAGCGCTCCTCGTCTGGAAAAGCCGTGTCCTGCCTCAAAGTAAGACCGCGCGCGGAATCCTTCACCTCCGACGCAATGAACAGGTTCACATAAATTCCGTCACTCGCGCGGGCATAAATAAAGCGCCCGTAGTTACCCGGGTTCTCCATGCCCGTGCCGACGCAGCACCAAAATCCTTCGCCCGGAACCGAGTAGACCCGGTAGTGATCGGGCCGGATCGGCGTGAAGTACACATAGCCCGGGTGCGCGGGATTGATCGAAGCGAGAATGTGATTGTAGAGCGCGCGTTCGTAATAGTCGGCGTAAGATGCGTTCGGCGCGGTGGCGAAAAGTCCCTCCGTGAGCCGGAGCATGTTGTACGTGTTGCACGTTTCGGGACCTTCCCGGTGCGCCAGGAGGCCGTGAAAATCATGTGGATCATTGAAATGCTCCGACACGCTGTTCCCACCGAACGCGACCGAGCGATGCTGCGTGACCGTGGTCCAGAAAAACCGCGCGCCGGCATCATCCGCTTTGTTGCCGGTCAACGTGGCGATTCGCTCGAGGCCGATGACCTTCGGAATCTGCGTGTTGGCGTGTTTTCCGGTCAGTTGATCCTGCTGCTGGATCAGTGGATCAAGGACGGCGTGATGGTTGAAGCGTTCCGCCGTCGTGAGAAATTTTTTGTCGCCGGTGATCGCGTAGATATCCGCCATGACCTCATTCATCCCGCCATGCTCCTGGTTGAGCATCTTCTGCATCTGGTCGTCGCTCAGACGCGAGGTGAGCGTCACACACCATTCGCCCAATCCCACGAGGATTTCGCGCGCTCGCGTGTTCCCGACTTCCTGATACGCGTCCCGCAAACCGGCGAATGTTTTGTGCAGATTGTACCACGGGACCCACTTGCGGTTGATCGCCGCGATGTCGCCGCTGCCGACGGCGCGCCACAATTCACGGCTGCCGGGGACGCCGCCGACGTAGCCATCGCCGAATGCTTTCTGACACGTTTGCAGCTCTTCGATCAAATGATCAAGGCGCTGACGGAGTTGAGCGTCCGCCGTGTCCTCGCCCGACGCGATCATGTGTGCGAGCGCCGAGAGGTAATGTCCGGCAGTGTGGCCGTCCAAACCGGTATTCTCCCAGTTGCCGTAAGGCTGAGCTTTGAGTGGAAGTCCGGCCTCGCGGCGGAACGGAGCGAGCAAGCGATCCGCATCGAGCGCCAGCACGTAGGCGCGATTGGCTTTCACCGCTTCAGCAAACGGCCCTGTTTCCAGGAGGCGCACAGACTCCAGCGGGAATAATTTCGCGGGCGTGTCGGGCAGCGAGGCGGGTACGCCATCGGCTCCCACCGCTCGAACGGCCAGCAACGACAACAACGACAAAGTGGCGGCCAAAACGGCACCCGCCGCGGGCACTCGGCCAACGCAACGCATCACAGAAATGTTCACGGGATCGAAGTTTTAATATAGTGCGGCCCGGTCGCCACTATGGACACGCGCCACGTCACTCCGGCTCTTCCACATCGCTCTTTCGCTCGAACTTAGCGCCTTCGCGTCTTTGCGTTTTAAGGTCGATGCTTGCTCCGGGGAAGAGTGCAGCTCCCCTCCCCGGCCGCCAGACCTCAGCCGGCAACGCCGGCCAAGGTGCATCGCAGCTTACTTGGCACCCTTGGCGGCGATGAAGTCGTTCACCTCCAGCCAGTGCAGGAAGACCGGGAACCAACCATTGCTGGTGCGATTCGGATAACCGAGGCCGAAGCCATGGCCGCCGTTCTGATACAGATGAAACTCAACCGGCCGGCCGGCGTCGAACCACGACTTGACCACGCCGATCTGGCCGTGGAAAAGGAGGGAATCGTCGCTGGCAATGACATTGAACATCGGCGGTGCGTCCTTCGGTACTTCGACCGCGTCCATGCCGCCGTAGATCGGTCCGATGAACGCGAGCTTCATCGTCTTGGATTTGAGTGTGCACTGCATGGTGAGACCTGCGCCGGCGGAGAATCCGATCATCCCCAGCCGCTTCGTGTCCACGCCCCATTCTTTCGCCCGCTCGACGATCATGGCATAGGCGGCCTCAGCGTCCGCGAGTTGGTTGGAGAGATCCGGGCGGGGTGGTCTTGGCGCGGGGGCGGCTGCTGGAGCGGCGGGGGCGCCCGGCGTTGCACCGGCGGGGGGAGTCACCGCGGCGAACGTCCGGTTCATCGACTCCTTCAAGCCTTCCAGCGAACCCGGGGTTGGCAGTAGCCGATATTTGAGCACGAAGGCGGCGATACCGCGGTCGGCGAGGGCCTTCGCCACTTTCCACCCTTCGTTGTTCATGGACAACCAGCGGAAGCCGCCGCCGGGCGCGACAATGACGGCAGCGCCAGTCGCCTTGGCCGGATCCGGCAGGAAAGGCGTGAGGGTCGCGGCGGAGACGTTGCGCGCCATCGGCTCACCCCACTGGCGGAACCAGCTCTCCGGTGCCGGCTGATCCTTGACGCCCCCCGTGCGGAGAGGAATGGCGTTAGGCTCGGCGGGTGCATCGAGCGGATAGATCGTGCCGTCCTGCCCGAAGGCGGAGGCGGCAAACGCGAGCACAGCAGACAGGGCGGCCGCCCGGGTCGTTTTGAGGAACGTGTGAGGTAGGTTCATGGTGTGATTGGTGAGGTTGACGGACGTGGGCAGAAAGAGTGGCGGGACGAGCGGACTATAATTTTACGGCAGCCCGTGGGTGGTTGGACACGGGGACTGGAATCACGGGACCGCTGGTCGTCACAATTTCGCAGCGGCGGTCAGGCGGAGATCTGCGGACGAAGCGCCGACGGCGATCGTCCAGCTCCCGGCCGGGATCGCGTAGTCTTTCTGGTCGACGTTCCAGCGCCGTAATGCGACGGCGGGTACAGTGAGCGAAACAGTTTGCCGGGATCCGGCCTTGACCTGTACCCGCTGAAAGCCGCAGAGGGCGCGAATTTCCTGCGGCTGCGATGAGGCCGGCGGCGTCGCGTAGAGTTGCACCACGTCATCGCCGTCGCGCGCACCGGTGTTGGTGACGTCGACCGTCACGTTGAGCGTGCCACCGGCGCCGGGAGTGATACGTAGGTTGGCATATTCAAACGCCGTGTAACTCAGACCGTGGCCGAACGCATAGAGCGGCTTTCCGGTGAAGTACCGATAGGTGCGGTTCCGCATCGAGTAATCGGTGAAGGCCGGCAAATCCGCCGTGGAGCGATAGAAGGTGACCGGAAGATGCCCGGACGGATTGACGATGCCGAAGAGAACTTCGGCCACCGCTCGGCCGCCCGACTGGCCAGGGTACCACGCCTGCAGCAGTGCGGGCAGGTGTTCGTCCTCCCAACTCAGCGCCATCGCGGACCCGCTGCAGTTGACGAATACGACCGGTTTGCCCGTGGCGTGCAGCGCCTGCACGAGTTCCTCCTGCTCTTGCGGCAGCTCGATGGATTCGCGGTCAAAGCTTTCGCCTTCCTGCGCCGCGGTGATGCCCCCCACATACACGATCACGTCGGCCTCGGCGGCCTGCGCGAGCGCCTCGGCTTTCAGCTCCGCGACCGAACGTTTGGTCGTGTTGTCCTGACCGCTCCAGGGCGCCGAGCCGGGTTTGGTCGTGGTCGGACTGCCGAGCGCGAACGTGACCTTAATATCGCCTTTGGTGATACGCTTGATCCCATCGAGGATCGAGATCGGCTGCGACGACGAACCGTGATAATTGCCCTCGAGCATCGACTTCGAGTCGCCGTTCGGCCCGATCACCGCGATTTGCTTCAACTTCGACCGGTCGAGCGGCAGAATCCCGGTATTCTTCAGCAGCACGATCGATTGCCGCGCGAGGTCCAGCGCCACCTGGCCGTGTTCCGGGAGGTCGTTGTCCTTGAGCGAGTACTTTGAGTACGGCACCTGATCGGCGGGATCGAAGAGGCCGAGACGGAAACGTGTCCAGAGCGTGTGATACAAGGCTTCATCGATCTCCTTCTCCGTGATGAGACCTTGCTGAACCGACCGGACCAGCGCGTTGTAGTCACCCCCGCAACAGAGATTGCACCCGGCCTTGACCGCAGCGGCGGCCGCCTCCTCCGCCGTCTTGACGTAGTGGTGCTGCTTTTCGCCGTAGATGTCGCGGATCGCATCGCAGTCCGACACGATGTAGCCCTCGAAGCCCCAACGATCGCGCACCAGTTCGCGGAGGAGAAAGGCGTTGGCGCTCACCGGCACACCATTGAGCGCATTGTAGGCGCTCATCACGCCGGCGACCTTGCCTTCGCGAACGACGCGTTCGAACTGCGGGAGATAGGTGTCGAACAAATCGCGATCGGAAATTTCCGCATTGAAGCGATGCCGATCGCGCTCCGGGCCACTGTGGACCGCGTAGTGTTTCGCGCACGCCATCGCGAGCATGTACTTGGGATCGTCGCCTTGGATACCCTTGACGAACTCGATGCCGATTTCGCCCGTGAGATACGGGTCCTCACCGTAGGTTTCCTGACCGCGGCCCCAGCGTGGGTCGCGGAAAATGTTTATGTTCGGCGTCCAATAAGTCAGGCCCGCCCACCACTTGGAGTCGCCGTGATGTTCGTTGGCGTAATCATTGAACTTCGCGCGTCCCTCGATGCCGATGACCCGGCCCTCCCGCCGAAAAAGTTCCGGGTTCCATGAAGCAGCGGCGCCGATGGGTTCGGGAAACACCGTCGCAAAACCGTTGTTGGCGACTCCGTGCAGCGCTTCGTTCCAGTAATCGTAGGCGGGCAGTCCGAGGCGCGGGATGGAGGGCGCAGCGTTTTTCAGCTGCGAGACTTTTTCCGCGAGGGCCATTCGCCGAATCAAATCATCGGCGCGCACGCGCAGCGGTTTTGCCGCATCGCGCCAGATTGCCGGCTCCGTCACTTTCGGCGGAATCATGGCCGCGGCGGAGAAGGCGTCGGCCAGCTCGTTGGCGGCGAACGAAACGATTTCTCCCCCAGCGCTGTCCGTGATGAGCACCGTGTTGAACAGGGCACGGCCCTTTGTCCCCGTAAACGTGAGCTGCAGCGGACCGCGCAACGCGTCGTCGCCTTTTTCGATCGCACCGCGAATGGTGGTAACCTTGCGCGCGCCGCCGGCCGCGGCGAAGAGATCGAAATCCTTGGCGAGGACCTGATCGCCGGCGGTGACGTCAAAGATGCGTTCGCCGGCCGCGGTCACGGTTGTTTCTGCGGCACCGATCTGGATCGCGTAGCTCCCGGCCGGAAGGTTGGACACCGTCACCGTGAAATGGAGACCGTTGACCTCTTCCCGATAACGGCCGGCGTCGGCGCCCGCCCCTTCGATCGCAACCATGGGTGGAACCTTGTGGTGGGTAAACTCGCCACTCACGGCGACCCTGCCTCCGCACGTCGTGCACGTCTCGTCCTCGGCCAACAGAACGCAGGTTGAAACGAGCGCTCCAGCGACCAGCATGCGCACCCGTCGGACGGAACACCAAAGGGGGAAGGACATTGTCATGGAGTAGGCTGGCGTGAGTCCGGGACGATCGAAATGGCTAACGGAATAACGTGGGGCGGTGCCGCTGAATGAGAGCGCAACGAGCGCTCGAGCGTCTTGCCGCACCGATCAGCGGAAGAGCCACGGAGCGAACGCGAGCATGAAGCGGCGGCGCTACTTGAAATAAAGTTGAAGCGTATCGGTAAGGTAATGGCGCGCGTTCATCCATGTGTGCCCGCCCTCAGTGATGAGCGACTGATGAACCAGTTTCCGCTGCTTCAGAAACTCGATAAACGCTGTCGCCTGTGGATAGAGAAAGTCGGCCTTCCCGACCCCGAGCCAGAGCAGCTTGAGCTGACGGTTGGTGGCGCCGGAATCCGCGGAAGCTGCAGAAAAGTACCGCTCGAATACCTCGGGGGTGAGATAGGCGCTGTAGGAACCGATGTAGGCGAATTTGTCCAAGTTGTTGAACGCGGTGAACAGCGACTGGCCTCCGCCGCGCGAGAAACCGGCTATCGCGCGGTGCTCGCGATCAGCGAGGACGCGATAGTTGGCCTCGATATAGGGCATGACGTTGGTCGTCAGTTCGTCGTTGAAAACCTTATACATTTCCGCCGCTTGCGGGGACGTCGGCGGTGGCGTGCCCATCATCATGTTGCCGTACGGCAGCACGAGAATCATCGGGACGGCTTTCTTCTGCGCGAGCAGGTTATCGAGAATGAAGTTCGCGCGGCCGACTTTGAACCAGGTTTCCTCGGTGTCCGTGGTGCCACTGACGAGATAGAGGACCGGGTACTTGTCCGTGCCGGCGCGGTAGCCGGGCGGCGTGTAAACAATCAGCGGCCGCGTGCGGTGGAGCGTCTGCGACGTGTAATAGCAATAGGTCAGCTCGCCGTGCGGGACGTCTTGCACCGAATAGATCGCCGGCTGGTCGCCCGGAATGTCGACCAGGCTGGCTTTGAAATTTTCGTTGGGGAAAATATCCTGGTTACCGGGATCAGCGACGCTGGTGCCATCGACCACGAAGTTGTAGGGATAAAGGTTAGGCTCCACCGGACCGACCGTGACGCTCCAAATTCCCGTCTCATCTTTCACGAGCGGTTGATTGGCCTTCAGAAACTGGCCGCTCAACTCGACCTTCTTTGCATCGGGTGCCCGGAACTTGAACGTGACGGTACGATCCGCGATCACCACCGGCGACTTGATCGGCGCGGGTCGGGCCGCAGGCGACTGGGCCGAGAGTTTAGCCGCAAAACAGAGCGCAACCAAAGACGCGGTGAGACGGAAGAGAGGTTTCATAAGCACGCTCGAAATTTTCCGGGGAAACGGGACCACGCGGCGCCGTTCGGTGCCATTACTTGGCCGCGTCGGCGACAGGTTGATTGTGATCGTCGACCGACTGTTCGATGAGGGTCGCAACGCCGCGTGGATCCTCCTGTTGGGCCACGTGCCCGCCCGGAAAGGTGCGAATCGTCCAGCCTCGTGCCTTGGCGTGCTGCCAACTCTTATCCGTCTTGGCGCGTTCCTCGGCCGATTTGTCCTTCGGGACGAAGGCGACGTAGGTCACGGGTAATTTCAAGGCGGCGGGATTTTTGTAAGAGACGGGTTGGTTGAAGCACTTGATCGACTGCTTCACGTTGAACGGCGGCTTGGCGTCGGCTTTGACCCAGGGCACCTGCATGAAGCCATCTGCGAAACGCGAAGGATCGCGCGGGGTGCCACCAAACATGTCCCAAAGCGACGCGCCGTCATCCGGCACCGCGGCATCGAGAAAAACCACGTGCCGGATGCGATCGGGCACGCGATCCATCACGCCGGTGATGACCATGCCGCCGTAGCTGTGGCCGGTGAGCACGACATCGTGGAGGTCCTCGAAGAGGATCAAGTTCACCACGTCGTTGATGTGAGTTTGGAGATCCACGTCCGTGCTGTTCAGATGCATGCGTTCTCCGAGCCCGGTCAGCGTGGCGCGATAGACCGTGTGACCGTCATCCGTGAGAAACTTGCCAGTCCTCTTCCACTCCCAACCACCTGCGGTCGCGCCGTGAACCACGACGAGAGTATATTTTTCACCGGCGGCGCCGAAGCCTACGGACGAAGCGAGGGCGAAGAGGATCGAAAGTAATAAGCAACGAGAGGGAAAGAGTTTCATGAGGGTGAGGAGACTTAGGCGGATTTCCGCAGATTGTTTTTTCGCGTGATCGCGGTGGTTAAGGAAGAAGCCGGGGACATTCGTACGACGGGCGACGCAACGTGTTCGCTACAGGTCAACGCTGCGCGACAACTCAGATCGAAGGTCGGCGGAGTGCCGGATACAGGAGTTAAGTTTAGGGTGAGGAAGGCGTTCGGCCGGCTTTGTCGTCGCGACAAAGTGGAAGGGGTCAGCGAGGCCGACGTAACGATCTACTCGCACACGGTCTCCCCCATATGGATTCAAACCTACGACCTCCTGCGCGAGGGTGCCCTCACTTTACCGTCACGCGCGCGACCCTCATTCTCCCGATCGCGTCCATGCGCGAATCGCGCGCCAAAGAGGTCCGCGATCGTACCGCCGCTGTTGAACATGTCGCTGAGCCGCTCGTCCGAGAATGGAAGGGTGTCTGATCGGATTGTTTGGATCGATCCGCGCCCATCCGCGAAATCCGCGGTACAAAGGATCGAATGGTCGTGGCGTCGCGTCTGACCGAACCAGCGTTTTCACTTTCACCGCCGTGGGTTTCGGGGCATCGTTGACGCATGAGGAGCCGTAACGTTGTTCGAAGGGCCGCGCGCCTGACTGCGGTGCTCGTTTGTTTTTCGCCGCTCGCGGTGATCAGTCCCACGCTCGGGGCGAAGGGGTCACCAGATGGCGCATTCCCTTTCAAGACTCGGGCCGATTCGGCGCCGCGCAAAATCGTGATCGCATCCGCTGTGGCCAATTTCGCAGGCTCGGTCGAACAGCGTCTGAATTTTGCCGCTCGCTTGATCGACGACGCGGCGGCGAATGCGAAGAAAACCGGCAAGGGCCAGCTTGACCTCGTCGTGCTACCGGAATTCGCGGTGTGTCGGGAGACCGGAGTGACGGCAGCGGAACGCTCCGTCGAATTGGCGGGTCCGGTCCTTGATGCACTCGGCGACAAAGCGCGGGAACATCACACCTGGATTGTCGCCCCGATGACGCTGCGCGAGACGGGCGAAAAAGCATGCGTGAGCAATGCCGCGGTTCTGCTGGATCGCGAAGGACGCGTCGCGGGAATTTTTCGGAAAGTGCATCCGGTCGCAGATCCGGACGGCACGTTCGAAGGCGGGGTCACCCCGGGCGATGTGTATCCGGTGTTTGACTGCGACTTTGGCCGGCTGGGAATTTTGATTTGCTGGGACATGAGTTACGAGGAGGGATGGGATGCTCTGGCGGCGGCGGGAGCTGAGATTGTCGCGCTCCCGAGCGCATCGCCACAGACCTTGCGCCCTTCCGCGCAAGCGTTGCGGCACCACTATTATGTCGTGAACAGCGCGCCACGGGACAACGCGACGGTATTTGACCCCATTGGCCGAACGATCGCTCAGGTGACGCACGCACCGGGGATGGTGGTGCAAGAGATCGACCTGGCCTACGCGATCCTGCACTGGAGCGAAACCTTCCACGAAGGTGACGCCTTGCGGAAGCGTTTTGGTTCACGCGTCGGTGGCGAATATTCGTCGCGCGAGGATACGGGAGTTTTTTGGTCCAACGATCCGCAGCTCAGTATCGGTGCGATGGCCCGTGAACTCGGTTTCAAAGAACTTCCGGCCGAGATCGAACGAATGGAGCAGGCGAAGCTGCGGAGCAAATGAGGGAACGAGCGAGGAGCCGAGTGACTTCCTAATGTGCCGCGATGCGGCTTCGGAGTACCCTCAAGATCTAAGTAACCAGTCGACGCGCGACGCGCCTAGTCGGCATCGTAGACTTCGACCATTCCCACGCCGGTCGAATTTCCCGCTCCCGAAACGATCGCGGAATAAACGCCCGGAGGCAGCGTCAGCAGGAGAGCGGCGTCTTTCGAGCCGTTCGCCAAACTGGCCGCTCCAATCCGTTCGCCGGTCGTAACAACTTGAGATGCATTGGCGGCGGTGCCCCAGTCATCGTTCTGGAAAATCGGCAATTCGACTCCGTTGCGATAAATCCGCAGGACCGGATCGGCCAGAACTCCGGTGACGCCAAAGCGCGTCAAGCCCGGCCCGACTGCTCTGATCAGAACGGCCTTCGCGTCCGAACCCGCGATGACAAATCCGGCGATCAAAACATCCGCATCGACGCCCACTCCCGTGCGCGCTGCGACATTTAATAACTTCGCACTACCGGCGCTGTCCGCGTCGTAGATTTCTCCCAGCGCCACGCCTTGTGTCCCCGATTTTCCACGCACGTGAAACGTATAAACCCCGGGCGAGAGAACGGGCGCCAGCGCCGCGTCGGCACTCGATGCGTCCAACGAAAAAGCGCCAAGGTCAGAGAACATGCTCCCGAGCGTCGAAGCAGACGCCGGGTCGGAGCCCCAGTCGTCGTTCGTAGAGATCTGGTTCCCCTTGGAGTCATAGAGCGTGACGGACGAGTCCGTCAGAGCAGTCGGCACTCCGAGTTTCTTCAAGGTGGGTCCAATGCCGCGGAGCAAGACCCGCTTCGATCCGGATCCGCCCAGGACCAATCCGACGATCATCACGTCGTCGCCGCCTCCGCTGCGCGCCCGCACCGACAGATTCGTCAGTCGCGATCCCGTGCTCGGCGGCGGCGTTGGCGTCACGACGGCCTGCGATTGCAACTGCACCGACGTCACTGAAAGCGGAGGCAGCGATATTGAGAATCGGTTATTGGAAACGGTCACGGTTCCCTGCTTCAACGCGTTGGCGGTGTGGGACACGAAGGTCTCGCTCGCGGGCAGGCTCGATAACTGCAGCGTGGAATACCCGCGGTCGGGCACGGAAAGACCCGTGAATGAAACGGCCGTCGACTTCGTCTGACTCAACGAACGGTTCACGAGCACGACCGTCGCATTGCCGGTGACCGAATCGAGCGTGGGGTACGCCGAAACGGTCGTCTCGTCATCGGAAACACCACTGACGGACAAGGTGTTGTTATAACGGGAATACAGGTGCAGCACTTCCCACATGCCCGGTTGCCAGGACCACGGCGCGAAGACTTCGACGCCGTGCTTCATGAATTCGCCCAGCATCGAAGCGTACCAGACGGAAGCGACCGGAGCATTGGTGAGCTGGATCGCGGTTTCGGTCAGGCCTAGGGTGACGCCGTGGTTCGCCCCAAGATATTTATCCAACCACTGCTGGCATCGGCCAAAAATGTACTCCTGCGTAATCGATGCGTCCCAGCTGCCGTTGATCGAGTGCACCGCGTTCGCGTCCGGGTTGACGTAAGTCGTGTCGAAGAACGTCCGGTGGAGTTGCACCACCGTGGCGGGATCACTTGGACCGGGATAGTAGTGAAGATCGAGGACATCGAGCAGGCGGATGCCCGTTCGGGTCTGCTCTTCGCTGACGCGTTTGATGAAGAACTCGAGCCACGGATATTTTTTCCCGTCGCTCGCGGTGATGAGGCCCGTGCCCCAGTTGAACCACTGCCATTCGTTCGCGGGCAGCGGTCCGGCGAGCTTGATCTGCGGATACCGCGACCGGGCCTGTTTGGCGTAGTCAAAATACCGCTGCATGAAGGCCTCGGCCGAGAGTTGGGTCGGCATCACATCATCATGCGTCCCGTTCCAGATCTCCGGTTCGTTATCCATGTTCCAATACTGAAACCGTGAACGGTCCAGGTTGAGCCCGGCGGTATTCGTCCAGTGATCGAGAATGGCGGTGGACGTCACCGCTGACGTGTCGGCCAAATAGAGAGAGGTGTCTCCCTCCTTCAGCGCTTTACCGCCTGATGCGCTTGGGACTCCTCCACCCGCGAGATTTTGCGCCGTGCCCGCCCACCATTGACTGCGATTATAACTCCAGTCGTCGAAATTATGCTGGGTGTTGTCCGCGACTTTACCCAGCAGCTGAAAGCACCACATCACTTGAACACCGGGGAGATTCTGGCCCAGCGAACTCTGCGCAAAATCCCAGTCATTCGCGTAGACATTATTGTACCAGTCGGGGTGGGAAGAGAGCTTCTTCTGCCAGTTGTACTTGGTGCCATTGTTGCCGCCGTGCTCGCGCAACATGCGGACGCCTGAGTCGCGCAAAAATTGCCATTCTGCCGCGGTGAGCGGTTGCAGTGGATCGTGCGACAGACCGCCATTCCGGCCATAGAGATAGGGCGACACCGCGCGCCGTTCCTGAGTGCTATTGATGACTACATGGATATCCTCGGCGAACGCGGAGAGGGATGCGACGGACACTGCGACGAACGTCACGGCGCGGGCAAGCGGGGTGGGAAGCAACATGGAAGGTCAACCGTGATACAGGCTCATTCGCGAACGAAACGGAAGCTTTTGGGTTGTCATGTATTTTCGCTACAGCGCTCAGCCCATGAATCATGAACCCGTACGCCAACGGTAAAAATCCGCTGCACTCCAGACTAGGCCAGAACGCTGGACGTGACGTATGACGGTAAAGCGACAGCGGTGATGCCACCGTGCCGTGATCGTGGAACAATCAAGCGTTCGACTTGCCGCCGCTCGCCTCGCTTCACCCCACCCCGCCCTCATTGTGGTTCGTCGTAAGTGAATCCAATCCTCTCCCTCCCGTTTCGTTCGTCCACCGGACATTTTTCAACCCGAACTGACATGAAGAAAAACCCATTTAAAGCGGTGGTTACCAGCGCCGCTTGCCTGCTTTGGATCACGAGCTGGGGTGCACCCGCCCGACTCGAAATCAATCTCGGCGCTCCCGGTCCCGCTATTCCCTCCAGCTTCTACGGTCTCATGACAGAGGAAATCAACTACAGCTACGACGGCGGGCTATTCGCCGAGCTGATCCGCAATCGCACGTTTCAGGACCCGGTCCTCGGACGCGATCCGAAGGCGCCGATCGGCGTGGTTCCAGCTCATTGGTCCACGGTCGGCTCCGCCCAGGCCTCCACCAATCGGATCGATCCGGTGAATGCCGCGCTTCCCGTCAATTTGCGCCTCACCCTTTCCGGCACCAATGGCGGAGTCGCGAACAACGGTTACTGGGGAGTCCCGGTGAAGCCGGCCACGCAGTACACCGCCACGTTTTACGCCCGCGGTGTAGATGGATTCGTCGGTCCCGTGACCGCCGCTCTGATGACGGATTCGGGCGACCAAGTGGTCGCGAAAGCCGAGACGACACCGATCATCAGCTCGTGGAAAAAATACACGGTGACGCTCACAACGGGCGCCAATGCACCCACGACCGCAGATGCCCGCTTCGTCCTTTTGGCGAGTGGGACCGGCAGCATCGACTTCAGCTTCGTCTCCCTGTTTCCACCGACGTATCAAAACGTGCCGAACGGCCTGCGGCCCGACATCATGAAGCTACTGGCGGCGATGCGCCCGGCGTTCATTCGTTTGCCCGGCGGCAACTATGTTGAAGGCGGTCGCTTCGCCGATCGTTTCGCGTGGAAGAAGATGATCGGTCCCGCCGACCAGCGTCCTGGCCACATGGGTTGTTGGAGTTACCGCAGCAGCGATGGCTTCGGCCTGCCCGAGTACCTGCTGTGGTGCAAGCAGCTCGGTGCCGAACCCGTGCTCGCCCTCTTTGCGGGCTACACGCTAAACGGTGACTACGCGGCGGCCGGGACGCCCGAGATGGAGATCTACGTGAAGGAGGCGCTCGAAGAAATTGAATACGTCATGGGTCCAGCCGACAGCGAATGGGGCAAGCGGCGCGCCGCCGATGGTTTCCCCGAGCCGTTCGCGCTCAAGTACGTGGAGATCGGCAACGAGGATTTCTTCGACCGTTCAGGTAGCTACGAGGGTCGCTTCGCCCAAATGGCGCAGGCAATCCGTGGAAAATATCCGCAGCTCAAGATCATCACCACGACTCCCGTAAAGAGCGTGAAGCCTGACCTCGTCGATGATCATATCTACGCGAGCGCCTCGACGATGATGCGGCAATTCACTCGCTATGACGTTGGCTCGACTCATCCCGAAGGCCGCAAGACTGACGGGATCAAAGTCTTCATGGGCGAATGGGCAACCCAGGGCGGAGCACCCACCCCAACCCTCAAGTCCGCGCTGGGCGATGCGGTCTTTTTGATGGGGTTGGAACGAAATTCTGACGACGTGGTGATGCAGTGCTACGCTCCGCTCTTCGCCAACGTGAACGCCGAAGATCAGGTGAAGGGCCACCCCCGGGGCTGGCAGTGGAACACGAACCTCATCGGTTACGACGCGCTCAACGCGTTCGGCTCCCCGAGCTATCATGTATTGGCACTGTTCGGACAGAACCGGGGCGACGTTGTCGTACCGGTTTCGTTCGACGCGCCACAGATTGCAAAACCCGAGGATCCAAATCCGCACGGTCTCGTGGGCGTGGGCTCGTACGGAACGCGCGTCGAATATACCGATCTGGTGGTCACCGATCAGGATGGTCAAAAACTGACTGCCGACAGCGTCCTCAAGGACGCGGGAAAATGGCAGTTCACGCACGGCCGCTGGGCCGTGGAGGACGGCGTTATTCGCCCACAAGGCAACAGCCAGGAAACGTGGGCGCGCACCGGAGATCCTGCTTGGACGAACTACACGGTTTCACTGCGCGCCAGGAAGCTCGCCGGAAACGAAGGCTTCATCCTGCTCTGGCACGTCGCGGACGGTGACAACTACCGCTGGTGGAATCTCGGCGGCTGGGGCAACACCCTTTCCCGCTGCGAGTCAGCCGAGGACGGCGCTCGCGAGGCGTACGGTGCAAGCACCCCTTTCAGCGTAGAAACAAATCGCTGGTATAACCTGAAGCTCGAGGTGATCGGCCACACGGCTCGCGGCTACGTCGATGGTAAGCTCGTGATGGAAGCAAGCGATGAACCGAACCGGCCCACGGCCGCCGCGTTCGCCTCGGCTTCCTACCTCAATGCGAGTGGCGAGCTCATAGTGAAGCTCGTCAATTCCTCCGACCAACCACTCGAAACTGAGATCAAGCTCCACGACGCCGCTCACATTGGCATCGGCAAAGCGATCGTCCTCTCGGGAGATCTGTCGGCAGTGAATTCAATTGCGCAGCCGACGAACGTCGCGCCCAAGGAGGAACCGCTCACCAATACTGCGGCGTCGTTCACTCGGACCCTACCCGCCCATTCCGTTACCTTGCTCCGCTTCCCCGCCAGGAAATAGCCAACCGCGCTGGGCAAGGCCGATCGAGCTACCCCTCCAGGTTCGTGCTTTGTTCGATCTCTTCGCAACTCGATTGGCGGCACGTGCGTCAGCCAGCGGCCCGCTCGCTGCTTTTAGCTCCTCAACTTTACTTACAACTCCGAGCTGCCTTCCTGCCCTGCTCCGATTTCGGCGGCGCGTACGCCAACGTTCGGCACGTCCATCCACACCTACTCGTTCAATCTCTTCGCAGTGGGCGCGAACCGCGAGTGACATATCTTCGATAGATCTGTCATTGATTCCTCTGCCACCCCTCTGCCCCGCGAAACCGCTTCTGCGTTCTCGAGCTCCATCCTTATGAAATTCTGCGCCTTGCCATGCCTGCTCCTCGCCGCGATCACTGCCGGAGTTTCCGCCGCCGAGCCGCTCGTGCTCCACTACCAGCGCCCCGCCACTGAATGGGTCGAAGCTCTGCCCGTGGGCAACGGCCGCCTTGGCGCGATGGTCTTCGGCGGCATCCATCAGGAGCGCCTCCAGTTGAATGAGGACACGCTGTGGGGCGGCGGACCCTATCAGCCGATCAACCCCGACGCTCTCGCCGCCCTCCCGGAGGTGCGCCGACTCATCGCGGCCGGGGACTACGCCGCCGCCCAAACGCTCACCCAGCAAAAGCTCATGGCCCGGCCCTTGCGTCAGATGCCGTATCAGACGCTTGGCGACCTCATGCTCACGTTTTCCGGCACCGACGAAATCGTAAACTACCGCCGCGAACTCGATCTCGACACTGCCGTGGCGACAACGTCGTACACCGCCGGCTCCGGCCCGTGGGCCGTCACTCACCGACGCGAAGTGTTCGCCAGCCCCGTCGATCAAGTGATCGTGATGCGCGTCACCGCGGCTCAAGCCGGCCGGTCGGGTCCGGGAGGCCAGGTGAGCTTCACCCTCGGTCTCCAAAGCGCACAGCTTGCGACCAGCCGGACCGAGGGAAATGACGTGCTCATTCTCGAAGGACACAATGGGGCCGCCGAAGGCATCGAAGGCGCATTGAAGTTTCAGTCCCGGGTCAAGGTGAAGATCGAGGGCGGCACGATGCGGGTCGACGGTCAGCAAATCCACATTCGTGGCGCACGCTCGGCTCTCCTCCTGATTGCCAATGCCACGAGCTTTCGCCGCTACAACGACGTCAGCGGCGATCCCGCCGCGTTGAACGAGGCGACGATCAAGGCGGCCGGGGAAAAAACCTACGACCAACTGCTCGCCGCGCACACCACCGAGCACCAGCGACTGTTCCGCCGAGTGTCGATCGACCTTGGCCACACGGCCGATGCGGACCTGCCGACCGACGAACGCGTGCGCCGCTTCGCCGACGGCAACGATCCCGCTCTCGCCGCGCTCTATTTCCAATACGGCCGCTACCTGTTGATCAGCAGTTCCCGGCCCGGGACCCAGCCGGCAACCCTGCAGGGTATCTGGAACGACAGCATGACACCGCCTTGGGAAAGCAAATACACGATCAACATCAACACCGAGATGAACTACTGGCCGGCTGAGACGACGAATCTGGCCGAATGTGCTGAACCACTCTTCGCCATGATCAAGGATTTGAGTGAGACCGGCGCGCAAATGGCCAAGGCCCACTATGGCGCCTCGGGTTGGGTCGCCCATCACAACACAGATCTCTGGCGCGCCACGGGTCCAATCGACGGCGCCCCGTGGGGAATGTGGCCCACCGGCGGCGCCTGGCTGTGCACGCACCTGTGGGAACACTATCTCTTTACGGGCGATCGCGAATTCCTCGCGCGCGCCTATCCCCTGATGAAAGGCTCTGCGCAGTTCTTTCTGGATACGCTCGTCGCCGAGCCAAAGCACGGCTGGCTCGTAACGAGCCCGTCGCTGTCGCCGGAAAATGCTCATCACGGCAACACCTCGATCGTCGCCGGCCCAACCATGGACTCGCAAATCCTGCGTGATCTGTTCAGCGCCTGCATCCGTTCGTCGGAGATTTTGCAACAGGACGAGGCGTTTCGCGGACAGCTTGCCACCGCGCGTGGCCGCCTGGCCCCGGCGCAAATCGGCGCGCAGGGCCAGTTGCAGGAATGGCTCGAAGACTGGGATGCCACTGCACCGGAGCAGCACCATCGCCACGTCTCGCATCTCTACGGTCTGTTTCCCAGCGACCAGATTGACGTACGGACCACGCCCAAACTCGCTGCGGCTGCGCGTCGCTCGCTCGAAATTCGGGGCGACGATGCGACTGGATGGGCGATCGGTTGGCGCCTGAATCTTTGGGCCCGGCTGCAGGACGCCGAGCACGCCTACGGTATTCTCAAGCTGCTGCTCCGTCCGGAACGCACCTATCCAAATCTTTTTGATGCCCACCCGCCCTTTCAGATCGACGGTAATTTCGGCGGGACCGCGGGCATCGCTGAGATGCTGCTCCAATCACAGGGCGAAGAGATCCAACTCCTGCCCGCGTTGCCGGCGGCCTGGCCACGCGGCACGGTGCACGGGCTCCGCGCGCGCGGCGGCGTCGCCGTTGATTTGGAATGGCAGGATCGCCACCTCGTGAATGCGTGGTTCACGGCGGATCGCGACGGCACCTACGCGATACGTCTCGGCGACAAAACCACGAAACTCGACCTCCGCGCCGGTGTGCGCACCGCGTTCCAACCGACCCACCCCCTATGATCGCACGACTGCTCCGCCGGTTGATTCTTCTCACGGTCCTGCTCGCAACTGGCCTGGCCGGTTTCGCAGCGGAACCGCCGATTCGGGTGCTGATCGTTGACGGCTACAGCAACCACGACTGGCGGCTCACGACGACTTTGATTCGTGGCATCCTCGACGCCACGGGCGGTTTCGACGTCAGCGTTTCGACGGCGCCGGCGACCAAGGACGCGCCCGGCTGGGATACGTGGCGGCCGAAGTTCTCGAATTACGATGTCGTGATCCAGACCTGCAACGACCTCGGCGGCGGACCACCGTGGCCTGCGGCCGTACAGCAGGACTTTGAAACCTTCGTCCGCGGGGGCGGCGGGCTCTATGTCTGGCATGCGGGTAACAACGCGTTCACCGACTGGCCCGCGTACAACGACATGATCGGGCTGGGCTGGCGGAAAAAGAATTTCGGGTTGGCTCTGTCGGTGGACGCCGACGGAAAGGTTGTTTCGATTCCCGCCGGCGAAGGCCGTGACACGGGTCATGGAGCCCGGCACGACACGGTCGTGAATCGCGTGGGCGAGCACCCAATTCACGCCGGATTGCCGCGCGCGTGGAAAACGCCCGACATCGAAGTCTATTACTATGCCCGGGGGCCGGCCAGGAACCTCGATGTGCTCTCGTATGGTTTCGATCCTGAAACGAAGATGAACTGGCCGCTCGAATGGACCGTGGCCTACGGCAAGGGTCGGGTCTACACGTCCACGTTCGGACACGTCTGGAAAGGAGACACGCAACCCGACCGCATGCGGTGCGCGGGATTGCAAACCGTGATGGTCCGCGCGCTGCAATGGCTCGCGAAGCGATCCGTGACGCTCCCAATGCCAACTGATTTCCCCACCGCAGAACGGACGTCGATCCGCGGCGAGATTGCACCGGCGGTCACAGCAATCGCGCCGCTGCAGACCGAATTCGTCTATGAAGCGATCGTATCCATCGACCAACCGGTGGACGTCGGCGTGACGCCGCACGGCCGACGTCGGTATATTCCGATCACGGGTGGTACCTTTACCGGGACGCGGCTCCGCGGCACCATCCTTGCCGGCGGGGCCGATTGGCAGACGGAACGGTCCGATGGCGTCACGGAGGTGGATGCATTGTATTCGATCCGTTGCGACGACGGCACGGTGATCATCGTCCGGAATGGTGGTGTCATCGCCAACGCCGGCGCGTACATGCGAACCGGCCTCCGGTTCGAAGCTCCCACCGGCCCGCATGGCTGGCTCAACGAAGCGCAGTTTGTCAGTTCGATCGCGGGCGGGCCTCGTGCCGGAACAGTGAGTATCCGCGTTTTCCGCGTGTTGTGATTTCCGTTCGTCCAGCGCTTCCCTCCGCAAACAGCCGTTGAAACGGCACTCCTCGTCGTCCTCATGAAAAAGCAGACCTTGCTCCCCTCTTTTGCCCTCAGCCTCGTGGCGCTGTCCGTTCCGCTGTTCAGCGCAGAGCTGCCGGTGAAGGTCGTGGTCAAGGCTGACCATCCGACCACTGAACTGCGCCCCATCTGGAATTATTTCGGCTACGACGAAGCGCTCACGACGCTGACGCCCGAAGGCAAACACTTGCTTGGCGAATTGAACAAAATGACGGACGCCGAGCCCATCCGCATCCGCGTGCACCACCTGCTGACGAGCGGTGACGGTACGCTCGCGCTCAAGTGGTCGAGCACGAACGTCTATACCGAGGACGCGCAGGGAAATGCCGTCTACAGCTGGACGCTGATTGATGCAATCTTCGACGAACTCACCCGGCCGGGAATCGAGCCCTTCGTCGAAGTGAGCTTCATGCCGCAGGCGCTCTCCAGTCGGCCCGAACCTTACACACCCACGTTGACCAAACGCGGGCTGCCAGGGAGGGACATCCTCTCGGGCGGCGCCTACTACCCGCCGAAGGACTACCGAAAGTGGCAAACGTTCCTCGAAACCTGGGTCCGCCACAGTGTCGATCGGTACGGCCGCAAAGCCGTGGCCACCTGGTTGTGGGAATTGTGGAACGAACCCGAGTCCGACTACTTCAGAGGGACGGTCGAAGAGTATTGTAAGCTCTACGATCACTTCTCGGCCGCGATCAAAACAGTCGTGCCTGAAGCCCGGGTCGGTGCGCCGCACACGACGGACCCCAAGTGGAAGAAAGGAGACGTCTTCCTGGAGAAATTTCTTGAACACTGTCGCTCCGGCCAGAACGCCGCGACGGGCGCGACTGGGGCGCCGCTCGATTTCGTCGCGTATCACGCGAAAGGTCTGACGCGGCTCGACGAGCAGAAGCGCGTCGAGATGGACCTGCGCAATCACCTTTCGACGATCGATCAGTACAGTCGTGTCATCGCGCGCTTTCCTGAGTTCGCACGACTGCCGGTCTACATTGGCGAGTCCGATCCCGAAGGTTGCGCCGGTTGTCCTTCGACCCTCGATCCGCAGCGCGACTATCGCCGGACGTCTCAGTACGCCTCCTACACGGCCGCTTCTTTCATGCGCAAACAGGACCTTGCCGCGAGTCATGGCGGCAACCTGCAAGGCGCCGTTTCGTGGGCCTTCACCTTTCACGACCAGCCTTGGTTCAACGGGCTTCGCGCGCTCACGACCAACGAGGTCGCGCTGCCCGTGTTCAACGTCTTCAAATTATTTTCACGCCTCGGCCACATGCGGGTGGAAGCAACTTCGACGGGAATGGTCCCCACGAGCGACATCCTGGCATCGAGCGTCCGCGCCGCGCCCGATGTGGGCGTGGTTGCGACCCGCACTGAAAACGGAGCGCTGCGCATCCTGCTGTGGAACTATCACGACGTTGCGACGGGCTTCGATGAACCAACGACGGTCACCCTCCAGATCGACGGTCTGATGGCCGACCAAGACGTGGCCGCAGCGACGATCACCCGAATCGACGAACATAACGCCAACGCCTTCACGGCCTGGCGCAGTCTCGGTGAGCCCCAGACGCCGTCGCCCGAACAGATCGCGCTTTTGCATGATGCCGCGACGCTGAAGCCCGCCGCACTGACGGGCGCCGTGCACGCCACAGGCGGCGTTCAGTATGAACTATCGCTGCTTGGCCAGTCCGTCGCGCTCATCGATCTGCCGCGAAAATCGCGATGACGCGTCATCCTCCGCAACTTTGGCCTTCATTGCGTTACATGTCCCCATGAAAACATTACTTCGTCCACTTGCCCTGATCGTCGGACTCGGGCTGATCGCGTGCGCCCACGCCCAGGACAAGAACTTCTATGTCTTCCTGTGTTTGGGGCAGTCGAACATGGAGGGGTTTCCAGGCATTCCCACGGAGGATAAAACCGGCGTCGACCCTCGCTTCCAGGTGCTGGCGGCCGTTGATTTTCCTTTGCTCAACCGGACGAAAGGCAACTGGTACACCGCCGTCCCTCCGCTCTGCCGGCCCAACTCCGGACTAAGTCCCTCTGATTATTTCGGCCGCACGCTGGCGGCGCGGCTCCCGGCCGAGATCAAGGTTGGCGTCGTGAACGTTTCCGTCGCGGGCGCGAAGATCGAGCTGTTCAACGAAACCAGTCGGGAAGAGTACGCCACGACCGCCCCGTCCTGGATGAAGGGCATCATCGCGACGTATCAAGGGAATCCTTACCAGTATCTCGTCGAGATGGGAAAGATGGCCCAGAAATCCGGCGTCATCAAAGGCATCCTCCTGCACCAGGGAGAATCCAACACCAACGACGCGGAATGGCCGACGAAGGTGAAAGCGGTCTACGAAAACCTCCTCCGTGATTTGGATCTCAAGGCTGAAGACGTGCCTCTGCTGGCCGGTGAACTGGTGGCCGCGGATCAGAAAGGCGCGAGTGCCAGCATGAATCAAATCATCGACCGATTGCCGGAGACGATTGCCACCGCTCATGTCGTGCCTTCGCAGGGCTGCATCGCCCGCCCCGACCATCTGCATTTCACTCCCGAGGGTTATCGCGAACTCGGCCGGAGGTTTGCGGACGCCATGTTCCCGTTGCTCAACCCAAACCGGCCGATTCCAAATAATCAGTGACGGCAAGCTGTACCCTCCCCTCCTCAGCCCTCTCCAAAAATTAGATGAAGATGAAACCCACGCTCCTGATCGCATTCTGCGTCGCCGCCCTCTGCCATGCCCAGCAACCCGCGCCCGTCGCCACGGAATACGGTCTCGTGCAAGGCGTCGCGGACAACGGAGTCACCATCTATCGCGGCATCCCATTCGCCGCGCCGCCAGTCGGTGATCTCCGCTGGCGCGCACCGCAGCCGGCCGCAAAGTGGGACGGCGTGCGTGCCGCGGACAAATTCGCGCCGGATCCGTACCAAGGAGACGGCAAGGGCAACGTGAGTGAGGATTGCCTCTATGTGAATGTATGGACGCCCGCGAAATCGCCCGGAGAACGCGTGCCGGTCCTCGTCTGGATTTACGGCGGCGGATTTTCATTCGGCTCCACGTCAACGCCGGTCCATAATGGTGAGCATCTCGCGCGCAAGGGCGTGGTCCTCGTCAGCATCAACTACCGCGTCGGCCCACTCGGCTTCCTCGCCCACCCGCAGTTGAGCGCGGAGTCACCGCACCACGTGTCCGGCAACTACGGCTTGCAGGACATGATCGCAGGTCTGCAATGGGTGAAGAAGAACATTGCGGCGTTCGGCGGCGATCCGGACAAGGTGACGATTTTTGGTGAATCCGCGGGCGGCATCGCGGTGAGCGAACTCTGCGCATCGCCGCTCGCTCAGGGGTTGTTCCGCGGCGCGATTTCGCAAAGCGGCGGCTCGTTCGGTCCCACCCGCCCGACCACCTATCCAGGCGAAAACATGCGGTCGCTCGTCGACGCGGAGCAGTCTGGCGTGGCCCTGACCGCGAAGGCAGGCGCGACCACGGTCGCGGAACTCCGCCAGATCCCGCCGGGCAAACTACCGGGCGGCTTCGGCAGCGGCTCTGGCTGGCCCATTGTCGACGGCTGGGTGATTCCCGGCGACCAACATAAGCTGTATGAAGCGGGCAAGTACAACGACGTCGCCATTCTCGTCGGCTACAACTCAGACGAAGGCCTGAGCTTCTCCCGGGAAAAAACGCCGGCGGAGTTCATCGCCAATGTTCAAAAGCGCTACGGTCCATTCGCCGACAAGCTCCTCGCCGTGTACCCCGTCGCTACCGACCGCGTGCCGAAGACCGCACGCGATCTGATGCGTGATGCGGCCTTCGGCTGGCAGACCTGGGCGTGGGCGACGCTTCAGGCGCGGACCGGCAAGTCCAAGATCTTCTATTACTACTTCGACCAGCACCGGGAACACGCCGCGGGTTCGCCTGAGGCCGACCACGGCACGCCGCACGGTGTGGACGTCCCTTACGTTTTCCAAACTCTCGATCCGAAGGATCCCAAACTCACGCCCGCCGATTTCGCGATTTCGGAAACGATGTCCACCTACTGGACGAATTTCGCCAGGCACGGAAATCCGAATGGAACGGGCGTTCTCCCATGGCCTGAGTTCACCGAGGGCAACCGGCAGGTGATGTATTTTCACAATGAGGCGCACGTCGGCCCCGTTCCGAGCGCCGCCGCGCTCGCCGTGCTCGATGATTATTTCACGTGGCGACGAACGCCCGAGGGCGAGGCGTGGGCAAAATGAACGCCCCACGCGTCGTGCATTCCGATCACCTCTCGATCAAATTTCCTCGCGTGCGCGCCTCGTCTTGCTTCGGCAATCGGTGGTAGGGCGAGGCCTCCGACCGAGCCGTCCGTTGAGTTTCTAAAATCAGAAGCCGAACCGGCTCGGCGGGGACGCATCGCCCTACCGGTCGCGCGCGGGATTCAGTCGAGCTTGAGATTTAAATTCCAGTGCGCCGCGATCGCGCGGAGTTCCGCCAATGTCAGGCGCGTCACCGCGCCGTGCTTGGGTCGATTGAAGTTCGATCCTTTCATGGCCCCTCGTTGAAGCGGCCCAGGTTCTTGAAGCTCACGAAGTCGTCTTGCTGCGGCAACCCGTGGTAGGGCGAGGCCTCCGGCCGAGCCGTCCGTTGAATTTCTCAAATCAGAAGCCGAACCGGCTCAGCGGGGACGCCTCGCCCTACGGGTCGCGCGCAGGACCTCAGTCGAGCTTGAGATTCAAGTTCCAGTGCGCCGCGATCGCGCGGAGTTCCGCCAATGTCAGGTGCGTCACCGCGCCGTGCTTGGGTCGATTGAAGTTCGATCCTTTCATGGCGCCCTCGTTGAAGTGGCCCAGGTTCTCGAAGCTCACGAAGTCCTTCGTTTCGCTGAAGCCCATGTTGTTCGGCCGCGCACCATAGACATCGTACATCAGCACGTAGCGATCGGTACCAAGTCGCTTGAACACATTCGGCGCCTCAGTCGAAACGGTCTCCGGATCGATGCGGCGCTCCTCGGAAACATATGCCTGCGTGATGTCCTCCGAAACCGCATGCTTGATCGTGGCCTTCGCAACGTAGAACAAATGCCATTTGTTGCCGACGTGCGTCAGGTCACCGTCGATGCCGCCGATGTTCGCAATCATCTTGGGCGTCGTCTCCAGCTTGGTGAACGCCTCGTTGGCGTAGGCGTAGTAGATATTCGCGTTCTTGTTGTTATACCGGATCGTGAAGTAAACCATCATGCGCTGCCGCTCCGGATCATATGTGGTTTCCGGAGCCCAGGCCGAATCGATGTCGCCGAGTTCGGGAAACGCCAGGTCGACTCTGAAATCCGAGTGCGTCCAATGCACGAGGTCCCACGACTTCATCAAGACGATCGCACGGTTGTTGCCCCAACCATATTTCTCGAGCGGCCGTTCCCAGTCGGTGGTTCGAAAACCAGCTCGCTTTCCATAGATGTGCAGATCGGTCATCGCCAGGTAGAAGGCGCCATCCGGCCCGCGCGCAATGTGCGGATCGCGCAGGCCTTTCTGCTCGGCCAATTCCGCTCCATTGAGCACCGGTTCGCCGCCGTTAACGTCCGTGAAGGTGTAACCGTCACGGCTCACCGCAAAGTAGACGCAGTGAGTCTCGTCCTTGAAATAGACCAGCAGGTAACCCGCCATGTCTTTCTCCTCGAGGTTGTGCGCGGCCGGCGGCTTCTCGAGTGAGGGCACCACGACGATGCCGTTCAGCCGCGTCGCCGGGAGCGACGGCGTCCCCTGATTGGCCGCAGCAGCCGGCTCGGCGGCGAAAGCGGCTGACACGAAGCCCGCAAGGACTGCGAGCGGGAAAAGTAAGCGATGAGCATTCATGGATTCAAAGGTGGTCGAGCACTGACCTGCCTCACGCAACGGTCGCAGAGGACGCCAAGGACTGGATTCCTGTTTCGATTCTCACC
>JBDSSD010000169.1:0-28570 GCA_039928945.1 Opitutus sp. | reverse complement strand
TGCGCGAGGCAAGCCGGACCGGGTCGAGCAACACGCGCACTTCGCGACGCGCGCCGCCGATGATGTTTGTCTCCGCGACGAGCGGGACGGCTTTGACGGCGTCGTCCACTTCCGCGACCAGCCGGCGGAGGGTGAGATGATCGTAACGCGCGCTGTGAAACGTGAGCGCGAGGATCGGGACGTCGTCGATCGACCTCGGCTTGACCAACGGCATGCCGACGCCGTGCGGGATGCGATCGAAATTCGAGCGCAGTTTTTCCGTCAGGCGAACGAGACACTCCTCCGGGTTGGAGCCGACCTTGAACCTAACGATGACGAGGCTCTCGCTGTCGCGCGAGGTCGAGTAGATGTATTCCACACCTGGGATTTCCCAGAGCAGTTTTTCCATCGGCCGCGTGGCGCGCTCCTCGACTTCCTTGGCGGTGAAGCCGGGCATGGCGACCATCACATCCACCATCGGGACTTTGATCTGCGGCTCTTCCTCTCGCGGCAGCAGCACAATCGCGGCGAGTCCGAGCAGGACGGAGACGATGACGACGAGCGGGGTGAGCTTCGAGTCGATGAAGGCGCGGGCGATGCGGCCCGCGGGACCCGTTGACGGGAGTTGATGGAGTGGCTCGCTCATCTGGCCGTGAGTTTCTCAGTGGCGCTCATGGCTTCGCGGTCAAGGGCTGGCCGTCGCGCAGGTTTTCTGCGCCTTCGGTTACGACGGTTTCGCCCGCGGTGATGCCGGAGATCAGCTCGACGTCGGTGGCCGTGCGGTGGCCGGTGCGGACGAGGCGGAGTTGCGCCTGCTGTTGCTCGACGACGAAGACGGTTTCCATCTGGCCGCGCACGACGAGCGCGGAAAGCGGGACTTGAATCGAACGCGTTTCGCCGATCGGCACGAGGACGCGACCAAACTGACCGCTGCGCACGTTTTCCGTCGCAGGGAGATCGAGCTTCACGAGGAACGTGCGGCTTGCGGAATTTGCCACAGGAGCCAGTTCCACGACGAGGCCCTCGATGGTGGTGGTTGCAGTTCCAATACGCACGGCGAGTTGGTCGCCAAGTTTTAGCCGGCCGATGAGCGCCTCGGGCACGTCGGCCTCGAAGCGGAGCGCACGCGGGTCTTCCATTTCGGCGATGGGCCGGCCAGGTGCGGCGAGATCGCCGATGTCGGCGATTTTTCGGGTGATCACACCGTCGAACGGCGCCACGACCTTGGTGTAGCCAAGCATCGCCTCGGCTTCATTCAGCACGCCGAGCGACACCCGCGCCCGCGCCTGGACGAGGTCGAACTCGGACGGCGCCGTGCTCTGCTGTTGGAGCAAGGTGCGCGCACGCTCCAGCTCGCGCACGGCCTGCTCACGCCCGGCCAGCGCCTGGTCGAGCCGGGCCTGAATCTCGCGGGCGTCGAGCTGCGCGATGAGATCGCCGGCTTTCACCGCCTGACCCGGAGTGACGATCAGCGATGCGATGCGGGCGCTGATCTTGGACTCGATGGCCGCGCGGAGTCGCGACTGCACGGTGCCGACGACTTCCTCATGCGTAGCGCGCGCCGCCGACCCTACCACGACGGACCGCACGGCAACGCTGGGCAGCGATTCGCGCGCCGCCGGCGTTTCGTGTTTGCTGCAGCCGGTCGCAAATACGGCGCCGATGACCAGAGTGGAGAATGCGAGGCTTGAGCTGGAACCGTGGTGTCGAGTCATGGGCAACGTGAGCGCGGTTTAGGATTCACCGGGTCGCGGGGGCGGCATCCCGCGGTCCTGGCCGACGCCCAGTTTGATGAGAATGCGTTCGAGCGGGCAAAAACCGGTGAAGGCGGTTTGGAAAAGATTAAGGCCAACGAACGCTGAAAGGAGCAGCCAGCGCGGGTCAACCGAGTATCCAAGGCCGAGGCCGGTGAGCACGAGCGTGCCGGCGACGAGGTAGACGATGCTTTGTATTTTCATGGCGAAGAGAGGCCCGGCAGGCCGCCGGTCATGTGAGGACACACTACTCCATGCACGTTCCACCAACGCCGCATCGATTGCGAAAGGCTATCCACCGCTTGGTCTCGGTCAGAGGGATCTCCACGTCGCTTTGCTCCTCGTGATGCACTTGATCGTGAGCGATGGACCGACAATCGACGCGGCATTTTGCAGCGCACGGGCGGCTGAGGCGACGCGTCGAGCCGCGTCGTCGAAAGCGGCGTCAAGCCGCCGCACTCCAAATCGGATCCAGCGTTCGTGATTTCCTGATTTCCACATTCCATTCAGGGATCGCGTTCGTTCCAGAGTTCCCGATTTCCAGATTAATACCCTGATCCGATTCCCAATCTCGATCCGACCACGGATATCGCTGATCGATCCCGGATGGGAGAAAACCGATTCTGCTTTTGCCGAAGCTCGCTACACTCCCTCCATTAACTCGCTCGATCTAACTTCGTTCCTGATTTTCTGATTTCCACATTCCATACAGGGGGTCGTGGCCGTTCCAGAGCCGACTTTGCGACCTTCGCGGCCTTGGCGTGAGGCAGTTTTCTCACCATCAACTCGCTCGTCCCATTCCCTCGCGCCCCGCGGCTGCGGCGACGCGTCGAGCCGCGTCGTCGAAAGCGGCGTCAAGCCGCCGCACTCCAAATCGGATCCAGCGTTCGTGATTTCCTGATTTCCACATTCCATTCAGGGATCGCGTTCGTTCCAGAGTTCCCGAGTTCCAGATTAATACCCTGATCCGCCCCGTCCGACTTTGCGACCTTCGCGGCCGTTGCGTGAGGCAATCCGGCAATCCCGTTTGCGCCGAGCCAGATTACTGCTGTTACAGAGTGCCGCGGTCCTAACTACTGCGACGTCGCAGCGACGCCAAACTACGGACGACTGCAATGAGCTCCGCGGCGGAGACCGGCTTCGCCACATGCGTCTGAAACCCGGCGTTAAGTGCCCGGGTACGATCATCCGCTCGCGCCATCGCGGTCAGAGCCGCTGCGGGTACCGCCGCGCCCCCGGGAAGTTCTCGAATGCGGCGGATTAATTCATAGCCGTCGGTTTGCGGCATTCCAATATCGCTCACGATCAGATCCGGAGACTTTTCTTCGAACTGCTTCAACGCCTCTTCGGCGCTCGTCGCGGAGTACACCTCCGCTTTCCGCTGCGTGAGGATGCGTTTGATGACCTCCAACGAGTCGGCGTCATCCTCGACGACGAGGACTCTGATCCCTAGCAAGTCGCCCACCTCCGGGTTTTCCACCGCTTCCCCGCGTTGAGAGGGCGATGGCCGCATCTTCGCGATCGCAACGGGAAGGTTGACGGTGAATGTAGACCCAAGGCCTGGGCCGGGGCTCTCGGCGTTGACGCTTCCCGCATGCATTTCGACCAACTGTTTCACGAGCGCGAGACCGATGCCCAGTCCGCCATGGCGTCGAGTCGTGGATGAGTCCGCTTGTTGGAAGCGTTGGAAAATCAGCGGCAAAAAATCCGATGTCATGCCGGCTCCGTTGTCCGCGATCGAAATCCTGAAATGTGAAGCCGTCCGTGCGAGCGACACGAGCACCTGACCTCCCGCAGGGGTGAACTTGATTGCGTTCGTCAAAAGGTTCCAAACGACCTGCTGCAGTCTCTTGGGGTCACCCAGGAGACCGCCTACGGCATCGCTCAAGACCATCTTAACGTGGATCCGCTTTACATCCGCCATGTGTTGAACGGAAGAGACGGCCTCACGAACGACGCTGGTCAGGTCCACGGGCCCGACGTCGAGCGCGAGCTTGCCTGACGAAATTCGACCCAGGTCCAGCAGGTCTTCAATCAACTGCGCCTGCATGGTGGCGTTTCGCTGAATGATCTTAATTCCGTGAATCACGTCTTCACGGTTTTCCCCACCGTCAGCCAGAACTTCGGTCCAACCGACAATGGCGTTCAAGGGCGTGCGCAGTTCGTGCGACACCATCGCCAGGAATTCATCCTTCATCCGGTTGGCATGTTCGGCTTGTGCGCGGGCGGCCCGCTCCGCATCGAGCAGCTGTTCGCGCTCCTTTAGAAATCGCTCCCTTTCCGCGGCCACTCTTTTCAATTCTGTAATATCGCGCGCAATTTTCGATGCGCCGACGATTTCCCCGTGAGCATTCTTTACGGGCGAAATGGTCAGCGAGACGTGAAGGTGCTCTCCCGTCTTCCTCACACGAACCGTCTCGAAGTGATCAACCCGTTCGCCACGCCGCAGACGATCGAGAATGAGGGGCTCCTCGGCGTGTCGTTCGGGCGGAATGAGCTTGAGGACGCTCTGACCAACGACCTCCTGTGGTTTGTAGCCGAAAATCCGCTCGGCTCCATCGTTCCAGCTCGTGATGATGCCATTTAGATCCTTGCTGATGATGGCGTCGTCAGACGAACTTACGATCGCCGCCAGGAGCAGATCGGCGCGCCGGTTGGCGTTCGCCACGGTGGTGTCGCGGAGGATATTCGACGCACCGACGACTCGACCGTGTTTATCCAGGACCGGCGAAACCGTGATCGACACCGGGAGGATGGCACCATTCTTCGCCAACCGCGACGTTTCAAAATGTTCGACGCGCTTGCCGTCACGTATCCGGGCCAAAAGATCCGATTCCTCGTTGTAGCGCTCCGGCGGGATCAACTTGAGCACGCTCATGCCGATCGCTTCCTTTTTTCCGTAACCAAACATCCGCTCGGCGGCTAAATTCCAACTCGTGATGATGCCATTCAACGTTTTACTGATAATCGCGTCGTCGGTAGAATCGACTATGGCCGCAAGCAACGAGTCGGCGGGCAGGGCGGAATCCGTGACCGGATCCTCAAAAGAAGGGGCCATAAGGGGCAAATAAGAGGAGAGTGCTTCAAAAGGACCGCAACGGGCGGCCATTGTTACCACGATGCGAGCAATGTACGCGGAACGTGTCGAGGACGATGGTGGCTGGCGGGTGTATCAATTTCGTGGGCATAGCGGCTTTTCCACTGGTTTCGCGATGAAATCGACCCTCGGCGGGTTCTTGCAACGCGAGCCGGTCGTCCTGATCGCATTCGCCCGGGGGCTGGCCGGGCATCCGGCTCTCCTCCCTTGTTGGCAGAGCGCGAAACGAGCTAATGGTCCGACGGTCGGCAGGCGTCCTAGACTGCAGCCCACGCTGTCATTCACCGTCCGCCAGCGGAGGCTTACGATTTTTTCCGATGATCGCAACGATGAGCACGACGTAGGCTACGAGCCTCGTCACATAGATCGCGGGACTCGGATGCGCTTCGGATCCGCCGGCCACGAGCAAGATTCGCTCAAGCGCCAAAATCCAAAACGATACAGCGAACGACGCAAAAAGGCGGTCCCGGGTCATTCGCCAGTAGCGCCAAAACAACGATCCAATGGCGATGTAACCGAATAAAATCGCGCCGGAGAGTAGGAGGACCAGCTCCTTTGAATTCATCGGCAGCCCTCCCAGATCAGTCCGCGCAAGAGAAGAACGACGCCAATGATCGTCATGACCGTACGGGCGAGCGACAAATCCACGTCCGGAAACATCACCAGGTCGAGAAACAGAAGGATGTTGCTCAGGCCGAATGCGGAGAAGCCGATCCCGCTCCACAAAAGCAGCCGACTTCGGGTTTGCCGGTAGGCGCGCAGAAGAAGACCGGCGCACGTCCAGCAAGTCAGACCGCAAAGGGCGTATACAGCGCTAACGATCATAAAGGTTTCCTCAGATTGAAGGCGTTGGAGAAATCCCGGAGCTGGGAGCCAGGTCGTGAATAGATCAATTCGATGATCCGTACGCGAAAATCTTTATAGAGTTGGGCCAGGGCTGCCGTCTGTTGTTCGATCCCGGCCGAAGACGCAGCAAACTTGTACCGATCGGTTTCTGCCACTCGCGCCACCAGCCCGATGCTCGCCAGCACCGTGAGCCATTTGCTCACCGAACTCTCCTGGCTGCGGATTTGCGAGTTCACTTCGGCGGCACTCCAGTCGCGTTCCCGTTCCGCGAAGAGCAAAAGGAGGATCTCGAGTTGCTCCACGGACACAATGTTGCGCCTGACGAAGTCTTGAACGGAGTTGGTGATCTTGTCCTCCACCGCTCTCACTGGAATCAGAGCAACCACGTGATGCAAGCGCGAGTAACCGCAACGTGCGCCATAAGACACAGGCGTTCGTTACGCCTTGGAATTACCTGCTGCTAAGCCCTCCCAGCCCGAGAGACGGAGGTGAAACAAATCCCGAAGCCGGTTATTGCGAGGGCGCGCGCCGGCGACTGCGCCAGTCCATCGTGTTCATCCGTGAAAGCCCATCGTGGAATTGAATCTTTGGATTTCCGCGAACGTGCCCTTTTGCGGGGTGAACAGGGAGAAACCTACCGAACTCTCGATCGCGAATACCGACCGAGGATTTCGCTGATCGAACGGATCAAACCTCAAGCCTTAAGCCCTGGCGCCGCCTGCGCTCCTCCGGCAGAACCGACTTGAGAGCCCAGCTATGATGCAGTAAGAGGAACTGCTTCAGGGTTTACGCTTCAACGTTTTATGATCGATAGGGGTGCCGCTTTAATGACGAGGGTCATGCGTTGGAAACGTTGGCAAATGTTAAAAGTTAAAACCTGCCCCCTGTTCTGGCGCCGGCGCCCGATAAAAAAGTAACGCTGACCCGAATGGCGCTAAGTTAGGGCCGGTTGTCGTCTCGCCGTCAGTTGCAGCCAAGAGCGAAACGCGAACGAACAGTGAGCTTAACTTAGCGCCATTCAACGCTGACCC
Organism: Opitutus sp.; assembly: GCA_039928945.1. Taxonomy (GTDB): domain Bacteria; phylum Verrucomicrobiota; class Verrucomicrobiia; order Opitutales; family Opitutaceae; genus Opitutus. Next base: position 21,863 of record JBDSSD010000169.1, on the reverse strand, counting down.
CGTACGATCGGGCCGTGGTCAAAAATACCGGGGTTCGATCATTCGATCCGGTTTACAGAAGATCACGAACGGAACGAGGCGTCGCACGACGACTATAGTCGCTTCGTTTCCTTTGTTACCTTCTGTTCAAACACCGAGTCCGGAGCACCACCGATTACGCGGATACAACGGATAGCTTCGAAACCGATTCCATCCGTGCCCATCCGGGTTTGATCCGTGGTTAAAAATGCCGGGTTTCGATTCGCTTGGTTATCCGCGCCAATCCAGGTTTGATCGTGGTTGATTGCGCGACCGCCGGCGAGGGGTCACACAATCGCAAGCGACTACCGAATAGTCCGTTGGATTGGTGAAATCATCGCCACATGACGCCACGTCGATTGACAATGGCGGACCGGAAGCGCGGCATCACTCACGAACCGTCGAGCATTCCGTTCGGCCGTTCTTCTCCACATCTACGAACCCAAATACGTTACATGAAACACCTCGCAAAGAATCTGCTGCTCGCGGCAGTGTTGGTCACCACCTCGGCCCTGCTCTCCGCCAAGGACGAACTTCCGTACACCGAAGGCCCGGTGACTGAGGTGTCCTATATCAAACTCAAGCCGGGCATGGGCGACGCTTACCTCAAGTGGCTTGCGACCGGCTGGAAGACCTTCAACGAGGAGTTAAAAAAGGCCGGCATCATTATCGACGCGAAAGTCTATAGTTGCACCGCTAAGAATCCGAACGAGCCGGATTTGATTCTCGCCGTTACGTACAAGAACATGGCGGCACTCGATAATCTTGATGAGCGCTCCGCCGCAATCGTGGAAAAAGTGGAAGGCTCCCGTCAGAAATCGAACGATGCCGCGATTGCACGTGGACCCATGCGCGACGTTTTGGGCAGCGAACTGATCCGGGAACTCGTCCTCAAATAAGGGCGAGCGCACGATGATCAAAGCGCCGGCTGTCGCCAGTTGAGGTGCCCCGGCAGATTCAAGCCCGTCTCACGACGGGCTTTTTCGTGTATCCGCGGCAATCCGGGTTTGATCCGCGGTTAAAAATTCCGGGGTTCCGTTCGCCTGCGTTCGATCATTCGATCCAGTTCACAGAAGATCACGAATGGAACGAGGCGTCGCACGACGACTATAGTCGCTTCGTTTCCTTTGTTACCTTCTGTTCAAACTCCGAGTCCGGAGCACCACCGATTACGCGGATACAACGGATAGCTTCGAAACCGATTCCATCCGTGCCCATCCGGGTTTGATCCGTGGCTAAAAATGCCGGGCTTCGATTCGCTTGGTTATCTGTGCCAATCCAGGTTTGATCGGTGCGTTCTGGTGGGTTCCGGTGCTTTGCGCTTTTGGCGTTCGAACTTCGCGTCCGCGCTTAAACCGATTATCTCTGGAAATTCACGAATGGGTTTGTTCGCGAATTACGGATTGGTCTTATCGTCTTTGATGTCCTTCCGACGATCCTTGCGGTCGCGGTGCCGCTCCTTGCGATCCTTGCGGAGTTCCTTGCGATCCTGTTTCAATTCCTTCGTGTCGCCGGCCTTCTTGTCCTGAACGATCTCCTTTTTGTCCTGCCGAATTTCGCGATTATCGCGGTGAATTTCTTTGGTGTCCTGCCGAACGTCGGAGGTGGCCGGAGCATCGGCAAAGGCGGGAGAAACGAGGGCGGTAACGAGAGCAAATGAGAGCAAGGTCGATTTCATGGACGCGTGAGTTGAGAGAGCTGGGTTACTGAGGATTGGCTGAACCATTCAGCCAGTGCACGGGAGACGACCGGGCCACCCACCGGTTACAGCGAGTTAGGTGACCGTGTCTGGGGCGCTGAAAAGAGATCAGTGTTTGAGTGTCGACAGATCGTCGGACGCGGACGGGACAGAGCCCGTCCTTCCATTTATCAGCGCGGATGAGCCGCACGACGCCCGTAGTCTCATGGTTTCCTTGCTACCTTCTGTTCAACTCCGAGGCCGAAGCTTCGGACCGTTCGGGCAACCACCGACTACACGGATAATCGATGGGTTCGAAACCGATTTTATCGGTGCCCATCCGGGGTTGATCCGTGGTTAAAAATGCCGGGGTTCGGTTGGCTTGGGTTGGATCGTTGGAACCGGTTTATAGAAGATACCGAAGAATCGCACGCCGACGAAAGTCTCTTCGTTCGCTCTGTTACCTTCTGTTCAAACTCTGAGTCCGGAGTCCTGCGGAATCGGTCGGCCCTGATCGGGATCCGGCCGACGGGTCGAGTCTGGTTGCGCAAAAGCGGCGTTGAGCCGCGCGCACCCAAGATCAACCTTAGCACCCTTCGCGGCCGTCGCGTGAGGCAATCTTCGGAGCGCGCGCAAGCGCGCTGGCCTACGTTCGATCTTCGATCCGGACGAGACAGAGCCCGTCTCTCCATTTCGAACGTCGAGGAACTTTGAACCAGGGAGGCACCGATAATCGCTCCGCGATGGTGCATCGCGACATGCGATTGCCGTTGGCAGCGGGGGCGACAGCGCGTTGAAATCGCGGCGTTCGAACAGCCCCTTTTGCCATGAATGTCTTTCGCGTGCTCGGTCTCGTCTTTCTCCTCCCCTTCGCACTCTGTGCGGAGGACGCTCCGGTCACGATGTCCACGCACGTCTACAAGCGCGTCAACGGACAGGAGCTGCAGGTCGACGTGTTTCAACCGGCCCGCGGCACGAGCGAGGTTGCCCGCCCCGCGATCGCGTTTTTCCACGGCGGCGGCTGGGTGTTCGGCAATCGCAATGAATTTCACGGAGCCTGTCGGCGCTACGCCGCCCGGGGATTCGTCACCGCCACCTTCCAGTACCGTCTCTCGGTCAACGCCGATGGCACGTATCCTAAATCCGACGTCACGCTGGTCGAGTGCGTGAAGGACGCACGTTCCGCGATGCGATGGCTGCGCGCTCACGCCCGTGAGTTCGGGATCGCCTCCGATCGCATCGTCGCGAGTGGGCAGTCGGCCGGTGGCCAGCTCGCGTGGGCGACCGCCCTGCTCGATCAGATCAACGAGACCACCGACGATCCCGCTGTGAGCGCCCGACCCAACGCGCTCGTCCTCTATTCCAGCAATTACAATACGATGGAGGCCTGGATCGACATGATCTTCGGTCCGCGGCGCACCGAGATCTGGTCGGTGTCACCGTATCACAACTTGAAATCGGGGCTACCGCCCGCGCTCGCCTTCAACGGCAGCGCCGACTCCACGGTGCTGCCGTACACCGTCAATATGTTCGCTGAGCGGACGCGCGAGCTGGGCAATCCCTTCGACCTCGTGACGCTACCCGGTCGCAATCACTACCTCGGCGAGGGCCATCCGGAATATGCGCGGTACTTCGACGAAGAGATCCTCGAACAGACCGACGGCTTTCTCCGCCGAATCGGGTTCATGCCCGCGACACGCTGAAGCTGCGGCGTTTTGAACCGCGGATGGGCACGGCGGCCCGAATCCGACGTAGGGGCGTCCCTCGCGGACGCCCGGTTTGCGTGCGTGGACGCGGCGCGTCGAGCCGCGCTGTCAAAAGCGGTGTCGAGACCACCGCACTCCAGAGGGCGAACCCGGGCGTCCGCGAGGGACGCGCCCTACAAATGAACGGGTCCAGCCGAATTGCGCGGGCACGCCCCTACAGGTTAAGGTTCGTTCCAGCGTTCCAGAATTCCAGATTAACTCCTGCGAGTCCGTTCCTGAATCCCTGATTTCCGCATGACTTCATGTTCCCGGGAAGCGGACGCTGGTCGGCTTTGGCTCGGTGTATAAGGAACGAGAATTTGTGGACGTTTCGGCTGATCTCCACCTTGCGTCAATCGAGCGATTTGGGAAATATCGCGCCGATGTCGTGCTCTGATTAACTGGATCACCGCCAGCCGTAGTGACTGGACGGAATCCACCAACCCCATAGTCCCATGAAAAAGTCGCATGCTTGGATTGTAGCGCTTGCGGTGGCCCTGTTTTCGGCCGCCTTGGTTTCAGCGGGTGAGAGTGGCAAGTCGGTCGTCGTGCCGAAGGCCGATCTGAAATGGAAGACCGTGAACGACGCCGGTGTCGCGGTCGCTCTCGTCTCCGGCGACATGGACAAGGGTCCAAGCCGCTTCTTCCTGAAATATCCCGTTGGTTTGACGACCCCGCTGCACTTCCATACCGCGGACCATCATGTCGCGGTGATCTCCGGCACGATCACCTTGACCGTCGGCGGCAAGGAACACCGGGTGGGGCCTGGCTCGTATTTCATGCTCGGTGACAAGGCGCCACACGTCGCCAAGGTGGAAGGGAGTGAGGCCGCGGTGTTCTTCATTCAAGCGGAAGGGCCGTGGGACGTCGTCCCCACGAAGTAGTTTAGTTCCCCGCCTGGACCAGCAGCGAGGCGAATCCCGAGTCAGCTCGGTCGGAGCCCGTGCCGAATGTAGGGGCGATCCTTCATGGGCGCCCGCGAGCCGTAGGCGATGATCGCCCGTTGGCAGGGCAGATGCTGAGGCTCGCATTTCTTCGCCAGGCGGGGCTTCGCGTGGGTGAAGTGTCTCAGGAGGTCAACTACACCCATATCGAACGCGGGCGCCCGTGAAGGGCGCCCCTACAATTTGCGGGACCGTTGTGGAGTGCGGTGGTCTCGACACCGCTTTTTTCGTCGGCTCGACCGGCGATTTTTTTGGAGCGCGCGCAAGCGCGATGGCCTACGTGAGATGAGTTATTGGGAGCACGGGCGCCCGTAAAGGGCCGCCCCTACGTTCGGAGCGCGCCTCCGGAGCGCGCGCGAGCGCGCTGGCCTACGCCGATCCCGCTCGAACCTTTGCGCCCTTCGCGACCGTGGCGTGAGGCAATCCGCCTTGCGGTGGCGCCGGGTTTCTACGCCGCAGAACCAGCACGTTGCCCACGACACAAAGCGCGATACCGACAACCGTGAAGAGCTGCCAGCGGAGTCCTTCAAAAGCGGTGGAGAACATCAGCGCCACAATCGGGATCGCCGCCGCCGTGTAACCGGCTCGATCCGCGCCAATCCGTCCGATCAAGGTGAGGTACGCGCCAAACGCGAAGATGGAACCGAACAGCGCCAGATAGCCGAGCGACAGCAAATACCCGAGGGATCCGTTGAAGACGAAGGGCCGATCCGCGAGCCACGCGTAGAGTCCCACCAACAACGCTCCGTACATCATGCCGAACGTATTGATCTGAATGACCGGCAACCCGCGTCGATGATTTCGGGACGCCACGAGATTCCCGAGGGAAGCGGAAAACGTGGCGACAATCGCATAGCCCAATCCGAGCAACGGACGACCGTGATCGGTGGCGCGCCCAATCTCGGGCAGAAAAATCAAAACGACGCCGCCAATGCCACACGCCGCGCCGAGGAGCGTCGCGGGCCTCACCGGTGTCCCGAAAAACACGCGCGTGCCCATGATGTTGAGAAACACCATCAGCGAAAACACCACCGCCACCAGTCCCGAGCTGATCTGACCCTCCGCGAGGTACACGCAGACGTAGTTGAGCCCAAACAGGAGCGCTCCTTCGAGTGCCATCCAGAGGTGATCGCGCCATGAAAACCGGAGCGAGAGTCGACGCACCGCGCACCACCCAAACAGCAGAACGCTCGCGAGGGCGAAACGATAGGCGACCGAAACTTCCGGCGGGACTTTGCCCAACTGGAAGGTGATCGCGAGCCACGTTGAGCCCCAAATCAAAACCGCTGCGAGATAAAGGCCCAGGTTGCTCACGCGGTCATGGCCGCAGAAAGCCTTCAGCACTTCAACTCAGCCGTGCTCTCGGATCAGCACACTCCTGTGCAGAATACGGGCTGAAGTGTTGATGCGACTCGCCAGAATTGGATCGGGAGCGATCGTTGTGGAGTGCGGTGGTCTCGACACCGCTTTCCCATCGTCGGGCTCGACCGACGATTTTTCAGACAAGCTACCCACAGCGGCGTCGATCATCTCCGACGTCGAGCAAGGCGCCCGTAAAGGGTCGCCCCTACACAAACGCATGCTGAGCGCGATCGGGAGCAAAGCGCCCGTGAAGTATTGCCCCTACGTCGATTCGGAGCGCGCGCAAGCGCGCTGGCCTACATCGATCCCACGAGAACCTTGGCGCCCTTCGCGACCATTGCGTGAGGCCATTCGCGGTGACCTTCCTCGTGCAATCCCCTAGTTAAGTCGCGGCAAGCCGGTCTCCGAATTCGGTGCCCTCGGGTCGATTGTTGCGGCCGTCGGTTCTGGCCCGGGATCGCTCGCGGAGCATTCGGTCGAGCTTGTCGATGAGCAGATCGAGCGATTTGTAGGCGTCTCCGCTGGCGACGCTCGCGATGAGGTCGGGACCACTGATCTCGATGTGCCCTTTGGCGATGAAACGGGCATCGTTATCCGCGGAATGGTTGTGCTCAAGGTCGAGGCGCGCGCGGACCAGCCGAGCATCATGGCGAAAAAGGCGCGCGGCCTTTTCGAGCGCGGCCGCCCGGAGCGCCGGGGTGATGTCCAAATGGATACCACGAACGATAATCTTGTCGGCGGGCTCCGATGGCGCAGGACTGTTGAGGGGATCGGAGCTTTGGTTGGGGAGTTTCATGCCCACCGTACGACTCGCGTACGAGATTTGCGTTGCCTAGAAACCCCCGCCGCGATTCCACCAGACTGTTCGTCGCTCATGACAATCAGTGCGTGGAGTGCGGTGGTCTCGACACCGCTTTAGCATCGTCGGGCTCGACGACGATTATTCAGCCGGCGACATAGCCACGGCGGCGCTAATCATCTCAGACGACGAAGCAACGAATGCATTCGGAGCGCAATCGGCAGCAAGGCGCCCGTAAAGGGTCGCCCGTACGCATCCGAACCTTGTAGGGGCGCCCCTTGCGGGCGCCTTCCGGAGCGCGCGCAAGCGCGCTGGCCCACACCGATCCGGGCACGGACTTGGGCATCCTTTGCGCCCGTCGCGTGAGGCAATGCGGCTTCATTCATCGTCAACGCTACGGGCGCCCGTAAAGGGTCGCCCCTACGCATCCGAACCCTGTAGGGGCGCCCCTTGCGGGCGCCTGCCGGAGCGCGCGCAAGCGCGCTGGCCTACTCCGATCCGGCTCGAACCTTGGCGTCCTTCGCGCCCGTTGCGTGAGGCAATCCGCTTCATCGCAGAAAAAAGGCGCGAGTTAACTCCCTCCACAGCTTCGCTTACGGCGCCACGGCTGCGGTTCATCGGTTCGCCCGCATCTCTCCCGCTGCTTCTTCGTCAGTTCTGCCGATGAACCTACCCCGGCCGTTCTCTCACTGTCTAACTCTTCTCGCGCTCACCCTGCCACTCCACGCCGCCACCGGCGACTGGCCGCTGCCGGCCGTGGATCCCGCCACGGAACATATCTCGGCGCAGCGCCTCGAGGTCGCCCATCAGGCGCTCGACCGCTACGTCGCTGACGGTAAATACGCCGGCTACGTCAGCCTCTTCGCGCGCAACGGCAAGATCGTCGATTGGCATGCGCACGGGTGGCGGGATATCGAGGGGAAGAAGCCGATGGAGAAGGACACCCTCGTGCGCATCTACTCGATGTCCAAGGTCATCACGTCGGTCGCAATCCTCACGCTGATGGAGCAGGACAAACTCAAACTCAGCGACCCGATCGAAAAATTCCTGCCGGCGTTGAAGGACCGCCAGGTGCTCGTCGGCGGCACGGTTGAAGCACCGCAGCTCAAACCCGCCAGCCGCAAAATCACGATCCGCCATCTCCTCAACCAAACGTCCGGCTACTATTACGACGCCGACTACTCCGCCGGAAACCCCGTCGCCAGTGAACTCTTCCGCCGCGCGAAGATGTGGGAAGCCGCCAATCTCGATGACTTCGTTCAGCGCGTGGCCGCGATTCCAGTCCTCGATAATCCCGGCGAGCGTTTCCGCTACGGGATCAATATCGACCTGCTCGGCGCGATCGTGGAAAAAGCCTCGGGACAGCGTTTCGATCGTTACCTCGACGAGCACATTTTCAAACCGCTCGGCATGCGCGACACCGCCTTTTGGGTGCCCGCCGAGAAGCAGGATCGGCTCGCGAGTCTCTACAACGTCGACGCCTCCGGCAAACTCGTCGTCGTGGCTCCGGCCAACAATCGTAGTCCCAAGCCCGACGGCACCGGCGTTCAAAGCGGGGGTGGCGGACTGTATTCCACTGCGGGCGACTACGCGCGTTTCGCCCAAATGCTCCTCAATAACGGTCAACTCGACGGCGCGCGGATTCTGAGCCGCAAGACGATCGAGCTGATGAGCAAAAACCACCTCGCCCATCTCGCGAATCCGTACCCCTTCGATCGCGAGGATCGCGGCTACGGACTTGCCGTGCAGATGGTCACGGATCTCGGCCGCAGCTCGATGTTGGGTTCCGAGGGCATGTGGGGTTGGGACGGCGCTGCGAGCACGATCTGCTGGATTGATCCGAAGGAGCGCACCATCGCGATCATGATCACCCAGCGGTTGCCGTTCAACGCGGAGAACTTCCTCAGCGCGTTTGTTGATGTCTATTACTCCGCGTTCGACGACTGAGTCGATACAGAGATCGAGCCAGGCATTCGGAGCGCGCGCGAGCGGGCTAACCTACGTCGGAATGCAATCGGGAGCGCGGGCGCCCATAAAGGGTCGCCCCTACGTTCGTTCGGATCGATGCGGACGGCTGCTGGTGCGGCGTAGGGACGAAGGCCAGCTATGTAGGTCAGCTATGTAGGTCAGCGCGCTCGCGCGCGCGGCTCGAAGATCGTTCCGTTCTGGAGTGCGGTGGCTCGACACCGCCTTTGCATCCTCGGGCTCGACCGACGAATTTCGATGCGAATTTGCCAGCCGGGCCACGCAGACCCGGAGTTCGAGCTAGGCATTCAGAGCGCGGCGCAAGCGCGCTGATCTACGTCGGAATGCGATCGGGAGCACGGGCGCCCGTGAAGGGCGCCCCTACGTTCGGAGTTGCATTCGGAGCGCGCGCAAGCGCGCTGGCCTACGTCGGAATGCGATCGGGCGATGGGCGCCCGTAAAGGGCCGCCCCTACGTTCGGAATTGCGTTCGGAGCGCGCGCGAGCGCGCTGGCCCACCGATCGAACCTTGGCGGCCTTCGCGGCCGTTGCGTGAGGCAATCAGCGCGATCGACCCAAACCACCTCGCGCACGGCTTAGCCCTTTCTTGCCAGCACATAGATGTAATGAAACTATCGCGACGACGGTCACGCTTTTGTGGCCGCCGGCAGGTCGAGCCAGGAAATGTCGCATCACTCCTCCATCTCTTCACGTCAGGAGGGAACGCCGGTTCCGCAGGCGCAAAGCCGCAGGCATTTCCACGGACCGACGCCCCGGAAACGTACTCCGCGGATTCTCCTCGCGGCCTCTCTCGCCCCTACGTTCAGCAAGGCAATCTTCACTCTGGCGGTGTTCCTGATCGCCGTTTCCGGTGATCTTCGCGCCGAGCCGGCGGTGATGCGCTACATTCACAACGCGCCGGAATCTGCCTTGGATCGGCGTTATGAATACCACTGGAAAATCCTGGAAACGGCGCTCGAAAAAACGCGCGAGAAGTATGGTCCCTACTCGCTTGAAACCGCCGGTCTGATGACGGAGAAGCGCCAGACGTTCGAACTGGAAAATGCCACGGGCGCACTGACCGTGATGTACCTGGGCACCACCCCCGCCATGGAACAGAGCCTCCAATCCATCCCAATTCCCGTCGACAAGAATCTCGGCGGCTACTGTGTCTTCCTGATCCGGCGCGAACGACAGGAGGAGCTCGGGAAAATTCAAACCCTGGCCGAACTCCAGAAGGTGAAGTTTGGGTTGGGCCTCGGCTGGATCGACGTGGATATCCTGCGCGCCAGCGGCCTGCCGGTGGTGACCGGCTCGAGCTACGAGGGGCTTTTCGACATGTTGAACAACGGTCGCTTCGATGTCTTCCTCCGGGGCGCCATTGAGGTCATCGACGAACTGGCCACCCGACAGGCCCGGTATCCAGAGTTCGAGATCGAGCGCAAGGTCGTGCTGTTTTATCCCATGCCAATGTACTTTTGGTTCTCCCGCACCGTCGAGGGCCGACGGCTTGCCCAACGCGCCGAAGTAGGAATGCGGTCGATGATCGCGGACGGGACTTATGACCGGATTTTTTCAGCGTATCAGGATGAAAAGATTCGGCGGCTCGACTTGAAACACCGCCGGATCATTCGCATCCCCAATCCCAACCTCGGGCCCGAAACAACGATGGCCGACAAGGCACTGTGGTTCGATCCCGCGACATACGAGCTGCGTTCGCCCTAACGTAAAGCCACGACCATGTCGCGCCGTCCCACGACCATTGCCGTCCCGGTCATCCTTTCGGTGGTGAGCGTGACCACGTTGTTCATGATCGCGGCGGCGGTCCTCAGCTACAGCACAATCAAAGCGCAGGCCGACTCCGCCCTGCGACAGGAGCAATCCAATCTCGCCGAACAGGCGTCCGTGGCGCTGGCCCTACCCGCGTGGAATTTCGACGAAGATCAGATTAACCGCGTGCTGAACGGCGTGATGATGAAGGCCGATATCGAACGCCTGGTGGTGCGTCTCACCGACCGCCACAAGACGGTCTACACCCGGACCCGCCCCGCGCGAAAGCGGCAAGCGGAAGAGCGGTTCATCGAGCGCCGGCGCATCAATCTCGGCGATACAGAGCTGGGCGACTTGGAAGTGGAGTTCACGACCTTGTTGATGGAACAGAAACTACGGCGCTATCGCCTGGGCATGATCGCGGTGACCGTAGCCCTCGATGGCCTCCTGATTGCAGGGCTGTATTTTCTGCTTTGGAAGACGGTGGTGCGTCCCGTCCGGGAGATTGAGCAGTTTGCGTTGGCCCGAGAGTACAGCGACGCCAACGTCACGACCCTGGCTGGCCGGCATTATTCGGGTGAGCTGGAGACTTTACGCGATTCGATGGTCGGGCTGATCCGTGATTTGCGCGCGAATGAGATCCGGCTGCGGCTGCTGGGCGACAACCTTCCCGGCAGCATGGTTTTTCAACTGGTCCGCAACCACGACGGCACCATGAGATTTCTCTACGTCAGCGCCGGCGTGCAGCTGCTTCATGGCCTCACCGCGGAATCCGTGCTGCGCGATCCGGCCGCGCTCTACGGGCAGTTCCTGGAGGCAGACCTGCCGACCGTCGTTGCGGCGGAGGCCGCCTCTGCAGCAGCGTTGAGTGTCTTCAACGTTATTGTGCGCGTGCAACTCCCAGATGGGGCGATCCGCTGGCGGAGCATTTGCGCTCAGCCTCGCCGTCAGCCGGATGGACGGGTGGTTTGGGATGGGATCGAGACTGACATCACGGAGCACAAACTCGCGACCGAGGATCGCGAACGTCTCGCCCGAGCCATCGATGCGCACTATGATGGTGCGTATTGGCTCGATACCGACAACCGCATCACCGCCGTCAACGCCGCGGGCTGTCGTGCGGTCGGGTACACCGAACAGGAGCTGATCGGCCAACCCCTGACGTTGATCCATCCGGGGGCGACACCCGAAAGAATGAATCAGGTGTGGGCCCATTTGCGCACGGACGGATTCTACACAGCAGAATTCACGCACGTGCGGAAGGACGGTACGGTTTTCCCGGTCGAAGTTGCATCGACCCTGGTGCGCATTGGCGGACGGGAGTTCAACTGTGCCTTTGCCCGCGATATTTCCGTGCGCAAGGCGTCGGAGGAAAGCCTGCGACAGCGGCTGGCCGAGCTGCAACGCTGGCAGAACCTGAATCTGAACCGGGAGACGCGCGTGCGGCAGTTGAAAGCAGAAGTGAACGAGCTGCGCCTTCGCCTGGGCCAGCCGGAGTCTTATCTCAGCCAGGTGGATTCCGCCAAAGCCGTGGCCGTGGGCGCATCGGAGGTGCGCCCGATCGATGAGAAGTGAGAGCTCCGAGCGCGGCGCGTGGTCTGGCGCACCGGTGACGTCGTCAGGCCGACATTTTTTCTGCGCTCAGTGAAACACCGCGCCGCTTGACAGTCTGGAAACTGCTTGCCTGCCTAGCGGTGCGTTTTGAGGCGCATCCGGGTCCGCGGGCAGAGCTGAGCTCACTCAAATTTCTCAGGCTAATCATCAACCTTGATGCCGCCTGTCTGCGGACCTCAGGCCTTGGCAAAAAGGTTATATGTCGAAATCGCTTCCCTCGCGCCCACGTCTTGAACAGCTCAAGACACAGGCGAAAGAACTTCTCCACGCCTGGCAGTCCGGCGAGCCCGCCGCCCACCAGCGCTTCCGCGAAAATCACCCGCAAGGGCCCAGCGTCGACACGTATGCGCGTGATGCCTCGTGGTCCCTGTCCGATGCGCAACTCGTGATCGCGCGCGAGTACGGCGCCGCGAGCTGGCCCAAACTCCGCGAGCACGTGGCGGCCATGCTGGTGGCCACCGGCGATAAAATGGAGCTGCTGCGACAAGCGTTCGCCGAGGACGATGCGACGCTGTTTCGACAGCTGCTGGAGCGGTATCCGGCGCTTAAAGCCCGAATCGACGAGCCGGTCGAGGCGTTCCAATCGCCGGTAATGACTCAGGTTCGCAGCCGCGAAATGCTTAACGTCCTCCTCGACGCGGGCGCGGCCATCAATGTGCGGAGCAAGTGGTGGGCCGGTGGTTTCGGCTTGCTGGACACCGCCGAACCAGAGCTGGCCCGCTATGCGATTGAACGCGGCGCGACGGTGGATGTCCATGCGGCGGCACGGCTCGGCATGGTGGAAAGGTTGCAAGCCATGCTTCAGGCCGACCCGCAGCTCGTGCACGCGCGCGGTGGCGACGGTCAGACCCCGCTGCATTTCGCGAGTTCGGTGGCCGTCGCCGAGTTGCTGCTGAAGTACGGGGCGGACATCAATGCGCTCGATGTGGACCATGAGTCTACCCCCGCCCAATACATGGTGCGCGATCGACCGGAGGTTGTGCGCTATCTGGTGCAACACGGGTGCCGCACGGATCTCCTGCTCGCGGCTGCGCTCGGTGACGCCGCCTTGGTGCGCCGGCACCTCGACTTGGATCCCAGCTGTATCCGATTGCGCGTCACGTCCGAATATATCCCGATGCGCAATCCTCATTCGGGGGGAACAATCTACCAATGGATGTTGGGCTGGTATGTCTCGCCGCACGAAGTTGCGCGGGCTTTTGGACACCCGGAAATCATGCGGTTCCTCATGGAGCGAAGCCCGACGGACGTTCGCTTCCTCGCGGCCTGCTGGATGGCGGACGAAAACGAAATTCGCGCACTGCTCACGCAACAGCCCGCGCTGATCACGACGTTGACCTCGGATGATCGGCGGCACGTCGCGTTGGCTGCGCGCAATAATCGCACGGAGGTCGTCCGCGGCATGCTGGCTGCGGGATTTCCGGTGGACGCGACGGGACAGCATGAAGGCACGCCGCTGCATTGGGCGGCGTTCCACGGCAACGTGGAAATGACGCGCGAGATCCTGCGCTACCATCCGCCGCTCGAGCAAACGGACCGCGATTTCAAAGGCACGCCGTTGGGCTGGGCGATCCATGGCTCCGTGCATGGCTGGCACGCGAAGACCGGCGACTATCCTGGCGTCGTCGAGTTGCTCTGCGCCGCCGGAGCCAAGCGTCCGGAAAACCCGACGAACGGCACGGAAGCGGTGCGGAACGTGCTGAGTAAATTCCACACGTGAATCTTAACCACGGATTGCACGGAGGGACACGGATCGGGATCGGGATCGAACCGTAGCCCGCTGCGGGAGCAGCGGGACGTATTTCGCTCAATGCGATCCAATTTCCATCCGCGTTAATTAGCGTAATCCGCGGTCGATTGAGTTCTGGCGCGTTCAAATTCGAGCCTATCGCGGATGCTCGCGGATGGAACTCAACCTTGACTGGATCTCCGGAATTTTAACCACGGATGGCACGGATGTACACGGATGGGATCGGGATCGGAGTGTAGCCCGCTGCAGGAGCAGCGGGATGCTAGTCGTCCGCGATCTCAGACTTCGATTCGCGATTACCCGAGGCTCGATCCCCAATCCTCCCGCTGCTCCGACAGCGGGCTACGTATTTCGAATCGAATGACGACATAGGTCACGCTGAATGCCGCGGGTCAGAGACCCGCGGCGTGGCGCGTAGCTGCCGTCCAAGACCAGACGGTTTCAGGGCCTGTCCGGTTCAGCGGCGATGTGGAATCGCGCGGCGCTGAAACGGACCGGCGGCGTCGATCTTGTACAAACCGGCCACGGACGCATCTGCGCCGGCGAAGAAGTTTCCATTGTTGCAGATAAACAAGGTCTGCTGTCCGGAACGTTCGCCAAAAACCACCGTGGTGGGCGTGGACAGCGGTCGGCCGGACGCGAGTTCGCTTAACTGCCCTTTCGTATCCACCACGACGATCTGATCCTGAATGTTCACGGCGACGAACAAGTTTCCGGTTGCATCCATCGTCAGGCCATCCGCTCCAATCAGCGCCTCGTCTTCCGCGACAACGCGACCGGCGCCGGCGGCACCACTTTGATCAACGTCGATGGCGATGACGCGTCCGGCACAGGTATTGAGCACGAACAGAGTCCGACCATCGCGCGAGAAGATCAGGCCGTTGGGACCGAGCGGAAAAGGAAAGAAGGTCGTCGCCGGCAGCAGCAGCGGGTCGGTGCTCCAAACCTGCGCCTGCCCGTTGGGATCAATCCGCCAGATTGAATACGCGAAGCTGTCGGTGACGTACATGTTGCCCGCACGGTCGAACGCCATGTCATTCAGGAAAAAATGGCCAGGCACCGGGGCGAACATGCTGACGCTGCCGTCGCGCGTCACCTTGTAGATGCCATTGCCGCCGGCGACGCAGAGGTTGCCCGCGGGGTCGAACTTGACGCCGAGAAGTTGCCAGTCGGCAATCTGGGCGAAGTCAGTCTTCGTGCCGTTCGGCGACACCTTCACAATCTTGCCGCCCGAGGCGATGCTCATGAACGCGTTGCCCTCGTGGTCGAACGCGAGTGATTCCGGTAGTTCGCCGTGGGCGAAATCGAAGAGAGCGACGCGCTCAACCGAGCGGGCGGAGAGGCTGGAACAGAGTGTCGCCAGCAGGAAGGTGGCGGCAGACAGGTGGGGGAACGTTTTCATTGTATTTGGTTGTTTGTGACGGGTGAGCTGACGGATTTTCGCCTGATGACTGCAGGTCATTGGGAAATGGGGGCTGATGGAGACGTGAAGGCACAGCTCCGCCCTGCGGACGTGGGTAACGCCGTTACGGGTTCAGGAGGGTACTGGCCTTCAGGCGGACCACGTGCGGTGGTCACGCTCGTGGAGCGGGAAATTTCAGAACGTCGGAGCTGACCAACTCAGCGACTCTCGGAAATTCCTCCTGCAGCGATGAACACCACAGCGGCGCGTCCTACTTCACGGATTGCGACCTTTTTTCTGGCGTGACGCGGCGTGAACCCGCCCGATCCCTGTAGCCCGCTGCGGGAGCAGCGGGACGTTGGGTCGGTCAGAGAGGTGGCGTTCGCGAAGCCAATGCCACGAGCCGGACGACACGGCGGTCGTCCCTCCACGCGGAGGAGACAAGCGCAGGCGGACTGCGGAAGACGGACACGATCGCAATCATCCCTGAGCTCCCGCTCCGGGCTACGTGGGCGCTCAGATTTCGGAGCGCGCGCAAGCGCGCTGGCCTACTTCGATGTACGGGCGCCCGTAAAAAGGGCGCCCCTACGCATTGCACCTGTAGGGGCGCCCCTTGCGGGCGCCTTCTGGAGCGCGCGCAAGCGCGCTGGCCTACGTGACAGAGGTCGCCTGCGGCGTTCAGGCTTTATTTTTGAATATCGCGGCGGATTGCAGCGCGACCTCCGTCAAGAGCAACGGCACAGCCCAGCAAACCCACGCGAGACGCGGCTCGACCGAGCCGCTCGCAACTTTGCAGTCGATCTCGCACGAATCGCGCCGACGAGCGCGCGTCGCGGCGGACGCCGATCAACTGCGAACTCGCGTTGATCCAGCGGAGCCCGTAAATCGAAGGCCCCCCCCAATATTCATGAACCAATCCATTGTCGCCACCAATCGGAACGAGAGCCAGCCGCTCTCCTTTTTCAACGGTCTTACGTTCGTCAGAAATACTGCAGCACAGACGGGAGGCGCGTTCGGTCTCATCGAACAGCTCGCGCCGGTGGGCGACGGTTCGCCTTACCATATCCATCGCAATGAAGATGAGACGTTCTATGTGCTTGAAGGCGAAGTTGAGTTTCTGAGTGAGGGCACGCGCTTTGTGGGTCGGGCGGGAGCGAGTGTATTTCTGCCGCGAAACGTGCCCCACGGATTCAGGGTCGTTGGAGCTTCGCCCGCGCGATACCTGATTCTCGTCACGCCGGGTGGGTTCGAAGGATTTGTCGCGGAATTGGCGCAGCCGATGGGGGAAGCGAAGATCCCCGAACCCACGGCACCTGATATGCCCAGGGTGATGAAAGCCGCCGGTCAATTCGGAATCGAAATCCTCGGGCCTTTGCCGAAGTGAGCCGCGTCGGTTCCGGAGAGCCGGAGGCGCCGTGCCCTACCGTTTTCAGCTGAAGTATTCGCTCGCCGGATTCTTCGATTCGCCGAGAGCCGGGGGGTTACGGCTTCAAGTCGCTGATCACGAACTCGCGGTTTTTAATCCGCTGATGGCACTCGAAGCACATCTTGACGGCGTTCGAGCCGACGTTGCGGGTCGTGGTCGTATCCCGATCAAAATCCTCAAAGCCCCACCCGCCCGTCGCGCTGTAGCGCGGATCACGCACCATCACATTAACCGAGCTCCGCGCCCCCTGAATCAACTCGGGGCCGCGCGGTTCGAGTACAAACCAGTCAGCAATCAGCACGGCGCCAGTCGGAAAACTTCCGGTGCGATAGCCTTCCAGCGCCAGCTCGTTGGCGTAGACGTGGTGCATGAGCCCGCGCGGCGCCGCGGGTTTTTGAGGGTTTGCTCCCGGTTTGACCGTCGGTAACACCGCGCTGGTGATGTGCCGCCACGTCCGATAGCCAGAGGGGTACGGGACCTCCGGCGCAGGCTTCGGCGTTTCCTCGGCCAGCAACACGATCGGCAGCAGAATTATCGGCGTGAACCACAGGAGGTGTCGGTGTTTCATGCAGGTGAAGGAACACTCCCGCTCGATTCATTTCGACGCCAATGCGTTCAAGACCGCATTTCGCGGAATGAAGCCTGATTCGTCGACGGCAGAACTCGAAGCAAGCATCGTCGGCGCACCCGGATTTGCCCCGTCTCCCTTGACACTGCCCTTACACTCCTGCGCGTGAACCTCTTCACCCGCTGGCCGCGCGCATCGCTGGCCCTGGCTTACGTCGCCCTTCCCACCCTCTTCTCCCTGGTCGGAGGCGTCGAGTCGTTGCTCAACAACGCCAGTCTCAGCTGGAGCGTGGCGCTTGGGCGCGAGGTGGTTTACTGGACGGCGTGGGTCATTCTGCTGCCGCCCATGTTCCGGCTGTGCCGCTGGCTGCACGAGGGGCCGCAACGCTGGCCGCGTTATCTTCTCGGGTTGACGCTCGGGGCCGCCGTAACCGTCGTTCTAATACCCCTGCTTTATGAGATCGTGCGACTCGGGTCGTGGGCGATCGCCTGGAAGTTCTCCTGGGTCAAAGATGCGCCGCCCGCGTTTTGGGCGGACTACAAGGTCCTGTTCATGCACCTGATCACCGCGTCGGTGGTCATCTTCGCTTCCACGGTCATCGCCTGGTATGCGGTGACGAATTATCGGGAGGCGAAGGAAAGCCGGCTCGAAACCGCGGAACTGGGCGCGATGCTCCAACAAGCGCAGTTGCAGGCGCTGCGCAGCCAGCTGAATCCGCACTTCCTCTTCAACACCCTGAATTCGATCGCGGAGTTGACGCACGAAAACCCACGCCAGGCGGAGCAGATGTTACTTCAACTGGGCGAGCTGCTCCGCAAGTCGCTCAAAACGCAGGCGCTGGAAGTGCCGCTCAGTGAAGAGATCGACTTCATCCGCAGTTATCTCGCCATCGAACAAATGCGCCTCGGCGACCGTCTGGAAGTGATCTGGAGGATCGAACCCGCCGCGCTCGGAGCGCGCGTGCCGAGTCTGATCCTGCAGCCGATCGTCGAGAATGCCATCAAGCATGGCATCGCTGTTTCCGTGCGTCGTGGACGACTGGAGATATCGGCGACGCGCCTTGACGAGCAGCTCCAGCTCGAGGTGCGCGACAATGGACCGGGCTTGAACGCCCACGGCATCAACCACGGTATCGGAATCGGCCATACGAGAACCCGACTTCAGCGTCTCTACGGTTCACGCGCAAGTTTCCAGCTGCGCAACGACCAGGGCCTCGTCGCGTCGATGCTCTTGCCGTGGAGCGAGGGAACCGATCATCTCTCCTGAGCCGCCATGTCGAAAATCAAAGCGATCACAGTCGATGATGAGCCGGTCGCGTTGCGGCGTCTCTCGCGGTTGCTTGGCCGGGCCGACGATGTGGAGATCGTCGCTGCGTGCAAAGACGGAGCGAGCGCGGTGCAAGCCGTCCGTCAGCACCGACCCGATGTCTTGTTCCTCGACGTGCAAATGCCCGGAATGAACGGATTCGAAGTGCTCGAAGCGCTGAAAGGCATCCGGATGCCGGTCGTGATTTTCGTCACGGCGTTCGATGAATTCGCCCTGCGCGCGTTCGAGGTGCAGGCGCTCGACTACGTGTTGAAGCCCTTTGGCGAGGCTCGCATCGAGCAGGTGCTGGAACGCGCGCGGATTTGCGTGCGCGGCGATCAAAACCGAAGCGAACATCTGGCGCGACTCACCGAGTTCCTGGGCACCGTTAACCGACGTCCGGACTCGGGCTGTCTGCTCGTGAAACGTGACGACCGTGTGCTCGTGTTGCAGGCGGCCGAGATCGACTGGATTGAGTCTGACGGCGACTACGTCCGCATTCATACACCCAGCGAAAGCCATTTCACTCGGATGAAGCTGGCTGAAATCGAGCGGCGGCTCGCACCCGAGGGCTTCGTCCGCATCCATCGCTCCCGTCTCGTCAACTTTTCTCGCGTGAAGGAGTTTCGCCCATTGTCGCGCGGGCTGTCGGTCGTCGTGATGAAGAGCGGCGTCCGCCTCGATGCGAGTTATGCATGCCTGAAGCAGGTTCAGGATGGCATCGTCACGCGGGGCGCTCTGTCTTAGCGGCGGCTCGAGGTGGTGGAGTTTTTCGCGTCGCACCCATTGAACAGGAAACGGCGACATCGCTCGCGCCGAGCTCGTCGCGGCATTTCCGCTTTCGCCCGATCGCAATCAGGATTCGTCGCGGAGCGATTTGAATTGGGCATCGTGCGATCAACCTGTCGCCATGACCTCTCGCGAGCTCACCGTTGATCCACTCCATCGCAGCAGCGCCGAGCCCCGTGACTTCGGGCCGACACCGGCTGAAATCGTCGAAGCCACCGCCGCGGCACGGCAGTTCTATATGACGACCTTGCTGGGCTTCTTTTCCGCGTTCGACTCTGACGAAAACCTCGAACGAGGAAGAAGGTCTGGAGCTGATCACTCCGATGCCGAATGATCTTTCATCGTCAATTGTCTCACCCCTGCGTCCGGCACCGCACTCGCGAAGCCGGATTGGCGTGAGATGCGTTGAAATATTGCCGACGCATGTCACCAGGCAACGACTCGTCCGGCCGTGGCCATTCCGACGCCGGGCGCTCGCGGCGTTTTTTCAGGCTTGGCCGATGCGTAATCAGGTTCTGTCGCAGGTTTGTTTTATTTGGCCACGACCGGTTCACGTTGTCCGGCGATGACAACACCTCACGATGCTCGTGTTCCCCGATCGACGTCGGTGCTGCCGGCGCTACTGGCCGGCGGCCTTCTTGCCGGCGTGCTCGATGCCGCCTCGGCCATTCACACGTATGGCTGGACCATGTTCTACGGAATCGCCAGCGGACTCCTCGGCTCGAAGGCCTTCCCTCAAGCGGGCGGCGGTGGACCCGCAATCTGGATACTGGGTGTCGCGCTCCACTTCCTCATCGCCCTCTCCGCCGCTGCGGTTTATAGCTTTGTCAGCCGGCGGTTGGTTTCCCTGAAAGATCATTTCATCCTCGGTGGCGTGATTTGCGGTGTCGCCGTGTTCCTGGTGATGAACCTGATCGTGTTGCCTCTCTCCGCCGTCTCATTTCCGATCGGTCCATTCACCGTCGCCGGCCTGCGCATGGGGCTCCTCTTTCATGTGATCCTGGTCGGGCTGCCGATCTCACTCAGCGCCTGGTTCTTCTCCCGGCGCGAACGCAGGCGGACAGGAGCCATGAGCTGAAGGACGATTTTGAGCTTAGACCGAACAATGGCAGGGTTGCGTCGTGGGTAGGGCGAGGCCTCCGGCCGAGCCGGGCTCGACCGCCGCACAGGAACTCGAACCGGCTCGCCCTACCCCATTCATTTAATCGAATGATGGCGGCGTCGGACGATCCGGTTTCCCGTCGCCGCGCCGGGCTCCATACGCGATCGGCGGCGGGTCCGACCTTCTCACATGTCGATCGCCGACTCAGCTTCGACCGTTCCATCCGCGCCCATCCGCGATATCCGCGGCAGGAGCGCCCGATCATCCTGCATCGTCATCCTTTGACGACCTCCGCGCGCAAACTACAGCTCTACCGCAAGCGGGGAATGGGGCGTCGCCTGCTCAAATCGATTTTCCATCCGATGAAGACCGCGCCAGTCGAGAAGACTGCGCCATGTCGTACGACGGTCGTCGCTAGCAAGTCTGCAGGAGAGTGAGCCGTGATTTGCGCTCACGCATCCGGTTGTTCGAAAACGATCGACTCACCTGACAGCGAGTCATGGCACCTGGAATCCGTGTATGCGAACCCCAGGGCGATGCTCGTCATCCGAAGGGAGGGACGACCTCCGTGTCGTCCGTTCTGACCCGTCGACCGCTGATCTTCGCTTGTAATCGCTGATTCCCTTCACCGGTCCGACTCGCCGATCGATAAACATGAAGCGGACCTAACGATCACGACGCTTCGATTTGTAGCCCGCTCCGGGAGGAGCGGGATCATCACGCACAATCGCGGCATGAAGCGCGGAAACGAAGCGCGAATTTCGAGTGGACCCACCGAACCATCGATCCCACCGCGGATTTCGCGGAGGGGCGCGGATGATCAGAATCGAACCTGGAGGGCGCTGGTCGTTGGCTCCGCTCCTCTCACGTCGCCCACTCCGAACGAGAGAGTGTGAAATACCGCCAACGCTTCCTCGTTGTCATCATGAGAAGCGAAGCTCCGAAGCAAGCCATCTGAACTTCCAGCTGGATTGCCGCAGGCGTCCCGCCGGGCGGGACTCCTTCGCAATGACATGCCAAGTTGGTCGGTTTTACGCCGTCTGTCCCGAGCGGGCCACAGGTCGATCACAGATCCAGGTTCGACCCGTTCCATCAGCGTCCATCCGCGAAATCCGCGGTGGGATCGCTGGCTTGAAGCCTCATCCGATCTGCTGATTCACCCGTAGTCTCCGCGCGAGATCTCCCTCCTCCACGAGCGGGCTACAAATGAAATGGCACGAGGATCGATGCTCATCTCCGTCATCCGTGTCCATCGGTGAAATCCGTGGTCGGATCGAATGATCGAGGTCTATCTCGTCTCCACGGTTTTCGCGCGGTCAGCTTTCAAATCCCGCTCCTTCCGGAGCGGGCTACAAGAATCGTTCATACATCCAAGGTTCGATCCGCTTCCATCCGCGCCCATCCGTGAAATCCGCGGTCGGTTCGTTCGCTCGAAGCCCCATCCGTATTTCTAGTTCACCTGTAGTCTGCGCGTGAGGTCCCGCTCCTCCCGGAGCGGGCTACGGGTCGGAATCGCACGAGGATCGATGCTCATCTCCGTCATCCGTGTCCATCGGTGAAATCCGTGGTCGGATCGAATGATCGAGGTCTATCTCGTCTCCACGGTTTTCGCGTGGTCAGCTTTCAA